>JAZTWG010000031.1:0-115047 GCA_045635745.1 Victivallaceae bacterium
GGTCTGCCGCTGATCTTCATCATTGTCAACAACCACTTCGGTATGACCGGCCGTGCTGACGGCGAAGTCAACGGTCTGGACCACCTGGCCCGCCGTGCCGCCGGTTTTGACAACGACAATATGCACGCCGAAGTCATCAACGGTATGAACCCGATGGCTGTCCGCGATGCGATCGTCCGCGCCAAAGAAACCATCGCCAAAGGCGAAGGTCCTGTGCTGCTGGAACTCGACAGCTACCGCTACTACGGCCACAGCTTGTCCGACCCGCGTAACGAATACCGTACCCGCGAAGAAGAAGCCCGCTGGCAGGAAGTTGACCCGGTTCCGTGCTTCCGCGCTGAAATCCTCTCCGGCAAGATCGCCAGCGAAAAAGAACTCGCTGCCATCGAAAAGAAAGTTGCCGACCGCAACGCCCGCGCTGCCCGTCGTGCTGCTGATGCCGCCGATCCGGATCCGGCCGACGTTATCAAGCACATGTACACCGATACTTTCTGTGACGAAGTTCCCGCCCAGTACAGCGATGTTACCATCGATGAACCGCTTCCGGTGGTCAAACGCGATGCCGACGGCCGCGTGAACTACCGCGATGCCATCAAAGAAGGTTTGATGGAAGAAATGATGCGCGACAAGCGCGTGGTGCTCTTCGGTGAAGACGTTGCCGATTACGGCGGGGCGTTCAAACTTTCCAAGGGTTTGCTCGAAAGCTTCGGCCGTGACCGCGTATTCAACACCCCGATCTCCGAAGCCTGTATCTGCGGTGCTGCCGTAGGTATGGCTATGACCGGCTACCGTCCGGTTGCCGAACTTATGTATATGGACTTTGCGCTGATGGCTTCCGACCAGATCGCCAACCAGGCTGGCAAGTGGCATTACATGACCGGTGCTTCCACCGAAGTTCCGATCGTGGTGCGCTGCAGCGTCGGCGGCGGCAAAGGCTACGGCGGCCAGCACTCGCAGAGTCTGGAAAGCATGTTCGCCCACATTCCGGGTACCTATGTGGCCTATCCCTCCAATCCTTATGATGCCAAGGGTATGATCAAGACCGCTATCCGTACCAACAACCCGGTAGTGTTCGTTGAAGGTCAGCTGCTCTACAACGTCAAGGGCGTTGTTCCGCAGGAAGAATACCTCATTCCGTTCGGCGAAGCCAACATTGTCAAAGCCGGTGATGATGCCACCATCGTCTGCTGGGGTCCGGCAGTGACCGATGCCCAGAAGGCCGCAGACAAGCTCGCTGCTGAAGGCGTGAATGTGGAAGTTATCGACGTTCGTACTCTGGTGCCCTTCGACTGGGAAACGGTCTTTGCATCTGTCCGTAAGACCGGCCGTTGCGTTGTGGTCAGCCAGTGCGTAGATATCGGCAGCTTCACCGGTGAAGTCGTTTCGCAGGTGGTTGCCAACTGCTTTGACGATCTTGATGCTCCGGTACTCAAGGTCGGTGCCAAGAATGGTATTGCCCCGCAGGCCGTCACGCTGGAAAAGGTCTTCCTGCCCACCGCCGACGACATTGCCAACGCCGTCAAAGCCACCCTGTAATTTGATCAGGAGAACTTATTATGGCAACAAAAATTCCGATTCCGAAACTCGGGCAGTCTGAAGAGACTGTGGTTATCGATAACTGGAAAGTTAAAGAAGGCGACACCGTAAAGAAGGGTGATGTTATCTTTGAAGTGGAAACCGACAAAGCCGTTTTGGAAGTCGAATCCCAGTTTGAAGGTACCATCCTGAAGATTCTGGTGCCCGCCGGCAAAGAAGTTCCGGTTATGACCACCGGTGCGATCATCGGCGATGCCGGTGAAGCAGTTCCTGCGGATATGCTTGAAGCGGCTCCCGCGGCTCCCGCGGCCCCTGCTCCGGCGGCAGCTCCCGCTCCGGCGGCGGCTCCGGCCCCCAAAGCTGCGGCTCCCGCTCCGGCCAAAGCCGGCAAGCTCAAAGCTTCGCCGCGTGCCAAAAAATTTGCCAAAGACTACCTCATTGACCTCAAGAAGGTCAACGGTACCGGCGGCAACGGCCGTGTAACCGAAAAAGACGTGAAAAACTATCTGGAAGCCACCGGATACAATGATCGCAAGATCACTCCGGTAGCATTCAATATGGCCAAAGCTGAAGGTCTGGAACTTCTGGAAATCGAAGGCACCGGCGACAATGGCAGAATCACTCTTGCCGACGTCAAAGTGGCGATCGATTCGCGTCCGCAGCCCATGACCACCATGCGCAAGGTCATTGCCCAGCGTTTGAGCCAGAGCAAGCAGACCATTCCGCACTTCTACGTGACCGTAGCTGTGGAAATGGACAACATCATGGCATTCCGCAAACAGCTCAAGAACGACGGCATCAATTTGAGTGTGAACGTATTCGTACTCAAAGCTGTGGCTCTGGCGCTGAAGGAATTCCCGCTGGTGAACAGCGTTTGCGACGGCAACACCGTCACCAAAAAGCCGCACATCAATGTGGGCATGGCTGTAAGCATAGACAACGGTCTCGTGGTTCCGGTGCTGCGGGATACCGACAAGATGGGCCTGGACGAAATCCAGGAAGAATCCGGTATTCTGGCCGAAAAGGCCCGCGCCGGCAAACTTTCGCCCTCCGATATGCAGGGCGGCACTTTCACCGTATCCAACATGGGTATGATGAATGTGGAAAGTTTTGGTGCGATCATCAATCCCGGTGAAAGCGCAATTCTGGCAGTAGCCAGCGGCGTGCCGACCGCGGTGGTGCGCGATGGCGAAATCGTTGTCCGCAACATGATGAAGATCACCCTTTCCGCTGACCATCGCGTGATCGACGGCAGCATGGCGGCAGCATTTGTCAACGTGGTGAAAGCCAAGTTGGAAGATGCCGAACTCTGGGAAAGCATGATCTGACCGGTCAACTCATCAGAGTAACAACAACACCCGCAGAAGCAAACGTTTCTGCGGGTGTTTTTTGCTGCATTTTCAAAAGGCCCGGTTCCCAATAAGGGTCGGTAATTGATGAGGGGAAACCTTTTCCTGACATTTATCTTTTTGCAACGCAAAAAGATAAATGCCCTTCAAGTTTTTAAAAAGTTTCCAGCTCACAAGTTGCTGTCATCGCTTTTATTTACCTACCCGTGTCGGAAACAGAGCGCTTCAAAAAATCTGATATAAATTACCTATTATAAATCCGGCGCGTCATCTGCACATATACTGTTTTGCTTTTGCTCAAAGCAATACCAGCAGAATTCTGATGCCGGGCAAAAAAAACGGAGCTGCCGCCAACCGGTAAAAAGGTTTTGCAACAGCCCCGCCAGGAAAACTTATATGATCAGCGGATCGCCAGCTTGCGGATGTTTTGATTAGGGGTCCAGCCTTCCAGCTTGCCGGAACGCACGAGCGAGTAATCGCTTTCGCTTTCAATTACCGTCACCGGAGTACCTCCTGCAAGCGAACCGATTTTTTTACCGTTATGTTTGCCGGGGAAGCTGAATATTTCCGCATTTTTGGTTACCACCAGTGCCTGATCTTTGCGGTAAGAGGTTTGACAGCCGCTGAACATCATGATCAGAGCCAACAGCATTACAGCAGCCAATCCGCCGCCGCAGCCAAGCCAGACACTTTCCGGCAGTTTTCGGCGGAAAATCAGCAATATGAAAAATATAAACCAGCAGACAGCGGCAATAACAAGATAATCACCGGGACACAGGCGGTCGCGCAAAGCGTCAAGCAATTCACGCGGAGTGGATGCAGCATCGGTCATGGGCAAAAAGAATTTTCCGCGCATCACATTACGGTTCTGATATATCGCGCTGTCCAGCGGATCAAGCAAGCCGGCGCTTTCCAGATACCAGAGCGCCATTTCCTGTTCGCCATTGGCTTCGGCAATACAACCGAGGTTGTAAAGCACATTGGGGTCTGCCGGATTTTCCTGATGGTATTTTTCAAAATAAGCCCGGGCCTGGGAGTAATCGCCCCGGTCATAGGCTTTCAGCGCATCGTGCCAGTTTTCCGGAATTTTTTTCACTTCAGCAGCGGCAGTCGACATCCCCGCGCCCAATATCAGAAACAGCGCCATGGTTTTAATGGCATTGATCACCGTCCGTCTGATGCGTTCGCTGTCGCCGAGGGCATTTTTCGCCAGCTCCGGCGGCAGATAACTGACATTGGCGCACTCTTCGAGTGCCTTGGCAAGTTCTTTATCTGCAGAAGCTGCTGCAATATCTTCCATTGTGGACCCGGCGGGCAGTTTCCAGCGATCGCTAAAAAAGTTTGCAACTTCCCCGGTGATCAACTGCGGCAAATCGCCATCATCGCACTTGCGGACTTTTTCTGCAAGAGTATTTCGCATGGCACCGGCCCGTTCCCGCCGTTCAGCATCCGGATCGCCGACATGCCGGTCGCGGTAACGCCTGACCAGCCGGACGATCAGAAAGATCAACGGTCCACTGATAAACAATATCCATGCCGCCAATGGCTGATTGCGCATGAACCAGAGCCGCAAAGCACCGGATGGTGCTTTTTTGCAATAGAGCAATGTGGTACGGGGCAGTTTGGCCGATTCACTTGCTCCGGCAGCACTTGCAATATTGCCGGCTTCCGGAACAGCGGTGGTAGTGGCAGTTACACTTTTGCCCACCGACGGCCGGACTTGCAAGGTGCGGTCAATGGAAATGCTCTGATATTTTTCTTTCTGCGGATCAAAGAAATAAAAATCTTCTCTTATATCCACATTGCCCGCCTTGAGCGGTACTACGGCATAACTGATAAAACACTTGTTATTATCCAATCGCACTTCGCCCGGATACACCCGGCAATCCGGCAAAGTAATCTCCGGCGCTTGCAAAGTTTCAAAAGATGCACCATTTCCGGCCTGCAGAACCACATCCAGACTCACCGGCTCCAAAGCGTTTACACTTGCTTGCGAAAGAGATACTCTGCCGGTAAAATCTCCGGTCAGTCCCAGAAAAAACCCTTCTTGCGGCGTTGGCGGCAGGGGTTTTACCGTGATTTCCGGCATTTCGATCATCAGTTTGCGGCCGATCCGGCGGTAAGCGGTGCCACCGCCGAAAAAGTCATCAAAGGGATCGTTGCTCCGGCGGCGTTCCGGAATCAGGATATTGCAGTCAACGCTGCCTTTAACCACCAGTTTGCCGGGAGCAAGCGGCCGGAACGATGTGGGAAAGATCACGGCATTGAAAAGTTTATCATCCACAATTTCGCGTTTGATCTGCGCCCGGGAAAAGGATGGATTTTCCGGATTGACACTGCGGAAATCCCGGAAAACCGACTTGCCGATATCCAACTTCGGATAAGCCGTTGGCTCAATACGCAATTTCTGCGGGTAATAAATATTTACGGACAAAGGAATATCTTCGCCAACATAGTACGCAGTACGCTTGCCGGCAAAAACGCCGCGGGCAAAAACGTCGTCAAGCCCGACACTCACGCTGCTGTCCTTTGCCACTTTAAGGATGAGTTCCGGCGTATTGACTGTCTTTTTTCCCAGTTTTACCGGCAGCGGCGGAATCTTGTACTCGCCGGGAGCAGGCGCAAGAAATCTGTATCCGGCCAATACCGTATAATCGCCATTAACGATCCGGGTGGATTGACTGCTGCCCTGATAAGTAAAATTTTCCGGCATTTTCACCAGTTGCGGCAATTCTTTACCATGGTTGATAAGCTGCAGAACAAATGGTTCGCCTTCCAGTACCGTAGCGGGTTCCAGTACAGCCTGAAATTCTCCGTCTGCTGCCATCAACAGCATACACGGCAGCAATAACAATGTCAAAAAATACTTTTTCATAATCAAACTCAACACTTTCACCAATCTTTTTCCACCGGAGCCACCCGGCGGTTGCGGTTGGATTTTATGGCATCGCGCAAAAGTTTTTCATCCTGACTCATGGAGTCCAGCAAGGCATCGGTTTGCTTATCATCCATTTTATTGCCGCTCTGATCGGCGGCGGATTGAGCAGTTTGCTCTTTTTCCTCTTTTTTGCCGGAATCACCCGGTTTACTGTCAGCGGCTTTTCCTTTATCCTTGTTTTGATTTTGTTCAGACTCCCGGCCAAGCGCTTCGGAAGCTTTTTCAATATCCTTTGCGGCGCCGTCAAAGTCTCCCTGCTGCTGTTTCTTTTCGGCATCTTTAAGCAGATCAGCTGCCTGTGATGCCTGATCGGCAAGCTGCTGCTGTTTCAGATCTTCAGCGGCTTTTTTATAGTCATTTACCGCATTTTTCGCCTTGTTCAAAGCCTGCTGTGCCGATTGATCAGCCTGCTGCTGATTCTGCTGATTCTGCTGATTCTGCTGATTCTGCTGATTCTGCTGGTTCTGCTGGTTCTGCTGGTTCTGCTGGTTCTGCTGGTTCTGCTGGTTCTGCTGATTCTGCTGGTTCTGCTGATTCTGCTGGTTCTGCTGATTCTGCTGGTTCTGCTGGTTCTGCTGATTCTGCTGGTTCTGCTTTTCAGCGTTTTTCGTCTGTTCTCTCGCCTGCTTTTGCATTTGCTTTAACTTTTCGATTTTTTCCCGCAGCAACTCAACCTCCCGCCGGTCGGCAAGCTGTTTTTGCTGGGATTGACTGGTTATATCAGTCAGGCGGCCGGTCTTCAAAACATTGCTGTAAAATTCTTCAGACTGTACCAGATGCTTTTCCGAAACCTTGAGTGTTTCAAGAGCTCCATCCAGATCGCTTTTGCGAAGCTGCTGCGCGGCTTCAGAAAATTTGATTCTGCCATTGGTCTGTTCGGCAACCCCCATATTGTGCATGGCGGCAGTTTTGATTTCATCGGGAGTATTCTTATCGGCCAGCAAACCTTCGTAGATTTGCGCGGCTTCGGGGGATTTGTTTTGCAGCTGCAACTCTCTGGCGCTGTTATACGTCCGGTAAAAGTCTGTTTTTTCAGCAGCTATATCCGGAGCAGCCGTTTTTCCCGGCGCCGGAACCGTTTTTTCATCCGCTGCCGGTAATTGAAATGCACTCATTAAAATCAAGCCAGCCAACACCCCCGGCAATACCGGATTGCGGTGTATTGGGACTTCATCCATAAACATGTAGACCGCCAGCGCCGCCGCGCCCAATACCAGAAAGATCATAAATCGTTCGATAGGCAGCGATCTTCTGATCGCCTTGCGTTCATCCGCTTGCTGTGATGATAAAGCGCTGGAAAGTTCTTTCAATCCGGTATTCAATGGATTGCTGTTTACATAAATGCCGCCGGTAGCGGCAGCAATCTTGCGTAAAAGAGTTTCATTGAGTTTAGTTTTTACCAATTCCCCTGCCCGGTCGCGCTTGAAATGTTTTTTGCCTTGAGCATCAGTTTCGGGTATCAGCGCCGGTATTGCCGGGTCGCCCAAACCGATCACCAGCAGCCGTATGCCGGCAGCTTTCAAAGCCTTAAGCTCTTTATCTATGGAGCCGGAGAGTTCTTCTCCGTCAGAAACCAGTATAATATCGCGCACCGTACCGCCGGCGGCTTTCAAAGCCTGAACTGCCGAGTTCAGCGCCGCAGCAAGATTCGTACCGCCCACCGGCACCAGATCGCATTGCAGTTCATCGATACATTGCTCAAGACTCACCCGGTCGTTGGTCACCGGACAGGAGATGAAAGCCCTGCCGGAAAATGCCGACAAACCGAAACTGACATCGGGATTTTGTTTGATCAATTCGCGCAGCAGCCATTTGCCGTGCTCAAGACGCGATGGCGCCACATCACCGGCCAGCATACTTTTGGAAACATCAAAAACAATCAAAGCATCTCTTTCGGAAATATTGAATTCCAACGGTTTTTCGCCCCAGCACGGGCGGGCAGCGGCCAGCACCAGCATTAATAATCCGGCCAGCAGGAGCATCCGGCGGAAAAAACGTTTGCCGCCGGAAAGTACGATATCGGCTCCACCGGCAAAATTTTTCAATACTTTTTTGCGTTTGACATCGCCATAGATCCACCACAACGCCGTCAACAGCACAACCACCGGCAAAGCCCACAGCATATGAGGATTTGCAAAATTCATATTCCTTTACTCCATAAATGATTTGAAATTTAGCATATTTTTAATGAAAGACCAAATCGTATTTATAAAAAAAACGGATTTTTTGGCATTTTACGGGGTTTTGACTCTTGACAAAACCGTTTTGTTCGCTAATTTTAGTCAGTAACACAAAAACTTGAACATTATCTCCCGCAAAGCGGTCTTACATCAACAACGGAAAATCCGCCCGGGATAAAAACTATTGCGTAAACTATGGAAGGATAGATCTATGATCAATCAATCAAACCTTGCTGAACTGCAGTCGGAATTGCGCGAAGCAACCGCTTTCATCACCCCGCTGCGTACCGAAATCGGCAGAATCATTGCCGGACAGGAAAAACTTGTTGACCGCCTGATCATGGCTTTGATAACCGGCGGCCATGTATTGATCGAAGGGGTTCCCGGTCTGGCAAAAACGCTGGCGGTAAAAACTATGAGTCAGGCTTTGAGTGCCACATTTTCGCGCATACAATTCACACCCGACCTGCTGCCGGCGGACCTGGTCGGCACGCGAATATATAATGCGGAAACCCACAAATTTTCCACCCGCACCGGCCCGATCGTGGCCAATATCGTGCTGGCCGACGAAATCAACCGTGCTCCGGCCAAAGTACAGAGCGCTCTTTTGGAAGCCATGCAGGAAAAACAGATCACTATCGGCGGAGAACGCTTCCCGCTGCCGGAGTTCTTTCTGGTACTTGCAACCCAGAATCCCATTGAACAGGAAGGCACTTACCCGCTGCCGGAAGCTCAAGTTGACCGCTTTATGTTCAAATTATCGGTTACCTACCCCCAGCGCGATGAAGAACGGCTGGTTCTTGAGCGCGCGGCTCATCCGGATTGGAATGACCGGGCTTCAGCCATCGCCTCGGTGCAGGATATACTCAATGCCCGCGCCGCCCTTGACCGGGTCTATCTGGACGAAAAGATCGTGGAATATATCCTCGATCTGGTCATTGCCACCCGCCCCGGACACCGCCACAATCTATCGTCCCGTCAGGCCGATGCCCATTTGAGCAATATAGATATGCAGTTGGAATACGGTGCCAGTCCGCGTGCAGCTATTGCGTTGGCTCTGGCCAGCAAAGCCCAGGCGCTGTTAGCCGGCCGGGCTTACGTCATACCGCAGGATGTCAAAGATACGGCTCTGGATATCATGCGCCACCGTATAACATTGAGCTACGAAGCCGAAGCGGAAAATCTTACCAGCGACCAGATCATCAACTTCCTGCTTGAGGAACTCAGGACGCCGTAAATCCGGAGGATCAAAGATGCTTGAAACAGCTGATTTGCTGAAAAAAGTCCGCAAGCTCGAACTCGTTACCCGGCGTCTGGTGGACGATGTGGTCGGCGGGGCTTACCACAGCGTATTCAAGGGTCGCGGCATTGAGTTTGACGAAGTGCGCGAATACACCTTTGAAGATGATATAAGAGATATCGACTGGAACGTAAGCGCCCGGCTCAATGCCCCATACGTCAAAAAATACGTCGAAGAACGCGAACTGACCGTACTCCTGATGCTCGATGTCTCCGGCTCAATGGCGTTCGGTCCTGCGGGCAGCAAGATAGCCGACCGTGCGGTGGAAGCCGCCGCGCTGCTTGGTTTGAGTGCAATCAATAATCACGACCGGGTTGGTTTGTCGCTTTTCTGCGACCGGGTAATAAAATTCCTGATTCCCCGCAGCGGCAGACACAATAATCTGCGGTTGATCCGCGAACTGGTCTCGGCTTCGCAGGGCAATTTTGCCGGCAGAACCAATATTGCCGAAGCATTGCGTAATGCCTGCGGCATATTGGTCAAACGCAGCGTGATCTTTGTTATAAGCGATCTCCTTGACAACTCGTCAGAGTTGGAAAAAGCGCTCAAGATCGCCAACCGCAGACACGATGTGATTGTACTGCATGTATTCGACAAAAGAGCTTTTGAGCTGCCCGCAGAAATAAAATCGCTTTACGATGCTGAAAGCGGCTCATTTCTCCGATTGAACAGCCGCCAGGCCAGAGAATCATTCATCCGGAAACAGCTTGATAAAATCAACGCCCAACTGGATATGTGCCGCAGGTCAGGAGCAGAAGTCATCTCTTTAGATTCCGAAGCAAACACAGTTACCGCTCTGGTGGGATTTTTCCACCGCCGGATGCGCCGCCGCAGCGGGCGGGCAAGTTGAGAGATTTTTTATGAAACGCAAAACTATTCTTATATCAAGTGCAGCAACACTATTGTTGCTGCTGATCATTCTGGCAGTCGGTACCGGATCATTCGTCCGCGCCGGACGTGAAGGCAAAGCGGTGATAAAAGTGCTGGAGCATGATTTTGATACCACGCCACAACTCGGCGATCTGGTGAATCTGGCGGTGAACTGTTATCTGCCGTGGGGGCAAGATATGCCCGAAGCACTTTTTATTGCCAACGACGGAATCGTCCAGCAGGGCAATATCAAAGTAAAAACAACTTCTTACAGCCTTTCCGGCAGAAATAAACTTGTTACCATCCCCATTTGCAGTTACCGTACCGGCGAAATCGCACCCGGCAGAATACAGCTTGCCATCGAACGCAATTTTTACCGGCATGGGCCGCGCAAAACCGCATTGACTGCAGAACACGGCAAGATCAATTTTGCCCCCCGCAAGATAGAAGATCCCGACCAGTTGCCGTTGGCCGGAAAACTCGCTGCACCGCAAAAAAATACGTATCGCTATATTGCATGGCTCGTGCCGGCAGCCGTAGTATTGATTGTGCTTATACTGCTGGCAGTAAAGAAAATACGTTCCGGAGAGAACAGCATGAAAGCAGTTCTGCCGCCGTGGGAGATCGCCCGGAAAAGTCTTGCTGAATTGCGAAAAACTGCCGAAGCCGGGAAACAGCCGCTGGAGTGGTGTGTGGCAAGGTTGAGCGATGTGGTACGCGAGTATTTGAGTGTACGTTTCAACTGGCAGATCAGGCAGCAGACCACCGAAGAATTTTTTGCAGAACTCAAACGCAAGCGCTCCCCGCTTTCGGCAGCGCAGACTTTTTATCTGGAAGAATTCATGAAACAATCAGATCTGATAAAATTTGCCAATATCCGCCCCGATAAAGATGCCTTTAACCAAGCAGTGAACCGGGCAGAAGATCTGGTGGAGCAAACCGGCGAAAATAATGAAAATAATGCCGAAAATCAGAAGGAATCAGCAATATGAGTTTATTTGCGTATCCATGGATGCTTTTGCTGCTGCTGCCGGCGCTGGTACTGGCGGCATATTACCTTTTTTTCAAACCGCAGCCGGGTGTGGTGGTGCCCTCCACGGCTGAAGATCCGGCCGCTGGACATCGAAACTTCCGCTGGTGCACGGCTCCTTTTGCGGGGATATTGACCGCACTGGCGCTGATACTTCTTGCCGTGGCGCTGGCACGCCCCCGGCTGGGTGATGAAAGACTTATTCTGCGCAACAAGGGTATAGATATGATCATGGTGCTTGATTTGTCAGGCAGTATGGCAGCTATTGACATACCATCCAATATAAACAGCGAACAGGCATTGGAGCGCGCACTCAAATCCGGGACTCTGAAAAACCGTCTCGACACCGCCAAAAGCGAATTGACCAAATTCATCAGCGGCCGCCCCAATGACCGCATAGGATTGATCGGATTCGCAGATTTCGGATACAATCTTTCGCCGCCAACGCTGGATCACGATTGGTTGATCGCTGCGTTGGCACCGCTTAAACCGGGAATAATCGGCGACGGTACCGGCATCGCAAGTCCGGTGGCATCGGCCATCCGCAGATTGGATAAATCCGCCGCGCCGCGCCGGGTGATGGTCCTTTTTACCGATGGCAAAAACAATGTGGCACACCGGTTGTCACCGCTGGCAGTTGCAGAATTGGCCAAAGAAAAAAATATCACGATCTACACTGTCGGCATCGGCGGCAACAATGCCTATGTACTGCAAGAGGGTTTTTTCGGCAGCCGTTATGTGCGCTACCCCGGGGAATTCGATGAAAAACTTTTGCAGGATATGGCAGCAGTAACCAACGGCAAATATTTCCGTGCCGAAGATGAAAACGCCATGAACGAAGTGATGAACGAAATAAATCAATTGGAAAAAACCAATTTTGAGCAGCCACGCTATATAGAATACCGCGAAATTGCACCATGGTTGTGTGCTGCGGCAGTATTATTGCTGCTGTTGGCGGTAATCAGCAAAAATACCTTTGAGCGCACCGCGCCCTGATACACAATTGCCAATGATGCGTCCGAAAACAAAAGGCGCTGTTGCAAAAGTTCAAATCAGGCAGTTTTCACCCCAGTTTTTGCAAAGCATATATTTCGGGAACAGTTGTGGAATGTTCTGAAAAATCAAGATGAAATAAACAGAATTATTTATCGTATCTTATTTATTAACGCTCTGTTCCCAATAAAAGCAATTCCTGTGAAAATTTTTGGAAAAAGTGTTTTCCCTGCAAACAGTTTTACAACATCCTTTGCGAAAGTTTTCGGCAAACGCGGCATCTCCGTCGCCGGCGGCTGCAGCAAGACAAAGAGGGGAAGCCTTTCCTGAAAAGACTTCCCCACTTCATTCTTCAATCTTATCCCTCGGCAAAGCCTCCGGTAAAGGCGGTATTGATTATTGTATGAGTACCGCGGCTGGTGGTCGAAGGCATCAGAGGCGTAAACATCATTGCTTTCACCTCCGGAGCGAGAGCTTTGTATATATCGGAAGCTTTTTCGCTCAAAAGCGGGCGATTGAGTTTACGCAAAGCCAAAGCCGAAGCTATCCACGAGTTGGTCCAACCGGTTTCCACACACCACGGTCCCCAACCGGAGTCGGCGGCACTGCCGAAGAATTCCCAGAGATCATAGTCAAATCCGCGCAGCCATGCGCCATCAAGATAGCGCTGATCCTGACTTGAAGCCTGAATTCGGCAGAAAAAATCAGCCATTTTGTCGGCAGCTGTTTTGTATGCGGCCTTGCCGGTAGCCATATAAGCTTCGTGGAGCCCCATGAAAGCGTAATTTACCGAATAGAGCAAATCACATGCGGGGTCGCCATTAAACTGCACCAGAGCGCACTCGCCCTTGCCATGGTCGGCATTGCAGGTTGGCGATGGATAATGCCCCAATTCGCGCTTGCCCATAACCTCGGCGGCGGTACCGAACTCATTGAGTTTTTCCACAAAGAAATCCGCAACTTTTTCCAGCCACTCGCGATGTTCAGCAGTATCGTCAACTTCCACAAGCATGGCAAAAGGCAGCAGAATGCGGCACCAGTCGCCGGTGGCGCCGTTCTGCCAATAGAAATCGGGGAAGACTTTATTGGCTTCCTGCATAGCGGCAATGGCGCTGTCGAGGAAATCCCGGTCACCGGTAAGCTTGTATAACTGACAATTCAACGCCCAATGCCATGCCTGATAATGCGGATGGCATTTTTCGTAGTTGTTTTCCCGGTAAAACTTCCATGTTTTATTGTTTTGGAAGTGTTCCGGCTGGATCAGGCTCGGAGTACGCAACCCGTTGGGTCCGGTGGTACGCAAAAGCGAATATCCGAGCTGAAGAAGTTTTTTTGCATGTCTGGGATCTTCCAGCAAATCTTCGGCAAGAATTGCCCCCAGCGCGGCACGGGAATTGTCGTCGCCGTAAACTGAGCGGTTGCTGTCGTCAAAAAAGAGCGAACCGAATGTCTGGCTGGCAGTGCAGCAATCACGCACTTTGGGCGTATCGAGCATGGTTTTGATCAAACCTTCGGCCATCTGCCGACCGGCACTTTCTCCGTTGATGATGTAATCCAGCGCGCCCACAGCGGCACACTCGCCCAGACAATCGCCGCGCAATGCGGGCATTATCCATTGTCTGCCGGTAACATCGATCACCGAAGTACAGCCTTCAAAAACCCCCATATTGCCATGGTGATTGTAGATCATTTCCCGGTAAAACCATTCGGCATTGCGCTTGAAAGCCGCGCCTTCGGCATCGGCGGGCAACGACTCTTTGGCCTGATACGCCGGATGCACCGACATAGTGTAATCAATCGGCACAATATCTTTGCTTGAACTCAAAAAAGCCAGCAGTTTGCCGATAACGATCTTCCAGTCACAAGCCGGAGCAAAACGGCTCTGTATAAAGCTTGCCAGCGGTGTAACACTTATCAGAATGTTGCTGCAGTCGGGGGCTTCAAACAGAAGCGGCAGTTTTTCCGCATCAAGCAAACCGAAACATGCATCGCGGTAGCCGGCAACACGCGCCGCCACCAGATGGGCTTTTACCGGGGTCTTCACTTCGCGCAGCACAAAGTTGTGCTGAGTCAGGATCCGGCACTGCGGCAACCCGAACCAGTCATCGGCAACAACTGAACGTGCCTTGAAACTGTCGGCATAAATTTCGTCGCCAAACGCCAAACCGTCATATTCGGCCGGACACTCCAGCAAAACCCGGGCATTGCCGCTGCGGGCTGCATTCAAGAGATCCTGCAGTTTTTCGGCCGGAGGATTTTTCAGAAATTCCACATTTTCCGGCAGAAAGTCCCGGACATCGGCCTTGGCCCGGGGGGTAAATAATTCAATCCAATATCCTTGCATCGTTCTTTCCAATCAAAGAGTTATTTCCATTTCAGTACTGTTTCCGAAATCCAGAACACGTTCTTCAACTTCGCAGCCGGAGTAAACCAGACAGCTTACCACACCGGAGCCATAAGCCATGAGTTTGCCTTCGGAATTTTTGCGCATGTACAAAGACGTATCCGAGACCACAGCTTTATCGTTGTAGATCCGCACAAAACGCATATCACGTTCCGGCACATCGATTTCAAACGCCCAGTCGGGAGTCTGAATGGTGGCAGTCTTGATATTTCCTTTGCCGGTCCAGTCGGTATTGAGCAGCATCAACAGTGCGTCAGAGCCATCGTCGGCCCCCTGCCAATGAGTCCAGAAAATCTCTTTGGATGGATCGTCCACGTAGTATTCTCCGCGAACTTCGCCGGCAAGCGCCGCAACGACCGTGGCACTGAACTGCTGAAACTTTTCATGACCGGGGTATGCCCAGAAGGTAAAGGTGTAGACCCAGCCGGCACCGAGTTTGTAACGCACCAGCAGCGGCTTGGCAGTGGAGGCATCAAAAATGACAACTTCCGCACCGGCAAGTTCAATATCTGCCGTAAAACCGATATCATCTTCGTTAACATCGTCATTGGGAGCCGAAGAAAGTTCCACCGCCGGCAATGTTTCGCGCCACGCGCAATTCCATTGACCGGAGAATTTTTCGCCCCTGCCATTGACTTTGATACCGGCAAATTCGCTCAAATCTCCGTCGTTCCACAGCGCCAGATCATTGAAATCCTTGAGAAAATCGCGCTTGACATGAGTACTGAACTGCGGAAGACCGGTCAGGAGTATGCCGCCATTTTTCACATAGTCGGCAAGTTTTTCCATATCTTCAGCAATGGCAGTGTTCCAACCCAGATTCAGCAGCAGCTTGTACTGGTTGAAGTAATCACTGGCGGCTTCCACCGGCACTTCGTCAAAATCACCGTAAGGATTGCCGGAGAAGAAGAAACGGCGCTTGTCATACTTCTGCCGCAGCGGCTGGGTATTGGCTCCCGGCATGAGCACATCGAGCACATGACGGCACTTTTCCGGCTGTTTATGGCCCCACTCCGGAGCGTTGTTGCCGAAGTACCCCCAAACCGAATAGTCCGGAGTCTGCTCCACATCGCAAATAAAACCGTTGAACGGCGCGGCATACCGGCCTTCAAGGAAAGCTATATTGCGAACACACTTGCCGCTGCGGGGATGAGTTTTCACAAATTTGTAGAAATCGCGGGTCATATCGCGCTTGCCCTTGGTCAGAGCATCGTCCCAAGTCTGCCGCTCTTCTTTGAAAAGCACAAACAGACTGTCTTCTTCGTAGATCATATTTGCCCCCATGATCCACGGCTGAAAAATACTCAAATAGTACAATCCGAGATGACTTTCAAAAAACGGCTGCATCGGATGATGTATGGCAATATGCACACCCCACTCACCGGAACCGAGCGCTTCTGCCGCCGGACGGGCCTGACTGCAGAGATGCATGGTATGCGGCACCATGGTTTCCGTACGCATAAAGTCCGCACCGGCCAAATAACAGTAGCGGTGCCCACCGGAAGCATCGCCGAAAGCGCATTTGCCGCCGGCATTGTGAGCACGATCGATTTCGATTTTCAAATATTCCTGAAATTTTTCGCTGGCTTCTTTCATATCGCCGGAAGCATAAGGCTCCTGCGGGTCACGGGCATAAACTGCACCGGGATATTCGTGACGGCCGACAGTATGGATCATGTTGCCGGCACCTTTGATCAGATTACCGTCATCGAAGTCGGTGGCAGCTTCCACATAAATACCATGTTCGCAACAGAATTTACCCCACTTGTAAAGCAGGTCGCCCCTGACCGGCCGGTGCTTGCGGTTGCCCTTGCCGTAGAGGAATCCGCGGAAAACCACCAGATTGCCCAACTGTGTACGCCAGGTGTAGTCCAGCAGCCAATCCATAAAACCATTGTCATCATGCGGAACCACGGTCATATCGTATCCCACAGTCACAGGGATATCTTCGGACGGCAGATCGTAGACTTCCGGCAGCAGCCCGGGTTTGCCGTTGGCCTTTATTATCACATCTTTATCGGCCTTGTCAAGCGTGAATTCAAATTCATTCCAGCCAGGAACGGCTTCGATGGTCCGGCTGCCGGTGGGATATTCAAGCGTAACAGTATCGCGCTTGACTGCAAAAACTTTACCGATGATCTTTTCATTGACCAACGCCCAGGCTGGCAGACTCAACTGCAAATGGTCGTAATTGCAAGGCTGGAAAATTATGCGATTGAAAAGCAAATAGGCTTCCGGATGGGTATTTTCAAAGGTTATGAGATGTTCGCCCGGAGCGATCTGCAGCCGGTACCAGATATCTTCCAGCATCTGCATAAAGCCGTCGTGTTCGCGGAAGAAGTGCGTTTTAGCGCCCGCCAACACCCCGTCAACGTAAACATTGATGGTGAAATCGTCGTGATACTGCAGCTCTTTTTCGGGCGTATAACCGGTCGGCGGTGCCGCCATTATAAGCATGTGCATAAGCGTTTCGCTGTAATCAGACTTGCTTTCGTCAACTTTCAGCGGCACAGAAAGTTTTCCGCCGGGAGTCAGCCATGCCGAAGTCATCCGCGCCCACGGCAGCAGATCAAGCTGGTTGCGTTCAGCGATCTCCGGAGCTTCATAAACAGTCTGGCCATCCTTTTTGCCGGGTCTGAACCAGATATATCCGGTACGGGTGACGATCACATTGCAGCAAAGATATTTATAACCCACCGGAAATACAATACGGCCGTCTTCAATGATCTGCCGGGCTGAAAATTCCCAGGTGCCGCTTTTGGTAACCAGCTTGAAAACGCTGTTTTCATTAACATCGGCAATCACCCGTATACCGGAAAGTCCGCGACGGGTGCGGCTGGTAAACGAAGTACCTTCCAAAACGGTTTCATGAGCACAATGACCGGGACCGTACCAGATCACCGGATAATCGAGTTTACGCATTTGGCAAATCGTACCGTTACTGCATTCCAAATGGCCATCCCATTCAAAAAACGGGTGATAATGTCGCCGTGAATACAAATACTGATACCCCCAGTCGATTCTGAAATCAAGTTGCATTACATTCTCCTTAAAAACAACTTTTATCAATAAAAAAGTAATCCTTATAAAAATACACTTCAAATGATAAAAAGCAATAATTCAAGTATAAAATATCAGCAATAATCCTTGAAATAAAAATAAAATACCGGAAAATTTGCAAAAATCGCGTTCCGGCATTATTTTAATACTTAAACTATTTACCGGATTTACTTTTAACTGGATAAACAATAAGGATGCATTTTGAGCAATACAGAACTGAAAAATGAGCGCGTATGGCGCAATCTTCTGCGTCTGGCCGACCTTTTGGGCAGCTCCGGCGTTACCGAATGCGATCTGCCCAACCGGTTGCCGTTATCGCAACTGCGGGTGGTGGGAGTCATCTACGACCGGCATCCTGATGGTGTGATGCTTAAAAACATTGCCGACGAACTTAAGCTCACGCCCGGCGCGATCTCGCAGACGGTCGATGTGCTGGTGCGGGAAAATATCGTGGAACGCTCAACCAGTCCTTCCGACCGCCGGGCCATACTTCTGCGGCCGACAGCCATGGGGCTGAAGCTGAAAGAGCAACATTCCCGGCAGGTGGAAAATGTAATGCAGAGTATCAGCAAAGAGATAAGCGCTGAAGATTTTACCACTTTCGCCAACGTACTGGAGCAGTTATTGGAACAAATGAACGCTCTGCAAAAACAAAACGATAAATGACAATTTTTTCAAAAAATGATAACAGGAGAAAAAAAATGAAAAAAGCTCTGCTTATTGCAGCTTGCGGTACCCTGCTTGGATCCGCAGTAAATGCCGCTCCGCCGGCAATGCCCAAACCCATCGTTGCAGCCGGCAAAGTTGCGGCGCAGGACGATGTTGAAGTCCGCCGCTATGCCGGGTTGGTTTCCGCCCCCGCGGTGGTGCAGCTGATGCCGCGGGTATCAGGTGAACTGCTGAAGGTCGGATTTAAAAATGGGGATTTTGTCCGCAAGGGCCAGATGCTTTACACCTTTGACCGCATCCGTTACGATGCAGCAGTAAAAAGCGCCGAAGCAAAAATCGCCGAATGCAAGGCGCATCTGGATTACGCCCAGCACAGTTACAACCGCGCCCACAATCTCTACGGTCAGAACGCCGCCAGTAAAGACTCGCTGGAAAATACTTTGAGCAGTCTGGAAGCCTACAAATCCAGCCTGCTTGCGGCCGAAGCGGCACTCATCACCGCCAAAGATGATTTGAACAATACAGTTATCACTGCCCCGATGGATGGGGTCATCGGTGTGACCAATTACACTGCCGGCAACTACATAACCCCTTCTTCCGGAGTGCTGGCCACGATCAATCAGGTAAGCCCCATCCGGGTACAATTCGCCATGAGCAACCGTGATTTTCTGCAGATGTTCGGCACGCTTGATATACTCAAGAAAGAAGCAAAAATAGCTTTGAAACTCGCTGACGACAGCAATTATGAAGAAATCGGCAAGGTGGAATTTGTGGACAATGCTGCCAACCGCCGTACCGATACCATTCAGATCTATGCTGAATTTCCCAACAAACTTCAGAAACTTATTCCCGGCTCCACAGTGTCGGTGATGCTGGATCGCCTGATTGCCAAAAACCGTCCGGCAGTCACCCCTTCAGCGATCATGTATGACAACAATACCGCATACGTTTACGTACTTGATAAAGATAATAAAGTCAGCCGCCGCGACGTGAAAGTCGGCAACACCCGCGGTAAATATGTGATCGTGGAACAAGGTTTGAATATCGGCGAAACAGTCATTGTTGACGGCACCCATAAGGCGCGCCCCGGCGTGACGGTGGAAGTTGCCAAATAAGGTTTTAAGGAGTCATTAAAAATGTTTTCCAAGATATTTATTGAACGGCCGCGTTTTGCCATGGTCATAAGCATTGTATTGGTGCTTTTCGGGATCATGTCGATAACCAAGCTGCCGATTGCCGAATACCCGGAAATCGCCCCGCCGCAGATCTCGGTGACCACAAACTATGCCGGTGCCAGTGCCGGCGTGGTAGCTGAAACGGTGGCTATCCCCATTGAAGATGAACTCAATGGTGTGGATGATCTGCTGTACTTTTCCAGTACTTGCGACAATCTTGGTAATTACAGCTGTTCGGTAACGTTCAAAAGCGGTACCGATCAGGATATGGCCATGGTCAACGTGCAGAATGCGCTGAAACGTGCCGAGCCCAAACTGCCGGACGATGTAAAACGTGTAGGCGTAAATGTGGATAAACGAACCAGCGACATGCTGGCAGTGTTTGTGTTTTCCACCGACCAGAGCAAGATGTCGGTTATTGAACTCAATAACTATGTGAATACCACAATAAAAGACCCCATCTCGCGTATTGACGGTGTGGCGGCAGCGGAAGTCATGTCCGCCCAGGTATTCAGTATGCGTATCTGGCTGGATCCTATCCGTATGGCAGGATTGAGCGTTTCCACCGATGAGATCATCGGCGCGGTGCAGTCGCAGAACATCCAGGCGGCCGCCGGTACCATCGGCTCGGAAAACGCCAGCGATTACATCGAATACAAACTCAACGTGCAGGGCCGCTTGAAAACGGCCGAAGAGTTCAGCAATATCATTGTCCGCAACGATGGTAACGGCAACCTTATCCGGCTCAAAGACATTGCCAAAGTCGAACTCGGATCCAAAGATTATGCAGGTAAGGGCTGGTACAACAACGGCGAAGCCGTGGGTATGATGATTTACCGCTCGAGCGACGCCAACGCGCTCCGCACCGTGGAAGATGTTAAAGCTGAACTCGAACGTCTTTCCAAGCGTTTTCCGCAAGGAGTAAGCTACACTACGGCTTATGACCCGACCGAATTTATTGTTATTTCGCTTGAAGAAATCATCACCACTCTGGTCGTGGCACTGCTGCTGGTGGTCATCATCACCTGGATATTCCTTCAGGATTGGCGTGCAACATTGATTCCTTCGGTGGCAATTCCGGTATCGCTGATGGCCACGTTCCCGGTCATGCTGGCCTTGGGCTACAGCATCAACGTGCTGACCATGTTCGGACTTATTCTGGTGGTCGGCAGTTTGTGCGACGATGCCATTGTGGTGGTCGAAAACTGTCAGTCGCTCATGATACGCGAAAAGCTCTCCGCCAAAGATGCGGCCATCAAAAGCATGCAGCAGATCACCGGAGCGATTATTGCCACTACGCTGGTGACAATAGCCTGCTATGCCCCGCTGGCATTCTACGGCGGTATGGTCGGCACGATCTACATGCAGTTTGCTGTAACCATGTGTATATCGCTGTGCTTCTCGACCATGGTTGCCATGACTTTGAGCCCGGCGATGTGTGCATTGCTTTTGCGTCCGCCGGCAGAAAAACCGGCAAAATTCTATGCACCGATCAACTTTGTGCTGGATAATTCACGCCGGTTCTATCTCTTCGGAGTAAAAATACTCGTGCGCCGGGCTATACTTACCTTTATCCTCTTTGGTATTGTGCTGGGCGGTATCTGGCTGGTGAACAAGCAATTGTTGAGCAGCTTCCTGCCAACCGAAGACAAAGGCGCGATTCTCGTAAATATCGAATTGCCGCCGGGGGCCACGCTTGCCCGTACCGAACAGGCGCTGTTTGAATTCCGCGATAAGGTGCTTAAAGTCGATGGTGTCCGCAGTGTGCTGATCGCTTCCGGCTTCAGCATTCTTTCCGGCCGTACCGAAAACGGCGGTATTGCCATTGTGGACCTTGAACATTGGAACAAGCGTAAAACTCCCGATAAGCAGCTGGCACAGATGAATATGAAAATACAGGGCGTAGCGCGTACCGTAGCCTCGGCCAATATTCTCTGTTTCACACCGCCGGCGATCATGGGTCTCGGTGCCACCGGCGGGGCAAGTTTCATGCTTTCCGGCGAAGGCGACATCCAGCCGAAAGATCTCTTCAACAACGCTATGGATGTAGCCGGCAAGATCTCCGCTGACCCCAAAACTTTGTATGCTATCACAACCTACGACGCCAACACACCGCAGCTTTATCTGGATATCGACCGCGAAAAAGCTGAAACTCTTGGGTTGACCGCCAAAACGATCTATTCGAGTCTGCAAAGTCAGCTGGCAAGTTTCTATGTCAACGACTTCAACATCCTCGGCAACAGTTTCCATGTCAAGATCCAGAGCGGCAAAGACAACCGTTCTTCGATCGACGAAATAAAAAATGTCCAGTTGCGTAACAGCTATGGCGAAATGGTGCCTTTGAGTTCGATCGGCGAACTCTCCTTTATGGTGGGGCCGCGCCGTATACAGCGCTTCAACAAGCTCACTTCGGCCGAAATGAACGTGCAGGGCAAACCCGGAGCATCCACCGGGGATTTGATCAAGATCATTGAAGGAATCAAGATGCCCAACAACTACCATGTGGAATGGACCGGTATGAGTTATCAGGAAAAAGAAAACGAAGGTCAGCTGGGCAAACTCATGATGCTGGCGATCATCTTTGCGTATCTCTTTCTGGTGGCGCAGTACGAATCGTGGAGTATTCCGGTGCCGGTAATGATGTCGGTGGCATTTGCCAGTCTGGGCGCCCTGCTCGGTTTGTGGATAGCCGGCGAAACGATGAGTATTTACGCCCAGCTGGGGATGGTCATGTTGATCGGGCTGACCGCCAAGAACGCAATTCTGATGGTGGAATTTTCCAAACAGGAGCGCGAACGCGGCGTACCGGTAATTGAAGCAGCCATGCGCGGCGGCGATTTGCGTTACCGTGCGGTGCTGATGACCGCATGGAGCTTCCTCTTCGGGGTGTTCCCGCTGGTTATCGCCAGCGGGGCGGGTGCCGCCAGCCGTCAGGCAATCGGTATAACCACCTTCTCGGGCATGCTGCTGGCAACGGTGGTGGGGATCATCTTCACGCCGGCACTGTACGCGGCATGTCAGAGAATGCGCGAATTTGTAAAATATAAAGTATTCAAACTCGCCAAGCCGGATTACATGACCGGCGAAAAGTAATTATTCAGTACAAACAAAAGTGGGGCTTTTGCAAAAATTCAAAACATTTTGCAACAGCCCCATTTTTTGTTATATTGCTTTAGTGTAAAAAAACTACCGGCTGAGCCGGTATGTTGCCGAAATAGCTTTAGCTTCAAGATGACGAAGTCATCAATCAAATGCGGATGCAATTAATGACATAAAACAATGTTGTTTGCAACTATGAGTTCGTAATATATTACTGCATTTGCAGTAGTAGGGCAATAGTTGCAAGCGGTAAATAATTCAAAGCCCGTGTCGGGCTGCCGGTACCATCGCCTTGAAGCCGTGGTGCATACCACCGGCTAAGCCGGTGGTTTTGATTTTCTCCGCATGCGCGGGCAATATGGTAGATGGCGGCTTGAGAATGTATGAGAGTGTATGAGAGATTGTCTTGCCGCCTTTTTTGCTGTCGGCTGGCTTCAGGCAGAGCAATGCTTACCGGGTATGGTTTTTTTCCCATACCCTCCCATAATTTCCCATACTCTCAAAATACGGGTGCAGACTTATTCGTCGCCCAGATATTTACCCGGCAGGCAGTAGTTTACCAGATAATCGTGCACGGCATCGCGCAGAGTCATGATTTCACCGGTGTAGCCGGTGGAGCGCATTTTTTCCATCTCCGCACAGGTGTAATACTGATATTTACCTTTAAGGTGTTCAGGCATTTCGATATATTCAACATTTTTCGGCGTATTGAGCGCTTCAAAAGCGTAGGTTACCATTGAGTTCCAGGTTTCAGCCCGGCCGCTGCCGATATTGAACAAGCCGCTTACCGAAGTATTTACGCATGCCAGATGCCAGAGCATTTTTACGGCATCTTTTACATACAGAAAGTCGCGCATCTGTTCGCCATCGGCATATTCGGGCTTGTAACTTTTGAAAAGCTGCATCCGGCCTTCGGCGGTGATCTGTTCAAAAGCCCGCAGCACTACGCTGCGCATACCGGCTTTGTGGTATTCATTAGGACCGTACACATTGGAAAATTTACAACCCACAAGTTTATTGAGCCAGCCGCGTTTTTTGGCGTAAAGGTCAAACATCTGCTTGCTGTAACCATACATGTTCAGCGGGCGCAATTCTTCGATAACGCTTTCGTCATCGCGGTAGCCGAGCGCTCCATCGCCGTAAGTTGCACAGCTGGAAGCGTAGACCATGCGGATATTCTTTTTTATGGCAAATTCCGCCAGTTTGCAGGTGTATTGAAAGTTGTTGTGCACCAGATAAGTGGCATCCAGCTCGGTGGTCGATGAGCACGCTCCGAGGTGCATGATTCCTTCGATCGCGCAATTATCGAAATCACCGTTTTCCAGTTTGGCTATAAACTGATCCTTTTCCAGATAGTCGCTGTAA
Organism: Victivallaceae bacterium; assembly: GCA_045635745.1. Lineage (GTDB taxonomy): Bacteria > Verrucomicrobiota > Lentisphaeria > Victivallales > Victivallaceae > SIG78. Next base: position 23,969 of record JAZTWG010000031.1, read on the forward strand.
CGCAATGCGCGGAGATTTTTCCACTTTTCAGAATTACCCAGATGATCAACGATCAATATATCTTCGATGCCGTTTTTGTTCCATTGCCAGACAACTGCGCTGCCGATAAGACCGGCACCTCCGGTTACGATCCACATAGATTACTGCTCCTGCAAAAAATTATTGTACGCCGGTAAGTTTGGAGACCATATCGCGCCGGACCGCATCCAGCGGATTTTCCCAGCCCACCAGCGTGGCGTATACCCCGAAAGATACATCCTTTTTCAAATCATCGTCATCGTCGCGCCGGCGCTCGAATTCCACTACTCCGCTCAACTGCACGCAATGGAACAAGCGCGATATCGCCAGCGTCTGGCGCGAGAACATGCCTTCTTCAAAGTCGTAGCTGACTTTGAATGAACCGAAAGTCTTGCGGTCTGGCGTTATCGGTGCCATCACCCCGAGAGTCATGGTCTGCAAACGCTCTACCACCCGGTACTGGTCAAAGACTCCGCCGGAGTAGAAACTGGTGAGCGAACTGCCCATGGAATATTCCGCACGGCCGGTGTAGCCGTCACGATAATCGTAAGCCATGTAAAGAGTTACATCTTCAATGGGATTGTAGCGCACATCCATGTAGAGCCGGTTGAAGAAATTACCCGAAATTCCCGGTCTGCCGGCCTGCCGTTTGCCCCGGATTGCCTGCATATCGTGGGTCTGGTTATTATCAGTGTCTATGGAAATAAAACCATTGAATTGCAGCTGGGGTGTGGGGTTGAAGGTCAACTGGGTGCAGAAATCGCCCATGTGATTGTAATCATCGTCGTCGTCAAAGTAAATATTCCAGTAATTTTCCATTGAAAACCACTCGTAGATCTTGGCATCGCCGAAACCACCGCGGCGGGTCTGCAGCCGGTTGCGTACCCCGATGCGGAGGAAATTCAGATTTTCCAGCCGGTCAACTCCGTCGAAAAACAGCAGTTTGTTGCGGTTGACCGAGGGATCGGTTATATATGTGTAGTTCACATAAGGTTCGCAGATGTGCCGCAAACCATCCAGACCCAGAAAATCGCTGCGGATATTCTGCCAGGTGTTGTAGATCTTGGTATTGGCTTCCACGCCGAATTCTGCAATCAGCCGGAATTTGCCGTCGCCGCGGTCATTGTAGTTATTGACCGTCAGGCCGTAATCTTCGTCTTCATCGGCGGCGGCCTGCATATTGAATATATCCTGCGTGCGAACCTTGTTTTTGGAGCTGTTGGTGTAGCCGGTCATACGCAGACCGGCGCGGGGCACGATATTGATATAAGCTGTCCGCAGCGGGTAGTAGAGGAAATTCACCGAGTCAAAGCGGCCGGTTTCGTAATTTTTCAGCTTGCCCATGGGGTTTTTCCAGCGGCGGTCGAATTTTGCCCAGTTCATACGCAGATAATCGACTGTGTGCGAACCCTGATAGTAGATGTTGGTGCCCGGAATGATCTCCTGGCGCTGAATATCCAACCGCGCTTCCGGCAGTTTCTGAATGGTCGTGTAAAAATCATTGACCTGAAAACGCGTGTAAAGCGAGGCTGAAAAGCGGTCGTGCTGATACTCCAGCGCCGTAAAGCTTGCCGGTTCGCTCAAATCATCGGCGCGGGTCTTGAAGTAATCGTCGAGCATATAAGGATCGCTCATCCACTCCACCTGCGCGCGGAAATCCAGCCGCGGGGTCAGGTGGGTGTAGTTGGTCAGCTGGAAATCAAACCGCTGATGCGGTATCTTGAAGCGCGAATCATTGTCCGGAGCCGGTTTTTCTCCGCTGCTTTCGTAGGGATCGTTGTCATATATGCCGTAGGCATTGATTTCGGTATGCGAATTGGCAGTAGTTATGCTGGTGCGTTCGCCGTAGCCCAGACCGCGTTTGGTGTAGTAATCCAGATCCAGCGCGGTTTCCACTTGCGGGTAGTCCGCCAGCTGAAACTTTTTGGTCATCAGCACGTTGAAGCCCCAATCGCTGTTATAGCCGATCTGGGTACTGAACAACCCCGGACTTTCATCTTTGGGCTTGTAGATCATCGGCAGCCAGAAAACCGGCACACCGTAGATCCGCAGAAAGCTGTTGTAGCCCCACAGACTGTATTCGGACTGTTCTTTTTCAAAATTATCAAAGCCGTAGCCTTCCGTTTCGTGCGGATAGATATTGGCTTTGCTCATGCTGATGCTGAAGTGGCTCTGATCTTCAAAGAGATATTCGCAGCTGGAAACTTCCATATCTTCCAACCGCAGCTCGCCGCCCGGCTGACGCACCCCGCGTTTGGCGCGGCAGACAAAACCGCTGGCACGCAAACGTATATTGGTAAAGCTCATATTGCCGGTCAGCAGATTGCCGGACATGCGGTCAGCCTGAACCGCGCTGGCATCGCGCGACATTTCTATCTGCAATTTCTGATTGCCCAGCGGATCGGTCGTGATCCCCAGAATTTTTACCGCTGCTCCCGGCGCTTTCTGCAAACGCTCCAGCTCGTCAAGAGTAACAGTATGCACCGTGCGCTTGACCGTGGCAAAGGAGATATTGCCCTTTACTTCGATATCGCGGCTTTCCAGATCGATCATTGCCGAATCTGCCGTAATGGTCATATTGCCGTAAGGTATGTATACATTGCCCTTGACGAAAAGCGTTTTGCCGGTCAGGCGCCATTGGTCGGCGCGGGCATGCTGCAGATAACCCGGATCCCGTTTGGGCGGTTCAAATCCGTGATCCAGATTTTTGCCCAGAGCGGGAGCAGAGTATATAGCGCCTCCTGCCGATACTGCAAAAAGCATCAGCAGGAGTTTGGTGATTGTCCGCGCGTTCAGCATATATTATATTACTTTTCAAATTTATCCAGCAGAGCTTTTTCGGTCTTGCTGGTGTAGAAACCCTGTTCATCATAGGTCGCCGCAGCATCGGGCAGAATATCACCGAGCTGGCTGACCGGAGTAAGCGGCATATCTTCGCAGTTGGGGAAGATCACCGTTTTACCCGGGAACTTGGCATTGGCCACCGCATCCAGACCTTTTTTGAGGTCCTGCATGCCGCCGACTGCCGCCAGCGCCGTGACCGGCTGGAGTTTGCCGGTGGTCGCCAGTTCCAGCGTGTGGCGCAAATGCGCGGTCTTGCTGCCCGACGAACCGATGTAACGGCCGCCGTTGTGGGCGATAGCGGCAAGGTCAAGTTCCCCTTCTTTACCGGCGGGAATACCGGCAAAAATATTCATCAGCCCGTCTTTGCCCAGGTGAGCTGCCGACTGCATAAGCACCGGCACCACCGGCACGAGCATGACGATGTCGTCAAAGCCTTCCGGCGCAAAATCGTTCAGGACTTTTTCAAATTCTTCGGCGCTCATGGTGGTGGGGTTCACCGCCACAAATTCAATACCGCGTTCGGCGATCTTGTCGGCCAGCAGGCGTTTAACATTGTCGATACGGCTCTGATCCATATCGGAAACCAGAATGCGTTTGGGCCCGTTGGGATTTTCCACCGCCATCTGGGTGTGCATCTGGCCCATGGCACCGGCGCCGCCGGGCAGCCAGCAGCTGCCGCCGGCTTTCATGGTGCTGCGGACATTGCGGCCGTAGGCGCTGGAAATATCGCGGGAAGTCGTGCCCTGATAGAACCAGCCCTGGTAGTGGATGCTGCCCACGTCGAATGAGAGTTTTTCAGCCGGCAGTTCGCCGCCGAAGCTCACCACGGCACCGAAAGCGCCCATCTTGGCGACTTTGGCGGTGGTTTCCGCACAGCGGTCGGCTACAAAAATATCATCGAATTTTTCATTTTCATCCAGCGCATCGATCTTGACCGCTTTCATGCCCAGTTCGGCTTCCAGCGCCGCAACTGCCGCATCGTCCAGACCGAAAGTGGTCAAGCTGGCGGGCTTATTGGCCGCAACTGCCGCACCGGCGGTGTAAATGTTGCCGGCTTTACCGACGACCAGCAGTTTGCCGCCGGCTTTGGGTGTGGAGCGGTTTTCGATCATGTAAGCTGCCTGCACACAGGTCCAGGGTTCCAGCAGAGCAGCAACCGCGCTGGGCATGTGTTCAGCCACAGGCAGCAGGTAGCAACCTTCGTCGCCATTGAGCACGCGCTGATCCAGCACGCTGTACTGCGCCATGCCGCCGTCGATAGCGTAACCGTAGGCAAAACCTTTGCCGTTGACATAAATATCGGCCTGAATGATGAAGCGCTGGCCGACTTCGTACTGTTTGGCGAGTTTTGCGCCGACTTTGACCACGCTCATAACTGCTTCGTGGCCGGGAATGACCGGGTCGGTGGCAAGATCTTTGGAGATCACGCGCGGATGGCTTTCGCCGGCGCGGATCAGTTTCACATCCGAAAAGCACAAGCCGATGGCGTCGATACGCACCAGAAGTTCATCTTCTTTGATCTCCGGCACATCCACCACGCAGGGTTTGTCATCTTTGCCGAAAAATTCAAAACCGGCGCCGAACAGCGGCCACGCCAACATCTTTTCAGGAATATTGCTCATAAAATATACCTCTGTTTAGTGTAAGAAAAAAACTCGTTTCAATATTATAACCGCATATATTGCAAAAGTCAAGTCCACTTATCCGGATTATTTGGCCAGATTGCGGAAAATCATACTCATGACGGCTTTCTGCACATGCAAACGGTTTTCAGCTTCGTCGAAAACGATAGACATGTTGCTGTCATCCATCACATCGGCAGAAACTTCTTCGCCGCGGTGTGCGGGCAGGCAATGCAGGAACTTCACATCCTTTGCCGCCTTTTCCATCAGAGCCTTGTTGACCTGATACGGCGCCAGAGTCTTCAGGCGCTTGGCGCGTTCTTCTTCAAAGCCCATGCTCACCCACACATCGGTATAGACATAGTTGGCTCCCTTGATCGCTTCGGCCGGATCTTCGCACCATTCTACGAACGGAGCACATTCCGCGAGGATGGCTGCTGACGGAGCGTATTCTTTGGGGCTGGCAATGACCATTTTCATGCCGGTGAGCTTGGCCCCCAGCATCAGAGAGTTGGCAATATTGCTGGCGCCGTCGCCGACAAACACGGTTTTAACGTCCAGAGTTTTGCTGTATTCCTTTATTGTAAAGAGGTCGGCGAGGATCTGGCACGGGTGGTAGTCGTCGGTCAGAGCATTGATCACCGGGATCGTGGCGACCCGGGCGAGTTCTTCGATATCGGCCTGCGAAAAGGTGCGGATAACGATACCGTGCAGATAGCGGCTCAAAACGTTGGCGGTGTCGCTGACAGTTTCGCCGCGGCCGAGCTGCATCTTGGTACTGTCGAGATAAAGCGGATTGCCGCCGAGTTCGTGTACCCCGACTTCAAACGATACCCGGGTGCGGGTGGAGGATTTGGCAAAAATCAGTCCGATGCTCTTGCCTTTGAGATCTGTGCAGCCCACCTTGCCCCGGTTCTGCTTGAAATAAGTTGTAAGTGCGAACAATTCTTCCAGTTCGGAAGCATTTATATCGCGCAAAGTCAATAAATCTTTATACATGATAAACAGCTCCTTTTCTTATGCTTCAATGCTTTTGGCATAGTCCGCCAGACCGGCGGCAATGCGTTCCAAAGCCAGATCGGCTTCGGCGCGGGTTATATTCAACGGCGGCAGCAGGCGCAAAACCGTTTCGCCCGCTGTAAGAGTGATGAGTTTGTGCTTGAGGATCGCTGCCGAGAGCGCACCGGCGGGGCGGTCGAGCACTACACCGATCATCAGACCTTTGCCGCGGACGGCTTTGCAGAAACTGTATTTGCTGATGAGTTTGCCGAGCTGGCGCAGCAGATATTCGCCCTGTTCGTTGACATTTTTCAGCACATCTTCTTTTTCAATAACTTCCTGTACCGCCAACGCCGCCGCGCTGACCAGCGGAGTGCCGCCGAAGGTGCTGGCGTGTTCGCCGGGCACCAGAATATTGGCGTATTTGCGTTTGACTATGAATGCACCCATGGGCAGGCCGTTGGCAAGGGCTTTGGCCATGGAGAAGGCATCCGGTTCCACGCCGAAGCTCTGCCATGCATAAAGCGTACCAAGACGGCCCATGCCGCACTGAACTTCGTCGAAGAGCAGCATCAGGTTCTTTTCGTCGCAGAGCTGACGCACCTGTTTGAGGTAACCCGGATCGGCGGGCAGAATACCGCCTTCGCCCTGTACCGGTTCGAGCAATATGGCACAGGTTTTGTCGGTGATCGCACCCTTGAGTGCTTCGATGTCGTTGTAGGGCACCTGGCTGAAACCGGGCATATCCGGCTCAAAACCCTTGCGGTATTTGGCACGGCCGGTGGCGGCGAGGGTGGCAAGCGTTCTGCCGTGGAAGCTGTTGTCCATGGAAATGATGTGATTTCTGCCGGTGGCATTGCCGAATTTACGCGCCAGTTTGATCAATCCTTCGTTGGCTTCGGCGCCAGAGTTGGCAAAAAATACGGCACCGTCGAAGCATTTGGAAATGAGTTTTTCCGCCAGCCGGGGCGTTACATCGTTGAGGTACAGGTTGGATATATGCACCAGTGTTGCCGCCTGATCGGCGATCGCTTTGGTGATCACCGGGTGGGCATGGCCGAGGTTGCAGACGCTGATACCGGAAGCAAAGTCCAAGTATTCCACATCTTTTTCGTCGTAAAGGTAAGCGCCTTTGCCGCGGGTGAAATATTGCGCCGGTGCATAGGTCTGCAGAACATAGTTTTTGAACAGTTCAAAAGATTTTTCACTGCCGTTGAAGCTCATGATGACTTCTCCTTAAAATTTTATCGGTAAATGTTTTATTATTTATAGAATAATCCCTGAAAATAATTAATGTAACACGCTTTTGCCATTTTTACAAGTAAAATGCCCTTTTATATTGCGATAAACTCCTAAAAGTGCCCATTTTGTGCGATTTATTCTTGCAAGAGCGCGTTAGATGTGTTAAATTACCCTGAAACAATAATCACAGGAGATTTGCTTTATGAATAAATTTGTTGAAGAGCTCATCGACCGTTATCCGGTTTTGCAAGAGATCGCTTCTGATATAGACCGCGCCGCTGCTTTGCTGATAAATTGTGCATTGCAGGGCGGCAAGATCCTGACCGCCGGCAACGGCGGCAGCGCTTCCGATGCCGACCATATTACCGGCGAACTGCTCAAAGGATTTGTCAAAAAACGGCCCCTGCCCCCTGAAGCGGTCGAAAAATTTGCCGATCAGAACAAACCGGGTGCAGTTGAGCTTGCTCAATCGCTGCAAATGGGGATCGCGGCAGTAAATCTGGGTAACGCCCAGGCGCTGGTCAGCGCTTTCGGCAACGATGTAAATCCGCAGGCGGCATATGCCCAGCATTTGTGGGCTCTGGCGCGGAAAGATGACGTTTTTGTGGGGATTTCCACCGGCGGCAATGCCGAAAATATCCGGCTGGCGCTTATTGCGGCAAGAGCCGCGGGGGTGAAAAGTATTCTCCTGACCGGCAATAAAAACGGCGTTTGCTGCGGATATGCCGATGTGGTGATTGCCGCACCGGAAAAGGAAACGTTCAAGATCCAGGAACTGCATCTGCCGATTTACCACACACTTTGCATGGCCATTGAGGAGGCTTTGTATTGTGAGTGATAAATCCAACAAGGTCGATCATCTGGCAATAATCATGGATGGCAACGGCCGCTGGGCGCAATCCCGCGGTCTGGAGCGCACCGCCGGCCATCGCGCCGGGGCGGATAATGTGCTGGAAATAATGCGCGCAGCAAAAGAGTTCGGCATAAAATATCTGACTTTGTACGCATTCAGCACCGAAAACTGGAAACGCCCTGCCGCCGAAGTCGGTGCATTGATGAAACTTCTGCAGGAATTTCTTTTCAATCAGCTGCCCGCCATGCAGAAAGAGAATGTGCGTTTGAACGCCATCGGCAGACTTGATAAACTGCCGGAAGCGGCGCGTTTGAGTTTGATCGGCGCCATGAAAGCTACTGCCGGCAACACCGGCGGCGTGCTGACATTGGCATTGAACTACGGCGGCAGAGCCGAGATCGTTGATGCGGCAAAAAAACTGGTCAAAGCCGTGAAAAACGGCGAAGCCGATTTGGAAAAACTCGACGAAAAAGTGTTTGGAAACTTTTTGTATGACCCTGGATTGCCCGATCCTGATCTGGTGATAAGAACATCGGGTGAATTGCGGATAAGCAACTTTCTTTTGTGGGAAATGGCTTACAGCGAGCTTTATATAAGCGATGTCATGTGGCCGGATTTTGACCGCAATGAGTTGAAAAAAGCACTTGAATCCTACAACAGCCGCAACCGCCGTTTCGGCGGGGTGGAGAAAAAGTGACGGGTGCTGATTAAGCTCAAATGACGGCAAAGTGACGGATGTTTGACGGAAGAGTGACGGATTAAAAAATTAATTTTTCAAAAATATTTCAGGAGAAAGGTTTTTTATGTTAAAGTATCGTTTGATCAGTTTTCCATTGCTTCTGCTGCTGGCATTTGCGGTGGTGTTCTGGCAACCGTGGGGCGGGGTTATTTTTATGATTCTTGCCTTGCCCATTACTCTGGCTGTAGTGTGGGAAAGTTGCAATATAGCCTGCCGGGTGCAGCTGGCGGTGCACCGCTTTCTGGCGCTTTTTGCCGGAGTGCTGCTGCTGGCCAAATACGGTTATGGAATCGTTTTTCCTGAACAGCTGGCTCTTTTGCCGGCCTGCATGGGGGTGCTGACATTTGTATTTGTGGTGCTGATGCTTCAGACTCTTTTCTGCCGCGATGAAAAAAAGACTCCGGCAGTAGTTTCCGCATTTGTCACGCCGGGGGTGGTGCTTTTTGCCATGCTGCCGGTGATCGCGCTGCTGGGGATCTATCTCAAATACGGTGCATTGATCTTTTTGTCGCTGGTGCTGGCTACCAAGGCTTCCGATACCGGCGGCTATATTGTGGGGATGCTTTCCAATAAACTCATGAAAAACGGCAATCACAAGATCGTACCTTCCATTTCGCCGAAAAAGTCGTGGGAAGGCACGGTGGGTGCGGCGCTTTTTTCGATCGGCACGGCGTATCTGCTGGTGCATTTTGAGTGCATTTATCTTACTGCTGTGGAAACGCTGATCTTCGGTTTTCTGGCATTTCTCGGCAGTTTTGCCGGTGATTTGACTGAATCGCAGCTCAAGCGCGCCGCCGGGATCAAGGATTCAGCAAACTGGATCCCCGGCATGGGCGGCATATTGGATGTTTTGGACAGTTTTATATATAACGCGCCATTGTTTTATCTGGCGTTGGAAAGCGGGGTATTGGTATGTCAGTAAAACTCGATTTTGAAAAGTGCGGCGGCTTGATCCCCGCCATTGCCCAGGATTACAGGACCAATGAAATACTGATGATGGCGTATATCAACGAAGAATCGTGGCAGGAAACGCTCAAAAGCGGTTACGCCACCTATTATTCGCGCAGCCGTCAGAAACTCTGGAAAAAGGGCGAAAGTTCCGGTCATCTGCAGGTCGTTCACGAAATACTCGTGGATTGCGACCTTGATACGGTGGTGTTCAAGATCGAACAGCTTGGTCCGGGAGCCTGCCACACCGGCCACCGCAGCTGTTTTTACCGCAAAGTAGCGGATAATGAGCTTGTGGAAGTGGAAACAACTGTGTTCGATGCCGACAAGGTTTACAATAAATAAGGCAGCCTTTCTTATGGATACAGAAAAGATCATCAGCGAGTTAAGCAATATAAAATTCCGCAGAAATGTGAACTATTTTCAGCTCACCACACTGGGAGTGGGGTCGGTTGCTCCGCTGGTGGCAGATGTGGAAAACGATGCGGAATTATCGGAACTGCTGCACTACACATCGGCCAACAACATCAATATTTTCCTCATCGGCGGCGGCAGCAACCTTGTCGGCAGCGATGAACCTTATGACGGCGTGATCGTGCGTTTGAAGGGCGAATTTACCGCTGTAAGCTGCGATGATACCGGCCGTCTTATCGCCGGCGGCGGCGCCAAGCTGCCGGATACGGTGAAATTGGCCGCGGCCAGAGGTTTCGGCGGCATGAGCAAACTTGCCGGTATACCCGGCACCATCGGCGGCGCATTGCGTATGAATGCCGGAGCAAACAATACGCTTATAAGCGATAAACTCGTGCGTTTGCGCGGGGTTTATTGCGATGGCAGAGTGTGGCGGAGTGAAGCGAAAAATATCGAATGGCGCTACCGCTCATCGGGCATTCCTGAAGATGTTATTGTTACAGCTGCGGAATTTCAGCTGGCGGCCAGTTCTGCCGAGCAGGAAGAACTGCTGGTCCAGAGCGAACTTGTTGCGCGTCGCCGGAAAGAACCCGCCGGCCGTACTGCCGGATGCATATTCCGCAATCCGGGCCTGGCTGATCCGGCGGGCAAACTCATTGACCTTGCCGGACTCAAGGGCAGTACAGCCGGGGCGATGTATGTGAGCAATGAACACGGCAACTATCTGGTCAACCGGGGCGGCGCCAGCGAAAAAGATTTTATTGAGCTGGCCGGAAAGGTCCGCAAAACTATTGCCGGAAAGTTCGGACTTTATCTGGAGCTGGAAGTAAAATTTATCCGTAAAGAAAATATCCAACAGATCTATGATCAGGCGCAGGCGCCATCTGTTGCCGTATTTATGGGCGGCGAAAGCTCCGAGCGCGAAGTATCGCTGCGCAGTGGTTCTGCCGTGGCCAATGCCTTGCGTAACGGCGGATACAAGGTCAGGACTTTTGACCTGAAAACGCTGGCCGTTCCGCCCGAAGCCGGAGATTACGACCTGATCCACCCGGTACTGCACGGCGGCTGGGGCGAGGGCGGAGCGCTGCAGAAACTGCTGGAAGAAAAAAATATGGAGTTTATCGGTTCCGGGAGCGAAGCTTCGGAACTTGTAATGGATAAGCTGAAAACCAAGGCGCTGCTGAAAAAACTCAATATGCCCACCGCGCCGGATTGGTGCATCACCGCAGCGCATTTGAATACGCCGCCGGCAGATATGACTTTTCCGGTGGTGGTGAAAGTTCCGTGCGAAGGCTCCACCGTGGGCATCGAAAAGATAGACAATATCGATCAATGGCGCGCCAGATTGCCCGGTTTGCTGACACAGGCAGACGAGTTGCTGGCGGAAAAATTTATTGCGGGCAGAGAGTGCACCGTGCCGGTGGTGCTCGGTCAGGCAATGACGGTTGTGGAGATCCGTCCGCCCGGCGGCTTTTACGATTACGATGCCAAATATATCTACGCCAACGGCCATACCGAATACTTCTGTCCGCCGGTAAGGATCTCGGCGGAAGAGCAGAAAATGCTGCAGGATCTGGCGGTGAAGTTCTATAATGAATTCAACTGCCGCGATCTGGTGCGGGTGGACTTCATTATCGGCAATGATGACAATGTGCCGTATATTCTTGAAGGCAACAGCCTGCCCGGTTTTACCGCAACCAGTCTGGTGCCCAAAGCAGCGGCCTGCATGAATATAAGTTTTGAACGTTTGTGTGCATCGCTGGTAATGGCGCACATCAAAAAATGAGGTGATCTATGAAAAAGATGGTATTTTATCTGCTGACGGCTGTTCTGGGGGTGTTTTTGAGCGGTTGTGCCGGCAGTTCGCCGGAGTACTACGAAGAACTTTCGGAAACAGAGCGTGCAGCTCTGCAGCACGCGGCGCGGGCGCTGGCTCTGCGCGGCAGCGCGGTGCCGGGGCATTTGCGCGAGGCATTTCTCAAGCTGACTCCTTACGAGCGGATCGTTTACGACGGCAACAAACACGGCAAAGCATTCTACCGCTGGGAGATATACGAAAACCGCAATCCGGGCAAACGCATTGCTCAACGCGATATAAATCCTTACTGGGTAATGGTCTACGCCATAGGTGATTTGCGAGATCCGGCATGGAAGCTCAACCATGCCAATCAGGAGCTTTCTTCCGGTAGAGCCGCTGCACCGCAGCAGTCGTCTCCGGCGACTCCCGGTGCCGGACGGCCCCGTCAGATAAAGCAAGTGCGCTATAAACGCTGAAAAACTCCGAAAAAGTGCAAAAAAGCTTTTGATTAAGAGCTTTCAAAGTTTGCAGAAACAGTCAAACGGGTTTATATTAGCCGTGCATGGAATATTTTAAATAAATAAAGAAGGAAAGTATCTTATGAAAGCATTCAAATTTTTTGCAATCATGCTCCTGACTTTGGGCCTGACCGCCGCAGTATACGGTGCCGAAAAAGTTTCCAACGACCCCGGGCATCCCTCCAACGGCAAAGATGTGATTGTGGAAGAACCGGGATTTTTTGACCGGGTCTTTTCGATTTTTGAATCCGAAAAAGAAGAACCCCAGCCGCCGCAGCCCAAAGAGCCGGAAGAAGAGAGCGTGATCTGGACATTTACCAAGGCTGCTGCTCGCGCAACCGGTCTTTACTTTGCCAATCTCGGCGGCGACCTGCTGGATATTGTGACGATCGATTTCAGCTTCGGCAACACTTTTGCTGCGGATGTGCATCTGACCAATTTCGTGGATTTTGGTGTGGAAAACACCGATGCGTACTTTATCGGCTACGGACCTTTCCACCGCTACGGTGTCGGCCGCCGTCAGGCGCAGCGTGTATCGGCGCTCTGCTGGTCGTGGGAAGATATCTATGTATCGCGGGTGCGCGGTACCCAGCCCTCTTTTGCGCTCAAAGACAACTCTTTCAATCTGATCCGTTACTACACCAACGCTTACGCCGACCGGGATATTGATATCTGGGCGATCGGTGTGCGTGCGGCAATGTTCCTGGGTGTGGCGGTCGATTTCCATGTGGTGGAAATCCCCGATTTCTTCTGCCAGTTTGTCAACTTCGATCTCTCCGGAGATAACTGGAAAACGTTCAGTACCGGCGAATGATGCTGTGGTCAGATCTTTTGATCGCACAGATTTTGCACAGGTAACTGCAACATCAAGCAGAAAGGTTCACCGTGTCTCGATACCGGGAAAAAGTTCTGTCGCTGCCGGTGGCAATATTGTTGGCGGCGTTTGCTTTTCTGATCTCATTTGCCCCCTGGAGTCTGAACGAACAGGAGCTTTCCTGGCGCGAGGGCTATGTTGCCACGCAGGCGTTGGATATGGCGGTGGTACCGCTGCCGGTGGCCAAGGCGCACGGCGAAGCCATACCCAATGCTTATCCGTTTTTCCCCATGCTCGCCAAACTGGCAACCGTGCTGGGGTGTCCTGCAGAACAATCTCCCCGCGTAATAAGTCTGCTGGGGCTTGCGGGGCTGGTGATCCTGGTTTTTGCGGTGGCGGCGCGTACCCGGAACAATGTGTCAGCGGGTGCATGTGCTGCGGCGGTAATGATCTCTTCGGTGCTGCTGGTGGACAAAGCTGCCGATGGTTTTTCCAATACGATCTTTGCGCTGGTGATTTTTTCCGGACAGCTTATCTGGTATAATTTTGCCGCACTCCGCGGTGACTGGTCAAAAGCGTGGGTCGCCGGATTTACTGCCTGTGCGGTGGGTTTTTATATCAACGGGATCTATTCGCTGATATTCTTTCTGCTGCCGCTGGTTTTCATGCGTCGGCCGCTGGGGATCTTCCGGCATCTGGGCAACCGGGGCATGATGATGGGTATCGGCATACTGGCGCTGGTTACGCTGCTGTGGTATCTGCCTTATCATTTCGATGGTGTAGTAGTGGCGCAGGCGGTTCCCCGGGTGGCAATGCTGGTTGGCTGGGAGTATCTGGGGCATCTTTTGTGGTTTCCGTGGGATTTTGCTTTGCGGATGCTGCCGTGGGCACTGCTGGCATGGGCGCCATTCTGCGTGGCGATCCAGACTCTGGATGAAACGCCGATGTTCAGCCGTTTTCTGCGGACACTCTTTCTGGTGGATTTCTTTCTGTTGTGGATAACTCCGCTGGATGAAGTGCACGACTGGCTGATTCTGGTGCCGCCGCTGGCGGTGATGACCGGGTTGAACTACACGCTGACCGTCCGCCGTTACGGCAATACATTCCGCAAACTCGGCAATATTTTTGCGGCATTTCTGCTGCCGGGCGCCGGATTGCTGCTGTTGGTTTTTTTCCTGCTGCCGGGCGAAATGCTTAATGATCTGCTTTTGAATACGCTGGATCACAGTATAGATTTCAATGGCAGTTTCGGGCGTAAAGTACTGGGGATCACTTCCGGCAGCGTGCTGCTGCTGATAGCTTTGCTGGTGTGGCGTATGCGCGAAAAACCGCCGGTGTGGTGCTATTATCTGATAATTTTCATGGCGCCGATGCTGGTGTATTACAACATCGTGCTGCCATATCAGTCGCAGGAGCGTCTGCGCTATGAGCGTGCGGAAACGCTTTCGCAGGCGCTGGTGCAAGATGGAGCCGCCCCGGGAGTGCTGATCTATAAATACGGCATCAACGATCTTTTTGTTGAGTCGCTTTACATGAAAAATCCGGTGCAGAAGATTTCAGCATTGAGCAATCTGCCGCAATCTGAAAAACCGGTGATCTATCTGTTTGCCGCCTCGTTTCCTGATTGTGCCGAGCGCTCGTGGCGCAGTCTGCTGCCCCAGGGGCTGATGACGAGAAATATAAAGTTCAATCTCTGGCGCGGCGATTGGAAAAAAGTTGCCGTGGAACGCAAAACCTCTCCGTTGCTCGATGAAATACTCCAGAACCCCACCGGAAAGGTCGAATGATGGCCGATATACTGGAATTGCCGGGTATTGATGCTCCGGCTTTGCAAACCTATCTTGCAAGTATCAATGAAAAGCCTTTCCGCGGTAAACAGATCCTCGACTGGCTTTACAATAAATGCGAGTTCGATGCAGAAAAAATGCTTAATCTGCCCCGCGCTCTGCGGGATAAGCTCATTGCCGATAATATGACTCTCCGCAGCCGGGTCGCGGAATCCGAGGCCGGTTCCGGTGGTACAGAAAAACTGTTGATCGAACTTGCCGATAAGCAGATGATCGAAATGGTGCTGATTCCGGCGCCGGAGCGCATGACATTCTGCTTGAGTACGCAAGTAGGGTGTCCGGTGCGCTGCCGGTTCTGCGCCAGCGGCAGTCATGGTTTGATCCGTAATTTGAGCTGCGGCGAGATCCTTGAAGAGTTTTATCACGGGGTGCGGAAACACGGGGCATTGCCGGATAATATAGTTTTTATGGGAATAGGCGAGGGTTTGCTCAACTGGAAAAATCTCCGGCGTGCGCTGGAAGTGCTTGCTGCTCCGTCGCCGGATGGATTCAATATGTCACCGCGGCGGATAACGGTTTCCACCAGCGGTTATATTCCGGGCATGGAAGAGTTTGCCGCATGGGGCCGGCCGTTCAATCTGGCAGTAAGTCTGCATGCGGTGGACGATGATACCCGCAGCCGCCTGATTCCCGACAATGTGCGTTATCCGGTAAACGAAATATTGCAGGCTTGTGAAAAGTGCGCAGAAGCCACCGGCAGAATGATCACTTTTGAATACACCCTTATCGACGGCATAAATGATGATCCGGCAATGGGTCTGGAGCTCGGCAGGATAGCGCGCAAACTCCATGCCAAGGTCAATCTGATCGCCTGCAATCCGGTCAATGACCAGTTCCGGCGGCCGTCGGAAAACCGTTTGCGTCAGTTTCAGAAAGCGGTGGAAGAGTTTGCCACCACCGTGACCATGCGTATAGAAAAAGGCTCATCCGCCGCCAGCGCCTGCGGGCAGCTGCGGCTGCGGCATATTAAATAAAACAATATTGCATTTTTTGCGGCTTGTCAGTTGTACTTATCAAAAAATAATGCTATATTGCACGGTGATAAATATTGAAAAAAGAAAGAAAAGTTTATGAATAATACATATCTGGTGCGTTTGTCCAACGGCATGAGCTGCGAAGCGGTCGCTGCTGCGGAGTTGGTGATCAAAGCCGGGGATTGCGCCATTCTGAAACGTGATTTTTCGCTGGAATATGTGCAGATAATCCGCAAGCTGGAGTTTGATGTGGCAGCCGAAACCGCCAATCAGCTGCCCCAGATCCAGCGGATCGCCACGGTAATCGACCGTGCCACCGCCACGGAAAACGAGGCTCATGCCAAGAGCGCCTACCGTACCGCCTGTGCCATGGTCGAAAAAATGCAGCTGCCCATGAAGCTTTTGAATGCCAGTTATTCCTTCGACCGCAAGCTGGTGACCATACAGTTTACCGCCGATGGCCGGGTGGACTTCCGCGAACTGGTTAAAGAACTTTCGCACGCGCTGGGTACACGGCTGGATCTGCGCCAGATCGGTGTGCGCGACGAAACGAGTATCTGCGGCGGCATTGCAGTCTGCGGACAGGTGCTCTGCTGCAGCAGATTTCTGCGAGAATTCAATTCGATCAATGTGAAAATGGCCAAAGATCAGGATCTTTCGCTTACGCCCTCAACGATTTCCGGGGTTTGCGGCCGGCTCAAGTGCTGTTTGAAATTCGAGCACGAAGGCTATGTGGAAATGGAAAAATCCATGCCGCGGCGCGGTGAACTCTGCGAATGCGAAAAAGGCAAAGGCCGGGTTGCCGACCGCAATATGCTTACGCAAATGGTAACGCTGGCGCTGGAAGACGGCGGCATGGTGACCTTGCATGCTTCGGAACTTAAATACCGTTTGCGCGGCAAAGCTCCGGAAATGAAAAAAGTGGTCAAAGAAACGGTTCAGGAAGAAGAATTCAGCTACTTTGCGGCGGCCAAAAATACTGTCGAAACAAATTCTCCTGCCGCTGAAGAAAAAGCCGGAACTCCTGCTGCCGTTGCCAATGCTGAAAAAACGGAAAATCCTGAACGCGAAAACACCAGAAACAATCATAACAGCAACAATCACGGCAAAAATCATAAGCGCAACAATAAACGCCGCAATAACAAGCGGCGCAACCGTAACAACGGCAACAGCTTTGATGATGGCGAATAAGCGCATAAAAGCCGACTTGTAATGCAGAGCAATCAATAATATGAAACTCCTTGACGACCAGCTTATAGAGCAGACAGCCCGGGGAGATATGCGCGCTCTGGCCAAACTCGACCGCCACGGATTATTTCCGGCTCCGGATGAAAATGCGTGCGAGTTTGCCGCGCGGCTGAAGCGCCTGCAAACGGCGCTGAAACAGCTTGATGACGAACTTGTCCGCGGCGCTGTTGAGATTGCTCCCGGGATCAGAGTTGACGGTAAAAACCGTATTCCTGAAAATATCCGCAACGAAGCATTGGAAGTTGCGGGCAAACTCTACAACGTGCGTCCGGATTGGGTGCCGGGATTTTTTGCCGACGAAAGTTTCGGTTTGCTCTGGGGCGGTTGTGCTTTGAGCGATCCGGCGACCAATCTGGTGCTGTTCATAATCCGCAAGGTCTTCAAACGCCGCCGCCGCTGGCTGGTCTACGACCGGCGCGAACTCATGGCGCACGAAATGATCCACGCAGCCCACCAGAGTATCAACGAGTGGCAGTACGAAGAATATTTTGCCTACCGCAGCGCAAATTCGCGCCTGCGCCGGACTTTCGGCGGATGTTTTGTGCAGAAATACGATGCCATGCTGTTTCTGCTGCCGATACTGCTGCTGCCGGTGGTTCAGCTGCTCAATCTTATGAATACAGTATCATTGGATATGCGGATATTTTATCTCCTGGCGGCAATTTACCCGCTGTTTCTGATCCTGCGCTGTTCTGCGGGGTGTATTACGGCGGCGCGGGCGCGGAACAATCTTGGCAAATGGGGTGTCCGGGAACCCGGAGCGGTACTTTTTCGGATGACTGCCAACGAGATCAGGCAATGCGCCAGAGGCAGGATGCCGGAAGGCAAAGATTTGCGCTGGCAGATAATCGCCGGTTATATCAAAAATTGAATTGTTTAATTGCGATTCCGGCAATGATGCCGGGAAAAGGTTTGTGAAAAAAGGGTAGTGATTTATGAAAACAGCTGAAATAGCCGGTTTTTTTGATGATTTGCTGGAACTGCCGAAATTTGCGGCAGATTGCTCCAATAATGGTTTGCAGATCTGTTTTGACAAGATGGCTCCCTGCCGGAAGATCGCTTTTGCGGTGGATGCTTCGCAGGCGAGTATCGATCAGGCGATTGCCGATAACGCCGATATGCTGGTGGTGCATCATGGCTTGAGCTGGGGACCCGGAGTCCGCCGCTGGGATGGCATTACCGGCAGACGACTGGGCACAGCATTCAAAAACGATCTGGCGCTTTACGCGGTGCATCTGCCGCTGGATGCACATGCACTTTACGGCAATAATGCGGTTTTGTCAGACCTTATCCGGCTCGGAAAGCGGCAGATGTTTTTCCCGTATTGCGGCATTGAGATCGGCATGATCGGGCAGATAGAACCATCTGCGCCGGAAACGGTTGCCCGGGCTGCTGCCGCCGGGAAAGAGTATAAAATGTATATTTCGCCATTGAAAGACTCTCCGGTGCAGAAAATCGCAGTGATCTCCGGCGGCGCGGGCATGGATGGCCTTGCGGCAGCGATTGAAGAGGGCGCTGATATGCTCATTACCGGTGAATTCGATCATACCATGTATCATCTGGTGCAGGAAAATGCGATCCATGTGGCAGCGTTGGGGCATTATGCCAGCGAAGTTCATGGTGTGAAAGCTTTGCAGAAACTGGTAACTGAAAAATTCGGTCTGGAAACCGTTTTTCTCGATATACCCACAGGATTGTGAAAATGAGCAAAGTTCCGGCGGCACTTTTTGAACAGGGCGATCAATTATATTACACTGCGCTTGCTGAAAAAACGCAGGATGCAGCTGTATGGAGCGCCGACTGTATTGCCGAATACTCCTGCTGGGTGGTTTTTGATTACAAATCTCTGCTGAAAAAATATCCTGCGGTGCGGCAGATCATCTGCGATATGATCTTTGACTGCAAATTGGCGGTATATTTGAAAAATCCGGCGTGGAAAAGCGACTCTTTGAGCGATGCATTCAAGGCATTGTTCCCGGATGAAAATTTTTCCGGCGAACTCGGTACTGCGGATTTGCTGGGCCGGGTCTATGCTGAACTTGCCGGTGAATTTGCAGCCAGCGCGCTGCTGCACGATATGGAAATACCATTGGCAAAAGTTTTGTGCGATATGGAAACCGAAGGCATTTGTGTGGATCGCCGCGGTCTGCAGGAATTCAGCGGAAAACTTGATATTGAGATCGCCGCGCTGGAAAAAGAAATTTACTCCGCGGTCGGGCGGGAATTCAATTTGAATTCCACCAAACAGCTTTCTGAAGTGCTTTGGGATGAACTGAAACTCACTCCGGCCGGTAAAAAGACCAAGTCCGGTTATTCCACCGATGCCGAGGCGCTGGAAAAAATGCGCGGTCAGCACCCCGTAATCGAGCTGATTCTGCAGTATCGCAAATTGAGCAAGCTCAACAGCACTTACGCCGCGGGATTGCTCAAATATATCACCAGTGATAACCGGATCCACACCACTTTCAACATGACTGCCACCGCTACGGGGCGCTTGTCTTCTGCCGAACCGAATTTGCAGAATATACCCATCCGCAGCGAACAGGGCGGCATTATCCGTAAATTTTTTCTCGCTCCGGAACAATGCGTACTGATCGATGCGGATTATTCGCAGATCGAACTGCGGATTCTTGCGCACATTGCCGGCGATGAAACTCTGATCCGGGCGTTCCGGCAGGGTGAAGATATCCACACCGTTACCGCAGCACAGATCTTCAAGACCGCCGCGGAATCAGTAACTCCGGAAATGCGCCGCCGGGCCAAAGCGGTCAATTTCGGCATAGTTTACGGCATATCGGCATTTGCTCTTGCCAACGATCTGGGGGTAAGCCGTGCTGAAGCCGAAGAGTATATAGCCAGCTATTTTGCCACTTACCCGGGGGTGAAGAGTTATCTGGACAATATCATAAAACAGGCGCGGCACGACGGCTTTGTGGAAACTCTTTCCGGCCGGCGGCGTTATCTGCCCGAACTGAAGAGCAAAATTTTTGCGGTCAGAAGTTTCGGTGAACGCGTAGCGCTCAATATGCCCATACAGGGTACGGCAGCGGATTTGATAAAGCTCGCCATGGTGAAAGTTGCTTCCGAACTGGAAAGACACCATCTCAAAACCCGGCTTATTCTGCAGATCCACGACGAACTGCTGCTGGCCGCGCCGGAAGAAGAAGCCGAAGCCGCTGCCGAGCTGCTGAAAAACTGTATGGAAAGTGTGGCCGATCTGCAGGTGCCATTGAGTGTGTCGCTGGCGGTCGGCAAAAACTATGCCGATGTAAAATAATCCTCCCGGGCGGAGAGCTTTCCGGAAGAGATAAACTTATATGAAGCGCTCGCGATCCAGCAAGCGCAAGTGCGTCAACTCTTTTTCAAGTGCTTTATCATCAGCATTTTGGGCAATGCGCCCAAATTTTTCCGGAGAGGTTTCTTCCAGATAATGACAGAATTTCATAATGAAAAAACTATCGCAGAAATTGTGCAGCTGCTCCAGCAGTTTAGGCTGGGTTTTCGGTGAATTCGCTGCTATTTTCCGCCAGATGACTGCAAAGTCCATCTGCTTGAGATACTCTGCCAGCGCCGGCGGTGCCATGTCGGGCGCATTGGCACTCAACGTTTCGTAAGAAGCACTTTTACACGCCAGAAAAAACTCTTTGAGCAGCCTGAATGGTTCCGGATTGTACAGATCGCACGCTTTACCTTGAGTTATTGCTGCGATCGCCGGGCCGGTGCCGAAAGGTACCCGGCCGGAGATCCGCGCTGAAGGATAAACTGTGGTATCGGGTACTACACCCACAACACCTGTTTTGCGTAATGCCTGCAGAAAATAAAAGTCTTCACCCGCGGCGCAGCGGCGCATTCCACCGCAGCGCATATAACTTTTCATGCGGCACATAAAGGCCGAGCCGATGGTCCAGAAGCCGTAGTTGGAGCCGCATTCGCGGAGTTTCCACGCGTAATCGCGCAAATAGATTTCGTAACGCATTCCCGCCGGGGCGGTGGCGGCATCTGGCCAGCGGTGTTCAAAGTGAAATACCGCCCCCGCCGCATCGGGCGCAGTCTGTGCCCAGGCAAAGGCTTTTTCAAAGTAATCCGGCGCAACCAGAGTATCGGCATCCAGCGAAAAAAAGAGCGTATCCTGATCCGTCACTTTGCCGTCACTTTGCAGAATAACGTGATCGAATCCGACTTTTCTGGCGTTGCCGACATTGCGGAATTTTTTTGGTATCTCCTTATCTGTCAGGTCGATAAAGAAGAGTTCACTCCCGGCGGCAAGCCCGCCGTCATATTGTCCGTCATTTTCGCGCAGACTTTTCAACAACCGGCGGTTGTTTTCCCGGGCCGCCGGCGGAGCATCAGATGGTTCATTGATCACCAGCACTACTTTCAGTGGCTCAGGACTGCGCTGCAGGGCCGTTTTTACCGAAGCGAGAGTAAGGGCAATATGCTCATTTTCATCATACACCGGGATCACGACCGTGTGCGAACCGGCAAAGGCTGCCGGTTCGATATTGCAGCGTTCGCAACAGTGTTTAAGATAGTTTTTCAAGGTTTTTTTCCTTGCAGAAGGATCATCGAAGGCAGCCCCGGCAGCTGGAATTTATCCATAAAAGCCCTGACTGCAGGATCGTTGAGCTTTTCTGCCCGGAAACGGAGCAGTCTGACATCGGCTTGAGCCAAAGCGCTTTTACCGGGGTCGGACTCCAGAAGTTTATCCAGCTCCTTGCAGTTTTTACACCAGCTTGCCCAGCAGTCGATAAGTACAGTTTCGCCATTGGCGGCGGCTTTTTCCAACTGCGCGGCAAGATCGTTCACAGCGCGGGTTTGATCAAAAGCGCCACTGCGCAATGTCCAGCCGAGATAAGCGTAGTAGAGCGCCATCAGCACGATCACCACTCCAAACAGTTGTTTGACCCGCACCATCCACATTCCCGGGCGCGGCAGAAATGACATTCCGGCCCCCAGCAGCGGCCACGGCAATGCCATGGAAAGCCCCAGCGCAAAGGGCAGCGCCAACCCCCACATATTGCCTTCGCTGTAAAGTCTGGCTGCCAGCAGTATAACAGTTATCACCACCGGCGCTACGCAGGCTCCGGCGAGCAATGCGGCCGCTATGCCCAGACCGAAAGCGCTGATTTCCGGCGGCAGTTTCCGCGCCGGTTTTGCGCTGTTTTTGCGTTGAAACAGATTGCCGAGCCGCGACAGATCCAACTCGTAAACTCCGAACATTCCCAGCGCCAACAGCAGAAAAATCGCCGCTATAACGAAGTTGAACACGCTGGAACTGTTCAATTCTCCGAAGCGGCTGCCGGTCAATGCCGCCAGCACGCCCAGCACGCCGTAAGCCAGCGTGATTCCCAGACCGTATGCCATTCCGCGCCGGAAGCCGCGGAATTTGCCCGCGGTGTCCGCATCGGCGCCGATAATGGCCAGATTGACCGGGATCATCGGCAGTACGCAAGGGGTCAGATTCAATCCCAATCCGCCCAGAAAAACCAGCAGCAGTATGGCCCAGAGACCCATTGGCGGAGTGCTGCCGTTATCTGAAGAACCGATTCCGCCCGCGGCAGGAGAGGTTGGGGTATTCAGGAATTTGGCCAGTTCAGCGGCATTTTCCGGCACACCGGAAAATTTGCCGCGGAAAGTAAATTTACTTAAGACTGAAGCAAGTTTTGACGGCATATTGTCGGCAAGTGACGGAGGATTTGACGGGTCACTTGAGCTTGATAACGGTGCTTTTTCGGCAAGTGACGGAAGATTTGACGGATCACTGGAAGTGCTTTTGCCCTTTTTCCACACCGTGATCGTTTCGGGCATCAGGCACATTTCTCCCACGCACCCCTGGTAATCCACGATTATTTCCGACGGCATGGACTGCGCGAACATCACCCAGCGGCAGATGCCCGCCGGATAGATCAGATCGCCATCTTTGCCGGAAACCGCGGGCGGCGCTTTGATCGTTTGAATGTTGCCGCTGTCGAATTTTACCTGTACGCGTACAGCTTCGCTGGCAAGATAGCTTTTTTCGGCAATGCGGCACTCCACCCGGATCTTCCAGCGGCGGTTCTTGAGTTCACTGACTTGAGCCGACCAGTTGAAAGCATTGTTACTGTTTTCCCGGGCCGTCAGCGGCAGCAGAGTCAGCACTCCGGCAAAGAGAATTAAAAAAACTTTGTTCATTTATTTTTTCAGCTGCTTGAAATTTTTAAGGAAATCACTTGGATTTTTCGCTTCGGTATTGGAGAATTTTTCCAAAGTTTTTCCGGTACTGTCAAGCAAATAGACCGTGGGATAAATGTATGTGTTCCCCGATTTTTCCGGCGGATATTTCTGCCATACGGCGGGCATTTTTTTGCCCATCTTCTGCAATTTCTGATAATCGGTTTTCACCAAAACAAGATTTTTGGCGTATCTGCCGAAGTTCTTATGGCCGAAAACCGCTTTTTCCATGTTCTGGGCTTCGGTCGAAGGTTTGGTGGCATTCAGCACCAGCAGAATCAGCTTTTTGGATTTTTTGGCTTCGGCGAAAGCTTTGTTGATATCGTTCTGCCACTGGACGGTGATTTTTTTAGTTTTCTTTTTGGCCTTTTTCTTGCTTTTGGCGGCGGCGGCTTCGAATGCGCTGAAAAGGCACAAAACAGCCAGAACGGTCATTAAAAATTTCTTCATGCCGGATTATTCCCTTTTACTTTAAATTATATGTATTAACGTTTACGGTAAAAACAGATCGAATTGCAGCGCGGACAGCGCGTTACATTGGTGTTTTCCGGCGCAATAAAACTCACATGGCAGCCCGGACAGTTCAGCACCCGCCGCGAACTGCTTTCCCAGCTGTATGCCCGGTTGCGCCATAATTCCCGTGCCCAGAGTATGGCAATGGTCACCAGACAGAGCAATACATAAAAAAATATTCCGTCAGCAAAAGTCAGATTTATCACTTTCCGCTTTCCTTTGAGTTGTCAGCGGGCATATTATGCCAGTTGAATGTTATTTTATACACATTGCCAACGGCAGCCCGGGCCAGATAATTTGCCGCGTTCTGCAATGCTATTTTGTCCAACCGGCTATTGCCGGAACTTTGCGCTATATTCATGCGGTGCTCCATGCCGGCGATTCGCGGCGGCGCTACCGATATTACGGTGGAAACAAGATTACTTTTTTCTGCCGCCTGGAGCGCTTTAAGCAATACAAATGCTTCTGACAGATATCGGCTCCCGCCGGCCAAAGGCTGCCGGTTGACCGAAATTACCACTCCGGCAGGCGATTTGCTGTTTTGAAGATTGCTTTGCAGATGAAATGTCTGATCGGGCAGCAGATTCACCTGAACCGGTGCAAATTTTATTTCTTCATTTTTTACTTCTGTGCGGCGGGGGGCGCTCAAGTGCGGCAGACTTGGCAGATCTTCGACCGTATTGCGCGGCATTTGCTGCTCCATGATTTTGCTGAAGCTGTTGTTTTTACCCGGTGCCAGCAGCAATGCCGGATCGTGGTGCTGCAACCATTCCGCCAGCGCACGGTTTGCCGGGTCGTTGAGCTCGATACGCCCCACCCGGGGCAGATCGCCCTGCGCCAGTTCACTCTGAACAGGACTGGTGCGGAAAAGCACCAGCAGCAGCAGATGCATCAGTATGGCCAGCAGCAGCGCGTGCCAGAATTTTCCGGTTCGCGCTGTCGGCACAGATTTGATTTTCATATCTTCAGGCTTCATACTCTTCCGGTTGAAAAAAATTATTCGCTTGGCGTACTGAATGCCCCGCTGTTGCGCTGACCGGGGGTGGGCGCCTGCCCGGTGGCCAGAAAGGTTGAAAGTCCGAACCGGCCGGCAATGGTCATCACTTCGGTCAGCGCCGCATGAGAGGTATTGGCATCGGCGCGTACAATGACCATTTTCATATCGCTTTTGCCGCGAACTGCGGAGAGTTCTTCGGCCAGCGCATCCATGGTCAGGGGTTTGTCGTTAAAGTAAATCTGCACTCTGCCGTCGGGCGCGGTAGCCATGGTGATGATGAAGCGCTCAAGACCGGCCCGCATCTGACCGGCATTGACTTGCGGCAGAGACACTTCCACTCCGGAAAGTTGCACGAAGGGCAATGAGAGCACCAGAAAGATCAGCAGCAGGAAAAATACATCCAGAAATGGTGTGCAGTCCGGCCGCCCCATGAATGCTTTGCAGTTGGGCGCGTATTTGCGCTGATAATATTTTTTTATCATATCTATCCAGCCTTTCGGGAAGGGGCTTATTCTGCGGCAGATTGATCTGTTTCCTGTTCGTGGCGTTCAAAAAACGCCACGATTTCCGAGGCGGCTTTTTCAATATCCAGCGTAATGGCGTTGAGGCGTCCGTGCAGATAATTATAAGATGCATAGCAGAAGATCGCCACCGCCAGGCCCGAGGCGGTGGTTATCAGCGCCAGATTTACTGCCGAAGCAAGTTCTTTTACCGATAAATATACGCTGGCGGTGGCATTCACCGCCTGAAAGGCTTCCATCAATCCCAGCACCGTGCCCAGCAGCCCCAGCAGCGGCGCAATATAGCCGATGGTGCCGAGGATGTTCAAATGCCGTTCCAGCCGGGCAACTTCGTCCAGACACGCGCTTTCGATGGCGCTTTCCAGATTACGGTCGCCGCGCTGGCGCGCAAGAATCGCCGCATTGAGTACTGCCGGTACCGGACCGGGGGTATTGTCGCACAGCGTGATTGCTTCCACATAGCCGTCGCGGCGCAGCACGTTGAACAAACCGGTGATAAGTTCGCCCACATTGATCTGTTCGCTGTGGAACTGAAACCATTTTTCAAAAAATATAAACATTGCCGTAACACTGGCAAAAAGTATCAGCCACATCACCGGGCCGCCATCGGTCATCATTTTCATAAAAAGCATGGTATTTCCTCCCAAAAACGGTTAATTTCTGCTTTGCGGCTGTACTGCGCGTACTGCCTCGAGCTGTTGATCTGTATTTTCTCCGGGCAGCTCCAGCTGCCGGGTAACTTTCAGCAATCGCTGTGCTTCGTTTTTCAGTGCTTCGGCCTGATCCGGGGTGGGGGCCTCGCGGATCGCCAGAGTCAGGAGTTTGAGCGCCGAATCCAGCGCCCGGATGCACCAGACTTGCGGATATGCGCGTTTTTCCCGATGGGCAAGCACCGCCTGATAGATGATCTGGCGGTATTGGCGCAAAGCTCCGGCACTGTCGTTGGATTCTTCCAGACAGCGGCCCAGCTTGTACATACTCTGGTAGGCAAAATCACTCGGCAGATCCTGCGCTTTGAGCAGATTTTCGTAGCCTTCGCGCGCCTGCCGCAGAAACTCTTCTTTGCGGCTGCTTATATAAAGTGAGTAAGCAGCATCTGCCGCTCTGCCGGCGCAACCGCAGCTGAAAACTCCGGTGGAACGTTCTTTAGCCTGTTGGAATGCGGTCAGTGCTGCGGCGTAATCCCCCGCCTTGAAGCGCATATCGCCCAGCATGAAAAAGACCCGGTGGGCAATGGCGTGGTCGGGATATTTTTTCAAAAAATCTTCCACTGCTGCAAGTTTTTTTGCATCATCGCCGGTGGCATCGCAAAGCACTGCCCGGTCGTAGAGCAGCTCCGGCATCAGTTCCGGGTGCGATGTTTTATAGCGCTGTTCGAGCTGTTCAAGCTGTTTTTCCGCCAGAAGCCATTGCTTGTTTTCGCGCTGAAAATCCGCCATCCGGAACATACCGGCAATGGTGAATTTACTGTCGGGGTATTTGCCGGAAAGCTCTTCCTGTATCGCTCCGGCATCGGCTTGATCGCCTTGGGCAAGGCGGATATTCAGGGCGTTGTAGAGTGCGTTGGCGGCCTTTTCGCCGGGATAACGCGCGGCATATTCTTTGAGCAATTTCACGCGGTCGAGCTTATCGCTTTTCTGCGCCAGTCTGGCGGCGCGGAAGAGGGCTTCTTCGCTTTCGGCGCTGTCGGGGTAACTCTGCGTGAAAGCGGTGAATTTTTTTACGGCGCTTTCCACATCCAGCAGTTCTTCGGCCAGCAGCGCATCCAGATATACTGCCTGCCGCCGGAGTACTTTATCCTGACTTTGCAAGGCCGGAGCAAGTTCTTCGCCGGCGCGCTTGAACTCTTTGAGCATATAGAGCGATTGAGCAAGGAAGATCTGCGATTTTGCCGCATTATTGCCGCTTTGGGCAGGTACTGCAAACTCTTTGGCCGCATCGCTGTAACGGCCCAGCTGGTAAAGGTATTCGCCGAATTCGTGATGGAGGGCATTTTTCATAGCCTGATCAGCGGTATTTTTTATGGCAAACTCAAACATGGCCGAGGCATCCTGCACTTTGGCCTGCTGCTGATAGAGCCGCGCCAATGTACGTGCCGCATCCAGGCGGTCGGCAATGGGGGCTTGAGCATTGCTGTAAAGTTGGCGCAGCACTTTGATGGCTTCGTCTTTTTTGCCCAGCTGTATGTAGATATCGCCGATGATCGACTGGATCTCGCTCCAGGCCGGGAGATCCGGCACAAGTTTCTGGTAATCCAGCGCATCTTTCAGCGCATCCTGCCAGAATTTTCCGGCGATCTCCAGCTGAATGACCGCCTGCAGCGCAGTTTTCTTGAATGCTCCTTCGGCAAATTTATATGCCAGACGGGCATATTTCACCGCACGGAGTGCATCGTCGCTGGCTTCGCCGGCGATCGTGTAGGCAATTCTGGCCAGCAGCGGATCCGGCGGCACGGCCTTTTCAAGTTTTTTTGTCAATTCAGCTTCGATCGCGCTGCTTTGGCCGTCATGGCAGGCGATCAGCCACGAGAGTTTCTGCAGCCGGGAGCTGAACTCTTTCCGGGTGGCGGGAGGAATATTTTTCAGCAGAAGCTCATAAGTCTGCTTGGCTCCGGCAAGGTCATCGCCGGCCAGCGAGAGAAAAATCAACCCTTCCAACGCTTTGAATTGCCACAAAGCATCGTCTGCGGCAATCGCTGCCAGATCGGTGTAGCTTTTCTGTGCTTCGGCATAATTGCCGGAGCGGCTCAAAGCTTTTCCCAGCAGTTCCAGAGCTTTGTAGCATTGTTTATCGCCCACAGTCAGGCGGCTGGAGAGGGTGCGGAAAATATTTACTGCTTCGGCAAACTTGTTGTCGTGCAGCAGGATCCTGCCCTGCATGAGTTTGAGTGTATTGCTGTCGGCAAACTCTTTCCGGCAGCGTTCCAGCAATTTTTCCGCTTCGTCGCGGCGGTGACCGGTCAGCAGACTTTCCAGCCACAGATCGGCGGCCTGTTCGCGCAAATGGCGCTTTCCGGAGCCTTCAAACGCCTGCCGGAAAAAATCTGCCGCAGTTGCCGGATCATCATTTTCCAGCGCCAGCTCGCCCAGCCGCAGATGGCGGTTCCAGGTGTCGCTGTTGCCGGCAAACATAAATGCATCGGCAATGGCATGTACTGCCAGACAGCTGAAAAGCAGCAGTATTATCCCCGGCAGTTTATATGCGGCAAGTCGTTTCATTTTCAACTTTTGCTCCGGAATTATTCAGTTTTTCCGGCAGGGTCGGCTTCCACGGCGGCTTTGCCGGAGAGTTTTTCGCGGACTTTGTCGGTGATTTTTGCAGCGAGTTCGGCATTGCCTTCCAGAATAGCTTTGGTCTGTTCCCGGCCCTGACCGAGCTGTTCGCCTTCAAAACTGAACCAGCTGCCGCGTTTTTCCAATATGCCCAGTTCGGTGGCCACATCCATGATCGAACCGATGCGACTGATGCCTTCGGAGTAGTTGATATCGAATTCTGCAATGCGGAAGGGCGGCGCCATCTTGTTTTTGATGACTTTAACGCGGGTACGGTTGCCCGTAACGTTGCCGGACGCATCTTTGATGGCGGTGACCTTTCTTATATCCATACGGATCGACGCGTAGAATTTCAATGCGTTGCCGCCGGTGGTGGTTTCGGGATTGCCGTAGACCACGCCGATCTTTTCGCGGATCTGGTTGGTAAAGATAACACAGGTTTTGCCGCGGTTGGCCGCACCGGTGATTTTACGCAGGGCCTGACTCATCAAACGCGCCTGCAAACCCATGTGCGAATCGCCCATCTGACCTTCGAGTTCAGCTTTGGGTACCAGCGCCGCCACCGAGTCAACCACCAGCACATCAATGGCGCCGCTGCGGATCAGGGCATCGGCGATATTGAGCGCATCTTCGCCGCTGTCGGGCTGGCTGATGAGCAAGTCAGCAGTATTCACACCGATCTTGGCGGCGTAAACCGGGTCGATGGCGTGTTCGGCGTCGACGATGGCGCACTTGCCGCCGGCTTTCTGCGCGTTGGCGATCACATGCAGACAGACCGTGGTCTTACCGGAGGATTCCGGCCCGAAGATTTCCACGATGCGCCCTTTGGGCAGACCGCCGATACCCAGCGCCAGGTCAAGACTCAATGCTCCGGTGCTGATAACCTGCACATCGCCGGCGTAGTTGGTGGAATCGCCCAGGCGCATGATGGAGCCTTTGCCGAACTCCTTTTCGATCTGCGCGATGGTTATTTCAAGATTTTTATTGCGTTCGGCTTCGCCGATATTATCATTTGCGGGGGCACTTTTCACGGCCATAAAATCACCTCATAAATCAATCGTTAAATGTCAAGATCTTTTACGCTGGCAGCGTATTTTTCGATATACTCTCTGCGCGGTTCCACCGCATCGCCCATGAGCAGGGTGAACATGCGTTCGGCGGCAACCGCGTCCTGCATGGTGACTTTGATCATCTTGCGCCGTTCCGGGTCCATGGTGGTTTCCCAGAGCTGTTCGGGGTTCATTTCACCCAAACCTTTGTAGCGCTGGATATCGATGCCTTTTCTGCCGTTTTCGCGGATGATTTCAAAGAGTTCCTGCAGGCTGCATGCAACGGATTCTCTGCCGTCGGCATTGACGCGCCAGATGGCATCGCCGGCGGTGAACACCTTTTCCGCAGCTACCGACTGCGCCGCCAGATCGCGGGCAAGTTCGGAAACGGCGAGCGCTTCAAAAATATCCACCGTATCCACCGCACTCATGGCTATGGAGGTTTCAAAGAGTTCTGCGGCGTTTTCGTTTTCCGGTTCTTCTGTATCGGCGTTTTCGGCTGCTGCACTTTCCGCAGTTTCGGCGGCATCCACAACTTCAGCAGCCGGGATTTGAGCTTCGCCGATGCGGTCGCGGCTTTCGGCGATCACTTCTTTGCGTTCTTCGGCGGTGTAGACAAACTTGCGGGAGATGGTGCCGTCGAGTTCGCGCACGCTGATTTCAGCGATCGGGAACGCGCCATCGGCGTTGGCCAGAGCAAAGTATTCCGGCGGTTCCACACCGCAGCGCTGCAGACCGTTGGCGCAATGCTGGGCACGGCGGAACAGTGCGATGAGTGCTTCGACATTTTCGCGTTCCAGCGCATTGCCTTCGGCGTCGAAGACCTGAATATCCTCCACGCCCAGCTGGATAAGGTAGTTATCGAGCTGTTCATCGGTATCTATATAACGCTCTTTGTTTTTGCGTTTGACCTTGAAGAGCGGCGGATTGGCTATATAGATATGTCCGGCTTCGATCAGCGGCCGCATCTGGCGGTAGAAGAATGTCAAAAGCAGTGTACGGATGTGCGCTCCGTCCACATCAGCATCGGTCATGATCACGATGCGGTGGTAGCGCAGTTTGCTGATGTCAAAATCTTCATCCACGCCGCAGCCGATGGCGGCGAACATGGCTTTGATTTCGTTGTTGGCAAGAATTTTATCCAACCGTGCCTTTTCCACGTTAAGGAGTTTACCGCGGATCGGCAGAATAGCTTGGAATTTGCTGTTACGGCCCTGTTTGGCAGAGCCGCCGGCGGAGTCCCCTTCCACGATGTACATTTCGCAGTTTTCCGGGTTGCGGTCAGAGCATTCGGCCAGTTTGCCCGGCAGTCCGAACCCATCGAGCACGCCTTTGCGCTGCACCAGTTCGCGGGCTTTGCGGGCGGCCTCGCGGGCCTGGGCGGCACGCATACTTTTGAGAATGACTTCTTTGGCCACCGCCGGATTTTCTTCGAGGAAGGTGGAAAGTTTTTCAAATACCACCGATTCCACGATGCCGCGCACATTGCTGTTGCCCAGTTTGGTCTTGGTCTGACCTTCAAACTGCGGATCGGGTACTTTCACGCTCACGATGGCGGTCAGACCTTCGCGGACGTCTTCGCCGGACATGCCTTTGTCGGAAGCGCCTTTGAGCATCTTGTTGTCGCGGGCATAGTTGTTGATGCTGCGGGTCAGAGCCGTCTGGAAACCCACCAGATGAGTACCGCCGTCAACGGTGTTGATGTTGTTGGTATAGCTGGTGATATTGGCGCGGAAACTGTCGTTGTACTGCATGGCGATCTCCACATCCACGCCGTCTTTTTCGCAATGGAAGTAGATCGGAGCGGGATGAACCACCTTCATATCCGCATTAAGGTATTTGACGAATTCTGACACCCCGCCTTCGTAGCAATGGTGCTCCATGTATTTGGGATCGCTGTTTTCCAGCCGTTCGTCGATAAGGGTTACAGAAATACCGCTGTTCAGGAATGCCAGGTCGCGCAGACGGTTGGCAAGCGTATCGCGGCTGTAAACGGTTTCGGTAAAGATCGTGGCATCGGGCTTGAAAGTTACTTTGGTACCGCGTTTGTCGGTATCGCCGAGGCTGTAAAGCTTTTTGGTGGTGTTGCCGCGGGCAAATTCGATGCCCCAGGCTTTGCCGTCGCGGTAGACTTCGACTTTCATCCAGTCCGAAAGCGCGTTCACGCAGCTTACACCCACGCCGTGCAGACCGCCGGAAACTTTGTAGCTGTTGTGGTCGAATTTACCGCCGGCGTGCAGTACGGTCAGCACCACTTCCACGGCGGGTTTGCCTTCGGTTTCGTGCATATCCACCGGAATACCGCGGCCGTCGTCGAGTACGGAAATGGTATTGTCGGGGTGAATGGTTACAACAACTTTGCTGGCGTAGCCGGCCAGCGCTTCGTCAATGGAGTTGTCCACCACTTCGTAGACCAGGTGGTGCAGACCTTTTTCGGAAGTTGAACCAATATACATGGCAGGGCGCATACGCACCGCTTCCAGGCCTTCCAGCACCGTGATCTTGCTGGCAGAATATTCAGAGGCCGCGGCATTTTCCGCCGGGACATTTACTGCATTCGGGTCTTTGATTTCGTCAGACATCGGTAAAAAATCTCCTCGTTTTGCTATATATAATTTATTATTAAAATCACACTCAATGTATACAATACACCGCGCGCGGGTTTTTTTCAAGGTTTTTGCACTCAAAACCGCAACTTTTTCCGCATTTTTCCGACCCGGGAGCGTTCGCGCCCGGCGTGTAGGCGGAAAGTTGTCTTCCGCAGAATTTGCAATTACGGAGGTGGAGTGCTATATTTAAGTGAACTTCAGGAGATTTTTTTATGGCTGTAATGCACACTTTGTTCAGTTCGTCTACGCTGATGCGGCGTTGCGCGATGAATGTTTTTGTTCCCGAAAAACCGCACTCTGACGGCAAACCCGGTTTTCCGGTGATTTATCTGCTGCACGGCAGGAGCGACGACGAAAATTCTTACGCTGATCACGGTATTCGCGCTCTGGCTGAAAAGTACGAATTCATCATTGTTATGCCCGACGGCAGCCGCAGTTTTTACAGCGATATGGTCTGCGGGCAGAAATACTGGACTTTCATCTCGGAAGAATTGCCGCGTCTGATTGCTGTAATGTTCCCGGCACGCACTGATCGCGCCAGCACTTTTGCCGCCGGTTTGAGTATGGGCGGCTATGGTGCACTCAAGCTCGGATTGCGCCAACCGGAGCGGTTCGGCAAAGTGGCGGGCATGTCTGCTGTTGCCGATATCGGCTGGGTCGGCAGACCGGAGGGGCATATGAGCGATCAGGAAGTGGCAAGTATCTATGGTTCGCGTACCGGTATGCTCGGTGGCGATGATGATTTATTTGAGCTTCTCAAGCGCCCCGCACCAGCCTGCGGCAGACCTGAACTCATGGTGCGCTGCGGCGATGCGGATATGCTCATTGGCGCAAACCGCGAATTTGTCAGACGTGCTGCTGCGGCAGGCAACTGGAGTGTGGATTATGCAGAAACTCCCGGCGCGGGGCACAGTTGGGATTTCTGGATGGGTATTCTGCCGGAAATTTTTGATTTTTTCAGTAAATAATCAGTTTGAAAATTGAAAAAAAGTAAAAGCGGATTATATTATAATATCAAAAGTGTTTTGACAAACCCTTAATTTTTAACCTTTAATCAACAAAAAAAGAGGCAAAAAAATGATCAAAGTCGGTATCAACGGTTTCGGTCGTATCGGCCGCATGGTGTTCCGCGCGGCGGTGGAAAACTTCAGCAATGACATCCAGATTGTCGGTATCAACGACCTGCTGGATCCTGATTACTTGGCCTACATGCTCAAGTATGACTCCGTGCATGGTATTTTCAAGCACGACATCAAAGTTGACGGCAACTATCTCGTGGTCGATGGCAACAAGATCCGCCTGACCGCTGAAATGGATCCGGCCAATTTGAAGTGGGACGAAGTCGGCGCTGATGTCGTCGTCGAATCCACCGGTCTCTTCCTCGAAGATGCCAAAGCCCGCAAGCACATCGAAGCCGGTGCCAAAAAAGTTATCATGTCCGCTCCCAGCAAAGACGCCACTCCGATGTTCGTCTATGGTGTGAACGACAAGACCTATGCCGGTCAGGATATCATCTCCAACGCCAGCTGCACCACCAACTGCCTGGCTCCGATCAGCAAAGTTCTGAACGACAAATTCGGTATCAAACGCGGCCTGATGACCACCATCCACGCTGCTCCCGCCACCCAGAAAACCGTTGACGGTCCCTCCAAGAAGGATTGGCGCGGCGGCCGCGGTATCCTCGAAAACATGATCCCCTCCAGCACCGGTGCTGCCAAGGCGGTCGGTAAGGTTCTGCCCGAACTCAATGGCAAACTTACCGGTATGAGTGTCCGCGTTCCCACCAGCGACGTTTCTTTCGTTGACCTGACCGTGGAACTGAACAACGAATGCACCTATGACCAGATCTGCGCTGCCATGAAGGAAGCCGCCGAAGGCGAACTCAAAGGCATCCTCGGTTACACCGAAGACGCAGTGGTCTCCACCGACTTCGTTGACGATGCCCGTACCAGCATCTTCGATGCCAAGGCCGGTATCCAGCTCGACGGCACCTTCGTCAAGGTCTGCAGCTGGTACGACAACGAATGGGGCTACAGCAACAAAGTTCTGGAAATGGCCAAAGTCATCACCAAGTAAGCTGATTGCTTGATTGATTCCCCAAAGCGGGCGGGTAGGTTTGCCCGTCCGCTTTTTTGCTTTATCAAACAACGCTCTGCGACCAAAACAAATAATCGGACTTTTTGTTATCTTTTTCAAACTTTGGATGGCATTTTTATTTTTTGCCATGCCAAAAATAAAAATGCCAATAAAAGGTTTGGAAAAAAGGGTTGGGGTTTGGGGAAGGGGAAAAGAACCTTTCCTCAAAAGGTTTTTTCCCCTTCCCCAAGCAGCAGAGCACAACAACATTTTTTAAGGAATAAAAAAATGAACATTGACAAAAAGACTGTAAAAGACATTTGCCTTACCGGCAAGCGTGTGGTTATGCGCGTAGACTTCAACGTGCCGCTGAAAGATGGCAAAGTTGCTGACGACACCCGTATTACTGCGGCTCTGCCCACCATCAAATACATTCTCGATCAGGGTGCCAGCTTGACATTGTTGAGCCACCTGGGTCGTCCCAAAGGCGAAGTCAAAGCTGAATTCAGCCTGAAGCCCGTTGCTGAATACCTGCAGAATCTGCTTGGCAAGCCCGTCCGTTTTGCTGATGACTGCATCGGCGAAGCTGCCGTTGCCGCCAGCAAAGAGCTCAAGGCCGGCGAAGTCATGCTGTGCGAAAACACCCGTTTCCACAAGTCCGAAGACCTCAAGGGCAAGACCGACGAAGAAAAAGCCGCTCTCAAAGAAATGGCTGCTGAACTTGCCAAGCTTGGCGAAATCTATGTCAACGACGCTTTCGGTACCGCCCACCGCGCCCACGCCTCCACCGCTGTTATCGCCGACATCATCGGTCATGACAAGAGCGTTGCTGGCTTCCTGATGGAAAAAGAACTGCAGTACCTCGGTAAAGCGGTTGCCGCTCCTGCCCGTCCGTTTGTTGCTATCATCGGCGGTGCTAAAGTTTCCGGTAAACTGGAAGTTCTCAACAGCCTGATGGAAAAAGTCGACTGCATCCTCATCGGCGGCGGTATGGCTTACACTTTCCTCAAGGCCCAGGGCCACGAAATCGGTAAGTCTCTCTGCGAAGATGAACTTATCGATACTGCTAAAGAAGTTCTTGCCAAGGCTGCTGCCAAAGGCGTCAAATTCATGCTGCCCGTGGACAACAAAGTTGCGGCTGAATTCAGCAACGATGCCGCCACCAAGATCGTCGGCAACGACATTCCTGCAGACATGATGGCTCTCGATATCGGTCCGGAAACCGCCAAGGTTTACGCTGCCGAAATCGCCAACGCTAAAACCGTTGTCTGGAACGGCCCCATGGGCTGCTTTGAAATGCCCAACTTCGCAGCCGGTACCATGACCGTCTGCCAGGCTGTTGCCGACAGCGATTGCGTCAGCATCATCGGCGGCGGCGACAGTGTTGCTGCTGTTAACCAGAGCGGTCTGGCCGCCAAGATGTCGCACATCTCCACCGGTGGTGGTGCCTCCCTGGAATTCCTCGAAGGCAAAACCCTTCCCGGTGTAGCCGCACTGGCTGACAAGTAAGGTTTTGTAAGGCGATAGGGAACCCCGGGGAAGGGGAAAAAAAACTTTTGATGGATGGGTTCTTTTCCCCTTCCCCGGACCCCATCCCCTTTTTCCAAACCTTTTATTGGCATTTTTCATTTTTTCAAAATGAAAAATGCCAATAAAATTTGTTAAAATTTATTACTACGGTGCTGAACTGTAAGGAACGGATTTATATTCCGTTTTATTTTCGGTAGAAATTAATAAAATATTGTAAGCCAACAGCATACGCGGCAAAGCCGCGAAGCCCGGTTAGGGCCCGTCTTCGTTAGACTACGCCGTGGCAAGCCGCGAACGCATGGGAGGGTAGTTTGCAGGATACATTCCTGCAAACCGAGCGGAAATGTTCCGCGAAGCCGACCGGAGATGAGCGAAGCCATCCGGCGTTTGAGGACGATTTTGCGGCAAGCCGTAAAATCGCTTAAGGGGGCTACCGCCCCCGCCGTTAATTTAAAGTTGTTAGGCATTACGCTGGATATAGCTGCCCAATGAGCACAGGGGTCAAGGGGGAAAGCAATCCCCCCTTGGTTACGGCATCAGCCGTATGCGAACAATATTAAAAAATATTTTATTTTTCCGTTTTTTACCGTTCGTTACCGTTAAACATTTTGGAATAATACTATGGAAAACGCTATCATCATCGAAAACGCCACCGTCTATATGGACGAAAACATGGTTTTAAAAAACATCAGCTGGACTTTGAAAAAAGGAGCCCGCTGCTTTCTTATGGGAGCTAACGGCGCGGGTAAAACCACGCTGGTCAAACTCCTGATGGGTTTTGCGTGGCCGGTTTATGGTGCGCGCGTGGAAATACTGGGCAATGTTTACGGCAAATGCAATTTGCAGGAAGTCCGTAAAAAGATCGGTTGGGTCAGCCCCTTCATGCAGCATTGGACGAGCGAAAACAGCAAGGCTCTGCATGTGGTGCTCTCCGGTCTGGACGGCTCGTTGGGTTTGTTCCGCGATGTGACCAAAGATGAAGTCGACCGCGCTATGGCGATTCTGACCGAACTCAATGCCGCGCATCTTGCCGAGCGCAGCTGGTATGCTTTGAGTTCCGGTGAACAGGTCAAATTTCTGATCGCCCGCGCGCTCATCACCAGCCCGGAACTGCTGATCCTTGACGAGCCGAGTGTTTACATGGATTTGGCGGGGCGCGAATATCTTTTGAGCGAAATCGAACGTTTTGCCAACAGCCGCCCCGATTTGACTTTGATTTTCATTACCCAGCGCATCGAAGAGATCATGCCGGTATTCCGTTACGGCATGGCACTCAAAAGTGGTACGATCTTCAAATCGGGTTCCACCGAAGAAGTCCTGACCGAAGAAAACCTTGAACAGATTTTCAATATCCCGGTAAAACTGCTCCGCAGCGACAACGGCCGCTTCTGGCCGGTAGTGGGCATCCGGTAACCGGCAGCGGGGCATGACGGGAGAGTTTTGTTCTGCGCCGGATATCGACAAACCAGCGACTTATGCCAAAATGGAGCGCGATGCGTTATTTTGGCCGGAGAGATAACTCAAGGCCCAGACCAATGCATCCAGCCGGTCAGGACTCTTGACCCCGCCGGGGCGGTAGGAGCACATTTCATCTTCCAATTCCCGGAAAAATCCGGCATGATGCACCTTGCATTGCTCATATAAAGCGGCAATGGGTTCGGCGCGCAGATATTTGCCGCGGGTGGCGCGTACAGCTTTGAAAGAGAGATCCGGAGCGGCATTACGCAACGCCATTTCGATAAGATCGCCGCCCTGATTGACTTCGCCGATCACGCGGTCGGCGTGCCATTTGCGGTAAACTTTTTCCACTTGCTGCGCCCATTTGAGCGGTGATGCACGCAAACTGGCATCTTCCAATACAAAAAACTCGCCGTTTTCCGTCCGTCCGGCAGCAACAATGCCGGTAAGGTCCGAACTGCCGCTGCCGGTAACTGCGGGGTCAACACCGATCGCCACTTGCTGTAAATCGGGTATCGTTTTGTTCCATCGGGCCTTATCGAGCAGAAAAGAGTTCCATAAACCGTCAAGCGAGTCATCGAGCCACGCGCCCTCCAGAAAACGGCGCTGCTGGCGCAAGCTCAAACTGCCGAGAGTATTTTCGATGTATCCCTCGGGCAGATTTACCCGGTTATCGGCCGGATTCATGAGCATACAGGCGTAATTTTCCGGATTCGGAAGTGCCATACCGCTTTCCGGTTCGGTTTTTTCCACAAAAAGTTTGTAGCTCCAATGCGATTTTCCCGAAGGGTTGCAGTCATAATACGCGCGGTTGATCAGCGTGGTTTTCTGCGCCAGTCGGGTCAGCGCGGTACTGATGCCCGAATAAGGTATTTCGGAACATTCGTTGAAATATATGGTGGCAAATTCCCGTCCGAGGATACGGTCGGCACGCTCATCGGCATCCAGCCCTCCCAGCCAGATCTCGGAACGGTTGGGCAGAACAAAAAAATTGTCGCTTTTTATGTAATCTGCTTTCAGGCCGGGGAATGCGGTACTTATGACCTTGGGCAGCGTATCAAAGCCGACAGCATAACGGGCGCCATTGCCGTGAAAACGCAGTATGGCATGACGGCTGCCGGGGGCTTTGAGCGCTCTGACCAGCAAGGCGTAAACCAGTATGAATGTTTTGCCCGAGCGGCTGCCGCCGTAAAGCAGAATATGCCGCGCAGAACTTTGCAGCAATTTGACCGCCTGCTGCTGGGCCGGGGTTTTTTCAAATTTTTTCATATTCCAAATATAATAAAAGGTTTTGATAATCACGGTTTTTTGTTGATATAAAATTGAAAAAAGTGTCAACAAAGACTATATTATAACGTGATATATTGTTTTGTAATCGAAGTTTTATAAGGAAAGGTTTTAAAATATGAGCAAGATCACCGTGCCGCATATCTTTACATCAGAGTCGGTATCCGAGGGGCATCCCGATAAGGTTTGCGATCAGATATCCGATGCCATTCTGGATGCTTGCTTGAAAGATGACCCCGACAGCCGGGTGGCCTGCGAAACGCTCGCCACTACGGATCTCATTGTTATTTCCGGCGAAATCACTACCAAAAGCAAGATCAACTGGCAGGAAATCGCGCTCGGCGTAGTACGCAAGATCGGCTATGTGGATGCCAATGTGGGATTTTCTGCAGATAACGCCAAAGTCATGGTGGCGGTGCATACCCAGTCGCCGGATATTTCGCAGGGCGTTACCGCCGGCGAAGGCATGTTTACCGAACAGGGCGCCGGCGATCAGGGTATGATGTTCGGTTACGCCAGCAATGAAACTCCCGAGCTGATGCCGGCGACCATCCATTATTCGCACCGGATCGTGGAAGAGCTGGCGCGCAGACGCCACAGCGAACCGGCTAAATACAGCTATCTGCGGCCGGACAGCAAGAGTCAGGTTTCCATTGCTTACGAAAACGGCAAGCCCGCAGCAGTCAGAACGGTGGTGGTTTCGCACCAGCACACGCCGGAAATGGTGCGCGAGGAACTCGAAGCACTGGTCAGAGAAGTTGTGGAACAGGTCATTCCCGCCGAACTGCGTAAAGAAGAGATCAAATATTTTGTCAATCCCACCGGCAAATTTGAAGTCGGCGGGCCGCATGGAGATACCGGTTTGACCGGCAGAAAGATCATTGTTGATACCTACGGCGGCGTGGGGTCCCACGGCGGTGGTGCATTTTCCGGCAAAGACCCCAGCAAAGTCGACCGTTCTGCAGCTTACATGTGCCGTTATATAGCAAAAAATATTGTGGCTGCCCAGCTTGCCGATAAGTGCGAAATACAGGTGGCATACGCCATTGGCGTGGCCGAGCCTTTGAGCATAAATGTTGCCACTTACGGCACCGGCAAACTTGCCGACGATCAGCTGGAAAAAGTTGTGCGCGAAGTCTTTGACCTGCGTCCGGCGGCGATCATCGAAACTCTGCAGCTCAAATATCCTGCCCGTAACGGCTGGAGTTATCAGGATACAGCGGCCTACGGGCACTTCGGCAGAAGCTGTTTTCCGTGGGAAAAAACAGATAAAACCGCCGAACTGCAGGCTGCGGCCGGGAAGTTCTGCTGAATCATGCCTTCAGATTTTTCAGTAATCGGGGTGGGATCGCCTATCGTTGACCTGATTGCACAAGTCAGCGAAGATTTTCTCGGCAATGTAACCGGCGGCAAGGGCGGCATGGTCATGATCGACAATGCTGAACTTGAGCGCATTCTTGCTTTGCTGGGCAGAGAAAATATCAAACGTTCACCCGGCGGTTCGGCCGGCAATACGCTTTTTGATCTGGCCCGGTTCGGCGTGAAAACTGCTCTGCTGGGCACTGCCGGATCGGATGAAGCCGGGGAATTTTACAAATCCAAACTCATCGGAGCCGGCGGTTCGGCACATGCTTTGCGTTACAGCACAAAATCCCCCACCGGGCATTGCATCTGCCTGGTTACGCCCGATGCGGAGCGCACCATGCGTCCGGCATTGGCAGCGGCATTGGAATTCGATCCGGCCAGCGTTACGGAAGCTGATTTTGCCGGATATACGCTGGCGCATCTGGAGGGGTATCTTCTGGCTCATTCCGAAGAAAAACTGCGTTATCTCATGCGTACTGCGAAACGCGCCGGCTGCCTTATCAGTCTGGATCTGGCGAGTTACGAAGTGGTTACAGCGTTCCGTCCGGCGATATTATCTTTGCTGGAAGAATTTGTGGATATCGTTTTTGCCAACAGCGACGAAGCCGATGCGCTGTTCGGCGCTGTTCCTCCGGTTGAACAGCTTGAAAAACTGCGCGGACTCTGTCCGGCAGCAGTGGTCAAGCTCGGCGAAAAAGGTGCATGGGCCGATTGCGGTGAAGGCGCGGTATTCATTCCGGCGAATAAAGTCAATGCCATAGATACCACCGCGGCGGGCGATTCATTTGCCGCCGGGTTCCTCTATGGCTTGCTGGCCAAAAAAGATGCTGCATACTGCGGCCGGCTCGGTGCCGCACTGGCGGCGGAAACAGTGCAGATTTTCGGTGCGGAATTGCCGGAAAGCGCTTGGGAAAAACTTAAAAAACTTATTTGAAAGAGGTATTATCATGGCTTTTACAACCGGATATTTTGTGGTCAACGCAATTCTTTTTGTTATCGGCGTGGCGATCCTGGTCAAGGGCAGCGACTGGTTTGTGGATGCGGCGGCGGCGCTGGCGCGGAGTTTCGGGGTGCCGGAGCTGGTGATCGGGCTGACACTGGTGAGTATCGGCACAAGTCTGCCTGAACTGGCTTCGAGTTTGTGTGCGTCGTTTTACGGCGAAAGCAACTTTGTCATCGGCAATATTGTGGGCAGCAATACGGCAAATATTGCTCTGATCCTGGGCGCCGGGCTGGTGCTGGGCGGGGCGATCGGTTTCAAACGGCAGGTGATCTGGCGCGATATGGTGTTTCTGCTGGCGCTGGGGACCGGTTTGATGGTGTGGTACTACTTCGGCTTTGATATGCCCGGCGGCGTGAAGGGTTTCGGCCGGATCGGCGGCGGGGTGCTGCTGATACTCTGCGCGGCATACAGCTATGCGCTTTGCCGCAAGCCTGCGGAAGATGGTGCTGCTGAAGAAGAAAACGATGCGCCCGAAATGAGCCGCAGTAAAGCCTCCGGTCTGATCGTGCTGGCGCTTGTAATGATCACGCTCGGCGCCAAACTTATGGTCGATACAGTAGTATGGAGCGCCAACAAACTGGGAGTCGATCCTCTGCTTATTTCGCTGACCGTGGTGGCGGTCGGTACAAGTCTGCCGGAACTGGCGGTAACGATTTCAGGCGTGCTGAAAAAGCGCGAAGATATTGCTTTGGGCAATATTATCGGCAGCGGCATATACAATATTGTGCTGATTATCGGCTGCTGTGCGGTGGTGAATCCGCTTACCGGCAATGGTGCGGACAGTTTCTCTTCGATGCTGATAATGAACGGCACCGCATTGCTGCTCTTCCTGTTTATGCTGACCGGCAAAAAACTTTACCGCTGGCAGGGATTTGTGTTTCTTGCTCTTTATGCCGGATTCGTGGCGTGGAGCGCCTGCTGCGTAAAATAATTATCCGGCCTCTGAGATTGTTTTTCACCGGAATTTGCCGGGCGGAGTACCGAACGTTCTTTTGAAGACCCGGGCAAAATATCCGGGGTTGGCAAAGCCGCACAGCTGGGCGATTTCGCTGATTCGGCAGGATCCGTCATGCAAAAGTTTTTTTGCCGCATCCAGCCTTATTTGAGTAAGATATTCCAGAAAAGTGTAGCCGCTGCAGCGCTCAAAAGCACGGGAAAGGGTCGGCACGCTCACGTTCAAAGCTGCCGCAACTTCGGCGCGGTTCAGAGTTGAAGTTGCGTAGTTGCAGCGGATATAATTTTCGGCCGCATGCAGTAATTCTTCCGGCTTGTAGGTCAGGATATTTTCGCTGTTTTCGCGGTCATACCCCAGCATGATATTGTAAAGCAGCAGCAGTACAGTATGCAGACGGCTGTCGGCGAGCAGATTGGAGCTGTAAAAAGGCTTTTTATCGCTGAGGGTTTCGCGCATTCTTTCCAGCTGCCAGCGGACTTCGCGCGCATCATTGGAGCCGAATTTCCGTACCGGTGAACCGTTGCCGGCGGCAAAAAAATCTTCCTCGCCCGCCCACAGATAAGAGACGATCAGCGCCTTCAGGCCTTTGGTGGTCTGGAAAATATCTTTGTGCTGCAGCTGGCCTTTCATCAAAAGTATGTCGCCGGGGCTGGCGGGGTATTGCAGTTCGCTGACCCCCGGCAGAACTACGGTCAGATTGCCGGAAATAACATAGATAAGATCGCTGCGCATGGTGTTGTGCCATTCATCGCGGTGGCGCAGAGCAAAGTCCACTACCGCCGAATAGCGGATGTCGGGCAGTTCATAAAATTTTTCCGGAAAAGAAAACTTCTGCATAATGCTCCTTGAAGAATAACCGGCAAAAACTGTCAGCTTCTGTATTGACCACATATATGGCACTGTTTTTTCCGGCAAACAGCAGTTGCTGCGTTATTATAGCACGCCGGATATAAAAATGCAACTCTATATATCTTTTTGATACGATTTTTTTATTATTGATACAATAATCCACATTATAACTCTTGCAGAACGCTGATTTTCAGTTATAATTTATTTCAGAATAAATTCCAAAGAAAGGT
Organism: Victivallaceae bacterium; assembly: GCA_045635745.1. Lineage (GTDB taxonomy): Bacteria > Verrucomicrobiota > Lentisphaeria > Victivallales > Victivallaceae > SIG78. The sequence goes on from JAZTWG010000031.1 coordinate 66,768, forward strand.
TTCAAAAATGAAAGTCAGCAAATTCTTGTTGAGTTGTGCCGCACTCTGTCTTTCGGCAGCGGTTTTTGCCACGCCCGCCCCGGTCAAGGTCGGTTGGGCAATGGAATCCATTGATCCGGGTCGCCCGAGTGTTATGCCCGGTTACGGCAGTTTCCGCTATTCATTCGGGTGTGCAGATCCGATTTACGCAACGTGTCTGGCGCTGGAAAACGGCAAAGATGCGGTGTTTTTTGTATCCATGGATGTCATCTCATCGCGGGGGATTCTCTCTGAAGTGCTGGCAGAAGCTGAAAAATCCGCTCCGGAGCTGCCGAAAAACAAATTCTTTATCAATGCTACTCACACCCACAGTTCGCTCAATGTTTACTACGATACAAGCAAAGTTCCCAAAGAGTTCAATTTGATGGATGGTGCCGAAATCCGGAAGTTCATCGCCAAAAAGGTGGTCAAAGCCGCCAAAACTGCGTGGGCAAACCGCAAACCCGGTAAAGTGGCATGGGGTTACGGTCTGGGCGTGACGAGCTTTAACCGCCGCATGGTCTATTTTGACGATCTTTCCAAACGCCCCAAAGGCGAATACGGCAGCACCACGGCCCATGCCGGACACGCGGTCATTCACGGCAAAACCAATGACGATAAATTTTCCGGTTACGAAAACGGCTCGGATAACTATATACAGTTCCTTTACACCTTTGATATGCAGGGAAAACTTACCGGTGTGGTCATCAACACCGCCGCCACCAGCCAGCTTTCCAGCGGGCCGCAGCGCAAATACACCAGCGATTTCTGGCACGATGTGCGCGAGATCTTCAGCAAAAAATATCCCGGCTGCTATGTTTTGACCCAATGTTCAGCGGCGGGCGACCTGATGGCGTACAGCGGTCATTTTCTGGAGGCCGAAAAGCGCAAGATCCGTATCAAATACGGCGAAAAGTTCCTTAAAGATTTCGGCAACAGTCTGGATTGGCCCACGCTTACAGAGAAAACCCGCGAGTTTCTTGCCTACCGCAAAGCTATGCGTATGGAAAATGCACAACGTATCGTCAGCACCTTTGAAGATACTCTCCAGTGGGCAAAAAAGGCACAGGTCAGCAATATTGTGCTGCGCAACAAAGTCGTGCCGCTGCAGCTGACCTATACTCCTGTAACCCCGGAACGTCTGGCGCAAGCTCATGATGTGCTCAAAAAGTGGGGCAATGTACCATTTAAAACCGATGGCACGCTGGAGGATCGCGGCGATTTCAATTTCCGCTTGTGCAACCGCCTCAACGGCGCCAAAATCATCATTGACCGGGCAGAACGTCAGAAGAATGGCGGCAAACTCCATACCGAAACGCATCTGGTGCGGATCGGCGATGTGGCATTTGCCAGCAACGGTTTTGAGCTTTTTATGGACTACATGCACCGCATACAGGCCCGCAGTCCCTTTATTCAGACCTTTGTGGTGGAACTTTCCGGACATCCCGGAAGAGAGGCTCACGGCTACCTGGCTACCGAACGGGCAGTGCAGAACAAAGGCTATTCGGCAACCATCAATCAGTGTCCGGTTTCGCCGCAGGGCGGTCAGGAGCTGGTGGAAGCAACCGTTAAAGGCCTCAAGGAGCTTTACAAATGAACAATGTGCGTGATTTCGGAGCCGTCGGCGACGGTGTGACTATGGATACCGCGGCGATCCAGAAAGCTATTGATGCCGGCGGGATGGTGAATTTTCCGCCGGGAACTTATCTTACGGGCACGCTCTATTTGAAAAGCTACGGCGGCTTGCATCTTGAACAGGGTGCAAAACTTTTGGCCAGCAGCAATCCGGCGGATTACAATGCCGATGATTTCTGCGAACAGAACCGGCCGCGTTATCATGAAGAAGCCTCCGGCGCTCACCTGATCGTGGGCGTGGAAGTAACTCATGTAACCATTTCCGGCGATGGCATTATTGATGGCTCCCGCAAGGCTTTTCAGCACACTCCGCTGCCCAGCGGCAAGTACGAAGTGGATAAGTGGCGGCCGGCCCAGATGATTTATTTTGTGGAATCCGACCACATAAACATCAGAAATGTGGAACTCAATAATGCTCCTTACTGGACATGTTTCATCCATGGATGCGAAGATGTGACCATTTACGGTGTCAAGATCTTCACCGAATGGCGAACCCGCAACGGCGATGGTATTGATATAGACTGCAGCCGCCGCGTAACAGTCAGCGACTGTATTATTGATACCGGCGATGACTGCATAACGCTGCGTGCCGATTTGCAGCAATTGAAAAATCAGGATCGCCCCTGTGAGGAAATCACCGTAAGCAACTGCATACTGAAAACCTGCTGCAATGCCATCCGGGTTGGCGTGGGGTCGGGCATTATCCGCAAGGCGGTGCTGGGCAATCTGGTGATACGCGAAACCCGCACCGGTATCTGTGTGGTCAGCAAATACGGGGCCTATGCCGGGGTAAATATCCATGATGTGAAATTCCACGATATAATTATGGAATGCAAACGGCCCTTCCTGGTGCAGAGCAGTATCCGTGGCCCGCTGGATGCCGAAGAACAGTTTTTGAGCGATATAGAATTCACCAATATCAGCGGCAGCGCCAGCCGTGCGAGTCTGATTCAGGGCAATCCGGGGTATCCGGTAAAGCGTATAAATTTCAACAATATAAATCTGGTCTATTCCGGCGGCGAAGATATTGCCGAAGCTGAATACTATACCGAATTCAAAAATCCGTGTGCGCCGGAGGCATTTCACATTGAAAATGCCGAAAATGTTTCTTTCGACAAGCTCCGGATCGACTGGAGCAACGCCAGCGATAAATTCAAACACACCATTTACGCAGTAAGGACCAATGATGTAAGATATAGTGATTTGCAAAGTGAGCGTCCTAATAATCTAAAATAATGGGGGATAGAAAAATGAAGACCGACCGCGTATTTTTTTTGAAAGGTGAAAAATCCGCCAGCTGGCGGGTGAAGCTGTGCAGCTTCACCCTGATAGAACTCCTCGTGAGTGCAACTTGTCAAATAGGGATTTTGCCGCTGTATTACCTCAAAAAAAATTATAAAAACTACACATCCTTACGCCCGTTAGGGCGCACTTCACGCTATTTTTGTGGATGCAAAAATAGCTCTTCACACCTTCACACGCCGAAGGCGTTCTTCACTCAATCAGCGTTCACGCTGATTGAACTTCTGGTTGTCATTGCCATTATCGCTATTTTAGCGGCGATGCTCCTGCCGGCACTCTCTGCGGCAAGAGCTTCGGCAAAAAGTGCCAAGTGTATGGCTAACCTGAAACAGTTGGGGTCGGCGATCAATATGTATGCCGATGATCACGACGATTGGATTCCGCCGGGGCAGAAGCGCGGTCGTAAAGCCAACGGCAGTGCCTCCCAGGTCAAGTGGTTTTCAATTATTCAACCATACGGAATTGATTACGACAAAAACAGCAAAGCCTCCTGTCTGGAGTGTCCGGCAGAAACCCGCGGATTTATTGATGTAATGACCTACACTCATTATGGCACAAATCCCTATGTCATGGGCTTGTTCAATGCCGATGCAGATTCTTCCACCCGTTTTCAGAACCGTCGGAACATTTATTCTGATCCATCTGCTGTAAGAACAGTTATGGATTTAAATGCTGCAACCACCAGTGTCAGTTATCCCTCTGCTGCCAGTTACCGCCATGGTGCCGGCGATGACCGCAATACAACTTCGGCAACATCCAAAAAGATTCCCTCTGCCGGAGCCATCTGCAACACAGGTTTTCTTGATGGCCATGTAGCATCATTGACTGTAGTGGAAATGCGTATGGGCAATCAATACAGCATGACTTCCGGCAAACCGATGTATATGGTCAACGGCGAAAGCATTGTCAATGACAAGGCCGGGTTCGACTTGCGTACAGCTCCGTGGTGAGAAATTATTCGCCGCATACGCGGGCAATATGGTAGGTGGCGGCTTGGAAATTATAAGAAACTATGAGAGATTGTCTTGCCGTCTTTTTCAAAAACTTTCCCATATTTTCAAATTACCCGCGCGGCATCCCCGGGTGTTTGCCCCGGATCATCCCGTTGGCAGGATTACTTTCCGGCGAGATCATCGGCCATCTTGTAGCATTGTCTGGCGCGGGCGGCATCGGGCGCTGAACCGTGCCCAAGTTCTGCCATTATCCCCAGATTGTGCCAACTGGCGGCGTAACCTTTGCCGGCGGCTCGTTCAAAATACTTTTTGGAAAGTTGATAATCGGGTATGTCGAGCTTGAAATAGTATACCCCCATGCGGTGCAGTGCCGGGGCAAAATCCAAATTATCTGCCGCATAGCGGTAACTTTCCAACGCTTCCTGATTGCGTTCGTTACGCATAAGCCAATCGCCGTAGTTGACCAGCCCCTCCGGATCGCGCAAGTCGGCGGCTTTGCGGTAAAAGATCCCGGCTCTGGCATTGGCTTCATCGCTTTCGCCGGCGCGTTTTTCACAGATCACTCCCAGCGCGGTGAACGCCCGGGGATGTTTGGCGGCAGCGGCCTGCAAAAGAATCTTTTCTGCTTCAGCCAGATCGGCATTGTTTTTAGCTTGCGACAATACGAGCATACCCAATGCGCTTTGAGCTTCCACACACCCCTGCTGCGCGGCCTGCCGGTAAAACTCTTTGGCCAGCAGCGTGCTTTTTATCACTCCTTTGCCCGCTTCATAAAGCCGGCCCAGCTCGTACTGCGCCGAAGCGTGACCGTTCAGCGCGGCACTGCGTAAATAGAGCGCCGCTTGTGCGTAATCCGGATCCGGTGAGATCAGCGCCAGCTTGCCGAGCTCGTATGCTGCGGCTGCCGAGCCGTGGAGCGATGCGCGTACTAAATTTACATAAACGGCTTCCTGCTGATTATCGCTTTTGAGCTTGCCGCTCTGATAAATGCGCGCCAGACTGTAATAGCTTTCGCCATGACCCAGAAAGCCGGCGCGTTCAAAATCTTTTGCCGCTGCCGCAAAATTGCCGGCATTGGCATTTTTCAGCGCCCGGTTGTAGATCTGCTGGGCCTCACTGCCGCGAACAGTCAGAAAAATGATCGCTGCCACCGGCAGTATCATTACCGGTGTAAGAAGGATATAAAGCAATGTGAAACGTGGTTTCTCCATCAGCAGAATACTTTCAGCTCCTGAAATTTATCAATATAAAAGTCGGGTTTTTCTTCCAATTCCACACCGTAACCGTAACGGCAGAAAATGCTTTTGCATCCCGCGTTGCGAGCCGATCCGAGATCGGTGTAATTATCGCCAACCATCACACAATCACTTATGGCCGTATCGGTGCGTTTGGCACACTCCCACAAGAGATCCGGCGCCGGTTTCAGCGGAAAACCCTCGCCGTTGCCGAAAACGCAGTCAAAGTATTTATTCATATCGAATTTTTGCAATATATCCACTGCCGCATTGGTATATTTATTGGTGACCACAGCGGTTTTGCACCCTTTTTCCCGCATGAATTGCAGAGTTTCAATTACACCGGCATAGGGTTTGGTTGTCACCACGGTGTGCTGCAGGTAGTAATTGCGCATGGTATCCAGAGCGGAATCCACTTCGGCTGCGGAAGGAACTTCATTCATTTCCGCAAACGATTGCTCAATGACATCGCGCATACCGTTGCCGATCATTTTTTCCACCCGCTCCCGTGAAATTTCGGGGTAATTGAGCGACCGTCGCATATAGTTGAAAGCACGGGTCAGATCTTCAACGGTATCAAGCAGAGTGCCGTCGAGGTCAAAAATAAAACATTTGAATTGGTTGGACATGGTGTTATTCTCCGTGGTGGCCAAGGGCGGCAAATCTGATTGCGGTGATTTCCGGCAGCCGGGCAAACGCATCAAAACCCACCCCGTCGCCCCGGCCGTGGTCGGCAAGGTAGTGATAATAGCCGAGCCCGCCGATCATGGCGGCGTTATCTGTACAATAAGCCGGACTTGCCAGCTGCAAATTGACATTTCCGGGGCAATCGGCGGCCAGACGCTCGCGCAACGCTGCGTTACATGCCACTCCGCCGGCGGCGATCAGAGTTTTGGCGCCGAAATCTTTTACCGCTTTGATCGCCTTGCGCGCCAGCACATCGACCACCGCTTCCTGAAACGAAGCGGCCAGATCGCTCAACAGCTGCGGTTCAATGGGATCATCGTTGCGGAGATCGAGTTTTTCAAGCGTGTAAAGCAGCGAAGTTTTTATGCCGCTGAAACTGAAGTTGTAGCGGTTTTCTTCGCTCAAAGCCTTGCCGGCGGCTCCGGTGAGCGGCCGGGGGAAATCGAAACGTTTTTTATCGCCATTGACCGCTGTTTTCTGCATAATGGGGCCGCCGGGATAACCGAGTTTGAGCAATTTTGCCGCTTTGTCCAGCGCTTCGCCCGCAGCATCGTCGATCGTGTAGCCCAAATGCCGTGCGTGCCCGTCGGCATGCAGGAGCAGCAGACTGGTGTGTCCGCCGGAAACCACCAACGCCAGCATGGGGTATGAACTTTCTTTTTCCAGCAGCGCATGGGCTTCGCTGCCGAGAAACGCCCCGTAAATATGCCCTGCAAAGTGATTTACCCCGTAAAGCGGTTTGCGGTGCTTGAGAGCCAGACCTTTGGCAAAGTTCACCCCCACCAGCAAGGCCGGGATCAGACCGGGTCCCTGTGTTACGGCAATGGCATCGATATCTTCAAGTGTAACTTTGGCGGTATCCAGCGCTTCATTGAGCACCCGCGGAAACGCGCTCAAGTGTTCTCTTGCCGCCAGCTCCGGCACCACTCCGCCGTGCGCGGCGTGGCGGGCGATCTGCGAGGCAACGGCACTGGAAAGCACTTCCACGCCGTCGCGGACCACGGCGCAGGCGCTTTCATCGCAGCTGCTTTCTATACCCAGAACAAGTGTCATATGTTTTTACCTTAATTGAAAAATTTACGTTTTTGTCATAATCTCAATATATCATATATTGAGAGAAAAACAATATTTTATCTGCTTTGGAGTTTGATTTTTTTGCTTTTACGCTGTAACTTGTACTTTGAAGAGTAAATTTTCGCAATATGGAGATTTTCATTTTGATCGATCCGGCTTTCACTCAACGCATCCAGCTGATCTTCTGGGCAGTGTTTTCGCTGCTGCTGGGGGTGGGGTTCATATGCTGCGGTTTTGTGGTTTTCGGGTATCTGGTGGCGGTATTGCCGTGGGCGTTGAGTGCTGCCGGGTTGCTGCTGTGGTTCCGCAGTATATTGCCGCGCCGGGGCAGAAAGAATTATACCGGTATCGTGCCGGGGGCGGTCATTTTCTGCTGTGGGATAGCGCTTTTCCGCTGGGCGCATTTGCGTGATGCGTTTTTGTGGTATATTTTTGTAGTCTACCTGATAATTTCTGCTTACATAAACATGCGTCCGGCGTGGCGGCGGGGATTGGAAAAATATGTAATTGCCCGCTATATCGGCGGTTTGACCGTGTGGGGTTTTTCCGCTCTGCTTTTGTTCATGCCGCGCTCGGGATTGTCAGATGCCTTGCAGATACTGGGAGTTTTTTCTGCTGCATGGGGAGTTTATCAGCTGCTGCTGCCGCCGGTGCGGGAGTAGCAGTATACCGGGCGATATTTTGATTTTTCCGCTTAAAAAGAGATTTGGAACTTGCTTTTGATGCCAAGGCTGTTATAGTAATATATACAAAAATTTTGTGCTTGAAAAGATATTATCAGCGGAGATTTTTACAAGTTTATGGATAAAACCACCCCCACCATTCTCATTGATGCCTATTCCCAGATATTCCGGGTTTTTTATGCCATACGCTATTTGAGCCGTAAGGATGGCTTCCCTACAAATGCATTGTTCGGTTTTGCCCGTTTGCTCATGCAGCTGGAAAACGACTACGCTCCCGCATCCGGTGCCATGTTTTTTGATTGCGGCAAACCGGCGTTCCGGTTGGAACTGGCGCCGGAATACAAATCCAACCGTCCCCCCATGCCCGAAGAGTTGAAAAAACAGATGCCGCTTCTGCGCGAACTGGCAACGCTCTTCGGCTGGCAGATTTGCGAGTGTACCAATTATGAGGCCGACGACCTTATCGGCGCGGCGGTAAAAAGCGGCTGCAAAGAAAAATTTGCCATTATTTCTTCGGATAAAGATTTGTCGCAGCTTATTGATGACAAATGTTTTATGCTGCTGCCTGCCCGCAGCGGCGGCGGTTTTGAAATTCGCACCGGAGCTGAAACGTTCAAAAAATTTTCGGTAATCCCCGGTCAGATCGTCGATTACCTTTCGCTTTTGGGCGACAGCTCCGATGTTATCGAAGGAGTGCCGGGGATCGGGCCGAAGACTGCGGCTTCGATTCTGGAAAAATCCGGCTCGCTGGAAAACTTTTTCGCCCGGCCGGAATTGTTGGAAAATGAGAAACTCCGCACCAAACTGCTGGAAAACCGCGACCGCATCGAACGCAATATAAAACTGGTGACTCTGCGTACCCAGTGGCCGGAAAACGAATTGGGCAATGTGGAAAAGTATCTGGTCAAACGCGCGCCCGACTGGCAGAAGATCGCCGATTTTGCCCGCGAATATGAGTTGAAAAGCGTGCTCAAAGATATTCCCGCGGATTTCTGCCGGACTGCTGTTGAACCGCCGCCGGAAGTTGAAAAAATCCCCGCCGGAACTGCCGCAGAGGCTTCGCCGGAAGAAGATCTTTTCAGCTGGAGTTCTGCCCGGAACGGCCAGGATGATGAAAAAACGGTTGACCGGACTTCCGCCGGTTCTGCACTGCGGCAGGATACACTCTTTTAAGTGCGAGGTGAAAAATGCCGGATTTAAGTACGATTGCCATCGAAAAACAGCGCCACCCCACACTTTCGGCCGAAAGTCCTTTCAATATCGACTACATGTATGCCAGAACCCCCAGCAGCGGATATTCCGGCGATATACATTACGCTTTGCAGCTGGGCATACAGCTTACCGGCGCTACTGAAATAGTCTACGATGATTTTTCGCGCATCTGCCGCCCCGGCGACTGCTGGTGGACGATGTGCTGGGAGCCGCATGCGCTCAAGGTGCTGGAAAAACGCTCTTTTACCGTGGCGGTAAATCTGGAAATGAACGCCATCGGTTCGGTGGATCCTTTCGGCGGCTGCCATTGGCTGCTGCCCTTTACTCTGCCGCGCGAGCAGCGTTATGTGCCGGCAAGTGATGCCGAGCGGGCAAAGTTTCTGGATGCCGGACGCAAACTCTACCATTGGAACAGCCGCCGCAACACCTACTGGCAGCAGATGAGCTGGCTTCTGATCAACGATCTTTTGCTGACGGCAATAAGCAAGCTCAACCGCATCCAGCCGGCCATTGCCGAACAGGCGGCGCTTTCCAGTGATAAATTTGCGCGGCTGCGTCCGGCGATCGAACTGGCGCGTGCCTGCGATGATGAACCGGTTACTCTGGCCAAAGCGGCCAAAGCATGCAGCTTGAGTGCCAGCCGTTTCAGCGAGCTTTTCCGCGAGGCGCTGGGCAGCAGTTTCGGGCAGTTTGCGGCCCGCGCCCGGATAAGTCAGGCCGCGCGTGATATAGCCACCAGCAATATGGCGGTGGAAGAAGTTGCCGCCAAATGGGGATTTTTCGACAGTTCGCACTTCTGCCACGCATTCAAAAAAATCTATCAATGTTCGCCATCGGAATTCCGTAGAAAACGCAACGCCGGTCAGGTGGTTTGAAGTTGGAACAGATCGTGGAACTTATCCGCAATAATCAGGTGTTGCAGATATCACAGGATATGCTGTCAACTTTAATCGGTGATAATTATTATAAACGGGAAAGTATTTTTTTTATGAAAATTATATTGGCGGTATTCGCCGGCCTGATTCTGTGCGGCTGCAGTACAGAAAAATACAATCTTATGGATATCAGAGAGCCGCTTGCAAGCACAGAATTGCAGCAGTTCGGCGGGGATCATTACGTTGGACTTCCGGATGTGGTAAAGACTCATGAAAAATATTACACTATTCATGCTCCGGGAAAAAATAGAAATATATTCGCATTTCCGCTTCAGACATTGAAACTTGATCCCCGCGGACTCTACGAATTGCGTTTGCGGTTTGCCGGACAGGAAAAGATTGCTTTGTATGTATTCGGCTTTGAATACAATGCCGGGAAGATCCGCTGGAACCGTCCGCTGGCAAAAACAATGTCTTATTTGAATGTCAACGGTATGACAGATTACCGCAAGGAGTTTGCAGTTTCGCCCGGAACAGACTGTTTTCAGCCGGTATTCCAGTTGCACAAGGCAGGCAGACCATTACCGAACTCTGTGGTTATGATTGAAGAACTTTCCATTACCCGCAAAGGTGATATGAAATTTGCCGATGCAGATTTGAAGAAAATAAACTTTGCAGCAGATTATGATTTTTCCAAATATCCGGTCGGAGATTTTTCCAATATTCACAAAGGCAACGGACCGAATGCAAAAAAATGGTCGGATGTAAAAGCTCAAATCGTTGAAGTTGACGGCGAAAAAGTTCTTCATATCGTGCGCAATAAAAACAATTACATTTATCCATTTATCAATTTTGCGCCGTTTAATGTCGATCCCCGGTATTACTTTGTGCGTCTTACTTTCAAAGCCAAAGGCAAAGGCGCATTTTTCTCCGGTCTGTGGTGGAAACGGCCGGATCTTAACTTTGACTTTGAAAATACTCCGGAATGTAAGCTTACCGATGAATGGCAGACTTTTACCATGCTCCGGCCTTGCATGATACCCGGAGTCAAGAGTGCGACATTGGGATTTACTTCTCATGGCGACGGCGAATTTTTCATAAAAGATATTGAAGTGCGTTTTGAATAACTTTCCGGCATCTGGAAAAATATTGGAACTTGGAGAAAAATATGCAAGATAATGCCCTGTTACCGGATGAAGAGCATTTGTCCGTGCAGCGGTGTGAAAGTGAATTGAGATCGCTCAATAAATTTTCTGCCGGCCAAAAAACTGCCGGAAAGCCGCCGCAATCCGGAGAAAAAACCATCGGGGATAACAGCGCAACTGTCAAGCAAACCCGGATAATGCTGGAAAAGAGCCTGCGCCGCGCCCGCCTGATCGAAAGCGTGCGTATAAAACGCGAATGGAACAAACTCAATTTGAGTGATCTTGATGTGCATGCTGCGATCCCGGAACATCTGCTGCTCAGCGTAAAACGGCTGTTGGAACGCGCCGCCGCCGCTGACAGAAGATCATTGATCCCCTGTGCTGAAAAACTTCAGGTGAATTATCCTGCCGAACTGCCGATCAGCAGCCGGCAGGAAGAGATCGTGGAACTTATCCGCAATAATCAGGTGGTGATCGTGGCCGGTGCCACCGGTTCGGGCAAAACCACCCAGCTGCCGAAAATGGCGCTGGCCGCCGGATGCGGCAAAAGCGGCCGGATCGGCTGTACCCAGCCGCGGCGGCTGGCGGCTTCGAGTCTGGCGCGGCGGGCGGCAGACGAAATGCACGCGGAATTCGGCTGCGAAGTGGGCTACAAGGTGCGTTTTGACGATCACACTTCGGAAAATACCGTGGTAAAATTTATGACCGACGGCATACTGCTGGCCGAAACCCGCGACGATCCGGAACTGCTGCAATACGACTGTATCATGCTCGACGAAGTGCACGAGCGCAGTCTGAATATAGATTTTCTGCTGGGTTATCTTAAAAGACTGCTCCGCAAACGGCGCAATCTCAAGTTGATCATATCGTCGGCAACTCTGGAGGCGGAGAGTCTGACGGAATTTTTTGGCAATGCACCATTTATTGAAGTTGAAGGGCGCACTTTCCCTATTGAAGACTACTACATGGCGCCGTACAAAGATGAAGAACTTTCTGAACATATTTCCCGCGCGGTGGAATTTCTTACCGAGCTTGATCCCCGCGGTGATATACTTGTGTTTCTGCCCGGCGAGCGCGAGATCCGCGATGCCGGCGAACTCCTGACCGGCAGAAGATTTGCACATACTGAAATACTACCGCTTTTCGGGCGGTTGAGTTCCGGCGAACAAAACCGGATATTTTCGCCGGGCAATTCGCGGCGGATCGTGCTGGCGACCAATGTGGCGGAAACTTCGCTGACCATTCCGGGTATAAGATATGTGATCGACAGCGGTCTGGTAAGGCTTTCGCGCTACAATCCGCGCACGCGCATTCAGGAACTGCAGGTGGAATTTATTTCCAAAGCCAGTATGCGGCAGCGGCGCGGCCGGTGCGGCCGTCTGGAAGATGGTATTTGTGTGCATCTTTACAGCGAAGACGATGCCCGGCAGGCGCAGGATTATACCGATCCTGAAATCAAGCGCTCATCGTTGGCAGGGGTGATTCTGCAGATGGCTTCGCTCAAGCTCGGCGCGATCGAAAATTTTCCGCTGGTGGATATGCCCGCGGCCGGACTTATCCGCGATGGCTACCGCACGCTGGATGATCTTGGCGCCATTGATGAATATGGCAAACTGACCAAATGCGGCTGGCTCTTGAGTTCCATGCCGCTCGATCCGCAGCTGGGCAAGATGCTGGAAAGTGCCGCCGGGCGCAAAGTACTGCCACAGATGCTGGTGGTTGCCGCTTTTTTGAGCATACCCGATCCGCGCGAACGGCCGTTTGAAAAAACAGCAGCGGCAGATACCGCCCATAAACAGTTTGCTTCGGAGCGCTCCGACTTTGCCGCCGCATTGAATTTGTTTGATGCGCTGGAAAAGGTCTATAACGAAAAAAACAGCAATTCGGCATTGCGGAAGTTCTGTCAGCAGAATTTCCTCAATTACCGCCGGGTGCGCGAGTGGCGCAATCTGGTGGAAGACCTTGCGGAAATCGCCATCGAACACTCATGGCCCGATGCGGTAAGCTCCGCGCCGCTGCTGGAATATGATTACGATGCATTGCACATGGCGCTGCTTTCCGGGTTGCCCCGCCAGTTGGGGTGTTTTGACCGCGAGCAGAAAAATTACTTTGATATGTCCGGCAAGCGCTTCAAGATTTTTCCGGGGTCGGGTCTGGCAAAACGCAAAAGTCAGCCGCCGTGGCTGATGAATTTTGCGTTGGTGGAAACCAGTCAGGTCTTTGCCCGCTGCTGTGCCGAAGCCAAACCGGAGTGGCTGATGAGTGTGGCTCCCCGACTCTGCAAAGCAGTCTACGATCAGGCACACTATTCGCCCAAATCCGGATTTGTATCGGCCCGTGAACGCATTACCTGCGGCCGATTGCTCATCCATCCCGGGCGCCAGCGCCATTACGGGCCGATAGCTCCGGCAGAAGCACGCACGATATTCATCCGCGAAGCGCTGGTGGGCAATCAGCTTGATGAACACGATATAAGGCATATCAAATGGCTGGCCAGATATTTGCAGAGTGTGCGCTCTATCCGCAAATTCGAGCTAAAGATGCGCCGTCCGGAGATGTTTTTAAATAGCGAAGCACTGGTGGAATTTTTTGAAAAAACTCTGCCAGAAAATTTTTACAGCGTTCAGGAAATCAAAAATCATTGGCAGCGTTTTCACAAAAATTTCAATGTGCCTGAAGAGTGTTTGTGGGAACGGGAGCTCTTTTCCGGCGATCCCGAAACGGACTACCCCGATGAACTGCTTTTTTGCGAGGTGAAATATCCGCTGGAATACACCTTTGCGCCCGGCGAAGAACGCGATGGTATTACGCTGATCGCCGATGAAGAATCAGTCAAACTGCTGCCGGAGTATGCGCTGGATGCACTGGTGCCGGGATTTCTGCCGGAAAAACTGGAGTTTTATCTCAAAAGTCTGCCCCGGATCGAACGGCAGAAAATTTCACCCATAAGCGGGTTTATTTCAGAATTTGTTCAGCGCTGGAAATCCGGCGCTATCGTACGCGAACAGCCGTTGAAGGAAGCATTGTCAAACGAACTTGCCCGCTGTGGAGTGGTGGTCAACGGCCGCGATTTTGACGACTGTCCGCTGCCGGAATATCTGAAAATGAAACTGCTGGTGCTCGATGAAGCCGGCAACGCCGGAGAATATCTTTATGAAGTTCCGGCATTGGAGCGCAATACATCGCTTTTGAGCAATGCATTGCCGGGCGCCAAAGCGTATTGTGCCGCGCCCGTCGACGGGTTTCCGCAAGTGCCGACACTGCCGGAAAATATCCGGATCGCCGGCGGCGCGGAAAATGTGGCATATCCGGCATTGTATGCCGATAATGATGGTAAAGTCGGCGCGGCAGTCTATCTTAAAGCTGCCGAAGCTCATTTCCGGCACGATCAGGCGCTGTGTGCGCTGCTTAAAATGCAGCTGCCGGGTTTGTTCAGCGCCATAAGGCGCGATTTCAAGCTGAACACCAACGATGAAAAACGCTTTTTCAAAGCTTCTGCGGAGCATAGCCAATTCAACTGGAAAGACGATCTTCTGATGTGTTCCATGCTCCGCGCGCTGGGCGATCCCGACCGCCGCTGGCAGATCCGCAGCAAAGTTGCCTACGACAGTACCCGCGAAGATGCCAGAGTCCGTTTTGCCGTCAGCGCCGGAGAACACTTTGCCGAGCTGAAAAATATTATGGAAACTCATGACCGGATCCGGAATCTGCTGAAAAAACTTTCTTCTGCTTCCGAAACTTACGTTGATATAGATCAGCAGCTGGCATTTTATTTCCGCGCGGGATTTTTGCGATACAATTTCTGGTTCAAAAACTATAAACGCTATTTGCGGGCAATCGAACTGCGAATTCAGCGGGCGATCGCCAATCCCCGGCAGGACAGCAGCAAATTCAGCGGGATCGCAGGATATGTCGAGCGCATAGATCTGGCGCTGAAAAGTGTCCCGGAACTGGCATTGGCACCCATGCTTTATGAGTTTGTGCTGCTGTTTGAGGAAATGCGTATAGCGGTATTTGCGCCGGAAATCCGCACGTTGGAAAAAGTTTCCACCGCCAGAATCAGTAAAGCGTGGGATGAATTGCGTTATTGAGAGAAAAAACGGCTTGAAAATACAGCAATCGGTGGTATATTTGTTGTTTAACAACTTAAACAATACACGCAGTTTCCAATACAGACAGGATATTGGGAACAGAGCGTGAGAATAAAAATCGTTCCTGAAAAAAGCACAAAACAATAAAAGTCAACACAGGGGAATATATGAGTACATTTTTGCATACATCGCCGGAAAGTCTGGGTATATCTTCCGGAGCTCTGCTCAAACTTATGCAGCGTTTGGGCAAATTGGAGTATATCAACAGTTTCATACTTATGCGTCACGGGCAGCTCTGTCTGGAAACTTATGTTGCGCCGTATGAGCGCGAAGTACCGCATCAGCTTTTTTCTTTGAGCAAAAGTTTTGTCTCCTGTGCCATCGGCATAGCGCAGAGTGAAAAACTCCTGAGCATCAACGACAAACTGGCAGATTTTTTTCCGGAATTTGCCGATTGTATCACCGATGAGCGCATGCGCTCGGTTACGCTGAAAGATCTGCTGACCATGCGCAGCGGCCATTTGAGCTGCCCGACTTCCAACGCGGAGTTCTGGCAGAGTGCCGACTGGCGTCAGACTTATCTGGCAAGCCAACTGGATACCGAGCCCGGTACGGAATTTACCTACAACTCCATAGCCACCTACATGCTTTCGGCGGTCATAACCAAAGTTACCGGTCAGAATGTGCGCGAATATCTTATGAAAAGACTGTTTGAGCCGCTGGCGATCGCTCCGGGCATCTGGGAGTGCTGTCCGCAGGGGATAAATTGCGGCGGCTGGGGGCTTTATCTCAAAACTGCCGATATTGCCAAATTTGCCCAGTGCCTTCTGCAGCAGGGCGTATGGCAGGGCAAGCAGCTTATTCCGCAGGATTATCTGGCCGAAGCCACCAGTTTTCAGTCCGACAATTCCAAAAATGCAGCGCCGGATTGGAAACTCGGTTACGGCTATCAGTTCTGGCGCTCCCGGCACGGATTCCGGGGCGATGGCGCCGCCGGACAGTATGCAGTGGTGCTGCCCGAAGAGGATATTGCCATTGCTGTAACCTCCTGTGTCGGCAATATGCAGGATATTCTTACGGCGATCTGGGAAGAATTGCTGCCCGCTCTTTCCAATGAGCCGCTGAAAGATGATGCGGAAGCTGTGAATGAATTGGAAAGATATTGCAGTGATATGCAAATACCTGTTGTGCAAGGCGATATAACTTACCGCAATAAAAATGCCTTCTTTGAATTTGCCGATAATCCCGAACAGATAAAGAGCTGCGAAGTTTGTTTCGGCAACGATGACTGCACGCTTACTTTCAATGGGCCGCATGGCATTGAACAGCTGCGCGCCGGGTTCGGTAAATTTGCTTTTTCGCTTCTCCAGCTCAACGACCGGAAAACCCACCCGGTCTTTGCCAGCGCCGCATGGAAAGAAAACGACATTCTGGAGATCCGTTCGTATATTGCCGACGGCATCTACAAAGATATCTGGCAAATCGACTTCAACGATCCGGAAGAACCGGTGAAAAATCAAAACCTCTGCAGCTGTTTCCGGCCGCAGAAACCGCGCTTGCTGCTTAAAAAGCAGTCAAAGTAACATCCGCATCAGTGGTAATACCGGGGTGTTTTCCTGCCGTCGGGCGAAGAGTGTGGGTCAGATCAGGGTCTGGGCATCCATATCCAGATACAGATCCACGGATTTTTTCCACACTTCGTGCAGTACCAGATGCCGCAGCACCCGCCGCACCTGCGAGATCTTTTCGCCCCGGAATGTGGCAATATAGCGGTATTTGCCTTTGATCCGGGCCAAAGGTGCGGGGGCCGGTTCCACGGCTATCACACTTTCATCGCAGTAACTTTTGGCTTTGTTGAAAACAGCGGTTATCACTTCCAGCGCATCGTTTTCGTTTTCGCTTCTGGCATAAAGCGCGATCAAATGCCCGAATGGCGGATACTGCAGAATTTGCCGCACTGCTGCATCGTATTCGTAAAATGCCGGAAAATCCTGTGCCACCGCGTAGCGGATAACATCGTTGTACGGGCTGAAAGTCTGGATAATTACTTCGCCGTGTTTATCGCCTCTGCCGGCTCTGCCGTCAACCTGGGTGAGCAGTTGAAAAGTCCGCTCCGAAGCGCGTACATCGGGTATATTCAAACCCGAATCGGCATTGATTACTCCTACGAGCGTAACATTGGGAAAATCCAGTCCTTTGGCGATCATTTGTGTACCGATGAGTATATCGATTTCGCCGCGGCGGAATTTTTCCAGCGTTATTTCGTGGGCATCGGCGCTGCGCATGGTATCTGAATCCATACGCTCGATTCGCGCGTAGGGGAAGATGCGCCGGGCGGCTTCTTCGATCCGTTCGGTGCCCACGCCGTGGAATTTCAACACCTCGGCGTTGCATTGGGGGCAATGCGCCGGCGCGGGGGCTATCCGGCCGCAAAGACCGCAAGTAAGCATCTGCCGGCTTTTGTGGTAAATATATGCTTTGGAGCAATCCGGACACTCGGCGACCCAGGTGCAGTCTTCCTCGGGACAGGCAAGTTCGCGGGCGAATCCGCGCCGGTTCAGAAAGAGTATGATTTGTTCTTTGTGGTGCAAGCGCTCATGGATGGCTGTTACCAGTTCCGGCGTGAAAAGCGAACTGTTTTTTTCGTGATTTTCTCTGGCGCGCGCTTGTGCCAGCGCCAGATCCACCACGCGTACTTCCGGCAGCGGGGAGTCTTCGGCTCTGGACTGTAAAGTCCAGAGTTTGTATTTGCCGTTCAGCGCATTGTAATAAGTCTCCAGCGATGGCGTGGCGCTGCCCAGAATCACGGCGGCATTTTCAAGTCTGCCGCGCATAACGGCTACATCGCGCGCCGAATAGCGGGGCGCTTCGGATTGTTTGTAGCTGTTTTCGTGTTCTTCATCGACCACGATCAAGCCCAGATTTGCCAGCGGGGCAAAGAGCGCCGATCTGGCGCCGATGGCGATTTTGGCTTCCTGTTTATAGATTTTCTGCCACTCCTCCCGCCGCTCGGCATCGCTCAAACGGCTGTGCAGAACGGCCAGCGCATTGCCGAACCGGGCACGGAAACGCCGGACGGTCTGCGGGGTAAGAGAGATTTCCGGCACCAGTACAATGGCGCTTTTGCCCTGTTCGAGAGCATGGGCAATGCTCTGCAAATAGACTTCGGTTTTGCCGGAGCCGGTTACGCCGAAAAGCAATCCGGTGCGTACTTTTTCTTCTTCATGGTCAAGCAGATAATAGATTCCTTCCAGCGCTTTGGCCTGCTCCGGGGTGGGAGTGCGGGGTTTGTCGGGCGCAACCTGGATTTGGAACCGCTGGCGGCGCGTGGCGGTGGGGTCAACCGATCCGATTTTTATAAGTTCTTCATCTAAAAGCGCTTTGATAACGCTTGCTCCGGCGCCGCAAGACTGGGTTATCTCTTCAGCGGTCAGATTTTCTTCGCGTGTGAGCAGCTGCAGAACACTCAAACGTTTGGCGGCGGATTTGCGGTTGTTGTGGGTGTGAAAAAACTCATCGACTCTGCTCTGTTCGCCCAGTACAAAACGTCTTTTTCCCCGGTTGGCCGTACCCCGCCGGACCGCACCCGGCAGCAGGGCTTTGATGGTCTGTTCGTAACTGCAGCAGTAATAATCGGCCATCCAGCTGCCGAGTTCCAGCAGTTTGGCCGGCAGCTGCGGGGAGTTGCTTTTTATGGAAAGGATGGTTTTGAGCTCAAATTCGCTCTGGAAAGACTCCACATTTTTTACGCTCAAAATACAACCGGTGCGCGTGCTTTTGCCAAAAGGCACTTCCACACGCACACCGGCGCGTACCGCCGGAGCAAGTTCCGGCGGCACGATGTAATCGAACTTTCTATCCAGCGAAAGCTCAACAATGACTTGCGCTATGAGCACTTATACTCTTCAGCAATCTTCCACGGCAGGCGGAGTGCGGAATTTAAAGCCATAGCGTTCGTTGTAGTCGCGCACCTCTTTTTCGATGGCGGTGGCCAGTTTGAGCGCCTTGAGACCGGCTTCGCCGGAGACTTTGGCCTGCACTACGCTGCCGGCGGCTTGGGAGGCTTTTACTGCTGCAATGAAATCTTCCAATTCAGCGGCCAGCGCATTCTTTTCGTTGAGTGCAATATCTTTGCGCGCCAGACCGATTCGGTTGCGTTTGAGCACCACGCCGGAGTGCTTGCCGTAGTCCATGGAAAGGTAGCAGTCTTCCTGAAAAACGCGGAAACGGCGCATGGGTTCCTGACTTACGCGGCTGGCGGTCATATTGGCCACCGAACCATTCTGGAACTTGATACGCACGCTTACGATATCTTCGGTATTGCCCATGACCGGAATACCTACGGCATCGAAGTGCTCAACTTCGCTGTCGACCATGGTCAGCACCAGGTCGATATCGTGGATCATCAGATCCAGCACCACGCTCACTTCGGTACCGCGGCGGTAGCTGCCGGGGCGCGGCGGCGGATAGTTGGCCAGGCGGTGAGCTTCGATAAACCGGGTGTTGGCTTTGTATTTTTCCAGAAAATCCATTGCCGGGTTGAAGCGTTCCACATGGCCGACGGCCAGCACCACGTTGTTTTCGCGGGCGGCTTTGACCATGGCTTCGGCTTCTTCGACCGTAGCAGCGATGGGTTTTTCGACCAGCACATGCTTTTTCATTTCCAGAAGCGGAATGGTCATGGCATGGTGGAAAGTTGCCGGTACCGCCACGGAAAGAGCATCGCACTCGGCGGCAAGTTTCTGCCAGGTATCGTAAACTTTGAGTCCGAATTCTTCGCCCACAGCTCTGGCGGTGGCGGCGGGGGTATCAAAAACCCCGACCACTTCGGCATTTTCACTCAGGTTGTAAAGACGGGCGTGATGTCTGCCCAATGCTCCGACGCCGATGACGCCGACTTTAAGTTTGTCGTTGGCCATAAAAAAACCTCATTTATTGTAGAAATCGTCAATGATTTTATAATAATATAATCACTATTTGCCAAAACTCAAGGATTTTTCTTTGCAAGAACGGCATTTCAGGATTATATTTTATGACAAACATAAAATTCTCAACGAAAGGCGTTATCATGTCCGGCAATTTTGTCTACAACCGCGTATTGCTCAAATTGAGCGGCGAAACTCTCAAAGGTCAATTCGATCACGGCTACGATTCCGAAGCTGTGCGTAATGTGGTCAACCGCATCAAACCGCTGGTGGATCAGGGTTTGGAAGTGGCGATCGTGGTTGGTGCCGGCAATATCTGGCGCGGTGTTATGGGGGCCAATACCGGTATGGATCCGGTTTCCTGCGACTATATGGGCATGCTGGCAACCATGATGAATGCGCTTTGCCTTAAAGAGTTCTGCAACAACAACGGCCTGACCGCGGTGGTCTACGGTTCGATGGCATGGGGGACGGCGGTTCCGCAGTTTGACCGCGCCCAGGCAATGCGCGATCTGGAAGCGGGCAAAATAGTGATCTTTGCCGGCGGTACGGGCAGTCCTTTCTTTACAACTGATACCACCGCCGCTTTGCGCGCGCTGGAAACCCAGTGCGATGCGGTGCTCAAAGCCACCAAGGTCGATGGTATTTACACCGCCGACCCCTTCAAAGACCCCAATGCGGTGCGCTACAAGGTTTTGAGCTACGAAGAAGCCTTGAGCAAACAGCTCAAAGTCATGGATGCCGCGGCGTTCAGTCTGTGCCGCGAACACGATCTGCCGATTGTGGTGTTCAACTTCTTTGAAACCGGCAGTCTGGAACGTGTGCTTATGGGCGACACTGCAGCCGGAACGGTGGTGAAATAATGGCGATACACCCGACAGCAGCCATTGCGCCGGGAGCAAAAATCGGCAAAAATGTGGAGATCGGTCCCTACGCGGTGGTGGAAGATAATTGCGTTATCGGCGATAACTGCTGGATCGATGCCCACGCCAAAGTCTGCGAATATACCACCGTGGGCGAAGGTACCCGCATCTATTTCGGCGCACTGGTCGGTACCGAGCCGCAGGATCACCGCTTCAAGCCGGGATTGCGGAGCTTTACGGAAATCGGTAAAAATGCAGTTATCCGCGAATATGTAACGATCCACCGTTCGCCGTTTGAAGACAAATACACCCGGGTGGGCGATGGCACACTTTTGATGGCTTTTGTGCATATCGGACACGATGCCCAGGTGGGCAATTATGTGACGATTGCCAACCAGACGGCGGTGGCAGGACATGTGATCATCGAGGACCGTGCGGTGTTGAGTGCCTATGTATTGATCCACCAGTTCTGCCGGATCGGCAAACTTGCCATGATCGGCGGCCGGACGATTCTGCCGCAGGATGTGCCGCCGTATTGTATGCTGGCCGAAAACTGCCGGGTCTGCGGCCCCAACGTTATCGGTATGCGCCGTGCGGGGATGGATTCGGATGCCCGGCTGGCGATCCGCAAGGCGATCAAAACCTATTTTTTCAAAGATCTGAACGGCAGCAACGCGCTCGCCGGGATCGAAAGTGAACCCATGACGCCGGAAGTGAAGCACTTTGTGGATTTCATCCGCTCAAGCGAGCGCGGAATAATGGCCGGCGAAAGCGAACTTGCCGGGTTCATGTTTGACGAAGAGTGAAAATAATAAATTTTTAACCATATAGAGGAAGAGAAAAATGAGTAATTTTGCAAGCGACATGGAAAAATTTGCCTATGCAGTTGGTATCAACATGGGCGAATACGTTGAACAAATGGCAGTGAAAATGGATGGCAAACTCGTTGCCGCCGGTCTGGCCGATTATCTGGCCGGCGAAAGCAAACTTTCGCCCGAAGAATACGCTCAGGCAATGCAGAAACTGCAGGAACTTATGCGCGCCGCCGGTGAAAAAGAAATCGAAGCAGTCAGCGCCGCCAACCGCGAAGCCGAAGCCAAATTCATGGCCGAAAACGCCAAAGCTGAAGGCGTGAAAGTCACCGCCAGCGGTCTGCAGTACAAAGTTATCGAAGAAGGCAACGGCCCCAAACCTGCTATGAACAGCAAAGTGCGCGTGCATTACGAAGGCAAACTGCTCAACGGTGAAGTTTTCGACAGCTCCATTCAGCGCGGCGAACCGCTCGAATTCATGCTGACCCAGGTGATCGCCGGCTGGACCGAAGGTCTGCAGCTTATGAGCGTCGGCAGCAAATACCGTTTGTTCATTCCCGCCAAGCTCGGCTACGGCAGCCGCGGCGCCGGTCAGGCGATCCCGCCGGAAGCCGCTCTGATCTTCGACGTGGAACTGATTGCTATCGTCTGAAGTCAGGCACTGACTGGAAACTTTTGCCGGAATTGCTTTTATCTGAAAAATAAGAGCAATTCCGATTTTTTTTATAAACCGGTTTGAGCCGTTGCAACAGCTCAAACCTTTTGCCGTAATGCCGGACAATAACGGCTTGCAGTTTGAAAAGTATTGACTTGGCAGTAAAAAAGTTTTCTTGCAGTTGGCAAAAATCCGGCTTTGTGGTATATTACTTGCAAGTATATACTGTTTTTTAAATTAAAAGGATTTTCTTATGGCCAATTATGAAGCTGTTATCGGTCTGGAAGTGCATTGTCAGGTGCGTACTGCCAGCAAGATGTTCTGTTCCTGCGCCAATACTTTCGGCGCTGAACCCAATACCCATACCTGTCCGGTCTGCATGGGTTATCCCGGCACTCTGCCGGTGCCCAATAAGGAAGCCATCCGCAAGGCGGTGATCGCCGGTTTGCTGACCGGATGCGAGATCGCCCGATTCAGTAAATTCGACCGCAAAAGCTATTTTTACCCGGATTTGCCCAAAAACTACCAGATCAGCCAGTACGATATGCCTTTCTGTACTGCCGGATGCATCAATGTCGGCGGCGAAGGTGTCAAGGGTTTTTCGGGCGATGAGCTGCCGGCCAAACGCATCGGCATTACGCGAATACATCTGGAAGAGGACCCCGCCAAACTCAGCCACTATCAGGGCGCGAGCGGTGCGGACTACAACCGCGCCGGGGTGCCGCTTATTGAAATCGTTTCCGAGCCGGATATGCGTACCGCCGATGAAGCATACGCATATTTGACCACCTTGAAAGAGATCATGCAATACGGCAACATCAGCGATTGCGATATGGAAAAAGGTCAGATGCGCTGCGACGTGAATATTTCGCTGCGTAAAAGCTCCAGCGATCCCTTCGGCACCAAGATTGAGCTGAAAAATCTCAACAGTTTCCGGGCCGTCCATCGCGCCATTGAGTACGAAATGTGGCGTCAGGCACAGGAATTGGATGCCGGGCATACTCTGCGGCAGGAAACGCGCGGCTGGAACGACGATGCCGGCGAAAGCTACCTCATGCGCACCAAAGAACAGGCGCACGACTACCGTTATTTCCCCGATCCGGACCTGCTGCCGGTAACTTTTACCGAAGAAGAAATTGCAGAATTCAAAGCCAATCTGCCCGAATTGCCGGCGGCTATGCGTGCCCGGCTGGTGGCCGGCGGCCTCACTGAATACGATGCCGGTGTGATAACTGCCGACCGCCATCTGGCAGTTTATTTTGACGAAGCGGCAAAGTCGGTGAAAAATCCCAAGATCCTTGCCAACTGGATCATTTCCGAACTGCTGCGTGAGCTTTCGGCCGCCAGCATGGATATAAGTGTTTCTCCGATCACTCCGGCCAACATGGCCGAGCTGGTCAATGCGGTCGATGGCGGCACTATTTCCGGCAAGATCGGCAAAGATGTGATTGCGGAAATGTTCACCAGCGGCAAGGGTGCCAACGAAATAATCAAAGAAAAGGGTTTGGCACAGGTGAGTGATGCCGGTGCGGTGGAAGCTTTTGTGGAGCAGGCGATCGCCGCCAATCCCGCGCAGGTCGAACAGTACAAGGCGGGCAATCCCAAAGTGCTGCAGTTCCTGGTGGGTCAGGTCATGAAATTTTCCAAGGGCAAGGCCAACCCCAAACTGGTCAGCGATATATTGGCTGAAAAACTCAAATAAACGGAAAAACTGCAATGAGTACGGATCTCTTGAGTGCAAGGCTGGAAAAAAATCTGCTGATCTTTGATGGCGCCATGGGTACTGAGTTGTACCGCAAAAACTTTTTTGTCAATGTATGTTTTGAAAATCTGGTAATAAGTTCTGCCGATACCGTACAGAGCATCCACCAAAGCTACATCGACAGCGGCTGCGATGTGCTTACGACCAATACTTTCAGCGCTAACGCCAACAAACTCTCCCGGTTCGGTCTGGCCGATAAACTGCAGGAGATTTGCGAAAGTGCGGTCAAACTGGCCCGGAAATGCGCCCACAGCGATACCCTCATTGCCGGTTCGGTCGGCCCCGCCGGCGAATTGACCGAAGCGTACAAAAATTGCAGCCGCAGCGAACTCATTGCCGCACCGGCCAGATTTATTGCTCATGCCGGAGCGGACTTCATCATCTTTGAGTCGCTGGAAAATACCGACGATGTAAAAGCCGTGGCCAAACTCTCAAGCGAGCTTGAAATACCCTATATAGCCAGTTTTGCGCTCGATGAAAACGCTTGCGGCGTAAACAGCAAAATACCTTTTGCCGAGCTTTTGAGTGCCTTGCTCGATACAGTCAATCCCCCCGCAGCATTGGGGTTGAATTGCGGCAACGGGCCGGAATCCACGCTCAAATGTTTTGAAAAAGTGCGCAACACCAGCACGCTGCCGTGGGTGATCCAGCCCAATGCCGGCGAGCCGCGCAAGATCGACAACCGCACCATGTATATGAACAGTCCCGAATACTTCACGACCTACGCTATGCGTTTTGCCAATCTCGGCGCCAGGGGTATCGGCGGCTGCTGCGGCATCGGACCGGCAGAAATTAAAGAGATGGCCCGTTCGGTGCGTCCCTTAGCCAGAGGCAATGCGGCCAGCGCCAAGCCGGTCATTGAAATAGCTTCCGGAGTGGAACCTATGCCGGAGATTCCGCTGGCAGAACGTTCGCGGCTGGGGCGGAAACTTGCCAATAAAGAGTGGATAACCTGCGTGGAAGTAACTCCGCCGTGCGGATTTGACCTCTCCGGAGTTATTGAAAAGGCCCGGATCTGTGCCGCTGCCGGGGTGGATGTAATAAATCTGCCCGATGGCCCCCGCGCCAGCAGCCGCATCTCCAGCATGATAACTGCTTTGGAGATCCAGCGCAATGTTGATATCGAAGCAACGTTGCACGTTTGCGCCCGCGACCGCAGTCTGATCGGCTTGCAGAGCGAACTTTTAGGGTGCGCCTGCGAGAAAGTCCGCAATCTGCTCTTCATTACCGGCGACCCGCCCAAACTGGGTAATTTCCCCGCCAGCAGTGGCGTTTTTGATGTGGATGCTGTGGGTATGACTGAAATGCAGAAAAAACTCAATATGGGTATCGATCTGGGCGGCGGATCGCTGAAAATGCAGACTTCAGCGGTGATCGGGGTTGGTCTTGACCCCAACGCCATAGATCAGGAACGCGAATACCGCAGAATTTGTCAGAAAGCCGAAGCGGGGGCGGATTTTATTGTGACTCAGCCGGTTTTCGATCCGGAAAAACTTTTGAATTTTCTCAAGCGCATAGAGCATTTGCATCTGCCGGCGATCGCAGGAGTCTGGCCGCTGGCAAGTTTGCGCAACGCTGAATTCATGCGTACCGAAGTACCGGGTGTGGTGGTGCCCGAAAGCATCATGCGCCGCATGGGTTCCCGCATAGATAAAGATGAGCAGAAAGCTGAAGGTATTGCCATTGCCCGCGAGTGTGTGGAAGCTATCCGTCACGCCGTGGCCGGGGTGCAGGTAAGTGCGCCGTTCGGCAATGTGAATACTGCGCTGGCAGTGCTGAAGTAATCAGCGGCGGTTGACTTTTTCAGCGATCGCCGCGGCAATATTTTCTGTATCCAACCCCAGACTTTTACGCAGTTGATCGACTGCGCCGAAGGCAGGCATAGCATCTTGCTCAATACCGAAGCTGAACAGTCTGTACGGCGTGTGGAGTTTGGCCGCTGACCGGGCGGCAACCGCCGCAAATCCGGCGGCAACGGTGTGGTCTTCCAGCGTAAATACGCACATATTCCGCAAATCTTCCAGCAATATATCATCTGCAAAAGGTTTGAGAAACCGCACATTCACTACTTTGGCAGAAAGTTGAAATTTTTGCTGCAGAATATCGGCGATTTCCATAGCCCGCACCGCTTCGGCCCCCACCGCATATATTGCCAGATCGCTGCCGTTGCGCCATACAGTACAGCCCGGAGCGCTGATCGTGCCGCCTGACGGGATATCCTGCCGGAGATCAGCAGAACTTTTTCCGCGGGGATAACGGATCACCACCGGAGATTTCAGCTGCATGGCGTATTGGAGCATGGGCAGCATTTCTGCTTCACACGCCGGTGCCATGATCGTCAAATTGGGCATACCCAGCAGAAAACCCAGATCGTAGATCCCGTGATGAGTGGGGCCGTCTTCCACCAATCCGGCCCGGTCGAGTGCAAATATAACCGGCAGATCCATCAGACAGACATCATGGAAAATGTGGTCAAGACTGCGTTGTATGAAAGTTGCATATATTGCACAGATCACCTGCCTGCCGGCGGCGGCCAGCCCCGATGAAAAACTCACCGCATGGGCTTCGGCCATACCCGCATCGTAAAAACGCTCCGGATACATTGCTGCAAAACGGCTCAAGCCCACTCCGCCGGTCATGGCGGCGACCACGGCACATAAATCAGGATTTTTTTCTGCCAGATCGCAAACCGCATTGCCGAAAGCAGCGGAAAATCCCGGTTCAGATTTTTTCAGCGCTTTGCCGCTGACAATATCAAATGCTCCGGTGCCGTGGAAACGCTCCGGCTCCGCTTCTGCGGGGGCATAGCCTCTGCCTTTTTGAGTTATAACATGGATTATCACCGGACGGTCATCGCGCTTGACCGCATTGAACGCGCGGATCATATCATTTATATTATGCCCGTTGATCGGCCCCAGATAACGGATGCCGAGCGATTCAAATGGTTCGCTGGGCAGAAAGACATGCTTGGCGGCATCTTCCACGCTTTTGATAAAATTGGTGATACTGCGGGCTTTGGGCAGCAGATTGATTAAGGTTTTGGTACAGTTTTTTATCCAGCGGTAACGCAAACTGGTCATCATACGGTTAAGTACCCGCGAAAGCGCCCCCACATTGGGCGAAATAGCCATCTTGTTGTCATTAAGTACGATCACCAGATTGCGGCCGTGGTCGCGTACCTGATTGAGCCCTTCCAGCGCCACGCCCGAAGCAATGGCGCCATCGCCGACTACCGCAATGACTTTGTCTGTGTCGTCGGGTTCTTGCGCTGCACACATACCCAATGCAGCCGGGATCGCCACTCCGGCATGTCCGGCACTGTAAGACTCGAACTCATTGGCATTGCGGACCGGAAATCCGCAACAGCCGTTGAACTGCCGCAGCGAGTCGAATTGCCGCTGCTGACCGGTGAGGAGTTTGTACGGATAACTCTGATGGCCCACATCCCAGATGATCCGCTCCTGCGGCAGATCAAAACTTTTCAACAGTGCTATGGTAAGCTCCACCGTGCCGAGATTGGGTGCCAGATGGCCGCCCTGCCGGGAAACGACCGCAATGATCCGTTCGCGCAACTCTCCGGCAAGCATATCAAGCTGGGCCGGAGTCAAATCGCGCAAATCGGCAGGTTTTGAAATTTTTTCCAGAATACTCATAACAAATTAATATAACACTCTTTGTTTGACTTTGCCCGTTTAAGGTGATATATTTTGAACGAAAAGGAGCTGTATTATGGGTTGCGAAATCGAAAGAAAATTTCTGATAAATCCTGCCAAATGGCAGAAACCGGAAAAAGGTGTCCGCATAATGCAAGGATATCTGGTACGCAGCGAAGGGCTTTCGCTGCGTTTGCGCCTGGCGGATGATAAGGCTTTTCTGACACTCAAAGGAGCCTGCAAAGGTATATCGCGCAGCGAGTTTGAGTACGAGATCCCGCCGGAAGATCTGGAAGCCATGCTCAAAGAGTTCGGCAGCGGCAAATATATCAGCAAAACGCGTTATTACGAACAAGTTGGCGCCCACCGCTGGGAGATCGATATTTTTGAGGGCGAAAATGCCGGTCTGGCAGTTGCCGAAATAGAGCTGCAGAGCGAAGACGAAACTTTTGAACTGCCCTCATGGGTCACCGAAGAAGTTTCCGGCGATTTCCGCTACCGCAACGCCTATCTGGTGGAAAATCCTTACACCAAGTGGTAAAGAAAAGCCGATTGCTTTCAGAATGGAGAAAAAGAGTGAAAAAAGTAATCTACTGCTTTTGGCTGTTGTTGGCTGTCAGCACAGTTTCACCGGGTGCCGGAACGGTTGCGGTCAGCAATAAAATTCCGGTTATTGCCGTAGAGCCGATGCTCGACCGGATCGGCTGGTATATGTCGCACAAGGCTTATACTTTTCAAACCCGCCTTTCGGCAGAACTTTTTACCCGCTGGCAATGCCATATCTCTGCCCGGAATATCGGATTGTTGCTTCATCAGGAACGTTCACTTTCTGCGCTTGAAAAACAGCTCGAAGCCATGCCGTCACCGCAATGGATAGTTGGCGGCTCTTATCAGAAGGGGCGGCGGATCAACAATAAATGGCATGAAACTGATATTGAGCTGCTGCTCATAAATGCCGATAACGGAGCTTTACAGCGGGATGTATTCAGGGAAAAGGCCGGACATTATAACGAAATAAAGTTTATTTCAGAAAAAATCGCCGTCCAACTCGGCCTTACACCCCGGAAATCAGTTTCCAGTGAAACTCCCGACCGGAAAAAAGAAACTTGGGCCGTTCTGCCGTTTTTCCGTATTTTAAGTATCAAAGATTTCGATGAGGCAACAAAATTTTCCGGAAGTGATTTTTTTATATATCAACTCCAGCAGAGCAGGAAATTAAAAAATATCGTTTCCCGTGAAAATATGCAGAAATTGCTCGACGAGCATAAGTTGCGCTTGTTCAGCAATATTGATGCCGGAAGTGCCGCCGGTATAGGGCGTTTGCTTTCGGCTGACCGGATCGTTTACGGTACCGTGACCAATGGCCCCGGGAAAGGGCGTTTCCGGCTGGATATTCTTGCGGTTGACTGCGCTTCCGGAGTGGTGGTAAATGCGTTTACCGGTACTTTTACTGATGACTCCCGGGAAAAAGTTCTTGCTCAAGCGGCGGCGGATATTCTCAACACGCCGGATCTGCCGCCGCCCGCTGCCGGAGTTGTCAGATCGACAAGTGCTGTTGATATAGAGTCAAAGCGATTGTTTGATGTTATAAAAAAATCCCGATTTCAATACCGCAGCACCTCGGTATTGAGCGGACAGATCCTTTCGCTGGCCGAAAGTTATTATCTGCTTAATGCCAAACATCCTTACCGCTGTGTTATGCTGGCTCAGGAATTGGTGCTCAACCTCTTTTATCAACGGTGTCCGGATCATTGGTATCACATTTATTCAACCAAATCCATGCCGCTTGGGCCAAGTGCGCTTACCACATCTGAAGCCCAAAGCGAGATGGCGGCCAACTTCCTTATGCCGGTACTTGACCAGGTCAGGAATTTGCCGCAGCTTGCAGAATACCGCAACTCGATAGGGCGGTTGAAATTCAGGCTTCTGGTCAATGCCGGCAGATGCGATGAGGCCGAAGCCATCTATCGCAACCGGACAGATAATGCGTTTGATGTTGATGAATACGATATGGGCGTTCTTGAGATGCGCCGCAAAAATTTCCGCCAAGCCGGCGATTATTACACCAAAGCCCAACGGCCGGGACATGCTCTGTACGCGTATTATTTAAGTGGAGATCACCAACTTGCCTATAAAACCGGAATAGAAGCAAAACCTCTTTTCCTGCCGCGGTATTCTGAAGAATTTCTGCTCTGGATCGATTTGCTTGAAAAATATGGCAAACCGGGAGCGGCGTTGAAATGGCTTGAAGATTTTGAAGAATACGGCAAAAAACATTCATCCTACTATAAAAACCGCCTTTTTAATATCGGTTTGAACAAAGTTGCATCCGAAACGATAAAACGTTTGCGTTCAAGCGGCAAACAAATCGTTTTCTATCCGGCCAAAGATATTTTTGCGCCTTTCGCCCAATATCCGGTTTACTATCAGGGCTTGGGCAGTATGCCCCAAAAAGAACTGATCGCGGCCGCCGCCATGCTGAAAAAAGAGCTGGGCATAGATGTAAAAATCATGCCTCAACGGCCAATGCCGGTAAAGGGGGCATATGATTCCGGACATCATGCGTTTTCAGCTGAAAAGCTGGTAAAGGCCGTTCGTTATGCCTGTGGTGAAAATTATCCTTCCGACGGCATATTGTTTTATATCCTGACCAATGAATCTGTAAACAGCGACAGCATAAATGTATTGTTCAGCACAATGTCTGATTTCGGCATGGTGGCTTTCTCCCGGATGCCGATTTCCGCTTACAGTATCGATGTTGTAAAGGTGATTGCCGTTTCCACCGCATGTCATATCCTGAACAATACCATGCGCGAAAATAGATACTGCAATAATTATCCGTGCATGATGGCAGCGATCTGGAGTTTCAACCGCTGCAGCGAATTTGATTTTAAAATATGTTCAGAATGTATGCCGTTTATCAAAAAAGGCAATATCCGGCGGGCATTACGCCGGATGGGCAATCGCAACTACGCGGCTCATTGCACTCAGGAAGAAATCGGAAATTTTGAAAAATATAAAGAGGTTTGGAAATGAAAAGAGTATTTACTCTGTTGGTGCTGAGTTTGCTTGGCAGTTCACTTTGGGGCTCATCTTACGAAGAACAAATGCAACAGGCTGAAAAGCTTTTTAAGGCCAGAAAATATAAGGATGCGGCAGCGGCTTTTGATGATGCATCGCTGGAAACCGAAAATACACAACAACGCATAGAAGCCAGATACCGCAGCTGGGACAGTTTGAGAAAAGCACGCGCTGCGAATGCGGTTTCTGCCGGCGAGTCGCTGCTGTATGATGAGGAAAAATTGAGTAATGACCGTAAAGTTGAACTTGTTTCATACATTGCGCTCCGCAGTAATACAGAACGCATGAAAAAGATACTTGAATTCGGGCTTAATTTAAAAGGTCTCAACGAAAAACAACGCAGTAAAATCCTGCTGACGGCCATGAATTCCGGCGGCACCTGGCAGAGTGAAGCGTATGTTAATGAGATCCTGGCCATGAAAGACCCCGATCCGGCCGCCAAAGCCAACGCGCTTGGACATCGGGCAAACGTGTATCTCTGGGTCAAACGCGATCCGGTAAATGCTTTGAAATATGTCAATGAAGCGTTGGCTATAAAAGAACTTGCGGCAAAAGATCGCCAATTTTATCTGCTGGTTCAAGCCAGAAGTTATGTGGCGCTCAAAAAATTTGATATGGCCGAAAGAAGCTATTTATCTGCAATTAAAACTTCCAAACAGCATAACTTTCAGGAAGCGGCATATAATGAACTGGCCAAAGTTTATATTATTTCCAAGCAGCCGCTGAAAATCAAACCTCTGCTGAAACGCGCTTCCACTGATAAAAGAATGAATAAACATCAGCGACAGGTTTTTGCCAATTTGCTGACCCAAATCGATAATGCAGAAAAACAACAAACCAATGGGAGATAAAGAAATGCTAAACTCTAAATTCACACTTGCGGCAATGGTGTACGTTATGCTTGCTGCGGTTTTATCAGCGGATCCGGTTATTATTTTCAATCCCATTGATACCGACAGCAAAAATGTTGACGTCGGATTATTCAACGATATAGTATCTGCTGAACTCTCATGCGCTGAAAAAATAAAGCTTGTCGATCGTGAACAGCTGGATAAACTCCTCCGGGAAAAATCGCTGAAACCCAACGGTATGCTCAATGCCGATGATGTCAGTAATATCGGTACATTGCTCGGCGCAGATAATTTTGTATCCGGTTCCGTGCGCGAGAAGAACAATAAATTGCTGATTTTTGTCAAAAGCATTTCCGTCAAGACCGGCGTGATAAAAATGAAATATATCAATACGCCGAATGATCTTGAAACTGCGGCAAAGCAAACCGCAAAAGCTGCCGCTGATCTGGTTATGCTTCAGCAGGAAAAGCAGTTACCGGCCCAACCACAGGAACAAATGTTGTTTCCCGATAAGAAAAGACCGGCTGTTGCCATCTGTATACCCGAGATCCATGTTGCCAGTCAGCGGCTCATTGATCCGGCTGCTGAAAATGAGCTGATCAAAACATTCCTGAAACAAAAATTTAACATCAAACAGCTTACTCTCCCGCTGGCGGTGGGAAAAAACGGTTTGGTCGATAATATTGTCGGCAATCGTACAACTCTGCTCGAAGCCGCGGAAAAGGTTGGCGCCGATTATCTTATTTACGGAGAGGCCATCTCGGAATCATCAGATACTTTCGGCAGCTACCGCACATCCCGGGCAAGAGTTGAACTCAAAATAATTTCGACCGCCAATGGCAACATCGTCTGGGCAGACAGCGCGTATGCCGGAGCGGCGGATACTGCAGAAGTGATCTCCGGCAAAAAAGCAATTCAAAAAGCAGCACTCAGGCTTGCGCCGAAAGCGGCCGCAGCTCTGTTGAAATAAGATGCATATTATTTGATAGTGAAATAAGATATTTTTGCAGTATTTTTTGAATCGAGGTGGTTTATGAAAAAAATTTTTACGTTTATTTTGTCAGCGGCGGCTTTTTACGGTATTATGGCTGCCGGAGCTGATTTTGCACCGGTTTTCAGCAGCGGCATGGTGCTTCAGCAAGGGCGTGATTTGAGTATCAGCGGCTCGGCTGCGCCGGAGAGCAGAATCACTTTGGAGTTTGCCGGACATAAAGTCAGCAGCATTGCCGGTAAAGAAGGCAAATGGGTTGCTGTGCTTCCGCCATTGAAGGCTTCTGCAACGCCGCAAAGTATGACTCTTTGCAGCGCGGAAGGCTCAAAAAAACTTGACGATATTCTGGTGGGCGAAGTGTGGCTCTGTTCGGGACAATCCAACATGAACTGGCCTCTGTCGGCTTGCATCAACGGCAAGGAAACTGCCGCTGCCAGCGATTTTCCGCAAATCCGTTTTCTGCGGCTTGCCGCCAAACCGCAAGCCAAGCCGTTGGAAAAATTCACCAACACGTGGCAGCGCGTAACCCCGAAAAATGCCGGAACGATTTCCGGCGTAGCGTATTATTTTGTACGCAAACTGCATCAGGAGCTGAATGTGCCCATCGGACTGCTCTGTGCCCATTTGGGCGGAACCATGATCGAACCGTGGACTCCCGCCGGCGCATGGGATAAATACCCTGAACTCAAAGCCAAACTGGCCAAACAGTTCAGCGAACCGGTCAATCCCAAAGCCAAAAGCCCGAAATTATGGGCACAGAATCAGCCGCATGTGCTGTACAATGCGGCGATCCATCCGATGACACCCTATACTTTCCGGGGCGTGATCTGGTATCAGGGGTGTTCCAATGTGTGGTACGACTCCGGCAATGACTATCTGTTGAAGCAGCAGGCGCTGTTCGACAGTTGGAAAAAGGCTTTCAGAAATCCGGATATGAAGTTTTATCTGGTACAGCTTGCTCCGCTCAGACGCGGCGGCAACGCGGCCAAAAATCATGTCGGCATCTGGCTAGCACAGCAGGAGTTTGCCGATAAAAATCACCCCGCCGTGCAGATGGCAGTCATCAACGATGTGGGCGATCTTAAAGATATCCACCCCAAAAACAAAGCTCCGGTCGGTCTGCGGCTGGCCAATATCGCTTTGAAATATGATTATAATATGCCGGTTGCCGCAGACTTTCCGCACCTGAAAACCTGTACGAAAAACGGCAGTTCGCTTCTGCTGACTTTTACCCACGCCAAAAGCTGGAAGACCATTGACGGCAAAGCTGTAAAAAACTTTGAAATCGCCGGTGCCGATGGCAAGTTTGTGCCGGCCGCAGCCGTTGCCGACGGCGCGAATTTGCTTGTAAGTTCGCCGACAGTCGCCGAGCCGGCGGCAGTGCGTTATATGTTCAACTGTTCCCGCATCGGCAACCTTGTAAACGAAAACGGTTTGCCGCTGGGTACATTCAAAGCTGCTGTCCGGAAATAATCTTCTGTTTCCAACATCCTGCGCTTTGAGAGTTTGCGCCCGGAATAATTATAACTGAATCCGCCATGCGATATTCATTGCGGAGTTGACAGTATTGCAAATCGGGTGTATATTATATGAATGTATTTATTCAATGCAAACAAATATCAACACAGAAAACAGGAGATCATTTTATGGCTTGCAATCTTGATTTTGACCGCATGCTCTCCAAACTCACTATTGAAGAAAAAGTTGCACAGAAGATGGTCTTCGGCTGGACCGGAAGCATTATCGACAATTCGCTGCTGCGTTTTATCGACCAATACGGTCTGGGCGGTTTGCGCGTGACACAGAATGGCGCCCGCAAAGCCGATGCCCGTTACCGGTTGAATGCCATCAGCAAAGATGCCCCCGATCCGGCGGCAGACCCCGGCAGTCTGGAACTGCCGCTTGAGTGGGGCGAAAAAACTCTGGATATTTCCATACCTTCGCCCATCATTCCCGGCGATATGTTTGCCCGTCAGCTCAATATCTACCGCAAACGCTGTCTGGAACGCAATGGCCTGCCCATGCATACGGTTGCTGACTTTGAAGGCGCCACCAACAACTTCCCGGCACCCTATCTTATCAGCCCGCCCAATGCCATGAGTCTGGGCAGACTCGGCGACTTTGATCTGGTTGAACGGCTCTACAAGGCTATGGCCCGTCAGCTCAAAGCTCTGGGGATCGACTGGATCCATTCGCCGGTATCCGATGTAAATGTGAATCCGGAAAATCCGGAAATTTCCACCCGCAGTTTCGGCGGCGATCCGGCCGTGGTGACCGCCGGCAGCCGTGCTTTGATCAAAGGCTGTACTGCTTCGGGGCTGATTACCAGCATGAAGCACTTTCCCGGCCGCGGCGACTCCATGGAAGATGCTCATTACAGCGTGCCGTCGGTCGATCTTTGTTTGAAAGATCTCGAAGATATGCACACTTCGCCCTACCGTACTTTGATTGCCGAAGGGATCGTGCCTTCGATCATGTTGGCTCACACTGTTTATCCGGCGCTGGATGACTCCGGCGATATTGCCACCTGCTCGCCGAAAATCATCAACGATTATCTGCGCGGCGAACTGGGTTTTGAGGGCGTTATTACTACCGACTCGCTGACCATGGGCGGACTTATCAACAAGTATTCGCTGACCGAAGCGTGCATTCTTAATACGCTTGCCGGCGGCGACTTGCTGTTGATGAAAGCGGAAAACGCACTTCGCAGCAAAGTTCACGAAGCGGTGGTCAATGCCGTCAAGTCCGGCAGAATACCTGAAGAGATGATCGACGCCAGCTTGAAGCGCATCTGGAAACTCAAGGCGCAGTTCGGCTTGTTCGATAATGGCGGCATTACCGATGACAGCAAAACCAACGGGATCGTGGCTGATCCCGCTGCCCGCGCTGTCGGGAGAGAAGCTGCGCAGAAAGTTCTGCACATCATGCGCAACGAAGACAATCTCTGGCCGATCGACAAGAACTGCAAGCTCCTGGTCATCGAGCATCTGACCGATAACCACACCCGCCGCAATCAATTCTGGAACTATCCGGGATTCATCAATGAATTTCTCCAGAAATATACCGAAAACTACACCTATGTGGAATTCAATCCGCACAAGGAAGACCGTGCCTGGAGATATATTGATGAACTGCTGCCCATGGCGGATAAAGTGCTGATGCTCGGCGATTACGACCGCAGCTGCCCCGGCAAAGCCACCCGCGAGTTTGTGGAAAAACTTATCGCCAAAGGCAAGCCGGTGATTTATGCCACCAGCAATCCGTATAAAGAGCTGATGATCCCCGATAACGCAAAAAATGTGATCTTTACCGGCGGCATCATGCACGAACAATACGAAGCACTGGTAGACTTCATATTCGGTAAACTCTGATTTACCGCACATCATCGAAAGATCAACAACTCATGCGGCCGCCGCCGCATGAGTTGTTTTTTCTTTAATATCTTAATATTGGCAGTGGCAAAAATTCTCTAATTGCTGTATATTAACTTTGAACTTTTTTTATCAACTGACAAGGAAGTGTATTATATGAGCAAATTTGACAAAATTCAGGTGCCTGCCGGCGATAAGATCGTTACCGATGCCAATGGCAAACTTCAAGTTTCAGACCGCCCGATCGTGGCGTTTATCGAAGGCGACGGTACCGGACCGGATATTACCCGCGCAAGCATGCATATCTGGAACAGCGCAGTGAAAAAAGCTTACAACGGCAAGCGCGAGATCGCGTGGATGGAAGTCTTTGCCGGTGAAAAAGCCAATGCTGTTTACGGCAAAGAACTCTGGCTGCCCGATGAAACTGTGGAAGCCATCCGCGAATATCTCGTGGCGATCAAGGGCCCGCTGACCACTCCCGTCGGCGGCGGTATCCGTTCGCTGAACGTGGCATTGCGCCAGCTGCTCGACCTTTATGTATGCCTGCGCCCGGTGCGTTACTTCAAAGGTGTGCCTTCACCGGTCAAAGAACCGGAAAAGACCGATATGGTGATCTTCCGCGAAAACTCTGAAGATATTTATGCCGGGATCGAATGGTTTGCCGGTACGCCGGAAGCGCAGAAAGTTATCGACTTTCTGCAGAATGAAATGCAGGTAAAAAAGATCCGTTTCCCCGAATGCAGCTCCATTGGCATCAAGCCCGTCAGCAAAGAGGGTTCCGAACGTCTGGTGCGCGCGGCCATGGAATATGCCATCAAGCACAACCGCCGCAACGTGACACTGGTGCACAAAGGCAATATCATGAAGTTTACCGAAGGCGGCTTCAAAAACTGGGGCTACGATCTCGTGCGCAACGAGTTTGCCGATGTGGCGGTGCCCGCGCCTGATTGCGACTGGCAGGCTCCGGAAGGCAAGATCCTGGTCAAAGACTGCATTTGCGATGCGTTTCTGCAGCAGATTCTCACCCGCCCCGATGAATACGATGTGGTTGCCACGCTCAATTTGAACGGCGACTATGTCTCCGATGCTCTTGCCGCGTGTGTCGGCGGTATCGGTATTGCTCCGGGAGCCAACATCAACTACGTTACCGGCCATGCGCTCTTCGAAGCCACCCACGGCACCGCGCCCAAATATGCCAATCTCGATAAGGTCAACCCCAGTTCGCTGGCGCTTTCCGGCGAAATGCTGCTGCGGCACATCGGCTGGGATGAAGCGGCCGATCTCGTTACCAAAGGCATCGAACAGGCCATTCAGGACAAAGTGGTGACCTACGACTTTGCCCGTCTGATGGATAACGCTACTGAAGTCTCCTGTTCGGGATTTGCCAAAGCGGTCGTTGACCGTATGTAATTCAAATACAAAAATTTCACATATTTCCGGCGGGGGCAACAGAATTTCCGCCGGATTTTTTTCTGATTTTTAACAGGATCAAACAGAAAATGAAACTTGTTTCAATGCTTGATGAGGAGCTTTTTCTGGATATTGCCGGTAAATCCCGCCGGGAGGTCTATACAGCGCTGCTGGAAAAGCTGTCAGCCTTTAATGAACTTGCTCTCGATATACCCGCCGTGGTGGATGAAATGCTGGAACGTGAAAAAATCACCGGTTCCGTTTTCCGCGGCGTAGCTATGCCGCATGTGCGTATTGCCGAACTGCACGACCTTTTTATTGCCGTCGGACTGCCGGCTGATCCGGAAGCAATGGGCGGAGCCGAACCGGAACATCTGGTCATAATGGCGATCATCGGCGGGGATATGTCCGATGTTTATCTGAAAATGCTTTCCACCATCGCCCGGCATCTGCACGATCCGGCAGCGGCTCAACAGCTCCGTGCTGCTGCCGCCGGCGGTAAGGCAGAATTGTGGCAGTATCTGGCAAACAGTGATATTAAAATGCGCGAAATTGTTACTGCTGAAGATGTTATGAGTGAAGTTTCTGCAGTGCTCTGCGAAGATGATCTGCTTTCGGCTGCTTTTGATATGTTCAGCAAAACGCAGAAACGTTTTCTGCCGGTGGTGGATAAATCCGGTCGATTGGTAGGAGAATTGTCTGCCCGGATGGTTATCCGCAGCTTTTTTCCGGAATATGTCTTTATGATGGAGCATATGAATTTTCTCAACGACTTTGCGGTCTTTAATGAAATTTTCAGCTCGGAGCACTCCGCTCCGGTGCGTGAATACATGAATAAAGAACCCTTGCAGGTCAAACTCGATACTCCGCTCATTCAGGCCACTTTGCTGATTGCCCGGCAGGAAGCCGGAGATGTTTGCGTTGTCGATGAAGAAAATCAGCTGTGCGGTGTCTTTTCCGTTGAAAACATTATAAACAAGGTGTTGCGCGGTTGAGGTTGCATTATGGATTGGGTATTTTGGATCGGGACAACGGTGTTTGTACTTACATATATACTTATCGCCACTGAAAAAGTGCATAAAGTGATTTGCGCGTTGGGCGGTGCTGCATTGATGTTTATTTTTGTGCTGCATAGAGGTCATGGCGCGGCAGAAAATCTGACCGGCGCTGCGGCAGAATACGCCAAACTCGATGCCTGGGCACGGCATGTGAATTTTGATGTTATTTTTACTCTGTGCGGCATGATGATTCTGGTGAATATATTGAGCACCACCGGACTTTTTCAGTATGTGGCGATCAAATGCGCCAAACTTGCCAAGGGCAGTCCTTTGAAGATGATGATCTTTCTCTGCATGGCAACAGCATTTATGTCGGCATTTCTGGATAACGTAACCACTATATTGCTGGTGGCACCGGTTACTCTGGTGGTGTGTTCCGAACTGGGGATTCCGGCGATTCCGTTTCTGCTTGCCGAAACCATGTCGAGCAACATCGGCGGTACGGCTACTCTGATCGGGGACCCGCCGAACCTGATCATCGGCTCGGCTGCCAAGCTTGACTTTGCGGCATTTCTGATCCATCTGACACCGTTTGTGGTCGTCATTATGGGTATATACATGTTTGCTTTGTGGCTCTATTACCGCAAAAAACTTTTTGTAACCCTGGAAAAACGCGCCCGTATCATGGAACTGGATGAAAATGCGGCTATAACCGACCGCAAGCGCATGAAACGCGGTCTGCTGATAATGATTCTGACCATTGCCGGATTTCTTTCGCACAGTTTCAGCGGTCTGGAACCGGGTGTGGTGGCCATGGCCGGCGCGGCGTCGGCATTGCTGGTCTGCCGGGTGGATGTGGAAAAAGCGCTGGAAAAAGTCGAATGGGTGACGCTGTTCTTTTTTATCGGTTTGTTTGTGATAGTATCCGGAGCAAAGGATTGCGGACTTATCGATTTCATCGGCAAATATATGCAGATATTCAACCATATGCATCCATTGGCAGCCATGCTGATAATTATGTGGATCTGCGGGATCGCGGCGGCGGTAACCAACAATGTGTCATTTACTGCGGCGGTGGTGTCGATCATTGCATTTTTTATGCAGAATGCGCCGGCTTTTCAGAACAATGCGGATCTTTGCAAGCTCATGTGGTGGGCTCTGGCATTGGCGGTCTGTCTGGGCGGCAACGGTTCGCTGGTCGGAGCTGCGGCCAATCTGGTGGCGGTGGATCTGGCGGCAAAGGCAGGCTGTGTTTTGTCGTTCAAAGATTTTCTGCGCTACGGCGTGCCGGTAACGCTGGGCAGTATGCTGGCGGCAACGGGTTATATTGTTTTGAGATATTTGTTTCTGACCGGGAATTGATATTATGCCGCATATAGAAATTGTTGAATTGAAAACGCTTACACTCCGCCGGCAGCAACAGCTGCTGGAACTCTTTACCGCAGCGGATTTTACCGACAGTGCTGATACGGCCGACTGGCTCAATGCGGCAATCGCCGGTTCAGTTCTGGCAGTGGGAGCGCTGGATGAAAATGGCGATTTGGTGGGATTTGCCCGCGCGCTGGGCGATGGCGTGAGCGATTGTTACATACAGGATGTAACGGTCAAATCCAGCTGCCGTAAGCAGGGAATCGGCTCGATGCTGGTTGAATATCTGCTCAAAGAGCTTGAAAAACGCCATATCGACTGGATCGGATTGATCGCCACGCCGGGGAACGGAGATTTTTACCGGAATATGGGCTTTGAGGTAATGTCTGACCATATTCCCATGGTGCTGAAAAAATAATTTCTCCGTAGTGCAGCGGCCGGTAAGTTGGTTATCGGAGGCGGCGTACTCAAGAATTCAGCAGCTTCTCCGGCAACAGTTATCCGGCATCCGGGGGCGGTGGACTCTCTTCCGGACGCGTACAGCCAAAAAATATGAGTTAAAATCAGTTTGCGGACTTGAAAAAATCATAGAATATGTTAATATATATCTATCGAAAAAAACATGTAAAGATCCGGAAAAACGTTTCAATGAAAAAATATCTGGTAAAATCTTTTCTTCTTCTGCTGCCGGTGCTCTTTGCCGGTTTGCCGGGCGGCTGTACCGGCGAAGATGTCAGCAATGATGTATTGCTGACCGCGGCGGTGGAGTGTGCCCGCAGCGGCAACTGGCAGGGGTGCGAAGACAACGCCATGACCGTGCTGAAACGCGATGCAGTAAATCCGCACGCATTGCTGTTGCGTTCGCTGGCATCGGAACATCTGGGCAAACTCGATGTGGCGGTGGATACCGCACGGCAGGCGGCGGAAAATGCGCCGGAAGATTTTGCTGCCCAGTACAATTACGGCCGGTTGCTGGCCGCCAGACCGGATATGGCAAAAAATGCGATCAAAGTTCTGGAACGCGCCCTGAAACTGCGTCCGGGCAACCGCAACACACTCATACTTTTGGGGCAGTGCAGCAGCCGGATAAATGCCGACAATGCCATTGACTACTACAAAGCGCTTCCGGCATCGATCCAGCGTTTGCCGGAGATCCAGACCCGCATGGCGATCTATTACCTTGACCGGCGCGACCGCGACAGACGCAATCTCAATCTTGCGCTGCAGTCGCTGGCCAATGCGTACAGAAGTGCGCCGGATAATCCGGGGATCGTGCTTAATCTGGCAATGTTTCTGGATCATTACATCGGTAACGGGCGGAAGGCATCGGCTTTCTACAACCGCTATCTCATACGCACCGAACATAATCCGGAACTGAATCCGGTGCGGGCACAGGTCAAGGCACGCATAAGTGCTTTGCGGTAAAAAACTTGTATATTTTCTGTATTACATAAAATATAAAATAAGGATATCATCATGAAAAGTATTCTGTGGTGCATGCTGGTTGCCGTAACACTCTGCGGCTGCAGTTCGGTAAAAAACAGTTCAGAAGCCGTCGTGCCGGCTGTAGAAGTCATAAAAATCTCCGAAGCGATCAAGCTCGATGGCAAACTTGATGAAAAGATCTGGTCAAAAGCTCCGGCGTATACATTGACTTTTGTCAATGAAGTCGCCGGCTGGCCTGCCGCTGAACGCGACCGGGTGCTGCAGGATAAATACGAAAGCGCCAAAGTACGATTTCTTTATGACGATAAATACCTTTATGTGGGTGCCGAACTGGAAGATGACGATGTGATAAGCTACCTCGAACGCGATCAGGATCTGCTCTATCGCGGTGCTGATACGCTGGAAATCTTTCTTTCGCCGGCCAGAGGCGCACATTACTGGGAACTTTACAGCACGCCCAGCGCCTACCGCACCAGTTTCTGCTTCCCTTCCGGCGGCATGATCGGTTTGCAGGAAGTTTTTTCCAAAAGCATGCTCATGCCGGGATTTGAAACCGCTTTTACGGTCAATGGCAAGATCAACGACCACAAAGTCAAAGATAACGGCTGGACCACTGAAATGCGCATACCGCTTTCGGAAATCGCCGGCAAAGGCGTGAAATTCGGTCCCGGTGAGGAATGGAGCATACTGGCGGCACGGTACAATTATTCGCACAACATGTACCGGCGTCAGCTTTCGGTTTTTCCGGCACTGCCGATCTGCAGTTTCCATTTGCGCCAGTACTACGCACCGGTGATCTTCCGTTGAGGGGGAGGGGTTTATGAAAAAGAACGTTTTTTCGATCTTTCCGGCCGCGATGCTTCTACTGGCTGCCGGTTGCTGTTGTACTACTGCACCGGTTGAAAAACTGCCGCCGTCGGTAACGGTGGCAAAAGCCGCACCCGGCGAAATCGTTTTTGATGGCAAACTGTCGGAAACTTTCTGGCAGAAAGCGGCGGCTTATTCGCTTGAACGCAGCGATAAATCCGGCAAGCTCCCCCCGAAAGAAAAAGTCCGAGTTTTGCAGGATGCTCAAGAAAAGGGGCAGGTGAAATTTGCTTACGACGACAAATATTTTTATGTCGCGGCAATACTGGAAGACAACGATCTGATCGCCATGGGCAAAGATCAGGATCAGCTCATTAACTTTGGCGATACATTCATGGTCTATCTGGCGCCGGAAAATGCGCTGCACTACTGGAATTTTACTGTTGCACCCAACAGCAGCAAGAGCGGCTATATGTTCGATATAGACGGGTTGTATTTGAATATGAAAGACAAAGATAAATACGGCCTGCTTCCGGGGTTCGAAGCTCTCTGCACTGTCAACGGCACTGTGAATAAACAAAACGACCGCGATAAATGCTGGTGCGTGGAAATGCGGTTTCCGCTTGAAGCGATCGCCCGGTTGGGGATAAAATTTGCTCCCGGCGAAAAATGGCGTATTATGGCGGCGCGGCGCAGTTATTCGGCATACAATTATGCGGTGCAGATTTCGGCTTATCCGCATCAGCCGGGAGCCAACTTCTTGCGTAAGTGTTTCGGCGTGGTGGATTTCCGCTGAAAAAAATTAGCCATATGGAAGAAACTTCTGTATGGCATTTTTTTTATATTTCATTAACAAGTTATTACGGGGAGAGTGTGTCTTGAAAAAAAACTGGATCATGCTGGCTGTACTGTCTATTTTTACGGCGTTTGATACATCGGCTGACGAAGCGATATTGGAAAAAGCAAAAAATATTCATCGGGATATAAGATGGAACAGAAAAAAAACTCTTACTGCAAACGATAAACAGCTTTTATCACAGGCCGCGGAATACATGCTTGACTCCGTACCGGAAAAACCGGAAAGAAAACATGAAAATACAGTTAAAGATGCTTATTACTACTGTTATCTTGCGGGAAATCGCGATAAAACTCTGGATATTGCCGGTAAATATTGCAGTGTATATCATGAAAGTATGATGTTGGTATATATCATGGAATTGTATCGTCGCGGCGAATACGACAAACTTTATGAAATAAGTTTCAAGTATGCTTCCAGCAATGCGGTATCCAGCAAACGGATTTTTATTGTGGGCGGTGTTTTAAGCTGTAACGATAATAAAGAGCGGCAGGATGCTTATGTGAAAATCCTTGAACGGGATCATATTACAATATCCCAGATCATAAGTGATGCCAGTCATATGGTTTCTGACTCCCGATTTGAGCATGAAAAAAAGTTGGCTGCATATTGTGAGAAAGCGGTACTGGATTCTCTGGCAAACTTCACCTTTCCGGAAAAACAGCAGCAACAGTTTAAAAAGCTGACCGCCGGAAAAGAATTTGATGCGTTGAAAGGTACCAGAGACCCGCAGAAATTCCGGAAACAGATTGTTGCTTTTGCCGAAAAATATCCGGATTACCGTAAAGAAAACCTCTATTGGATAGCTTGCGAGTTTGTCAATCGCAAGCTTTATAAGGATGCAGAAAAATTGTTCCGTGAAAATCTGACATTTGATAAAGGTATGCACATATACTCCGGTTTGTTCAGAGCACTGTTTTATGATGGCCGATACTCCGATGTACTGCAGGAAGTGATTCCTTGGTATAAAAAGAAAGAGGCCAAAGATTTCAAATCGACATTTGCATATTTTATCATAAACGCCGCGATCATGGAAAGCAAATTCGATGTTGCTTTGGAATATTCCGAAGATTATTATGAATGGGCGCTTGATGCGAGAGAAGCACTCTACGAAAGTGAATTAAAAAAACTGAAGCAGGAAAAATCCAGGTATAATTCCGCCCGATATGAAAGAAAACTCAAAGAATTAGCTGAAAGATATCTTGATTTCAGAATAAATATCGAAAAAACTCGGTGTAAAGAGCTGTGTACCGTTTATATTTTGCAAAACGACAAAAAACGCGTATCAAAAACTATTGCCGGATTCACCAAAACGTTGAACAGGATCAGCAAGGATTTTTCGCACACAAATAAAAACACATTTATTGCCGCTCAAATAGATAT
Organism: Victivallaceae bacterium; assembly: GCA_045635745.1. Classification (GTDB taxonomy): domain Bacteria; phylum Verrucomicrobiota; class Lentisphaeria; order Victivallales; family Victivallaceae; genus SIG78. The sequence goes on from JAZTWG010000031.1 coordinate 110,910, forward strand.
GCTTTCCGCAACTGTTAAACTGATGATCGATATGAAAAAATTTAACGAAGCAGAATATTTTTTCAAAGAACTTGAAAAAATTCCTGTCAGCCAGCCCCGTCTCAAAAATAAAAAAGAACACTTAAAATATCAAATGGAAAAGGCTAAACAGCAAGCCGGTAAATAACATTCCGGCCGTTTATTTGATAATATGATCTATGCCGCAGCGGGGCGATCAGGCTTTTTCCAGCTTCAGATCAAAAAAGTCTATTGCGTTGTTGCGGCAAATCTTTTTCCAGACTCCGGTCGGGAGTTTGCCGCTTTCGTGCATGCGGTCGAACCAGAGCTTGCCTTCAAACTGGCACTCCGTAGTGCTGTTGCAGCAATCGGTGCCGAAGAAAAGCCGATCCTGAAATTCGCACAATAATTTTACAGCAAAATCTTCATCGCGCCGCAAATATTGCATAGCATCAGAAAGCTCGGCGTAAAGATTAGGAAAATCGCGCAGCAGCTGCTGTGCCACGCCTTCAGATTCTATCCTGCCTGCAGCGCGGGGTGAGCCGTGTTGAAGACCATCGCGCCGGAAGATCGCTTTACACCGTGCCGGCCGCGGCCGCGCGGTACATTCCGCCCAGAAGATCGGCCCGTGCGCTATATATTTGAGGTCGGGAAAACGTTGTAACGTATGCTCCAGCAGCGGCAGTCCCGGCGCATCATACAAGCCGAAATCGCCGCTGGTTCGGTCAGAGCCGTCGGTGGTTACCGGCAAGCCGACCTTTTCCGCGCACGCAAAAAGATTCTGCACGCGTTCGTCATCCATGGGCAGATTTGGCATGATCTCGCCGACACCGTAACAGCCCAGATCTTTATAGTACTGCAAAACTTCATCCAGCGGTGCATCGGCGCGGTTGATCAACGCTCTGGGGTCGATATTGCAGTAGGGGAAAAGGCGTCCGGGATGTGCTGCGGCCATATCCAGAATATCTTCATTGGCCTGCGGCAGATAGATTTCTGAATTGACCACCGGCAGCAGAAATCCTGCTTCAATGCCATAGCGGTCATAACGGTCAAGCAGTTCTTCAACAGTACAGAAGCGGGTGACAAACGGTACCGGCTTGCGGTAGGCATGGGCATGAAAATCGATATATTTCATTGCTGAAAACTTTCTGCATAAGTATGGTATTTCCGGAGTGATATATCTCGCGGATGGATTCTTGTTTACAATAAAAATATACATTCCCGCCAGGCTGATTGCAAGCAAAAAAAACGTAAAAAAAAGGTTTATATTGCATTTTCCTGAAAAAAACGTTTTTTTTCGGCTTTTTTATCCTTAAAAGATACTGTAATAAGCTTGCAAAATATCTTAACAGGGTGTATAGTTGCCAAAACGACCGCTTTTTTTGCATGGGATGATTGTATTTTGCATTCCGGAGAAAAAAATAAAAAACAACTTTTTTAAACATAAGAACAAGAAAACGGAGAAAGTCAAAAATGACAGAGCATGGGATGAACTGGGTGGACTGGCTTTTTATCGGGATCCCGATCCTGATAGTGGTCTTTGCCGCTCTGAAGTCGCAAAAGTATGTAAAAGGTGTGGCAGACTTTATTTCTGCCGGCCGCGTAGCCGGGCGTTACGTTATCTCGGTGGCTTCGGGCGAAGCCGCGCAGGGGCTTATCAGCGTGGTTGCGGTTATGGAAATGTATTACAAGTGCGGGTTTGCCGTATCGTTCTGGCACTCGCTGCTGCTGCCGATCAGCATGGTGCTGGGACTGGTGGGGTTCTGTACCTACCGTTTCCGCGAAACCAAAGCTTTGACCATGGGGCAGTTTTTTGAAATCCGTTACAGCAAAGGTCTGCGCGTAGTTGCGGCAACGATCCAGAGTCTTTCGGGAATTGTGAACTACGCTATCTTTCCGGCGGTGGGCGCCCGTTTTCTTATGTACTTTCTGGACCTGCCGGTCTATGTGAATATCTTCGGTATTGCTGCATCGACTTATGCTCTGTGTATGGTCGGCTTTCTCGGTCTGGCACTGCTGATCGCCTGTCTGGGCGGTCAGGTTACGATCATGGTTACCGACTGTGTGCAGGGGTTGCTTTCCTACCCGATGTATGTGGTTATTGTGGCCTACATTTTCTACAAGTTCTCCTGGAGCAACGAGATGCTGCCTACCATGATGGCGCGTGCTCCCGGCGAAAGCTTCCTGAATCCTTACGACTGCCATAACTTGCGCGACTTCAACGTGTTCTATTCGGTATGCGGTATTCTGGGCGTGTTCCTTAACCGTATGAGCTGGGGCGGCTGTATGGGGTACAACGGCGCGGCAAAATCTCCGCACGAAGCCAAGATGGGTGCGCTGCTGGGAACCTGGCGCGGCGGTCTGGGCGTTATGGTCTGGATTCTGCTGGCGGTAGCGGTGTTTACTTACCTGAATCACAAGAATTACGCCAATGAATCGCTGCAGATCCGTCACCAGCTGGCGGTCAAAACCATTGACGACGTAGCTGCCGGCAAACAGTTTGAAGCTGCCCGAGCCCAGCTCAAGGAAGTTTATAAGACCATTCCGGCGCGTACCCAGTTCAGCGAATCTTACAAAGATCATGCGGCCTGGGAAGCTGAAAATGCCGACCCCTTCAAGGTGGAAACCCGCAAGGTGCTTTCTCAGACCGAACCGGGCAAAAAAGTTGCCCAGACCTTCGACACCATCTATGGTCAGATGCTCGTGCCGCTGGCGATCCGCGAAATGCTGCCGCCCTACGGTATTACCGGTATCTTCTGTGCTCTGATGATCTTCCTGATGATCTCTACAGATACGACCTATATGCACAGTTGGGGGTCGATCATTGTGCAGGACTTTGTGGTGCCGCTGCGTAAGAAAGCGTTTACGCCCAAAGGTCAGATCAATGCGTTGCGCTGGTCGATTTCCGGGGTGTGTCTCTTTGCATTTCTCTTCAGTCTGCTCTTTGCGCAGATCGACTACATATTGATGTTCTTTGCCATTACCGGGGCCATCTGGAGCGGTGCCGGTGTGGTTATCACCATGGGGCTGTACTGGAAACGCGGTACCACTGCCGGCGCTTTTACCGCACTTTTGCTGGCGGCGATCTGGGCCTTGAGCGGTATTACCGCACAGCAGACCTGGGCGCAGTATATCTATCCGTGGCTGGAAGCGAATAATCTGGTTCAGGCAGTCGGCGATGCGTTGTGGAACATCTCCAAGCCGCTGCATCCGTGGGTCGTGTGGAAAATGAACCCCGACAAGTTCCCGATCAACTCGGTGGAAATCGGTTTTATGGGTCAGATTCTGGCCTTGGCCAGCTACATGATTGTTTCGCTGTTGACCTGCCGTAAGCCGTTCAATATGGAAAAAATGCTGCACCGCGGTATCTATGCTGATAAAGATGCAGTTGTGACCGAAAAGAAACCCTTCAAGTGGGGTGTGTTCTTCAACAAGAACCTGCTGGGCATCGACAATCAGTACACCAAGGGCGATAAAGCTCTGGCGTGGAGTGTGTTCTGCTACAGCTTCATCTATACATTCGTCATTCTCTTTGTAATGGTGATCGTCTGGAACTTTATCAGTCCGTGGAGCTCTTCGGCGTGGGGTACTTACTTCTACATCAAACAGTTTGTAGTGGTAGGTGCCATTGGTGTGGTATCGACCTTCTGGTTCGGGATCGGCGGTCTGGTCGACCTCTTCCGGTTGTTCCGCGACCTGAAAAACAAGGAAAGTAATGACCTTGACGACGGCCGTGTGGTCAACAATATGTCGGTAGCCGATATGCAGAGAATGCAGGAAATCGACAAAGAAAAGGCCGATGAAGCAGAAAAGAAATAAGCTTTTCCGCTGAAAAAAATCAAAGATATTATGAGAGCCCTCTGGTGTTTCTCATAATATCTTTTTTTATATTGCTTTAGCGTAAAAAAACTACCGGCTGAGCCGGTATGTTGCCGAAATAGCTTTAGCTTCAAGATGACGAAGTCATCAATCAAATGCGGATGCATTTGATGACATAAAACAATGTTGTTTGCAACTATGAGTTCGTAATATATTACTGCATTTGCAGTAGTAGGGCAATAGTTGCAAGCGGTAAATAATTCAAAGCCCGTGTCGGGCTGCCGGTACCATCGCCTTGAAGGCGTGGTGCATACCACCGGCT
>JAZTWG010000032.1:0-28374 GCA_045635745.1 Victivallaceae bacterium
GAACTCATAGTTGCAAACAACATTGTTTTATGTCATCAAATGCATCCGCATTTGATTGATGACTTCGTCATCTTGAAGCTAAAGCTATTTCGGCAACATACCGGCTCAGCCGGTAGTTTTTTTACACTAAAGCAATATAAAAAGCCGCACGCGCGGTGTTGAACCACCAGCGGTGCGGGCTGTTACAGTATTCAGATATCGGATATTATTATTTATTTTCCGGCCTCTTCGACGGGTTCAAGTTTTATATCGGCAATATCCGCATAACCTTTGGCGACTGTTATCATAACGATAAAGCGGGCATCTTTTTTGTATTCCGGCATGGTGATAACTTTTTTGTATTCTTTCCATTGGGTGGGGAAACGACCGCCGACAGAGTTGCCGACACCTTTCTGCCAGCCGTCGTTGATGGCAATCACCCGCACATAGCCGCGAAATCCATTGCTGACCCGCAGTTTGTAGCTTAAAGTGTACTTGGCATTGCTTTTGACTGCACCGTTGATAAGCTGGAAAAATGAGAGAGAAACCTTTTTGCCATCTTTGATTTCCGGCGCAAAACGGACATAACCGCTTTCCGGGGCACCATCGCTTGAAAAAGTTATTCCGGCGGGATTTTTTACAATCCAGTTGGCCGGTTTTCCGGCAACGAGCTGTTCAAAAGTCCCGTTTTTAATGACATTTTCAGCCCCGAACAGAGTTACAGAACTCAACAATGCGGCAGCCAGCATAGTGATTTTTTTCATTTTTATATCCTTTCAGGTTAAAGTGTTATTTCTGATGCTTTTACAATCGTGAAAAATTGTCTGGGTTTGCCTTTGCCCATATTTTTGCGGAACATGAGCGCATCGGTAACCAATGCTTTTTTATCATTGAGCTGTGTGCAGTGAAAATTTCCCAGCAAGCCCTCGATATTTTCTCTTTTTCCCCGGGGGAAGACTACCACTTCGCTGGAGCGTATGAGTCTGGCACCGGCGGGATCGGCTTCGGCCATATAAAGCGGACCGCGATAACGCATACAATCATTATTACTGCCGTCAAAGCGGGTGTAAACGAGAAAAACCTTTTTGCCCAGTGTAAGCCAATGCTGCTGGGTGCTGTCGGTAATGACAGCTTTATTGTCTTCCAGCCACCGCCACGGCCGGGGCTGGCTCCAACTTATGCCGTCCGCACTCGTTGAACAATACATGTGCTTATCTTCGGCGCGGACAGTCATAGCAAAACCTTTGCCCGGCAGCGCCGTAACCGAGGGTTCGCACATACCGCGCTTTACAGGAATACTGAAAATCTCGCTTTTTCCGGCAAAATTCAACTTGCCGTTTTTGTAATCGTAGAGTGCGGTCATTACGCCGAAACGCATCTGGTGGATGGGGCTTTCGTGCTTGACTTTCACATTTATATTCACATAGATCGGCACGATCACTTTACCATCCGGCCGGAAGGCGATCTGGGTACATGCCGCGCTGTAACGCCTGGTCGCCACGCCGGGGAGTTCAAGCGTATGACGTTTGCTCCACTTGCCGTCTTTCCAGATGGCGTAATAACTTATGGCCCGGGGTTCCGGCAGTGCGGCATCTTTTTTATCTTTTGCCAGCACCGCCAGCGTATTGCCCTTATAAAATGTGGCACAGGCAATAACCGCCACCGAACCATCCGCCATGGTAAACGGCCGGGGGTCGGCAATACCTTCCACTCTGCCGCTGTTGTCATTCAGAGGCGTGGAGGCAAAAGCTTCGATCGGATGCGGTTTGCTCCAGCTTTTGCCGTTATCATTACTGATGCAGTATTTGGGCTGGGCATAAACATCGCTGTTGCCAATCTCCTGAAAAGTGCCAAAAAGTCTGCCGTCCGGCAAACGGGTAACGGCAGGGTGGAAGATGGTGTTTTTATCGTAATTGAAGTTGCCGAAGTCTTTTGGGGTTACTTTTGCCTGTTTAACAAGTTTTTCCAAAAGCGAATAAAGCCGTGAACGCAGTTTTTCCAGCTCATTTATATCCTGGCAATACACACTCATAGACTTGGCAAAACCATTGCGGATAGCTTCGACTTCGGCCTTATCGGACGGTGTTTTTGCCAAATCGCGCGCCATACGGAAGAGTTCCACATCTTCCAAGCCGTCCCGCATGGCAGTTGCCCTCCATGAGTGATAGATCGCCCCATCTTTGCCGGGGTAGAAAAGAGCCTGCATACCGTTATCGTTGCCGTGATTGCAATTCCATAAACTCCAATCCATATCCTTCATATCCTTCAAGTGCATATTGCCTGACCAGTGGTTGATCGACCAATAGAGCCAGCCTTCCACATGATCAAGGGCAATCAAACTCCAGAAAAACGCCCGGCCGTTGATCACAGGTTGATCGACCCGCTCAAAGTTTCCGAACGGGTAATACGCTCCGCCGCCGACATAAGTCCAGTAGCGGATGCGGTGATAACGGCTGTTGTAAATATTCCTTCTGGTGTTGGCGTAGCCGTTGGCGGGGGCAAGATAATCAATGGCATCAAAAAGCTCCGGATTCGCTTCGATATTCCGGGCGGTGGTAACGATTTTGACATTTTCAAAGGCTTTACGGCTGTTTTTTATGGCGTTCAAGAGCAAAGGATTCATATATTCGCCAACTTCGTCAAAGCCGTAAAAGTACACGATCAGATTGTTCCCTGTATATTTTTTAGCTTCATTGTAATATTGCTGCAACTCTTTTAAATGGGTTTCCCGGCAGTAATCATAAAGCAGAAGCGTTTTTATGGAACCCACTTCATTTTTCCAGATCAGCGATGGCTTGTAGCAAATCTTATTGATCACATCAAAGTTGTTGTTATAGATCTTGTGCGATTTTTCCATGCCGGTGGCAGTAACTTTGGTATCCGGCCGGATGAGCCGTATTTCTTTGAGCATGACTTTACCGTTGACCAGCATAGTACGTTTGCGGCTACCCAAAGTGCCGTTGGGCATAAAAGTATAGCGGGAGTAATGTTTGGAATTATCCTGATTGTAATGAATTTTACAATATTTGTATTTGGAAGTATCCGCTTCAGGCATTATTTGCATATCAGTCGGCGAAAGGGGATCCTGAGGATTGCGGCGAACCCATTGGAATTTGGCAGGGACCAGCTCAAAGGTTTTACCGTCGCAGCTGCCGTAAAACTCCATTTTTTTGATCATATCAGCTCGGGGATCGGCAAACCGTTCCAGACTGCCGTCCAGCAGTACGCTGTTTACACCCTTTTGTATGGTATAAGCCAAATCTTCTTTTAAGGGACTGGTGCGGTAGAGGTTCAAAGGCTCCATGCGGAAACGTAGCATGGCATCGATCAGGTTACGCCGGGCTTTGGCGGCAATTTTTTCGTTGGGATACCAGCGGTTGATGTTATCCGGCCGCAACCCCGGCAAACTGGGCAGACGATTGCCCAGAGCAAACTTTTCAACCTTCAGCGAAAAGGGCATTTGCATAACATCTTTGCTGCCCAGCTTTACCGAAATCGTGTAGTTGTATACCCCCGCAGGAGTGTCATTGCGGCTCTGCAGCGATACCAGAATGGGCTGATTGCTCTGGGGAGAAATATTGAATTTTTCGCCGTTGGCAAGAGGCAGACAAACGTCAAAATAATTGGTATTCCCTTCGGGGGCCAGCGGCAGTTGCAAAATGGGGCTTTCCAGAAGATTTATACACTCCAGCCGTCCCAGCGTGGCAGCAGGGGCATTGGGGGTATCGGCAGTAATGGTTACTGAAAGATCTTTCAAAGCTTCTCCGGCACTGGTAAGCACCAGCATCGTGGTTTCGCCTTCGCCCCGGGCAGCACGCAAATCGGCGGTGATTTTAAGGGGCGTAAGCAAGCCGCCTTGCGGGAATACTTCGGTCATACTGTGAAGAAATCCGCCCGCAAGGATACCTTTGAAGTTGTACGCTTCATTAAATGCACATTTATTGGTCCGGCGGACCCGGGAAACAATATTTTTGAGCTTGCGGCTCAACAGCAGCGAGTCAATAAGTTCGCCCCTGCCCAGAGATTTGGTATACCATACATCCCGCGTCCAGCCGCTGAAATAGTTGGATAAATGCGGCATGCGTACTGCCAGCCATACCAGCCAATTGTAACGGTCGCGCATCAAAGGGTCATTGGCGAGAATCGGCACAAAATTTTCGCTTTCATTGATAACTTCGGTTTTGAGCTTGGCAAAGTTATTTTCCGCCTGCCGCAAACGCTGACTCCAGCTCCAGAGCATCCGGGCAGTGGCAGAGCTCTTTTTAAGTTCGTTCATATTATCAAGATAAATCTTTTTTGCCCGCTCATACTCCCTGGCAACTTCTTCGGTAACACACCACAAAAGAGCGTTGTTGACAATTTCCAGATGGCGGATCGCCGGGGTTTTTACCCCATCCGGCAAATAGAGTTTTGCCCCGGTACTGGTAAAGCCGCCGTAAACATGAGTATCTTTATTTTCCGGCGTGCGGAATATAAATCCTGTACCGTGAAAGGCTGCGGTAAGATTGGCAGATTTGATAACTTCAACTTGCTTCAACTCCTGCATCTTGGGGTCTTTAAAAAATATCTGCCATTGGTTGCTGCGGTAAACAGCTTTGATAAGAGATCCATCCTGCCAGGTAACAGCCATACTGCCGGTGGCGGGTGTCAGCTCAAAAATGTTCAGCCCCAAAGCAGTGGCATCCAGATACCGCAGGAAACTGTCCAGCGTAACCGGTTTGGGCATGGTGAAAACTTTCAACGCCTCCGGGCGGGCGGTCATGCCGGAAACGAATTTGTTTTCGGCGCCTGGAACTGCCGCTGAAAAGCAAAGCAGTACAGTCAGAAACAATAAAATCTTCTTCATTAAAGACTCCTTGATTTATCTTGAAACGATATTCTTCAATTTTGGTCATGCTGCTTTAAGAATGCAACATCATAGGGGTATGGCGACGGAAATGCCGTAATATCTTCCGGCAGACTTTTGCGGGTTATACTGTCCACATGCCAATCGGCAAAAAGCATATTGGCTCGTTCGCCATGACGCACCAGCGATATACCCCATGGTGTATCCGAATCATAAGTAAAATTGACAGCACTGCTCCAATAACTGCCGGGCACACCCATGACATAATCGGAACGGACTTCACCTTTACCAGTTTCTTTGTCAGAAGTACCGGCATCTGCCACTGCTGCCATCCGTTGCGGATTGGCAAGGGTGTAAATATTGGTAACCGCCCGTTTGCCCCAGCTTGTAGTCGGAGCGGCTTCACGAACCAGATTTTCGTTGAGTCCGTAGTTGGGAAAATCTTTAGCGGTTACATTGCGGGGCGGCAAGTTGGGCGAAGAAAGACAGAAAAATGCTTGCGAGGCTTTGTCCGGATCGCCCGGCATATATCCTTTATCGGTCAACAAAAATCCCCAATGACCGTAAGATATTGTATTGCCGTTGCTGTTCTTATAATTTTTTTCCTGATATTTTACCAGATGCCCATTGTTGTCATCGGCATACATGCTTAATGCAAGTCCGATTTGTTTCAGGTTGCCTACACAATTTGAACTTCTTGCCCGTTCCCGTGCCGCCGAAAGTGCGGGCAGCAGCATTGCCGCCAAAATGGCGATGATGGCAATTACTACCAGCAATTCGATCAAGGTGAAAAATCGTTTTCTCATAATCATATTCCCTTACAATATTTTAAAGAAAATTGTTTACAGCGGTTATTTTAAATAATCTCCTGCAGCATAAATATATCTGAAAAAATTTTTCATTACAAGATTTGCAATATACAATTAATAGCACTATTGTAAGATTTATCTGAAAATAATGTATTTTTATAGCAGAAATATAATAAAATGGAACAGTTTCAAGTTTCCCGTACCGGCTTATTGGAGAGCTGTCAGAGGATTTTTGATTTTGATATTGCCGAAAAGCTGGTGTTTTTCGATGCTCCTCAGCAAGCTAATATGCACCATGTAGATCGCTTGCTGATATTACTGGAAGGTGAAAGTACCGTAAAGTACAGCCAAAACGGGCAGTTTTTAAGTTGCACTGCAAAAAAACCGACAATAATTTTCAGCTCAGCCCAAAGCTATTTGTGGACTCACAGCGGGGCGGGGAACCCTACTGTAAGTTATTCGTTCAGCTACTTTCCCTCCCACATAAGAGCTATGTGCATTGACTTTGACGGAATACACAAGGTACCCACCATGCGGGATATATTTTATCACACTTCCAAACCTCTTTCGGCAGCGGGTATGCAGTTGATCGACACATTATATAAACTCCATGCCAACAATCACGATGATATAGCCGCCGAACTGCTGATACCGCTTTTGCTTCTAACCTTGAATGAGATCGCCGAAGATGGTGATGAACTGACGCCGGTACATGTTTCCAAACGCTGGACCCGGATCTGCAACTTTATCCACGCCAATTGCGACGCTAACGTCAGCCGGGAACAGGTGGCAAAAATTTTTCATCTTACCCCCAACTATGTATCGAATCTGTGCCGGAAGTATTCGGGGATAAGTTTTTCGGAGCTCAAATTGTCTTATCAATTTGAACATGCCGAAAAACTCCTGCAGAATACTGAGTTAAATATCAAAGAAATTGCTCTTGCCTGCGGCTTCAACAATGCAAACTATTTTGTAAGAAAATTCAAAAGTTCTTACGGAATAACTCCCGGTGCCTACCGGCGACGGAAGAGCGACAGTAAAGCATATTCAGAAGAGTAAAACTGTTTGCGGCAATCGTCATCCTGCAGACTGGCGATTTTTACAGACTGCTGCCGGCGGCCCCGGCGCCGGGGCGTGATATTATCATTTCCGGAGTTATATTGCAGTAAGCTTTATAAAGTCCGGCGATTTTTGCCTGATATTCTTCCAGAAATTCATTTTTTACCAGATGTATCGTTATGCCGCCGAAACCGCCGCCGGAAAGACGCGCCCCCAGCGCACCGGGGAGTTCATGCGAAAATTCCACGATCTTATCCAGCGCGGGGGTGGAATTTTCAAAATTCACCCGGCTGCTTTCGTGCGACTCCCACCACAAAGCTCCGAAAGATGCCAGATCGCCGGATTTAAGCAATTCCACGGCTTTACGCACTCTTTCGCACTCCTGCACTACATGTTTTGCGCGGCGGTACTCAATATCGCTCAAAATGGCTTTATCAGCTTCGAGCATATTGCTTGAAACATCGCGCAGAGTTCTCACTCCCGCATGGCGGGCGGCGAGTTTGCCGGCGGCACTTTCGCATGCGGCGCGGCGCACATTGTATTCGCTGTCCACAAGGTTGTGCTTCTGCATACTGTTGACCACCAGAATACTTGCATCGCTGCTTGCGGCAACAGTTTCCAGCACTTCGTCGGTGCGGAAATCTGAAAGTATGAAAGAATCTTTTACACCGAAAATACTGCTGAACTGATCGAGCAAACCAGTCTTGACCCCCAGAAAATTATTCTCCACGCCCTGGCCGATACGCGCGGCATCAGCTCTGGCTATCGGCAGATCATAAAGCTGCATTAAGCCGTAAAGTATGGCCGTTTCAAATGCTGCCGAACTGGACATGCCCGCAGAAAGCGGTACATTGCTGGAGATCACTGCATCGAATCCACCGATGCGAAATCCCCGTGCCGCCAGCTCCGAAACCACCCCTGCCGGATAGTTTGCCCATTTGGGAGTGATGGTGCTGACCAGATTATCCAGCTCAAAAACCGCTTCTTCTCCGGCGCGCAGATCGTAAAGGCGCACCCGGCGGCTCCGGTTTTCCGCCATTACCGCATTTGTCCGCTGACTGACCGCACAACTCAAAACAATGCCTTCATTGTAATCGGTATGATTGCCGAGGATCTCCAGACGCCCGGGTGCCGAAGCAGCCGCAGTGGGGCTGCTGTTATATTTTTTCTGAAAAGCGCTGATAAGTTCGTTCATAGTACATATCCCATATCATTTAATAATTTTACAGCTTGTTCAAGTAAAAATTCCGGAGCCGAAGCGCCGGCGGTGATCCCGAGCGCGGCAACTCCGGCCAGATCCAGATCCTTGATCTCCTGCGGATCATCGATCAAATGTGCCGGGATGCCGCAATTTTCTGCCACTTCGCACAATCTCCGTGAATTTGAACTGTGCGGCGAACCGATCACCAGCAGATAATCGAGCTTTTGCTGCACAATAAGATCGCGCACCGCCTGCTGACGCTCGCCGGTGGCATAGCAAATATTGGAAATACACTCAAGGTCCGGAAAACGCTCCTGCAAAGCATTTTTGACCGCTTCCACATCTTCCCGGCACCAGGTGGTCTGGGTCAGCATAACATTTCTGCGTGCTGGCGGCAGTTCCGGCAGTTTGCGGCAATCTTCAGCATTGCTGACCAGAATTATATTGCCGCAGCCCAGCACCCCGACAGTTTCCGGGTGGTTGGCGTGTCCGGCAAAAATGACATTGCAATTTTCGCTCAAATATTTTCCGGCCAGATCGTGCACTTTTTTCACCAGCGGGCAGGTGGCATCGGTTATTATCAGATCCTTTGCCCGGGCGGCTTCTTCCAGTGCCGGTGCTACCCCATGGGCGCTCCAGACGATCAAACTGCCCGGCGGAACATTGTCAAGCGAGCGGACAAAGTGCACTCCGCGCTTTTTCAAATCATTTACCACAAAAGAGTTATGCACTATATCGTTGTAAATGAATATATCGCATGATCTTTCCAGCAAAAGCTGTTCAACCATCTTCAGAGCGCGTATCACGCCATTGCAGAAGCCGTGCGGTTCGGCAATAAAAAGTCGTTTTTCAGCATTTTTCATAAAATCGTATTTCCGCAGCCGGTATATGGAATAATAAATTACTTTGCTGCGGCGTAATATTATACCAAACCGGCAATTTTGCAACCGCAAAAAGCGCTTTTAATCAAAAAAAATGGAATATTATGCTTTTAAACATTGCCTTGCAGTTAAAAATGTGTTATATTGGGAACATGACATTTTAAAAAGGATTGAAAATGGGCTCTAAAAAATGGAAATTGATACGGGCAAATATTTCAAGCGAAGTTGAAGAATTGACCAGGCAGCACAATCTGCCACGGCCGATCGCGCTTTATTTTGCCGCTCGCGAGATCACGCCAAAACAAGTTGCAGGCTTTCTGAATCCCCAGTTGCGGGATTTGAGCGATCCATACCGTTTTCCGGGGATCGAAAAGGCTGCCGCACGCATTTGGCAGGCGATCAAAAACAATGAACACATCCTTATCCACGGGGACTACGATACTGACGGTATCACCGGCAGCGCGCTGCTGTCGCTGGTGCTGCGCCGCAACGGAGCCAAAGTCAGCAGTTTCATCCCCCACCGGTTTGATGACGGATACGGATTCACCCCCGAAAGTCTGCACAAAGCTCTGGCCATGTTCGGCCCGTGCCAGGTGTTGATCACAGTAGACTGCGGTATCACCAGCGTGGATGCCGTGACCGAAGCGGTCAATATGAATATTGACACGATCATTACCGACCACCACGAAGCAAGCAACGAACTGCCGCAGGCACTGGCGGTGATCAACCCCAAGATCTACCCGGAACTGGAAGATATGCACATACTTTCGGGGGCGGGTACGGCGTTCAAACTTTCGCACGCTTTCATCAAATACGGCCGGGAAAACAATCTGGGCGGATTTACCACGCATCTGGAAGATGTTCTGGACTATGTGGCGCTGGGTACGGTAGCGGATATCGTGCCGCTGCTGGGCGAAAACCGCATTATGGTCAAATACGGCATAGATATACTCAAAAAGCAGTTCCGCCCCGGTATCCGGGCGCTGATCGAATCAAGCAAGCTCAAAAATGATCTTTCGCCGTCGGATATAACGTTCAAACTGGCTCCGCGCATCAATGCTGCGGGGCGGGTGGGCGATGCCAATGTGGCGCTGTCGCTGCTGGAATCGGATAATATTGTGGAAGCCTACCGCTACGCTTCAGAGCTGGAGAGCTTCAACCGCACCCGGCAGGATAAGGAGCAGGAGATCTATCAGGAAGCCCGCAATCAGCTGGAAAACAACGGCCAGCTGCAGGAAAATTATACCCTGCTGGTAGCCGGGCACAACTGGCATCAGGGCGTGATCGGTATTGTGGCATCGCGTCTGGCCAGAGATTTCAACCGCCCGACCATTGTTTTGAGTATTCAGGATGACGGCGTGGCATATGGTTCCGGCCGCAGCATCGGTTCGCTCAATCTGGTGGCGGCTTTGAGCAAGACTGCGCCGTTGCTGGAGCGCTACGGCGGACACCCGATGGCAGTGGGTATCGGAGTAAAAGCCAACCTTATTGAACAGTTTTATCAGGAGTTTGAACAGCATGTACGCGCGCAAATGAACGAATCCGATCTGGAAGAGTTCACCGCTTATGACGGCGAGTGCGGCATCAAAGAATTGGATTCTGAATTCTTTGAATACCTCAACGAGCTGGCGCCGTTCGGCCACGGCAATCAGAAGCCGGTCTACCGCTTTAACGAGCTTGAAGTGGTGCGGGCGTTTCCGGTGGGCCAGCGGCATACCCGCGGGATCCTGCAAGACAGATTCCATAATCAGATCGAATTCATAGCGTTCAAATTCCAGCCCGAAGAATTCATGCACGGCACGGTGGATGTGCTTGCCACTCCGCAGATCAATAATTACATGAATACCGACCGGGTACAGCTGAATATTTGCGACGTAAGACTTTCGTACTGATATACAATATAAAGCACATAAAAACTTGAAACGCATTTTCACAGAAAAGGTAACTTTATGCTTTGGGATCTGGAAATAAACTGGGGATCAGTTTGGGCTTTTGTCCGCATGGCAATCGAGTTTCTGCTGATCGCGTTTGTTATCTACAAAGTGCTTTATTATCTGCGCGGAACGCGTGCGGTGAACGTGCTGGCGGGGCTGGTGGTGGCGTTTCTGGCGCTGTCGATCATTGCCAACAGTCTGGGGTTCACGGTGGTGCGCTGGCTGCTGGATAACTTTATGTCGCTGATGGCATTTACGATCATTGTGATTTTCCAGCCGGAATTGCGCCGCGCCTTTGCCCAGCTGGGCAGTTACACATTTTTTCAGCGCAACCGCAAACGCGAAACCATCCACGAACTGGTTTCGGCAGTAAACAGTATGGCGGGCCGGCGCTGCGGAGCGATCATCGTTATCGAGCGCCGTATCGGTATGCGGGCGATCGTAGAAGATGCTATCAAGCTGGACAGCAAGCTCAACAGTCTCCTGATCCAATCCATATTCTATCCCAATTCGCCTTTGCACGACGGCGCAATAATCATACGCAACGACCGGATCGTGGCGGCGCGGGCGATTCTGCCGCTGTCGCGCGATACCAATTTGTCGCGCACCATGGGTACCCGTCACCGGGCGGCGCTGGGGATCACCGAAGAAACCGATGCCGCAGTAGTGGTCGTCAGCGAAGAGACCGGCGATATCAGCGTGGCGTGCCGCGGTGCGATCATGCGCGGATTATCCGGCAAATCGCTGGAAAACGAGCTGAACAAGCTCCTGATGAGCAGCGACGAAACCTCCGAAACGCTCACCGATATACTCGGTGCGCTGGATGAACCCGAAGGCGAAGTGAATTTCCACGGCGATGAGGATCCGGAAAAAAACGAAAATAATGCGGAGGGCAAATAATATGTTGGACAGACCACGCTGGCAATTTATTATGGATTTCATCCGCCGCGATTTCTGGCGCAAACTGGTGGCGCTCTTTCTGGCGCTGCTGCTTTATTTGGCCATATCGCCGCGCACCAACGAAAAGCGCGAAAAAAGCTTTATCAATGTGCCGGTAAATATCGAGCTGCCATCCAATCTGGCACTGAGCGACAACACAGTCCGCCGGGTCAAGCTCACCTTGAGCGGCAACGCCAAAGATCTGGACGAGATCGATCCGGGAGCACTGCGTATCCGCACCGAAGTCAACAGCGATGGCTTCATTGCCGGTGAACCCTATCAGCTGCGGCTGCGGAGCGAAGATATCAGCGGCCTCACTTATAAAGTCAAAGTCGAATCCATTTCGCCGCGCGATCTGGTGCTGGATCTGGAGCCGGTAGTTTCCAAAAATCTGCCGATCCGGCCGCGTTACGACTCGCTGGGCAAACTGCCGCAGGATTACGAAATCGCCAGTATCAGATTTGTGCCGGCCAATGTGCTGGTAAGCGGTCCGGCCAAGGTGATGGATTCCATCCAGGAAATATTCACCACCCCCATACCTATTGATGAACAGGTTACCGACAGTTTTGAATACCGCTGCAACTTGCGTACTCCTCCGGGGACACGCGCCAACCGCAGCGAAGTCGATGCCCAGGTGGAAGTGGTCAAAGCCATGACCACCCACACATTCCGGGCGGTGCCGCTGCTGATAATCCAGAGTGCCGAGCGCACCCGCAAGTTTCAGGTGACAAATCTGGAGCCGGAAACCGTTACAGTTATCGCCGGCGGTCCCCGCGGTACATTGGCAAGAATGCACAGCCGCGAGATAAATGCTTCGATAAATCTCGATAAAATCGACAAACCCGGCACCTATAATCTGCCGGTTTCCATAACGATAACCAATCCGTCGCGCGCGCTTTCTGTAAAGAAGTTCCAGCCCGCCACCGCCAAAGTAACGGTCCAGCAGGAGTAGCGGACCAATGAAAAGAAGTCCTTCTTGTGCTGCGGAAAAATCCGACAAACGCCTTTACACCCAATTGCGGAATCTCCGCAATATTTTTGATCTTGCCGTTACGGCAGTGTTTGCCGAAAAACGGGCGCTTGACCGTTTTTTGAGCAGTTACTGGCGGGAAAACCGTTGTTTCGGTTCGCGCGACCGGCGGCTTTTCAGCGAAAGTATATTTGCCTTTTTCCGTTTTTACGGCTGGCTGAACAAACTTCTGACCGCCGAAGAACGGCAATTACTGGAAAATGGTCAGAGCCGTCAGCTGGCTGGCCGTTCGGTCGCCATGCTGCTGACCGGCGCGTGGCAGCTGGAAAATCTCCGGCCCGAAGCGGCTCATCATCTGCTGACCGGAGAGTTTGAATTGCCGGATATGCTCGCCAGCGCACCGGAAATAACCAACTCGCCGGAATTGCGCCGCGAAAGATTTGTGCTTATTGCCCGGGCATATTGTCAGCAGGATGTTGAAGAGCCCGCGTGGGAAGATTTGCAAAGCGCCTGGAGCCGCAGTCTGATGCAGGATCTGCCCGATATTCAGGAATATTACCAATCATTGGCACAGCGGCCGCCGCTCTGGCTGCGCGTGCAGAATGCACCGGTTGCCGATGTCATGCGCGAGCTGACCCAAGCCGGTCTGACCGTAAAAAGACATCCGCGGCTTGATCGGGCGCTGGCGGTAACTGCCGGGAGCGTAAATCTTTATACGCTCGAAGCCTATCGCGCCGGCCGAGTGGAAGTTCAGGATCTTGCCTCGCAGGTCATTGCCGGGGTCTGTGCACCATGCCGGGGCGAACGCTGGTGGGATTGCTGTGCCGGAGCCGGCGGCAAAACACTGGCATTGGCCGAACTCATGGAACGCACCGGCAAAGTGGTTGCCGGAGATATACGCGCCTATAAGCTCGAAGATTTGAAAAAACGCGCCCGCCGCAGCGGATTTCCCAACATCGAAACCCGCCCGTGGGATGGCAACAAAGTTCCGCCGCGCAAAGCCGCCGGTTTTGACGGCATACTTATTGATGCGCCATGCTCATGTTCCGGTGTATGGCGGCGCAATCCCGACGGCCGCTGGTCATCGTCAGCCGATGAAGTGACCAAAGTCAACGCTATTCAGCGCAATGTATTGGAAAATGTTCTGCCGGCTCTCCGCGCCGGGGGCGTACTTGTTTACGCCACATGTTCTGTATTTGAAGCGGAAAACTCGGCCATGGTGCATGATTTTCTGCTCCGGCATCCGGAATTTGAACTCGAAGATTTCCCTGATCCCCTCACCGGCAACTCCACCGGCGGCATCCTCAAAATCAGCGGTGCAACCGATGACAGCGACTCCATGTTTGTTGCCAGAATGCGTAAAGCCAGATAAAGCTGTGTACCTTGCCGATGCGCAAGGCTGCAGCGTCAGGACAAATATGCAAAGTATTATTTGCTGTAATCGCGGTTGCCGAACAGACGGCTGCCAACCCGGATAATGGTGGAGCCTTCGGCGGCGGCTTCGGCAAAATCGCCGCTCATACCCATGGATAACTCCGGCAGTTTCACATTCAATGTACGCTCCAGCTCGTCGCGGCTGGCGCGAAGGCGGGCAAATGCCTGTTTCCATTGCGTGCGGTCTTCAGTAAGCGGCGCCATGGTCATAAGACCGCGCCAATCCAGATTTTCAGCATCTCTGGCGGCAGCGGCAAGCACACCAAGCTCTTCGTAATCCACACCGGATTTGCTTTCTTCGCCGGAATTGACCTCCAGTAATATGACCGGTTTTTTGCCCATTTCGCCGGCCAGACGGTCGAGTTTGTGCAGGAGTTTAAGCGAATCTACTGAATGTATCCATGCGGCATACTGTACGGCTTTGGCAGCTTTATTGCTCTGCAGATGGCCGATAAAGTGCCACTGGATATCGTCGGGAAGCACGGAGGCTTTTTCGCTCAACTCCTGGATCTTGTTTTCGCCGAACATGCGTACCCCGCAATCGTATGCTTCCTGAATAGCGGCAATGGGAAAGGTTTTGCTGACCGCCAATATCTTTACAGCATCCGACGGGCGGGAGCACTCCTGCAGAATTTTTTGCAGTTCACACTGCAATTCGGCATATAAACTACCGAAAGTACTCATTGCTGCTGCTCGCCTTTTTTGCTGTAACGGATCAGATTTTCCGCCGGAGCCACCACCTTGGTTCCCGGCGGCAGACTTTCCGTGACCCACACGTTGCCGCCCAGAACTGAACCTTTGCCGATGGTCACATCGCCCAACACGGTGGCATTGGCGTAGATCGTTACATCGTCTTCAATGGTCGGGTGGCGGCGCAGCCCCTTGACCAGCATACCGCAGGAATCTTTGGGAAACGAAAGCGCCCCCAGCGTGACCCCCTGATAGAGTCTTACATTGTTGCCGATATGAGCAGTTTCACCAATCACCACCCCGGTACCATGGTCAATGAAAAAACCGCGGCCGATCTCGGCGCCCGGGTTGATATCTATACCGGTGATGCTGTGGGCATATTCGGTCATCATGCGCGGAATGAAAGGCACATCGTGCTTGTACAATATATGCGCCATACGCTGGATCTCAATGGCTTTGACCGCCGGATAACTGATGATGATCTCATCCATACTGCGGGCAGCGGGGTCGCCGGCGTAAGCCGCTTCGATGTCGCTTCTGGCAATATCGCGCAAATCAGGCATGGCATTCAGCAGCGCCATAACGGCTTCGCGGCTTTTTTCTTCGGTGCGGCAGTCGTGGCTGGCACCGCTTTTTTTGCACATATAGCAGAAACAGCGTACCGTAAGTCCGCACAATTCGTTGTAGAGCTGCTCCACAAGCTTGGCAACGCTGTAACCGATGGTATCGAGCTGATAGCGTTCTTCGCCGTCAAATCCGGGAAAAAGCAATTCTTCGAGTTTGCCGGTAACGGACAATATCTCCCGGCGGCGGGGCAGATTGGCACCCTCTTCAAGATTTACGCCAAAGCCGTCGGCATAGCTGGCACTCAATTTGGAAGCAAGGTCATCCAATTCGGCTTTTTTCAGATAAAAATTACCTTTTTTGTAAAGTTTCTTCATGATCTATTTCCAGACTTTACTGCACATTTTGTATTTGTTCGCGGATCTTTTCCAATTCGGTTTTGAATCTGACCACCACATTGGCCACAGCTCCGGAACCGGCCTTGTTGCCCAGCGTGGTGATCTCGCGGAACATTTCCTGCACCAGAAAATCCATGCTTCTGCCGCCGCCTTCAGCTCCGGCCAGAAAACTGCGGAATTGTACAAAATGGCTGGAAAGCCGGGTCAATTCCTCGGTTACATCGGATTTATCTGCGTAATAAAGCATCTCTTTGAGAAAGCGCTCGTCATTGACATCTACCGGCAGCGAAGAATTGGCCAGTTTTTCCAGCAGCCGAGTCTTGATCGCCTGTTCTATATTACCGACTTCCGGCACCAGAGTTTTGTGCATTTCTTCCAGCAGTTCCAGTCGTCCGGCAAGTTCAACGGCCAGCGCTTCGCCTTCAGCGGCACGCATTTTATTCAAAGCTGTTACGGCACCGGAAAGCGCCTGCATGGCAAGGTTTTTCATTTCGTCGGAAACTTCTTCGGAACTTTCTTCAAAAACCCCGGGCATGCTCAACACATCAGCCATAGTAAGCTCGCCATTGACTTTAAACTCATTGCCCAGCTCGCGCGAAGCCGCGATCAGCGCCGCCACCCGTTCGCGGTTGATATTGGCGCTTGCCGCCCCGGCAACAGTGCGGGTCATGCGCACGGCAACCTGCCCGCGACTGAGTTCGCCTTGCAGAAATTTACGCATTTCGTGTTCAAACGAAGCAAATTCCCGGGGCAGGGAAAATCTTATTTCCAGCTGTTTGCGGTTTACTGTACTGATTTCGGCATATACCGAACAGCCGTTGCTTTCTGCATTGCCGGCACCAAAACCGGTCATACTCATTATTTGCATAATTCAAAGATCCATGGTGATTTTTTCATTTTCCCGCACCGCCGAAAGGGGCGATCAGGGGTTTCTTTTCCGGCAGACCGGCAAGGAAATTTTCTTCGCTGTAAATGCCGCTGAAATAATATTTGAAATTCTTCAGATCATCATTTTCCGCCGTACCGCCGTAAACCGAGTAGAATGTCTGACCGTTTTCCGTGATCTTCCAGGCCAGAACATAACGCGGCAGTCTGGAGGCCTTTTCGAGTTCTTCCGGAGTGTATTTTGTATCGGGGTTGCTGTCCAAAGCAAAATTGCACTTCCAGACTCCCGGCAGCGTGAAACGGATGTTGTTTACCGATGCAACACTCAACAATCCGAACTGCATTTGAATAAGCTCGCCGGAAGCCTTGCCCGCCAAACGCAAATATTCATGCTGCGTTGTCTTGCGGAAACTTTTGGTAATGATCCGCTGCGGAGCCCAGTCGATCATACGCAGATTGCTGATTCCGTAGACCATATAAACTTCCGGATTATCCGGGGTCATCCAGCATATACAGATCTGGGCGCGGCCGGTGGTGGTGCTGCCGCTGATCGGTTCGACCAGCATAAAGGGGCGGTTGAACTTGATGAATTCCTGATCCATCAAAGGTATGGAAGGCTTTTCTTCCAGCAGAAACTCCCGGGCACTGATAACAGCCTGATCCTGATAATAGCCATCGCTGCGGCAGCCGCTTAAAACGCCAAGCGCCGACAGAAGCAATATGGCCGACAGAACTGATTTTATCTTTTTCATACTTTATTCCTCCATGGCTTTTCAGCCCTTATTTATCCTGTTCGATCATCGGCGGCAATGTCTGCCAGACCGCTTCGGCGGCGCGCGCGCTGGCTTTCCGGCGCTCTTTGCCGTCGCCCAGCAGATTGCGTACCAGCTGCATATCTTCGGTCACACGCGCACGCTCCGGTGCGCCGGGCAGAATACGCTCCATAGCAGGCAGCAGATTTCTGACCGTTACCTGATGCTGCAAAAATTCTTCGTAAACTTTTTTATCGGCAATAATATTGGGCATTACAAACGAATTGCGGAAAAGTTTGACCAGCATTGCCGCAATTATCATGGTTATCCAGCTGGCTTTGTAGATCACCACCAGCGGCAGACCGGCGATCGCCGATTCCACCGTAACTGTGCCGGAAGCCGCCAGACCGGTGCCGGCGGCCTGCTGATAATAAGCAGTTTTGCCGATTTCCACGGGTATTTCCGGCAAATCAGAATTTTTACGGCGGAATTTTTCCATAATTGCCGAGCAGAGCATTGCCACCTTTTCCCGCGGCGTAGTGATAACAAAACGCAGATCCGGGTGCTTCCGGTGCATTTCCAGTGCAGTAGCCAGCATCGGCTCCAGCAAACGCTCGATTTCCATGGTGCGGCTGCCGGGCAGCAGGGCTACGAGTTTATCATCGCGCACGATCGTCGGATCGCGCCGGGCATCGACCATATCCAGCAGCGGATGGCCTACAAATTCTGTATCCAGACCGCTGGAAGCATAAACTTCCGGCTCAAACGGAAAGATCACCAGCATTTTTCTGCAGAGTTTTGCCAGTTTGGGTATCCGGCGCTTGCCCCACACCCAGACATGCGGACTGACATACCAGATAACCGGTATGCCCAGCTTTTTGACCACTTTGCCGAACATCATGTTGAACGTGGGGTAGTCGATCAGTATAACCGCATCGGGGCGCTCGGCTTTGACCGTTCTGACCAGTTTGCGGAAGATCCCGATAAAAGTGAAAATATGTTTCAATATTTCCACAAAACCCACCACGCCCAATTCGGTGGAATCCACAGTGCGTTTTACATTGGCTTTGGCCATGGCCGGACCGCCCATGCCGCCGATTTCCACTTGCACCCCGGCAGCGGCACCGCGTCTGACCAAATCTTCAGCCAGCGCCGCACCGTAAATATCGCCGGAGGCTTCGCCGGCCATGATCCAGATTTTCCGCATAAAATGATCTTTCTTTGCTGTTTGAACGCTTCAGCGCAGTTCAAGCACATCCTGCATATCGTAAAGTTTACCGGGTTCGGCTGTACGCAAAAAACGCACCGCACGCAAAGCACCTTTGGCAAAAGTATCGCGGCTGGAAGCTTTGTGAGTCAACTCCACGCGTTCGCCGCCAGTGGCAAAGATCACGGTGTGGTCGCCCACCACATCGCCGCCGCGCAGAGCGTGCATACCGATTTCGCTGGCGCTGCGGGCACCGACCACGCCTTCGCGGCCATGGCGCACAACTTCTTTATAGGCCTGTTCGCGGGCGGCCGCGACCACTTCGCCCAAACGTTCGGCAGTACCGCTGGGGGCATCTTTTTTCTGATTGTGATGCATTTCCACGATTTCGCAATCGTAGTCCGCCAGCAGTTTGCCCACCATGCCGGCAAGGTGGAAAAGCAAATTCACGCCCACGCTGTAATTGGGCGCAAAAACAATTCTGCCGACTTTAGCGAGTTCCGCCAGAGTGCTCTTATCGTCATCAGTAAGCGCAGTAGTGCCGATGACCGTCGAACAATTGGCAGCCACACATTTGCGCGTGGCTTCCACCACGCCGGCAATACTGAAATTGATCACCGCATCGCTGTTGGCAAGCGCTTCATCCAGATCAGCGGTCAGCATTACACCGGTTTCGCCGACACCGGCAACAACTCCGGCATCGGAGCCCAGCAGCGGACAGCTGGGGGCTTCTACGGCACCGGAAAGCTTGAGATCGGCACTTTCCGTTATCAAAGCGACCAGGCGGCGGCCCATACGGCCGGCAGCACCGATCACGCAAACACGGGTTTCAGACATAATTTACTCCTGTAATAAAATTCTTGAATCATTGATCCTGTAATAACTTATTTTCCCAGTCCGGGCAGACTTTTGATCATCTTCAAAGACTGATCAACTGTATCGCCAATCGCCTTGCCGGCCGAATCACCGGCCGACATCAGCGCCTTGCCGGTCTGATCGGCACCTTTCACGATCCCGTCACCGGCGGCGGTGATGGATTTGCCGATTTCGGCAATGATCTTGGTCAGCACTTCCGAAATAGCGCCGCCCAGATCGGTACCTTCGCCCACATTTTCCATTTCAATGGGCACCAGCGGAATGACCATGGAAGTCTTGAGCGCACCGGAAGAAACAGTAACTCTGGCATCCTTGAGCAGCAGTTTGCGAATCACGACTTGTTTCTGCGCGGCGGGTTTATCAGACTTTTTTTCACTCTTGGCAGGTTCGGATTTTTTCTTGTCGGCACCGGTGGCTTTTTCCACATTCTTGAGGATCACATCCAGATTGCTGCCCTTGGAAAAGGTGTATTCATAGTCGATCGCCACGCCGGAAAGTTC
This sequence comes from Victivallaceae bacterium, assembly GCA_045635745.1. Lineage (GTDB taxonomy): Bacteria > Verrucomicrobiota > Lentisphaeria > Victivallales > Victivallaceae > SIG78. The sequence continues at coordinate 19,925 of JAZTWG010000032.1, forward strand.
CAGATATTCGACCTCGATCTTGTCGCTCAAAAGCGACTTCATGCCGGTATCCACATGAAAAGTGCCGACTTTGATCGCTTCGGGCTTGTGAAAGCCTTCCGGATTGCCGACAGAAAAACCTTTGACCTTGACCAGACCCAGCAAAGGACGTATACTGATACTCTGCACATCAACTTTGGTGCCGGTAAGAGCGCTGCCCACAGTGCGTGTAGCGGCAGCCGCCACACGGTCGATCTGCCACAGTACCAGCGCCAGCACAACTGCCAGCACGATCAGAACGGCAACTAATATGCTGATGATCTTTTTGCGGAGCGGCTTTTTGACCGCGGTTGTGGTTTCAGGGGCCTTGGACTCAAGATTTTCAGTTTCTTTACCGCTCATGACAAATTCTCCTGTACTGTTTGTAAAAAACTGTTTATATTGTTAAATTGAAAATTTTTATATTCAGAACAGCCCGCGCTACATGCTTAATGCAGCAATCAAAAAAAAGTCTGGACTTTTTGACAGCTGCGCTCCAACTGATGCTGCTGTCACAAAAGCATGACGCCGGATCGGGGTTGGGTTGCAAAAAAGGCAAGGCTGGGAAGTTTTCGGAGGCTACCCGTAGGGTAACCGCCGGAAATTTACCGGTTTTGCACTTTTGCAAACCGCCGCAAGACAAGTCTGGACTTTTTGACAGCTGCATCACTTAATTTACATTATACGGCTGATAATTCAAGGTTTTATACGTTATTTTTAAAGAAAATCGATAAATATTTCAATTTTTTTGTTCAATAAAGTTGTTTTTTATCAAATAGGCTGTATAGTATAGCTCAGTATCTCATATTTGAGGCGTGGTAGCCAAACGGTCAGGCAGCGGTCTGCAAAATCGCATAAATCGGTTCGACTCCGATCCACGCCTCCATTTTTTTGCCCTTAAATCGTGCCAATTCTTCAAAATTCCCGGTGAAAAATTTGACTTTCAGCGATTACAAGTGTAATTTTAAAGCGAAATTACATTTGTAAACTTGTTGTAAACTATGAAGAGGAATTTTATGAACCGCCTTTTTTCCGGCCATTTGATCCGCCGCAAAAGTTTCTGGCTCTTTCCGGCAATCGCAATATTGATCATTATAACCCTTGCGGCAGTTATCTGCAACTCACCTGGCGAAGCACTGGCACCCGATGAGATCCTTGCCAAGGAAAAATGGAACGAAAAAGAACTCCAATCTGCGCTTGCCCGCACGATTTCACCCACCATGACCAATGAACACCGCCGGGATGTGATGCGCCATCTGGACCGGCAATTAAAAAAACTGCCCCGTGACCGCCGCGATCATATCCGGCAGCAGGCGGTGGTTACAGCGGTAAATACCTCGTTGCGGCAGCTCCGCAAGATGCCGGATAACGACCGTAAACAAATCATCGGTTCAATGCAGAAATCTGCCGAACGCAACTATGCCCAGCTCCGCAGCAGCAGCCAGAAGCGCGCCGAGCTGAAAAAACGTATGCACGATAAAGATGTGGAAGCCTTCACCCGCGAAGTCAACCGGGTGATATTTTCTGAATTCACTCCCGAAGAGCGAGTACAATTTGCGCCCGTAACCAAAGTGTGGATCAAAACCCTCAACGAAATGGGGCATTGAAAATGACGGATAAAAAGTCTTTACAAATACACACGCAGAAAGCGTGCTTCACCCGGTCAGCATTCACGCTGATCGAACTATTGGGGCGCAAAACTTGTCAAATAGGAGTTTTGCCGTTGTATTACCTCAAAAAAATCTATAAAAAGTACACCTCCTTACGCCCGTCAGGGCGCACTTCACGTTTGCCGCAGGCAAACTCTTCACATCTTCACACGCCGAAGGCGTTCTTCACTCAATCAGCGTTTACGCTGATTGAACTGCTGGTGGTAATCGCAATTATTGCCATTCTGGCGGCAATGCTGATGCCGGCGCTCAGTGCCGCGCGCGAGGCCGGCAAACGTACAGCATGTTTGAATAATCTGCGGCAGATCGGTACTGCTTTGGAAATGTATATTCAGGATAACCGCGACCGGTTGCCCTGCTGCCGCAGTTTTCCCGGGAAACCCGCTGCCGGCGAAGAAAGTCTTGATTCGCTGCCGGATACGCTGCAATCTTATCTTGAAAACAAAAATATTTATGAGTGCCCCTCTGATTCCCCCTCGGAAACCACCGATGGCAAAACACTTTTCCAGGCGTGGGGCAGCAGTTACCAGTGGATGAGCAGTCTGGATATCAATGGCAAAGTCGCCCGCGACGAAAATCTGACGAGCAAAGTACAGAATCTGAAACTGCCGCTGGTAACTGACGGCGGATTTTTCCATGGACCTTCGGGCAAGTCAACCTCGGTGAACTGCCTTTATCTGTTGAGTCAGGTTTCCACCGACGCCATGCAGGAGTTCGCGTTATGAGTATAGAATGCAGGGCTTTGACCAAATATTTCGGCAGAAAAGCCGCGCTTCAGGATATTTCGCTGACTGTAACCGACCACAAAGTTACCGGCTTGCTGGGGCCCAACGGTGCGGGCAAAAGTACACTTATAAAGCTCATGACCGGCTTGCTCTATCCTGATAACGGCATGGTGCTTATTGATGGATACGATGTGCATGGCGAACACAAAAAGGCCATGGCGCATCTGGGGGCGATCATTGAATATCCAAATTTTTATACGGATTTGAGTGCACGGCACAACCTGGCGATACTTTCAGGAGGTCACGGCAGTTTGTACGAAGAAAAAGTTGCGGTCGTTACCGAGTTTCTCAATATAAAGCATGTGCTGGATAAAAAAGTCGGGACATTTTCAACCGGCATGAAACAGCGTCTGGGTATTGCGCTGGCGCTGCTGCCGGACTCGCGCTATATCATTCTGGATGAACCGGCCAACGGTCTTGATCCGGCGGGCATCGCAGAGATCCGCAAACTTATCCGGGAATACAACCGGCAATTCGGCATTACAGTACTGGTAAGCAGTCATCTGCTCAATGAAATGGAAATGATCTGCGACGATGCCATACTGCTGGTAAATGGCCAACTGAAAGCTTGCGGCAACCTTAAAGAGCTGCTTTCGCAGCAGAATTATGTTTCAATAGCAACAGACCGGATGGCGGAACTTGAAGTTTTTCTGCAGCAAGCTTTTGCCGGAAAGGCTTGCTGGATAGCTTCTGCTCCGGAGTTCAGGCAGGATAAATTCTGTTTTCAGCTGCCCGCAGATATTACTCCCGGCAAAGTAAGCCGTGAACTCTTCCTGGCCGGTTACGATATAACTTATTTTTCCTGCTGCCGGCAGAATCTGGAAGAGTTCTTTTTGCAAAAAACCAATATTGAAACAGAGGAGGCCGGCAAATGATCCGTGATCTGGGAAATGAATTGCTGAAGATGGCGCACCAGAAAAAAAATTATATACCTGTTGCCGGATATGTCATCTTTGTACTGCTCTGTTATCTGGCGTGGAAAACTTCGCAATATGAACTTATCAAGCGGGTGATGACATTCGGTATCGCCCGGGAATCAGCAGCCGATTATCTGGATGGGTTGAGCTTTGCACGCATCGTACTTATCCCCACATTCATCGTACTTATGCCGATAGTTATGGCGGCACTGGGCGGCGACTGTATTGCCGGCGAAACCCAGGAAGGATCGCTGAAACTTTATATGGCGCGCCCGAGATCACGCGGCATGACCATATTGATAAAATTTCTGGCAGTCTATATTGCCAGCTTTGTTTACAGCGTGTTCTTTGCCGTTGCCGGATTGGTGACCGGAGTTCTGCTCTTCGGAGTAGCGCCGACCCAGGTGGTAATACTTTCGGGGCATTTTTTCGGTTCGCAAGTTACGATCATGAACAATGGCGAAGCGCTGCTGCTTTATGGCCTGACCGCACTGTATTTTTCGTTTTCGCTGATGACTCTCGGAGCAATGGCACTCTTTTTTTCCACTGTATTCAACCGTATGAGTTCAGCGGCGATCACGGTGGTAACACTCTATTTTGTTTCATTTGTGACCGGTTCACTGCCGTTTGCCGCGGCATTGCGGCCGTGGCTGATATCGGAGATAATGAACAATGCTTTTCTGATTTACATTGCGCCGGTGCCGTGGGGTAAATTGATTTCAAATCTGGCGCTGCTGGCTATATATATATGCAGTTTTCTGCTGCTTTCGCTCCTGACATTCAATTATAAGGATATAAAATGATGAAAAAAAATCTTTCTGTAAGCGATTCCGAGCTCGAAGTGCTCAAAGAACTCTGGCAGGAACCCGGTCTGACTGCCCGACAGCTGGCGGAACGCCTGCAGCAGCGTACCAGCTGGAGCGAGCCGACGATCAAAACGCTGCTTTTGCGGCTGCTTCAGAAAAAAGCTGTTACCAGAGTCAGCCGAAACAAAATCTTTGTTTATTCGGCGGCTGTAAATTGCGAAGAATACCGTTGTGCCGCCGGAAAAAATCTGCTCGACCGGCTCTTTAATGGTGTTGCCGGCGAGCTTTTCACCTGTCTGGTACGCAATAAATCCATAAGCCAGAACGAAATCAAAGAACTGCAAAGACTGCTGGACGAAGCGGCAAAAAAATGAGTCATCTGATCGTACCGATTACCATTATACTGCTCCGCGGCGCCTTGAGTGTATTGCTGCTTGCCGGGGCCGAGGCGATTTTTGAAAATAAATTAAGCGCCCGGGTCAGGCGCGCTTTGTGGATCATTTGTATCTTTTCCATGATATTGCCCCAGCCGGATCTTGCTTTTCAGCCGTTTTCCATAGATTTGAGCAAGTTTCAAACGCTTCTGGTCAATACTGCCGATGCTCATCCGTGGAGACTGACCGAATGGCTGCGGCAAACTCCGGCAGCACCGGTTTTAAGCCGCTGGGCGGAGCATGTGCCGGGGCTGTCGTGCCACAATTATCCATATTTTCTGGCAGTACTGCTGATGATAGTACCGGCGATTTTCACACTTTTATTTTCATACTTCCGCAACCGGAAACGTACTGCGGCTTATAAATATGTTACCGATGAAAGAATCAATCGTATCTGGCGCCGGGTACGCGGCCGACACACTCATGCTCCGCTGCTGCTGGATTCCGGAACAGACGATCATCCGCCGGTACTGTTCGGATTTTTTCAGCAGAAAATCGTCCTGCCAGTGAAAAAAATACACTCTTTCAGCGACAGCGAAGTGGAATTGCTCCTCACGCATGAATTCATCCATTACCGCAGCGGCGACAGTCTGGTGAATATCCTTTCTCTGGCTCTCTGGCCATTTTGCTGGTTCAATTTGTTCTTTATTGCAGCCAGACGTCATTTGCGGATCAACTGCGAACTTGCATGTGATGCCGAAGTGGTGAAAAAATATCCTGATAAAATTCAGGAATACGGCAATTTGCTGCTCAAATTTGCGGAATCGCCCAAGCCGCCGGAATATTCTCTGGCATTCAGAGAATATTCCAACGAATTGAAAAAACGCATATTTTACATACTTTATCTGCCGCAGCGCCGGAAAAGTCCGTTATCTGTTATACTGCTGCTTTTGCTGCTTATGGCGGCGCCGTTCGGACTCTTTTCCACCAACTGCCGGATGCCTGTTAACCCATCCGGCAATCCATCGGCAAACAGCTCTTCGGCTCTCATGGAATCTGCAAAAAACAGGTAATGTCTCAAATTTTGTGAAACTGAAGTATTAAATTATATACAGCAAAACTACAGTTTGCCGCCGCACCTTGATTTCTCACAAGATTCAGGACAATAATAAAAAATAAAGAATAACTCCGACACAAAAAAAGCTGCAGACTTTTTTGCCTGCAGCTTTTTTATTACAGCGGTGTTCTTCAGTTGGTGGTAACCACCGTATTGTCGTAGAAGAATCCCCACGGATTGTGCTCAAGATCCATCACCCATGCCGGACGCATCAGCGGACCGTAGCCCCAGCCGTAATCTTCGGGGTCATCGGTGCAACCCGGCAGCGGCATCGGGAAAGTGATTATATCGGTAATACCCACGCAGATACGCGCCACGGTAAAGCAGACACCGCGCAGCACACCGTAGGTAATGCCGGGGATCGCACCCATATTCTGATTTACATCATAGGGCTGCTTGAGAAGTTCCAGCGGGCTGAACGCCACATTGGCAATACCACGGCCGAGTTTGGTCAGCGGACCGGAGCTGTCGTATTCATCATAAGCTGCCGCCGGAGCGGTGATCATTGCCAGCATAAACACAACCAAAATCAATTTAAGAGTTTTTTTCATCGCAAACTTTCCTTTGTTTCAACTCTTCCGGAACAGACAAACGGTTCTGTTGCCGTTTTTTATAAAATCAGCACGGATACAATATAAACACCATATTGAAAAAAAGCAAGAGATAAATGCCGCTTTTTTGCAACTTTCGCTAAAAAAACTCTTTTCAAGGCTGTTTTTTCTGCGTTTTGATGCTATATTTACTTGTTATGTTATCAAACAATATATTCATTACCAATAAGGATCGTTTATGAGCAACAGCAAAAATACCGACCGGCTCAAAGGCCTGACTCTCCTGAGTGCCAACGAGCGGCGTTATCCGCAATGTCCGGAAGATGCCAAACTGGAAACCTTTGAAAATCTCTACCCGGAAAATGATTACATCATCACTTTTGACTGTCCGGAATATACCAGCTTGTGCCCGGTTACCGGTCAGCCCGACTTCGGACATATCATCATCCGGTATATTGCCGACAAACGCTGTGTGGAGAGCAAATCGCTCAAGCTCTATTTGTTCAGTTTCCGCAACACCAATACATTCCACGAAGAATCTGTCAACCGCATCCTCAAAGACTTTGTGGCGGCATGCAGTCCCCGCAAAGCCGAGGTCGTGGGGCTTTTCCGGCCCCGCGGCGGTATTGCCATAAATGTTAAAGCCACTTTCGGAGGAAAAATCGATGAGTGAGTTCAAATTTATTGAAAACGGTTCCGTAACCAGCGTGCCGGGATTCAAAGCCTGCGGCGTAACTTGCGGGCTGAAAAAGTCCGGTAATCCGGATATGGCGCTGGTGTTTGCCGAAAAACCCGCCAACTTTGCCGGTGTTTTCACCAGTTGCGTTTTTGCCGCCGCCCCGGTACGGGTCTGCCGTAAAAAGGTGCGTTCTTCGGCCAGCGCTCAGGCGTTTATCATCAACTCCGGCAACGCCCACGCCTGTACCGGAGCTTCCGGTCTTGCCAATGCCGAAAAAATGTGCGACATGACCGCCGCCGAGCTGAATATTGCCCCCGAAAGCGTGCTGGTGGCTTCTACCGGCCGCATTGGCGTGCAAATGCCCATGGAGATTATTGCCAAAGGCATCAAGCTGGCTGCCGGCACTCTCTCTGCTGATGGCGGCAACCAGGCGGCACAGGCGATCATGCCCACCGATACCGTGCCCAAAGCGTGCGCCGTATCTGTAGAGATCGCCGGCAAAACCGTTACCATCGGCGCCATTTGCAAAGGCGTAGGCATGATCGATCCGCAAATGACCACCGCGCCGCACGCCACCATGATCTGCTGTATAACCACCGATGTATCATGCAGCAATGCGCTGCTGGAAAAACTGCTGGCTGCCAATGCCGGCAACAGCTTCAACCGCATCACCGTTGATGGCGATATGAGCACCAACGATACTTGCGTGATCTTTGCCAACGGTAAGTCCGGCGTGGTGCTGGAAGAAAATTCCGGCGACTGCGCCAGATTCCAGGCCGCATTGCTCGCTCTGATGCAGTGCCTTGCCCGTAAACAGGTGATGGATGGCGAAGGCGCCACCAAATTTGTAGCGATCGAAGTCGATGGCGCCCCTGATAACGAAAGCGCCAAACGCCTTGCCGAAGCTGTAGCCAACAGCTTGCTGTGCAAAACCGCATGGTTCGGATGCGATCCCAACTGGGGACGCATTGTAGCAGCATTAGGATACGCCGGCGTGCAGTTCGATCCGGATAAAGTCGATGTATTCTACGATGACAAGATCGTGGTCGCCCAAGGCGGCGATGCCGGTACGCCCGAAATCGAACTCGCCGAAATCCTCAAAAACCGCGAATTCACCGTAAAAGTGCATCTCAATCAGGGCCGGGGCGAATATTGGGTCTGGACCAGCGACGTTTCATATGAATATGTGAAAATCAACGCCGAATATCACACCTGATAGTCTCATAAATCATACGCGGCACCCGGCTTCAATGCTCAGGGTGCCGCGCTTGTATTTTGGGAATATGTATGGGAAGGTATGGGAAAAAAGACGGCAAGACAATATCCCATACTCTCCCATACCCTCTAAAATCTCCCAAGCCGCCGCACACCATACCGCCCGCTGAATGCGGCAAAATCAAAACCACCGGCTTAGCCGGTGGTATGCACCACGCCTTCAAGGCGATGGTACCGGCAGCCCGACACGGGCTTTGAATTATTTACCGCTTGCAACTATTGCCCTACTACTGCAAATGCAGTAATATATTACGAACT
>JAZTWG010000033.1:0-67329 GCA_045635745.1 Victivallaceae bacterium
GTTCCGTGATGCGTGTTGAAGAAGTTCCCGCCGATTATGTGGAACTGCGTGAAAAATACTACAAACACCTGGTCGAATGCCTGGCTGAAGTCGACGAAGAGATCATGGAGATCTTCCTGGCTGACGAAATGCCGACCCTCGAACAGATCCGTCCCGCTCTGCGCCGTGCCACCATTTCTGCGCAGCTCGTGCCGGTGGCTTGCGCCAGTGCGTTCAAGAAACGCGGCGTGCAGCCGGTGCTGGACATCGTGGCTGATTTCCTGCCCAGCCCGATTGATATCTGGGACATCAAAGGTTCCGACCCGGTGACCGGTGATGAAAAGACCCGCCACGTCGGCGATATGCAGCCCTTTGCTGCGTTGGTCTTCAAGATCATGACTGACCCGTTTGTCGGTAAACTCTACTACTTCCGTGTGTACAGCGGTACCGCTGCGCAGGGTATGGAAGTGCTGAACCCGCGTACCAACCGCCGCGAACGTCTCGGTCGTCTGCTGCAGATGCACGCAAACCACCGCGAAGAACGCAAAGAGATCTTCTCCGGCGACATCGCCGCTGCGGTCGGTTTGAAGAACGTCACCACCGGTGACACCATCTGCGTGGAAAGCGATCCGATCGTTCTCGAAAGCATGACCTTCCCGGAACCGGTTATCAGTGTTGCTGTTGAACCGAAGAGCTCCGGCGAACGCGACAAGCTCTCCAAAGGCTTGATCGCTCTGTCTGATGAAGACCCGACCTTCCGCGTGCGTTCCGACGAAGAAACCGGACAGACCATTATCTCCGGTATGGGTGAATTGCACCTGGAAATCATTATCGACCGTTTGATCCGTGAATTCAAAGTTGAAGCCAACACCGGTGCTCCGCAGGTTGCTTACCGCGAAGCTATCACCAGCAGTGCTGATGCTGATACCAAGTTTGTCCGTCAGACTGGCGGTCACGGTCAGTATGGTCACGTTATCATCCACATGGAACCGGGCGAACAGGGCAGCGGTTTGGTCATCGAGAACAAAGTTGTCGGTGGTAACATTCCGAAAGAATTCATCAAGCCTGTGGAAAATGGCTTGCGCGAAGCTGCCGCAACCGGTGTGCTTGCCGGTTATCCGTTGATCGATATGAAGATCGACATCGTTGACGGTTCTTACCACCCGGTCGACTCCTCGGAAATGGCATTTAAGATCGCTGCCTCCATGGCACTGAAAGAAGCTGCCAAGAAAGCGAATCTGATTTTGCTTGAACCGATTATGAAGGTCGACGTGGTCGTACCGGAAGAAAACATGGGCGATATCATCGGCGACATCACCAGCCGTCGTGGTAACATTGTTGAAATCAGCTCCAATGTTCAGGCAGGATTCAACAAACTCAATGCCCAAGTGCCGCTGGCTGAACTGTTCGGTTATGCCACGGCGATCCGCTCACTGTCCCGCGGACGTGCATCTTACACGATGGAACCGTCCCACTTTGAACGGGTACCGAAACAAGTCCAAGAAAAAGTTGTAACGGAGAAGAAATAAATCATGAGCAGCAATAACCAGAAGGTTCGGATCCGTCTGCAGGCCTATGAGCACCGCATTCTGGATCAGTCCGTGGCGGAAATTCTGAATACCGTCAAACGTACCGGTTCGCGCGTTGTCGGTCCGGTTCCGCTTCCGACCCGCATTGAACGTTTCACTGTGAACCGTTCACCGCACGTCGACAAGAAGTCGATGGAACAGTTTGAAATCCGCACCCACAAGCGCGTGCTGGATATCATTGATCCGACCAACCGGACTGTGGATGAACTCAAGAAATTGAGTTTGCCCGCCGGGGTGGATATTTCAGTCAAGATCGGCTGAAGATAGATTAATACCGCCGGTTGGGGCTGAAAGCGGCAGGTGCAGAGTTGCAGAAGCACCTGTTGCAATAAAGCACCGGCGGAAATCAAGTCGAGCCGGTTTTTCCGGCAGAACTGATTGATACCAATGCTCCTGAAACCGATTGGAGTATGTATCAGAAAGGACAAAAAAGTGAAGAGTTTAATCGGTAAAAAGATCGGTATGACTCAGATCTACGACGAAAAGGGCAAGACTGTACCGGTGACGGTCATTCAGGCTGGTCCTTGCGTTGTGGTTGATGTCAAGACCGTCGAGCGGGATGGCTATTCAGCTGTCCAGCTGGGTTTCGGCGAACGCCGTGCCAAGAATGCCAGCAAGGCACTTCTGGGTCACGTTGCAAAAGCCAACTACACAGACAAAGCGCCGGCAGTGCTGCGCGAGTTCCGCACCGCTTCTGATGAAGCGATCGAACTGGGTACTGTTCTTTCGGCGGATGTTTTTGAAGTCAACGATTACCTTGACATCGTTGGTACCACCAAGGGCCCCGGTTTTCAGGGTGTTGTGAAACGTTGGAACTTCGGCGGTGGCCGCGCCAGTCACGGTGGTGCCTGGACCCGTCGTCCCGGTTCTATCGGTCAGTGCGAATTTCCGGGTAACGTTGCCAAAGGCAAGAAGATGCCCGGTCACATGGGTAACACCCGTTGCACCATGCAGAATTTGCAGGTCGTGAAGGTGTTGGCTGAAGACAATGTCATTTGCGTGCGCGGCTGCGTTCCGGGCTCCAAGGGTGGTCTTCTGCTGCTGAAGTCTGCGATCAAGAAATCGGGCAAGTAAGGATTGGTGATTACAATGTCGAAAGTTTTGGATATTCTCGATTGCAAAGGCGTGAAGGTCGGCGATTATCAGCTGCCCGATAACGCTATCGAATTGGAAAAGGGTGAACAGGCTGTTCATGATGCTGTGGTGGCTTTTCTTGCCAGCCAGCGTGCCAACACTGCCTGCACCAAGACCCGTGCAGAAGTCCGTGGCGGCGGTGCCAAACCGACCCGTCAGAAGGGCCTCGGCCGTGCCCGTACCGGTTCCAGCCGTTCTCCGGTCTGGACTGGCGGTGGTGTTATCTTCGGACCTACTCCTGAACGCAACTACAACCGTCATGTGAACCGCAAGGTCATGAAGCTGGCTCTGCGCCGTGCTTTCAGCGAACGCGTGGTCGACAATGCGGTGCTGGTGCTTGACAAGTTTGAACTTCCGGATCACAAGACCAAGAATGCCTGCGAAGTGCTGAAGAACCTTAAGCTGGAAGGCACAGCCCTTCTGTCGGTTCCTGAGTACGAAGAAAATGCAGTTCTTGCGACCGACAATATTGCCGGTCTGCTGCTGATCCGTGCCGCCAGTGTGAACGTTTATGACCTCTTGCGTTATGACAAGCTGGTCTTCACCAAAGAAGCTCTTGATGCGTTTATTACGCGTCTTAACTGATGGGGAAAAAGAAGATGAAAAACAATTTTGAAGTCATTATCGCCCCCGTCATCACCGAGAAAGCCAGTGCTCTGGCAGCCGAAAACAAGTATGCTTTCCGCGTGCATGCCAAGGCTGAAAAGATCGAAATCGGTCGTGCTGTTGAAGCACTGTTTCCCGGCGTGAAGGTTGCGAGCGTCAATGTGATGAACTATTCGGGCAAGCTCAAGCGCATGGGCCGTTCGCCGAAAGCCGGTCGTCGTTCTGACTGGAAGAAAGCGATCGTAACGTTGTCTGAAGGCGCGATTGAAATCGCTTAATTGTGAAAGGTTGAACAATGGCTGTTAAAAGTTACAATCCGACGACGGCGAGCCGCCGGAATATGACGGTCAGCGATTTCAGCGAAATCACTGCAACGTCTCCGCTTAAGAGCTTGACCAAAGGTAAGAATTCTACCGGCGGTCGCAATAGCTATGGTCGCGTTACCACCCGTTTCCGTGGTGCCGGCAACAAACGTCGTTATCGTATGATCGACTTCATGCGCGCCAAAGATGGCGTGCCGGCAAAAGTCGTAAGCATCGAATATGACCCCAATCGTACTGCCCGTATTGCTCTGTTGGCTTATGCTGACGGCGAAAAGGCGTACATCCTTGCCCCGAATGGCCTGCAGGTTGGTCAGACCGTGATGAACGGTTCCAAGGCCGAGCTGAAGCCTGGCAACTGCCTTAAGATCAAAGATATTCCGGTTGGTGTTTCCATCCACAATATCGAAATGCTGCCCGGTCAGGGAGCCAAGCTGGTTCGTTCTGCCGGTCAGAGCGCAGTTCTCCGCGGTAAAGAAGAAATGTATGCGCAGATCAAGCTGCCCTCCGGCGAAGTCCGCATGATCAATGTGGAATGCAAAGCTACCATCGGTGTTCTCGGCAACGAAGAACACATGAATATCAAGCTTGGTAAAGCCGGTAAGAAACGCTACATGGGTAAACGTCCGCATGTCCGCGGTGTTGCCATGAACCCGATCGACCATCCGATGGGTGGTGGTGAGGGCCGCAGCTCCGGCGGCGGTCATCCCGTTTCGCCCTGGGGTCAGCTTGCTAAAGGTAAGCGTACCCGTTATCCGAAAAAGACTTCTGGTAAGTTTATCGTTGAACGGAGGAAGAAATAATGGCGAGATCAATCAAAAAAGGACCGTTTGTCGATGCATATTTGTACGACAAAGTCGAAGCGATGAACAAGTCCGGTCAGAAGCGTTCGATCAAGACCTGGTCGCGTCGCAGCATGATCGTTCCGGATTTCGTCGGTCATACCTTCGATGTGCATAATGGTCGTGCGTTTGTTCCGGTGTTCGTCACCGAAAACATGGTCGGTCACAAGTTGGGCGAATTCGTCCCGACCCGTACCTTCAAAGACCACGGGGTCATGTCCGGTAAATAATTGCCAGACAAGTACGTTAAGTACACTCCAAACCGCTGCAGGAAACTGCAGCGGTTTTTTTATTTCAAAAAGATAAATGTCCTTAAAGTTTAAGAAAATATTTTCCCAATATAGATTATTTTCACCTACCCTTATTGGGAACAAAGCTTAAAGCTTATAAATCAGGAGGGATGAACATGCAACCGCCACGGGGAATTAAAAAACGGTCAATGACTGCTCATTTATAGCGCGAAATATGAAAAGCATTTCCGGCGGTGGTGGCGGGAGAATTTTCCGATAATACTATTGATTGAATATCAATAACCCTGCCACTTATTGCCGGGCGGCTTCGCTGCAGAGTTTGCCGAAGATTTTCGGGGCAAGATCATCCATGCGTTCGGGATGAAACTGTACCCCGAGTACCATGCGTCCGGGCGTATTCAGTTCGATAGCTTCGATCGAGCCGTCAAATGCGATGGCGGAAACTGCGATATTTTCTCCCAGATGGTCAGGATCAACAGCCTGATGATGGAAACTGTTGACCGTTATTTCATTGTCTGGTTCAAGTTGAAGCGCATCGGCAAGAAATCCGCTCCGGCAAATTCTGGCGGAGTGAAATTTTCCATCGCGGTGCGCCTCGTCGGCATTGCCAAGATGCTGGATCAACTTGCCGCCGGTAATGATATTTATGAGCTGGCACCCGGCGCAGATACCGAGCACCGGCATATTGCGGCGCATGACTGCCTGTCCGAAAGCTATATCAAAGTGCGGGCGCATCCTGCCGAGGAACGTTTCCGGATGCGGTTCGCAGCCGTAATGAGCTGGTAGATAATCTTTGCCGCCAATAAAGAGGACACCATCTGCGAGATCGAGCCACGACTCAATCAGCTCCGGCTCTTCAATTGAAGGCATAAGCACCGGCAACCCGCCGGCTTCGACAACCCGCTGCGAATATTGGCTGTTGAGAGAATCGACTTCTTTCTGAGCAAGGATATTGACCGCCATATTGATAAGTATGACCGGACGCCGCATCGCAGACATGGGAAATCTCGCATTTTTGCATAATTCCGCCACCGGATCTTCATGAACCCGATGGCGGAAAACAAGTTACTTCATCAGGGCGGAAATGCTTTTTACGAATGCCAGCGGGTCGGGCAGCGGACTGCCTTCGGTCAGCAGCGCTTCACCGTACAATATTTCTGTATATTGCGCAAGTTGTTCGCTTTTGGCATCTTCTTCGCACAGCGCCAGCATCTTTTCCACCACCGGATGATTGGGGTTGAGCTCCAGAACCCGTTTGCTTTCCGGCGAGGGCTGGTGCATTGCCTTGAGCAACCGTTCCAGCTGCGGACTGATGCTGTTGCTTTCGCCCACCAGGCAGCAGGTGCTGTCGGTCAGGCGTCGGGTCAGGCGTACGGCCGAAAGTTTATCCTGCAGCTTTTCAAAAATGTAGTCCAGCAGTTTCTGATACTTTTTCGTGGCTTCTTCCAGAGCTTTTTCTTCGGCATCGGGATCTTTTTCGATTTCCAATTCGCCCTTGTTGGCGCTCTTGAGATATTTTTTGTCGTACTGCATGAAGTTCTGCATGATGAATTCATCCACCGGGTCGGTCATCAGCAGCACATCAAAACCTTTGCTGCGGAAAATTTCCAGTGCCGGACTGGCAAGCGCCAGCTGGCGGCTTTCGGCAATGATATAATAGATATGTTCCTGTTCGGACGGCATGGCGTTGATGTACTCTTTAAGCGTTATCAATTCACCGGGTTGGCCGTTCATGGTTTCAAACATCACCAGGTCTTTGATCTTTTCCTGATTGGCCGGGTCGATATGGATGCCTTCTTTCAGGATCTTGCCGAACTCTTTGAAGAATTTTTTGTATTGTTCTGCATCGCGTTCCAGCATTTTCTTGAGCTCACCCAGCACTTTGCCGGTAATTGCCCGTTTGATACTGCCCAGCAGTGGATTTTCCTGCAGGATTTCGCGCGATACGTTCAGCGGCAGGTCGCTGGAATCCACCACCCCGCGCAGAAAACGCAGATAATCCGGCACCAGCGCTTCGCAGTTGTCGGTAATAAACACCCGCTTTACATAGAGCTGAAGACCTTTTTTCTGCAAATCCGGCATGAAGAGATTGAAAGGCGTTTCTTCGGGTATATAAATGAGCGCTTTGAACTCATTGGTGCCTTCGGCATTGATATTGATATGTTTGAGCGGTTTGCCGCCGTGGGCAAGATGGGCAAAAAATGCATTGTGCTCTTCGTCGGTGACTTCCGCGGCCGGACGCAGCCAGATGGCTTTTTGACTGTTGAGCGTGCGGTCTTCAATACTGGTGGTTTTGTCTTCGTTGGTTTTGGTAAACGGCAGAATGATGGGGTATTCGATAAAATCGGAATATTTGTGGATGATTTCAGAAATCTTCCAGTTTTCAAGGTAAATATCTTTATCGCCTTTGATATGCAAGGTTATGGTAGTACCGCTTTCAGCACGGCTGCACTCTTCGATGATATACTCTTCGGTACCGTTGGAACTCCAGCGCACGGCGGGGGTATCCATGCCGGCTCGCCGGGTTTCCACCGTAACGTTATCTGCCACCATGAATGCTGCATAAAAACCCACCCCGAACTGGCCGATCAATTCCGGCGCACCCTGAGTCTGGGCGTTTTTCAGATTTTCCAGAAAAGCTTTGGTTCCGGATTTTGCGATGGTCCCGAGGTTTTCCTTGACTTCATCGGCACTCATACCGATACCATTATCGCTGATACTCAAGATCCGGTGTTCTTTATCTATGGCAAGGCGAATCTGCCAGTCGCGGGCAAGTTTGTCATCGGTCAGCGCGGCAAAACGCGCCTTGTCAATAGCATCGGCAGCATTGGCGACCAGCTCGCGCAAAAAGATATCCGGGTTGCTGTAAAGCGAGTGAATGACCAGATCAAGCAGCTGCTTGACTTCGGCTTTGAATTGCATTGTTTCAGCCATATTTTCTCCTTGTTTTTTATATACAGACAAATCAGTTTTTCAAATCCAGCTAAAAGATAACTCAATTTTATCATATTGCAAGTTTACAGATAATTTTTTCGCGTAAAATGGTTCATTAAAAGCCGAAATCAGATTTGCGAAAAGTATTTAAAGCGTGTAAAGTATCAAAGTATGAAAAAGTTTTTTTACATAAAACAGGAAATCTTATATGTGGTTGGAAAAAATCCGTATCCGGCGTCAGCTTGCCAGCAGTAATGCCGCCATCCGTATCCAGGCGGTTTCGGCGCTTGATGCGATTAATGATCTGGCGCTTTTGCGCCGTTTGGCGGCAACTGATAATGATGTGTCGGTGCGATCGGCGGCGATCGGCCGTCTGGCGGAACCGGAAATGCTGCACGAAATTGCGGTTTCTGAACGCGATCCGGCACTGAATGAACTCATTATCCGCCGGCTCGATCAGATCTATGGCGACCGCGCTTTACAGGCGTGCGCCGAAGACCGGGAAAGCGATGCTTTTGACCGTATTCAAAACAGTGATACCCTGATCCGGGTGGCACTGAGATCGAATTCTCCGGCGCTGGTACTGGCTGCCGGTGCGCGTCTGGCTGCACAACAGGAAGTCTGGCAGCAGTTTATCGCACAGCTGACCGATGACAAGCTGGCAATGGAGCTTTATACACGCAATATGCCCGAACCGGATTCTGTAACCGCCAGTTATCTGCTGGAATACGCCAGAAGTCACGCTTTGCGCGAAGCTATCATGGCTGAGCGCCGCCGCCGTCAGGCCGCTGCACAGGCTTACAGCGAAGCGGAGGCGTTGATTGCCGATATTGAAAAAGCCGCTGTCGCCGGAGATGAAGAGCATTACGAATACTTCTGCAATGTTTTCCGGCAGCTGGATGTTACCAGCGAACAACTCAAAACCCGTTTTCTGGCGGCCCGTTACCGCTACTTCCGCGCCCGTGAAGAGCTGCTTGCCGCCAGAGAGGCATACAATCGCAACCGGCAGCTGGCTGAAGCGCTTTACCGGCAGCTTTGCTCATTGCAGAATTCCGGCAACTGGAAACTTATCCGCCAGACCATCGAGAGCTGGGCTCGCAATAATATGAATGATTTGCCCGGTACGGAAGATTTCCGGATGCCGTTCAATGAACTGGCGGCGGTTTTAACTGCCAGCTCTGAAAGTATACAGAGCGCATGGCAGCGTGCTGCAGAATGTATTGAACAGAGTTTTAAAGCATATACCAACTGGCTCGAAATGGATAATATCCCACCGCTGGAAGAGCGGCAGAAACTTCTGGAGACAATGGAAAATTCTGCTGCAGCGCTGGGCGATATGCCGGAAAATTTGAGCCGGATGCGGGAATTTGTACTTTCCGGCGAGCGTGAATTGCGTCGCCGGGTGCGCGCACAGGCGCAGGCACGTGACTTTGCCCGCTGGGAGCATTATACTCTGAAGATGGATATTTGCAATGAGCTGGAAAAACTTTCTGCGGTACCCGATGATAAACTGCTCGATGCCGCCAGAACGTTTCGCACTTTGCGTGAGCGCTGGAATACGGTCGGTGCGGTTCCCAACGAAAAATTTGACGAATTGCGTAATCGTTATCACGAAGTCTGTTCGGCTCTGCACGAAAGACTGGAAAAGTTTTTTGCGGAACGGCAGGCCAGACAGAATGAAGCTTTGCAGTTGAAAAACAATATTCTTGCCGAAGCTGAAAATCTCTCCGGTTCTGATGATTGGAGCGAAACCTCCGCCCGACTCAAAGAACTGCAGAATCTCTGGAAAAATGCCGGTTCAGCCGGTGCCGCTGACCGTGAACTTTTTGAAAAATTTCATGCCGCGTGCGATGCCTTTTTTGTCCGGCGCAACGGAGTTTGGGAAGAACGCAAGAAAGCTTTTATTGCTGCCGGCAACCGCAAAAAAGAGCTGTGCGAGGCTGTGGAAGCGCTCAAGGATGTTCCGTTTGTTCAAGCTAAAAAAGAGATCGCTCTTTTGCGTGAACAATGGCGCAATGTTGCCAGTGCCGGTAAGGATGACCGCATATTATATACCCGTTTCAACCGGGCGATAGATACGATTTTTACTGCTCATCGCGAGGCGGGTGATGAAGTCCGCCGGCAGGCAGAAATTGTTTGTACCAATTTGGCGTCGCTGCTGGAAAAATCCCGTTCCGGGGCGATGCTGATAAAAGATATTGAGCGCGAACTGCTGGAAAATCAGCAACGCTGGGAAGCGATGGAAAGCCGTCCGGGCGACGTAGCCAAACGGCGCGATGAGCTTGCCGGCGAACTGCAGGAGATACTCTGCCGGCTGCATCATGAAGAAGCCATGCATAAATTGGAAAGCGCTGAACAGCTGGAAAATGTGATCGATCCTGGCGAGGATCAGGAAAAACTTATCGATCATCTTGGTCGCCGGCTGAAAGTTTGCGGTGAATTGGAAGAGCGTTTGCGCGAGTGCCGCATTATTTCCGGCGGCGGAGATCTTGCCGGTGAATTGCAGCAGGCGTTTGCCGGTAATTTCGGCGGCGATGATTATAAACTTTCCATTGCTGAACTCGATGAGTTTCTGCAGCGTTTTGTGGCAGTCGGGCAGGTGCCTCCCGATGCGCGAGAAGCTGTCTTTGAGCGTTTCCGCACGCTTTACAACCGTGCGCTGACTGAACTGCAGAACGATGAAGAACCTGCCACGGCAGAATGAGGTCTTTATGGAACGCACTACGATAATCGTTTTACGCAAAACCCCCGTCCGCGAAGCCGATGTTATGGTAACCGCGGTCAGTCCGGACTGGGGCAAGCTGGAACTGGTCTGCTATGGTGCGCAGAGTATCTCCGGCAAAAAATTTCCGGTACTGGATTGCTTCAATGAGTTGGAGATCGGTTTTGAACCCGCCGAAAACGGCGCCGCCAAGCTGCTGGATGCCGAGTTGATAACTTCGTTTGCCCCCATTGCCGACCGGCTGGATATTTACAAATTAAGCGGAAAGATCGCCAATTTTGTATTGAAAAATTCTGCGCCGGATCTGCCCATGGCAATAGTTTATGATACTTTGCGGCATGTGCTTGGCAATCTGGCGCTCAATGCTGCCAATGGTTCTGCGCTGTGGAGTCCTGAAGCTTGCGGTGCGGTAATCAAACTGGCCTGTCTGCAGGAAAACGGTCTGTTGCCGGAATTTGAAAATCCGCAGATAAGCACCTTTTTTGATTCAGTGATCGAAGCCGGATTGGAAGGCTCGCCGCTGCCGCCGTGTGCGCCGGATTATTGGAGCAAGCTTACGCTGTATTTGAATACACTTCTGCCGCAGAACAATAACTGATTTCAGCGGATGAAAAGCGCTCCCAGAGCTGCCGAGCCGGCGATGATGTAAATAATATTGACTTTTTTGAATGCAGCCATAACCGTTGCCGAAATAATTGCAATTACAAGCGGTATGATGCGTATGGAAAAACTCTTTGCTTCCGGCGTGTTGAGTAAATAAGCCTTTACCGTATCCACTGTTACCGGGGTGGGGAATATGGAGATATTGGCAAAGATCAGTACTGCCGAAATTATCAGCCCCAGTGTGGCGGGGCGCATGCCGTTCAGCAGACCTTTGACTATAGGGCTGTTTTCCCACTTTTTAAAGAAGAATGCCGCCGTCAGCACCAGAAAGACCGCCGGAGTCAGCAACCCGAGCGTGGCAATGATCCCACCGGCTACACCATGGGTCTGATACCCCACATAGGTTGCAGTGTTGATTCCGATTGGCCCCGGAGTCATCTGGGCTATCGCCAGCAGATTGGCAAATTCTCCGCTGGTGAGAAGTTGGTATTTATCCACCAGGTCGTGAATGAAAAGCATCACCAGCACATAGCCGCCGCCGAAACTTAAAAGACCGTATTTGATGAACAATATATAGATGAAAAACAAATTCATTTTTCCGGTTCTCCTTTCCCTGCCGACACCGCATACTGATAGGCTATACCCAGCAGTGCTCCGGCGACTATCACCCACACCGGCGACACTTTGAATATGATCGTAGCTGCGGCCGCCGCAACTGCGGTAATGAGTGTAAAGGAGTTTTTGATGGTCTTGCGGCACATGCGTATTGCCGTAAGAGCGATCAGACCGGTGATTGCCGCCTGCGCCCCGATAAATGCCCCCTGTACTGCCGGAATATTCAGGTCGATATTACGCAAAAATATGGCGATCGCCAGAATTATCAAGGTCGATGGCGTAGCCACGCCCAGCAATGCGATCAATGCCCCCCATACACCTGCGGCACGGTAGCCGATGTAAAGCGCCGCGTTGCCGGCAATGATCCCCGGCAGGGATTGAATTATTGCCATCATATCGAGCAATTCATCTTCGGTGAGAAGTTTTTTGCGGTGGATGAATTCATTTTCTGCTGCAGGCACTATGGCGTAGCCGCCGCCCACAACCAGCGCTGCAATCTTGAAAAATCCCAAGAAGAGCATCCGGTATTTGGCAAATTTGCTGATTTGAGTATTATCGGTTGTCATGATAGATTATTTGGCAGGAAGAAATTCTATAAAGTCCAGCTCGGCAACGGTGTTGCTTGCTGTATACTGACTGTTGCCGATAATACTCAAGGCAAATTTTTTGGGCACTTTGCCGTAAACACGTTTGAAGTCTTCGGCAACATTGCGGCATTCGGTTACCCATTCGCCGGTTTTGGTCTGATTATTGCGCATCACGATAAAATGTACAGACAATATTCCGGCGTAAGTTGTGGAACCTTCATAATCTTTGGGTGTAATATCTTCCCAGCGGTAGGCAATGGATTTTTTCTTGATAAAGCCTTCGTTGAACCCCAAATAGAGCCCGATGGGCTGGTCGTCGCGTTTGGGGTTTCTGCCGTCGGCTTTATCGGGATAATTCAGCAGACGCCAGCGCCAACGCATGATGGGGGTCTTTTTCAGATCCACTCCCGGCGCGATGATGATGCCGCCGGTGGATTTATTGCATTTTACCTGCAATGCGGAAGTGCCATCTTGAAGTTTTACTGTCTGGCAGCTGGTTTCCGGTACGCCGATTTTGCTGCCTTCTTCCTTCCACTTCAGCGGCATGCCGTCTTTACTGCTTCGGGCAAAATCTTCGCTCCAGGCGCTGTTTGCCGAGAGTTTGGCTGCATTGTCGGCTGCTGCAGGCTGCATGTAGGGCAGAAATACCAATGCGATCAATGTATATTTAAGGTATCCGGTTTTTTTCATTTGACTTATCCTGTTTATAATTTTTTCAGACCTGTTTTTATTTTTTGTTTTCCATTATCTTCCCGACAGTAGCGCTGATAACGCGCCATAATATTTTTTACATATTTTCTGGTACTGGCGATCGTTATATTATCTGTCACCGGTCCGTTTTTATCTGCCGGTTTCCATTTGTTTGCCCGGCTCAATCCGGCATTGTAACGCGCCAACGCCAGCTCCGTTGCGGCGTTGTAATCACTGAAACGCCGCAACCCGTCGCTCAAATACCAGCAGCCGATCTCCAGATTGATCCGCGGTGAAAACAGTACCCCGGGGGCCGGACATGGCACATTGTTGGCTTTTGCCCAGTCGGCCGCCGCCCGTTTGGGCATTATCTGCATCAGCCCCACTTCGCCGGCACGGCCGACGGCACCGGGCCGGAAGCGGCTTTCTTCGTAGATTAACGCCCGCACCAGACGGCTGTCGATGCCGTATTTGGATGCGGCTTCGCGGATCTCGGAGGCAAATTTTGTATCGTCCACCGCAAAGTCGCTGCACTCATAAAGGTAGTATGCGGCCGCCAGCAGCATAATCAGCCAAACTGCCAGCAACAGTATCTTGCGGATACCGGATTTTCTGCTGCGTTTGAGACTGACCATTGATATACCCGATATATTTAATTGATCATTGCCGGACCGACTCCGCTGTTTTCAATCAGCGCCTGCCGGTTATTGGGGTCGGAAAAATATTTTATGAGTTTATCCTGATCGCTTTTGCTCAAAGCAAATTTGATTTCCACTCTTTTTCCATCCGGTTTGACTTTGAAGCCGCCTACGAGGCTGCTGGTCAGTACCGGATCATTGCTGAACAGCATACCCAGAATTCCCGGCACTATGAACTGGGTCTGCATTGCCAGCTGCAAGGCGTATTCGCTGCTCTTGCAAGTCAGTTTAAGCAGCAGATTCAGATCCCTTTTGACCGGATTCTTTATATCTGCCTGCAGATCAAAAAGCCTGATTTTTTCTTTTTCGCCATCCATTCTGGCAAAAACTGCCAGCAGAACTTGGCGGTTAATGGATTTCAAAAGCGGATTTTTCCCGCCCTGGCGCGATGCGATCAGCGTGCCGGCAGATGATGGAGTCAGCGGCATAAGCAGCAAAACATCTTCAGCCAGATAAACTATTGCCAGAGTCGTCTGCTCGCCTTTGATTTTTTTCTGCGGAGCTATGGTATATATTTTTTCGCCCGCCAAAGTGGTGGTATTGAAAATAAAATTTTCGCTTTTTTCAGCTTGGCCGGCAAAAATTTCTGCCAGCTTATTTTCTTTCAGCTCGGTTTTTACATACAATGCCGCATCGTGATCGGCCGAGCCGGTTTTGGTTCCCCAGACCTGACCGGACAGAACAGTTTCGGGCTTGATGTTGTAATTTTTTTCAAAAAACTCTATTACAGATACAGCTTTTTTACCATCGTTCGAAGCCGTGCTGATCAACTCCCGCAAATCCGGTATGGCCAGCATTTGTTTTGCATTTACCCGGAAAAGCACCGGCGACTGATCAGGAATAAAATCTTCCGGTTCCGCCGCAGGCAGAATCCATGTGGTCAAAACTGTTGTAATTATCAGGCAAACTGCAGCGAATTTTTTCAATACTACCTCCAATAATCTCTTTATCCCGTCGCCGGAAATTGCCGGGACGGGATAAAAAGCGTTTTATTATTTGTTTTCAGCCGCAGCGAGCTTTTCCTGCTCGCGCTTGGGCAGAACCACTTGCAAATGCAGTTCGCGCAGCTGTTTGGGCGTTACCGGTGCCGGCGCATTCATCATCAGGTCCTGCGCCTGCTGGTTGAACGGGAACGCGATGATTTCGCGGATGTTCGGCTCGTCAGCCAGCAGCATGACGGTACGGTCAACGCCCGGGGCGATACCGCCGTGCGGGGGAGCACCGTGTTTGAAGGCATTGATCATGCCGCCGAATTTATCATCAACCACGCTGCGGTCATGTCCGGCAATCTCAAACGCCTTGTACATGATTTCGGGGCGATGGTTACGGATAGCACCGCTGGAAAGCTCGATACCATTGCAGACAATGTCGTACTGGTAGGCCAGAATATCCAGCGGGTTCTTGTTTTCCAGCGCATCCATACCACCCTGCGGCATGGAGAAGGGGTTGTGGCTGAAGATAACCTGATTGGTTTCTTCATCCAGCTCGAACATCGGGAAGTCCACGATCCAGCAGAATTTGAAGACATTCGGATCGATGAGTTCCAGACGTTTGCCCAGCTCGGGAATGACCGCACCGCCGGTTTTGATAACGTTCTTTTCGCTGTCAGCCAGGAAGAACAGCGCATCGCCTTCCTGAATGTTGCCGGCAGCTTTCAAGCCGGCGAGAATTTCCGGATTGAGAAACTTCACGATCGGGCTCTTTTCGCCTTCAGCAGTCCAGATGATGTACGCCATACCTTTGGCTCCGTTTTCCTGGGCAAAACCGATCATGTCGTCGAAGAATTTGCGGGGTTTGCCGGCAACCTGCGGCGCTTTCATGGCCCGCACCACGCCGCCGTTGGCAACAGTGGAGGCAAAAGCCTTGAATTCGCAATCGCGGAAGAGTTCAGTAACGTCGATCATTTCGATCGGGTTGCGCAAGTCGGGTTTATCCGAACCGAAACGCTTCATGGCTTCCAGATAAGGAATACGCACAAACGGCGGCTTGGAGTAATCTTTGGTGGAGAATTTGCCGAAGACCGCATCGAACATGCCTTCGATAACCGCAAAGATATCTTCCTGGTTGACAAAGCTCATTTCCACGTCGAGCTGATAGAATTCGCCGGGGCTGCGGTCGGCACGGGCATCTTCATCGCGGAAACAGGGCGCGATCTGGAAATAACGGTCAAAACCCGAAACCATCAGCAACTGTTTGAACTGCTGCGGAGCCTGCGGCAAGGCGTAGAATTCACCCGGATGCAGACGCGAGGGCACCAGATAGTCGCGCGCACCTTCCGGACTGCTGGCAGTCAGGATCGGGGTCTGGAATTCATGGAAACCCTGTGCGTGCATATATTCGCGCATGGCGGCGATCACTTCGCTGCGCAAGATAATGTTTTTGTGCAGTTTTTCGCGGCGCAAATCGAGGAAACGGTACTTGAGGCGCAGCGCTTCGGGCGCACTGTCATCTTTGGCCACCTGGAAGGGCAGCACTTCGCATTCGCCGAGCACTTCCATGGCTTCGGCCACGACTTCGATCTCGCCGGTGGCAAGTTTGCTGTTTACGGTTTCCGGAGTACGGGCCACGACTTTACCGGTAAAGGAAAGCACGCTTTCAACTCTCCAGCGGTCGAGCTCCTGATAGAATTCCTTTTCCGGGTCGATGACCACCTGGGTCAGACCGTAGTGGTCACGCAAGTCAATAAAGATGACGCCGCCGTGGTCACGGACGCTGTGGACCCAGCCCGCGATTTTTACGGTCTGGCCGACTTCGGTCTTGCGGAGCGCGCCGCAAGTGTGGGTACGAAACTGTTCCATAATATGTAAATCCTTGTGTTATATAGAATTTTTTATTTGTTCAAAGCCATATCGCGTGCCATGGCCATAAGTTTGTATTTGCTTACAAGCTGGGTACGCAAGCCGCCGGTTTCCTTGCCGGTGGCGAGCATGTTCAGGAACTCATCGCGCACGATAGCGAAGTGGAATTCGTGCCCATCTACCATGCAGCTGGGCGGAGTTACCAGCAGTCTGCCATCTTTGTAAACGCTTACTTCTGCATCGGTATAACCGAGCGACAGCATGCGTTTTTCGATAAGTTCTTTCATTGCTTCGGCGCTTGTGCCGATCGGCTTGACCAGCACCAGCGCTTTGAATTCGGTATCCGGACCCTGTTCCACAAAAATATCAGCATTGGTGCCGCGGGCGATCTGACGGTGCATATCGCCGCCGCCGGCAGGAGCTTCCAGATTCCACACAGTATTGAGACGCACGCTCACGCCTTTGAGTTCCACATCCATGACCCCGTTGCAGGCTACATAAAGCACGTTATCTTTTACCCGGTCGGCAAGATCGGCGGGGAAAGCGGGGGTTTTGGTTATCAGCTCAAATTTATCGGCAGGTACGGCGGTGCTGCTCAAGGTTGCATCAATGAGTTTGGCATCTTTTTCAAAGTCGATATCGTCTTCGCCGAAAAGCATCCACTGGGCATTGTCGATCAGATGGGTGGTTACATCGCAGAGACCGCTGCCCTGTTTGTTGACATCAAAATACCATGCCGGACGCACCAGCGGCGCACCGTTCACAGTTTTGTACAGGTGGTGCACGGTGCCGTTTTCGATCATCGGCTCGCTGCCTTTGCGGAATTCGCCGAAGACCTCTTTGCTGAGCATAAGATCTTTGAGCAATCGCGCAGAGGGTTCCTGACGGCCGGTCATGATGTCCATGATGGGTTTGCCGCCGGCAGCAACTGTTTTTTCCAGCAGCTCGGCACCCTTGCTGTTGATCGTTACGGGTTTGTCGGTCAATATGGCACAGCCGGCGCGGTGCATGGCGGCAAGATATTCGATTTTTTCATCGTTGCGGCCGGCAAAAACAGCTATATCAACGGTGCCGGCTTCAGCCGCGGCGACCGCCTTGGCAAGAAAATCAGCTCCGGTGTAAACGTGGTAGATCCAGTCGGTGGGCTCTTCGGCGCGTTCGTTGAAGCTGTTTACGAGCTTCATGTAATTATCCAGATCGGCGCCGGCTTCGGAAAAGATGTAGACATCGCGGCTGATATCCGCATGGCGGCGGCGCAAGATAAGTCCGGCGTGAAAATGTCCCGGATTTACGATTACGAGTGTATGCATAAAGCGTGAAACTCCCTGTTGCGTATGTTGTAAAATTTTAGTTGACAATATGTATCAAAAGATAATATACTTGCAAAAGCCGCTTAAAACAAGTTTGAAAGCTCTTTTTTGCTGTATTTTTCTGTAATATTTCAAGTATAGAGGCTGTTATGGTGTCATGCAGCCATTTTTGCAATGTTTAAATGGTTACTGATAGCAGATATGCAGACGGTGTTGAGTTGCTTGCTTCAGTTTGAAGTACGTTGCAAAGCGGAAAAAAGCTTATTTGTGATCTGTGGTGGTGTGTCTGCACAAAATAGTGAATTTGTATTTTTGAAAAGTTGATTTGTTTTCTTTGCGATATATATTAGAAATCGTGTTTAGAAATGATGGAATCTTTTGATTTCAATATGGGGAACTGGTAAAATGAGTTTGTTTATAACTGTACTCGTATGGCTGGCATTTGTTTGTCTGATCGGGTGGATCCTTAAACAGCCGGCTGTAAAAGGTAAATGCGGAGAATTTTTTGTAGCGTATCTTTTGAAAAAGCGTTTGGATAAAAATGTTTACCGGATATTCAATGATGTTATAATTCCGGATAGTGCCGGCGGTACGACTCAGATTGACCACATTGTTCTTTCTCCTTATGGTATTTTTGTCATTGAAACTAAAAATATGAAAGGCTGGATATTTGGTGACCGGAATTCTGATAAATGGACGCAGCAGATTTATCGTTGCAAAAATCAGTTTCAAAACCCATTCCGGCAGAATTATAAGCACATTGCAACTCTTGCTGAGTTGTTGGAACTGCCGGTGGATTCAATGCAGCATATTATTGTTTTTCTTGGTTTTTGCACCATTAAAACCCGAGATAAGATGCCAGATTCACTGGTGACAAATGCATCAGAACTGATTGCATTTATGAATACATTTGATCAAGAGTTATTTAATGACGAAATGTTGGATCGGATACAGAATATACTGTTTGGCTGCCGTCTGGAAAATACACTTTCAAACCGACGGAAGCATATTGAATATGTCGGTAAAATCGCACATTCAAAAAATAGTGTGCCTGATTCCGGAAAAGCAACTGTAAAAATTTGTCCTGTTTGTGGTGGCGAGCTGGTGGTACGGAAGGCAACCCGCGGAGCAAATGCCGGTAAAAATTTCTGGGGGTGCAGTAATTATCCCCGTTGTCGGTATACTACAGATATGGCTGAATAATTCAAAAGGTTTTTTATGGACAGAGCAAGTGTGGGGAAATGTTGCAGATTTATTCTGAAACGTCTGCTTGTTTATCCGCTTGTTACAGTAAGTGTTCTGCTGATTTCCGGATATTGTTTTATGGAAAAACTGCTGCTGCCGGAGGTTAAAAACAATCTCCGGGCCGGTAATGCAGTGATCCGCTCCGGCGGGGCCGAGCTGGATGTGTTTTATCACGCCGCGCCGCCCGGAAAACCGGTCATACTTTTCAATCACGGCAATGCTGAAACTCTGCAGAGTATAATGCCGCTGTGTCAGGAGTTTATTCAAGCCGGATATGGGGTCCTGGCGTATGATTATGCCGGATATGGATTTTCCGGCGGCAAGGCTTCGGAAAAACAGCTTTATATCGATGCGGAAAGCGTTTATACTTTTCTGGTGGAGAAAAAATCTGTTCCGGCACCGGATATCATTGTCATGGGGTTTTCTGTCGGCGGAGCTGCCGGGGGTTTTCTCGCAGAAAAACATCCGGAAGTCAGAGCTCTGGTATTGCTTGCGCCATTTGCTTCGGCGATCGAAGTTATGCTGCCTTTCCCGTTGCCGGGCAACCGGTTTGAAAATTACCGGCGGCTGCAGAATACTCCGGTACCGGTACTGATTTTTCACGGCACGGCAGACCGCATCATACCCATACGCAACAGCCGGAAACTTTATAGATCCGCTGCCGCAAGGCGCAAAAAACTTATTGAAATCTCCGGCGCGGGGCACAACAATATTCTGGATTTTCTCGGTCGCAGATTTTACCGCGAACTGGCAGATTTCACCGCGGAGTGAACGCCGGTTTTTATTTGGTAAATCCCGATTGGGGTCAGCCCCTCGGGTAGGGCGGCAGACTGTTTAAAAATGTTTTGCCGTAGCGTTTGGTATTTATCCGGCTGTCGAGGATCACGATCATGCCGCTGTCCTGCTGCGAGCGGATCAATCGACCGGTGCCCTGCCGGAATTTCAGTACTGCTTCGGGCAGGGAATAATCGAAAAATGCGTTGCCGCCAGTCTGCTTTATCTTTTCGCACCGGCCCTGTGTAAGCGGGTGAGTGGGAACTGCAAACGGCAATTTGGTGATGATAACGTTGCTTAAACTTTCGCCGGGTACATCCACTCCGGTCCAGAAACTGTCGGTGCCGAACAGAACCGAGCGTACATCGCGCTTGAATTCGCTCAAAAGCATGGAGCGGGTCATATCTGCGCCCTGAATGAGCAGTTTGATCCCTTTGTGGAAAAGAAAACTTTCCAGCGCGTCAGCCGCTTTCCGCAGCATTGAATAACTGGTGAAAAGCACAAAAGCTTTGCCATCGCTCAAGCTTATGTAGTACTCTAAAGCTTTGAAGAGCTCCTGCTCGTAATTATCGTCAAACGGGTCGGGCATGGAATCTTCCACATAGAGTTTGACTTTTGCCGGATCAAATGGCGAACTCAACTGCCGGGTTATCCCGCGGGTGAAACCGGTGCGGCTGGCAAAATAGTTGAACCGGCGGTCCACTGTCAGCGTGGCGCTGGTGGCAATTACCGGAAAATCGCGGCTGAAGAGTTCATCGGCAAGGATATCGGCTACGTTCAACGGCGCCGATTGCAGAATCAGCTGGCGGGAATCTTCTTCCACCCAATATACGTTGTCGGGCAGAGTCATATTGATAAACGCATGGATACTGTCAATATACATATCGCACTGACTCACCAGGCTTTCCAACTCGCTTCTGAAATCCGCATCGCTCTGTTCCATGGCGTAATCACCCAGCGCACAGCGGAAATCCATCAGCGGCGATTGCAGCGTGTTGACGAATATTCCGGAGCGCGTTACCGGGCGGATGGACTCTTCGCTTTCGAGCAGATATTCCTGAAACTGTCCGAAAAAATCTTTGGCAAGACTCTTCAAAACCGCTGTTTCGCTGCGTAATTCCAGCGCATTGGAGCCTTTACGCATAAGCAGTCCGCGGGCGGTATCGGGGTTATACAGCTTGTTGAGCATGGCATTGAAGCCGTTATAGGTCAGATGCAGCCCGAGGTGCTGAGCGGCGTTATCTTCCAGCGTGTGGGCTTCGTCGATTATAACGCTGCCGTATACCGGGAGCAGACCGCCGCTTTCATCGCCGGAATCTATCTGCATGGCCAGATCGGTGAAAAACAATGCGTGGTTGGCTACGATCACATCGGCGCTTTCCCACTCGTTGCGGGCCTTGCGGTAAAAGCACTCGCGCTGGTAACGGCATTTGGGGAATGAACAGTTGCCGGCTTCACAGCATACATAGCTCCATGACTCATTGGCTACATGAAAATCCGCGCTGTCGCGGTTGCCATCGGTTGAATTTTCGCTCCAATGATAGATCCGGTCGATATCGCCCTGCATGCCGGGGTGGGGTATGTAATCGTTCTGGTGCTCGCCTGCTGCCAGCGACAACCGCCGCAGGCACAGATAGTTGCGGCGCCCCTTGGCGAGAGCCGCTTTGAATTTGATTTTCAGTAATTTCTGCAAAAGCGGCAGATCTTTATTTATCAACTGCTCCTGCAGACTGATCGTTTCGGTCGTTACCAATGCCGGTTTGCCGGTGAGTTTGCTGTAAAGGATCGCCGGCACCAGATAAGCAAAACTTTTACCGACTCCGGTGGGTGCCTCGATCGCAAGGTTTCTGTTGTCGATGAGCGCGTTGGCGCTTTCCATAGCCATCTGCTGCTGCTGAATACGGAATTCGTATGGTCTGCCGCCATATTGCGCGGCATCTTTAAGCGGACCGTTTTCAGCAAAAAAGTCGGCCACTTTTTTACGCAATTCCGCCCAATCTGCCGGTTTTATTTCCCCCGGCTGGGGCGGGTGGGTGAATTCGCCGGGCAGATCGCTGAATCTTACATTTTCTGCGCTGACAACCTGCTCCGGCACGGAGTCTTTTTCCGGAGCTGATTTCATGCCTTCAGGTATATGATTTTCGATCAGGCATGCTTTGAGTAATTCCGAGGCCAAAGGCTTAATCATTGCCGTCCAGCACCTCACGCAGGGCGTTCAGGGCTTCTTCGCCCTTTTCGAGCGCTTCTTCCACGCCATTGCGGAATTCATCGAAATTGAAATCTTCGCCCAGCGCCGCCGGAGCATTCAGCAGCTTGAGCGACTCATCGAGCAATATCACCACTTCAGCCAGCGCTTCAAATAACTCCGGTTTGATCGTCAGCTCTTCCGACAATTCAGCCAGACTGGTCAGCAGCGAACAGCGATCTATGGTGAATTCCACGATCATACTGCGTAATTCGGCAGTTTCGTTATCGTATTCGCGCGGATAGTTTTCCAGCATTTCTTCAAAACGTTCTTCCAAAGCATTGAAGAAACACGCTTCCTGCATACCGTCGGCGAATTTCAGATCACTTTCTCCGAATGCACGCGCGTAGAAACTGTTGAAATCCAGATCGTGATTTTTGAAGTTATCCATCAATATAGCATCGAGTTCCACCAAATTGAGCATGGCATAGAGCTTGGAAAGCATCTCTTCAAGCGTGCCGGTTTCGCCGGAGCCGATCGTGATATTTTCCGGAAGATCGCTGCTGCTATGTCCGTGATCGTGCCCGCAGGAGCAATGATCATGGTGATCGTGGCCACAGGAGCACATGCCGTCATCTTCTGCGCGCTTGACCAGCGTGCTGATGTCCTGATCGATGGTTATATCAAATACCGGGTCTTTCAGCAGAATTTCGTCCAGTGACATCTGCGGATTTTTCAGCAGACCGGGCTGGTTGAGCAATGCACAACAGATTTGTTCGATGATCGGCACCCCCGGCAGCAAATCACCGGTGACTTTTTCCAGCGATTTTTCCATTGCTTCGCGGTAGGCGGCGCATTTGGTTTTATTACGCAATTTGCCGTTTTCCAGCCGGAATTCGAAAATACCTTTATCGTAGTCCATAACTTTGACCATAAGTGCATCGCCTTCGGTAAATTGCGTTTCGCTGTAAAATTTCTGCATATCCAGCGCCGTGAGCTGCAATGTGGGGTTGGTAGAGCTCTGGGCACGGGCAATATTTTCGTTGGCTTCGGCGGCAAAAAAATCAAACAGTGTTTCTGCGCCCATCAGCAGGTGGTAATGTATGATCTCTTCGGCGCTGCCGGTAAAGGTGCGGCTGCTCTGGGCTTTGCGGGCCCCGGCTTCCTTAAAGGTGATTTCCGAAGGGAACAATTCGCTGTGCATAAACGGCACAAAGCGGTGTCCGGGGATCAGAATATTATTTTCGATCTCCAAGGCATCCGGCACGATCAGGAACTCCTGACCATTGAAAAACTCTGCGGCATTCACATAGCTTTCGCCGGGAACTTCCGGCAGCAGCGCTTCGTGGTGCTCAAGCTCGCGGACAATCTGGAAAGTAAGTTTTTCCTTTTCTTCGGGATCGGTCACATTGCCGGCAAATTTCAGTACTTCATCGACGGTTATGACTTTGATCTTGCGGTCAATAAGTTCATTGATAAAACGTTCAACCGGCATAACAGAACTGTTTTCTGCACTCTTTTGTTTGATCATTTGGCAACTCCACTTGGCAATTTACTGCCGGCGCGAGGCTTCGGCGGCGATCTTCAGGGCCTTTTCGTAAAGGAATTTTTCCACAAACTCTTTGAGATCTGCCTGTTCAAAAGTTTTCAGGGTATCCACGCTTACGGCATCTGCAATGGAAAATTTACCCACGCTGGTGCGGCGCAACGCACTCAATGCCGCTCCGCAACCGAGTTTTTTGCCGATATCGGCGGCCAGAGTTCTGACGTATGTACCTTTGCTGCAGTGCACTGTAAAATCGCATTCGGGCAGCTCTATGCGGCTGGTGCTGATATCAAAAATTTCGATCGGCCGCGGCTCCCGTTCGATTTCTTTGCCTTCCCGGGCGAGTTCATAAAGCCGCTTGCCGTCTTTCTTCAATGCCGAGACCATGGGCGGTATTTGCATGGATTTACCCATAAAAGAGTTGACCGTACTTTGGAGTGCTTCAGGGGTAACGTGCGAATAATCGCTTTCGCGGATTATGGTGCCATCCATATCTTCGGTATCGGTTTCCACCCCCAGTTTGAGGGTCGCTTCGTAGACTTTATCAACTCCGCTCAAGGCGCCGCTCAAACGGGTGAATTTGCCCAGCACCAGCACCAGCAGACCGGTTGCCGCCGGATCGAGGGTGCCGCAATGGCCGACTTTGGGAATATTGAATCTTGCCCGTACAAAGTTTACCACATCAAAACTCGTCCAGGTAAGCGGTTTATCCACCAGCAATATTGCATCTGTTGCCAGAATGGGCAACCGGTGTTTTTTGGGGTCAAATTTTCTCATCAGGCAAGATCTTTCAATTCTTCAGCGCTGAAAAGGCACTTTACTTCCCGTTCAAAAAATGCCGAAGCTTCTTCAAAATTATTAAAATTCATACTCATTCCCGCAGCCATGGCGTGTCCGCCGCCATTGAACTTGCGGGCCATATCGATCACCGGTCGCGCCGGATTTTTTGACCGCATACTTATGCGGTAGCTGTTGCCGTTGCGGCGGCTGATTATTGCCACTACTTCGGTGCCGGCAATCGCCCGCAACTGGTCGATCACTCCTTCGGCATTACGCAAATCAAAAGCGTATTTATCCAGCAGTTCCTGCGGCACGATCGACCATGCCACACGGTTGCCGCAAGTCCAGAAAAGGTATTTATCCAGCAATTCAGCTTCAAAACGCTGTTGGTTGTAGGGCTTGTTGAAATAGATCTGATTTACCACTTTGTTGAGCTTTGCACCGTATTCCAGCAGCCTGGCACCCGAACGCAGCGCCGCCGGATCGGTATTATCGAAACGGAACCCGCCGGTATCGGTCAGCAGCCCCATCAGAAAGAAATTTACGCTGCTTTCCGGCAAGGTGCTGCCGAAACTTTCGCAAAGTTCAAAGGCCATTTCGGCCGTTGCCGCCCGATGCGCCAGCAGGTTCCACTTGCCGTAGCCGGGATTGTCCGGGTGGTGATCGATAAGCTGCAGCCGGTTTTGTACACAACTTGGCACACCGCCATCTTTGGCAAAGCCTGCCCGCTGTGGAACTGCGGTATCCAGCAGGATTATCAGATCGAATCGGGCAATATTTTCCGGCAGTGCGGTCAGAAAATCATATTCCTGCAAACTGTACAGTTCCGGAATGCCGTCGGGCAGCAGTACGGAGCAGTTTTTGTTCTGACTTTTCAGAAATTCCGCCATGCCCAGCGTGGAGCCGATGGCATCGCCATCGGGCTTGAGGTGGGTAGCCAGCAGAATATTTTCCGCCTGCAGTATGCGGTTTCTCACTTCAGCAAAACGATCTTCACTCATCGCTTTCTCCGGCAGGATTCTGATTGCTTTCCATTTCTTCAAGCAGCGCAAATACCCGGTCGCCGGCGGCTACACGTTTGTCGATGCGGAAGTTCAGCACCGGCGTGTGCTTAAAGCCCAGCGTACGCGCCATATCGCGTTGAAAATCGCAACGCACCGCATTGAGATTTTCCAGCACCATGCGGTTGGTGATCTTGTCGCCGCCGAAAATACTGACGCTTACGGTGGCATTGCGTAAATCCACCGAGGTGCGCACTTCGGTCACCGATACCAGCACCGAGGCTGACGGCGATATCGAATAGCGCGTGATAAGCGAACTCAATTCGCGCTTGATAAGTTCATTCACCCGGGTCAACCGGTCAGGAGCAGCACCCATGATGTTTTCTCCTTACAGAGTAGCTTTTTTCAATTCGATTTCATAAAGATCGATCACGTCGCCTTCGATGAAATCGGCAAAGTTATCCAGTCTGATACCGCATTCCAACCCGGCGCGGACTTCTTTTACATCGTCCTGGAAACGGCGCAGCGAGGCCACTTCGCCATTGTAAATAAGCTGGTTGTTGCGGAATACTCGCGCTTTGCTGCCGACTTTGACCACACCATCTTCCACCAGACAGCCGCAGACTTTGGGCCCTTTATTAAGTTCAAAAATCTGCAGGATCCTGGCTTTCCCCAGTTCTTTTTCGCGTTTTTCAGGTTCAAGCCGGCCGGTCAGAGCATCGGTGATATCTTCGAGCAATTCGTAGATAATGCTGTAAAGGCGGATCTCCACTTTGGATTTTTCGGCAATATCGTTCACGCCCGGGTTTACCCGCACGTGGAAACCTACTACAATAGCATCGCTTGCTGCTGCGAGGGTCACATCGTTTTCAGTAATAGCGCCTACACCGTTCATAACCACTTCCACACCGATCTTGTCGCTGGGCAGCTGTTTGAGCGATTCTTCGATGGCTTCGCCGGAACCGCGCACGTCGGACTTGATGATCAAACGCAGACTCTTGTGTTCCTGTTCGTTGAGCTTGCTGAACAAATCTTCGGCACTGCTGATTGTCTGATTGGCAAGGTGCAGCGCTCTGCTGGCGGCGCGGCGCTGTTCGGCTTCCTGACGGGCCGCCTTTTCATTGACACAAGTCACCAGTTTGTCGGCGGCTTCCGGCACGCCGGAGAGACCAACTACTTTTACCGGCGTACTGGGGCCGGCACTCTTGATGCGTACTCCGCGGTCGTTGATCAGAGTCTTGACCCGGCCGAATTCTTCACCGGCAAGCACTACATCGCCCACCGAAAGGGTACCATTCTGCACCAGAATACTGGCGGTGGGCCCGAGGCCGTTTTCCACCTGTGCTTCGAGTACCGTACCGATGGCCGGACGCTTGGGGTTGGCTTTCAGATCCAGCATTTCAGCTTCCAGCAGGATACGTTCGAGCAAATCGTCGATACCGGCGCCGGTTTTGGCAGAAACTTTGACCACACCCACGGTGCCGCCCCAATCTTCACAAGTCAGGTTGTTCTGCTGCATGTGCAGATAAATACGGTCAGGATCGGCATCGGGCAGGTCGATCTTGTTGATCGCCACGATCAGCGGCACTTTGGCCGCGAGGGCGTGGTTCATGGCTTCCACCGTCTGGGGCATAAAGCCGTCGTCGGCGGCTACCACCAGCACTACAATATCTGTTACATTGGCACCGCGGGCACGCATACTGGTAAAAGCCGCGTGTCCGGGGGTGTCGATAAAAGTGATGGGTTTGCCGTTGAATACCACGGTCGAAGCCCCGATATGCTGGGTGATACGGCCGGATTCGCCATCCACAACGTGAGTATTGCGTACTCTGTCCTGCAGCGAGGTCTTGCCGTGGTCAACATGGCCCATAAAAGTTACAACCGGCGGACGTTCCGGCAGTTCTGCCGGATCGGCCGCTGCGGGCATTTCGTAATCGTTTTCCGCTTCCAGAGAGGCTTTCTTTTCCACCTGAACGATTTCCAGTTCCAAGCTGAAATTCTTCAAAAGTTTACGCAAGGTGTTTTCGGAAATCGGCTGGTTGATGCTCAAAAGTTCACCGAGCTTCATGAGTTCGCCAATGACTTCATTGGGCTTTTTGCCAATAGCTTCGGCTACATTTTTTACAATGAAAGGTGCAGAAAGTCTGGCCACACCATCGACTACCGCACCACCGGCGGCCGGTGCGGAATCGTTGCGGTTTTCTTTATTTTTGCCGGGCTTGCCGGGCTTGCCGGAGCGTTCAAACTCCTCTTTGCCGCGGCTTTTCTGCTTATTGCGCGGACGGTCATCTTTGACCGACGGGGCGTCATCGCCGTGGTAAAGCTCGTCGAAAAGCATTTCCACGAGTTCGACCATATCTTCCGGTATCTGGGAGCTGGCGGCTTTTACGCTTACACCCTGACGGGTCAGCTCGGCAATAACTTCTTCTACAGATACTTTATAAGTTTCTGCCAGATCTTTGACTTTAAGTTTTTTCATAATCAAAAGCCCCCTTTTTTATTCCGCATCCAACTGGTCCAGAGCTGATTGCAGGGCATCGGCATCGATCCCCGGCAGATTCATGAGTTCTTCGGCATCGGCTTCCAGAAGATCATCGCAAGTGAGATAACCGTTGGAAACCAGTACTTCTGCGGTGATCTTGTCGAGTTTTGCCGCAGAAGCCAGCGAGTTGACCGCCTGTGCGATCTTATCTTCCAGTGTGGAAGCTTTGGCGCTTTCTTCGATCTGTATATTGATGTTCCAGGCAATGAGTTTGGAGCTCAAACGCACATTCTGCGCCCGTTTCCCGAATGCCAGTTTGCTCTGTTCGGGGGTTACATGCACCACCAGTTCGCGTTTGGCTTCGTTGACCGTTACCGATTGGATATTGGCCGGCTGCAGCGCATTGGCGGCATATTGCTTTATATCGCTGCTCCACGGCACGATGTCGATCCGTTCATTGCCCAGTTCCTTGGTGATCTCTTTGACCCGGGTACCGCGCACGCCCACGCAAGCACCCACCGGGTCGATGCGTTCGTCGTTGCTTTTGACAGCCACTTTGCTGCGGCTGCCGACTTCGCGGGAAATACCCATGATTTCCACCGTGCCGTCGTGGATTTCGCTGACTTCGCGTTCAAAAAGTGCGCGGACGAAATCCGGATGACTGCGCGACACGATCAGGCTCGGACCTGCTGCTTCGGTATCGACTTTAAGCAGTACGGCGTGGATGTTTTCGCCGGGCAGATACTGTTCGCCCGGAATTTTTTCCTTGCTGGTGAGGATGCCTTCGGCTTTGCCGAAAGTGATGATCAGCGATCCGGATTCAAAACGTTTTACTGTGCCGCTGATAAGATGGCCGACGCGATCGGCAAATTCAGCATATACGATCTCTTTTTCCGCCTTGCGGAGCTGCTGCTGGATCGCCTGTTTGGCGCTCTGCGCTGCTATGCGCCCGAAGTTGCGCGGCGTAACTTCCCAATCTACGATATCGCCGACTTTGGCTTCGGGGTAACGCTCCTGGGCGCGGGCGATGATCAACTGGTCCGCCGTGGGCAGATGATCGACAACTTCAAGTTTGGCCCAGGCTCGGATCTCTCCGGTACGGGGATCGATTTTTACGGTAATGTCGTTGGCGGGGTGGATGCTCTTTTTGGATGCCGAAAGGATCGCCGCTTCCAGCGCTCCTACCAACTGATCGCGGTTGATGCCGCGTTCCTGTTCGATGTACTCCAGAATAGTCAGCAGTTCATTGTTCATTTTTTTATTCTCCTATCTCAATAATCTCTGTTTATTTCAAAATCTGACAATCAGCCGTGCGGTTGGCATATGCTCCGCAACTTGTTGATAAATAACAAAAAAAGCGGACCGGATCTCCGAGCCACTTTACATTCATGCGTTTTACAGTAACGCCCATGTCGTGGAAAACGCATGAGCTGTTTTTCAACGCCCGTGAGCTTTCGTTATTAATATACAATATAAATGCCAAACTATCAAGGGCAAAACATATTTTTTATCAAAGTTTTATGTTTTTTTCCGGTTTTTTTTCTCAAAATGGCCTTTTTATGCTATATTACGCCGGAAAAAATTACCGTTTAGGGAGATAATACCATGGCAAAACCAGTTAAAACCAATGCTGTACGGCTGCTGGAAAACAGCAATACTGCTTTTACCGCTCATGAATATGATGTTTCAGATGGCGAAATAGATGCGCAGTCCATCGCCAGAAAATTAGGAGTGGAAGGCGACCGAGTTTTTAAAACTCTTGTCGCTGAAAGTCCTGATAAAGAGCATTTTGTCTTTGTGGTGCCCGCCATCGGCAGTTTGAATTTGAAAAAAGCCGCCAAAGTTGCCGGGGTCAAAAGTATTGCCATGATCAAGCAGAAAGAGCTGCTCCCGCTCACCGGTTATATCCATGGCGGATGTTCGCCGATCGGTATGAAGAAACTTTTCCCCACTTTTATTGACGAAACGGCGATCTTGTTTGAAAAAATATTCGTCTCGGGCGGAAAAGTAGGTCTGAATCTGGAGATCAGTCCCGAAGACCTCGCAGGATTTGTAAGTGCCGATTTCGCTGATATTTGTTGAGCAAAATTGCGGAAGATCTCGGGCCTTGCTGCGTCGTTCACCCCGCTCGAGTACAAATGTACACTCGCTTGGTTCTCTTCTTGCAAAACCCGACCTCTTCTCGCACTTTTGCTCAACGGCAGCTCTTGGGCCTTGCTGCGCTTGACGTTCCAGCGGGGATGTTGCTTATTCCCAATTATTGAATGAGCAGACTTCTTCTACGCTTTTCCGCACTTTATTTACCGGCGCATCGGGATTGGCCGCGTAGCCGATCGCCAGCACCAGACGGACGTCGCGCCCGGCGGGAATATTGAAGTATTTTTCCAGTTTATCCTGATCATTCATGCCGATAATACAGCTGGCAAGCCCCAGCGAATCCGCTTCGTGGCACATATTCATGCATGCCATACCAATATCGCCGGGGGCAAAACGCTGGGTGTTGCCGTAGTGATCGGCCACACATTGCATTACTTTGGCCGGCTGTTCCACCAGCAGGATAAAGGCGCTGACCTGATCGCGCCACGGAGCACCGGTGGCACCGCCTTTCACCACTACCGCGTCGCAGAGTTTGGCTTTGGCTTCCGGCGAGTCGATCACAATGAATTTCCACGGCTGCGAGTTGCATCCGCTGGGAGAAAGTCTGCCGGCTTCAACTATTTTCAACAAATCTTCTCGCGATACGCTCCGGGCGGGATCAAACGCCCGGCAGCTGCGGCGTTTACGCATTACATCCAGAAAATCCATTCTATGTACCTCGTCTGTTGCAATTAAAGTGAATTACGGTTCTGCGCCCAGTCTTTGAGCGCCTTGGAAGTTGCTTCAAAATTTTTGAACATACTTTCGGCATAAAGCTTGAAACAGAGCGCCCACGCTTCGTTGAAAACCAGAATGTTCTGCATGCGTTCCGCAAAGCGGCTGTCAGGCTCAAGTTCTTCGCCTTCAGGCAGATTCAGCGAACTTACTACAAATTTATCTGCATCGAATGTCCCGCTCCAGATATCATCTCCACGGGTGAGGGTAACTTTGGCTTTTTTGAGTTTTTTGCCTACGGCAAGAGCGGCTTTGGCTTCGGCACTCTGCTGCGGCAGATCACCTTTTTTTACTGTGGTTTCGCCGGAACCTTTAGCCAGATCGCCTGCCGCAAAGACCAGCGGCCCTTCCACGAGAATATCGAACTCGCCGTACTGCGGATGTTCGATCGTCACGGCGCCGGTTTCGCTCAAATACCACAGATAGGTCAGGAAATCCCGTCCCGGAGTCATATCGGAGCACTCTTCATCGGTCAGCGAAAGTATGGGCAGATCGGTTTCCAGTTTGCCGAATTCATCGTTGAGCAATGACCCCGGGGTTATCTGCAGCGGCTCCACGGTCAGAGTCTGATAGAAAAAGCCGATGAAATCTTCGATCTGTTTATCCGATGCTGTTCCGAGGTAGAGCAGCTTTGCCGCCGGATCGTATACCATGGGCGTTGCCGCGATCGCGGGCGGCATCTTCATGAGATACTGCTCCACTGCTTGTGCCTTGATTTCGCGTTTAACTTTGGACGGCACAAAATCCAGCTCGTTGGCGCGCATATATACGAGTTCTTCGCGCTTGCAGATGGCGTTCAGCAGCGAGGAAGGTATCTTGCGTTCGGCTTTACGCAGATTCAAATACCAGCAGCTGCCGGCGATCACGCTGTTTTCATCCAGATTGCTGTCCAGCAGGCATCTGCCGGTGGTCCAGCCGATCTGCACATCGTCTTTTACACTGTCGAGCGTTCCGGCGCGGTTGGCATTGAAAAGCTCCACGGCGTCTTCCGGCCACGGGGCATTGAGTTTGAATGTTGTTACGGTTACACTTCCTCGATCAAAAGGCATAATAAAACTCCTGTATGTGCTTGTATTTTATTCTTCTTCAGCGTTTTTTTGAGCAGCTTTTTCTTTAGCTTCCAGCTCAAACATTATCATTTCCGCGGGGGTAAGGTACTTTTTGCGGTTATTGCATTCTTTGCAGCATGGTACAATATTTCCCCGGGTGGACTTGCCGCCGCGGGCTACCGGCACTATATGATCCATCGTCAACTCTTCCGGCGGAAATTTTCCCTGACAATAGTGGCAAATTCCTTGGGAAAGCAGATTTTTCCACCAGTCGGAATTACGCAATTCGCGGGCTTTTTCGCGTTCGCGTCTGGTGTGTGCCGGATCACTTTTTATATCGAGCCAGTCATTCATGGTATGCTGTTCCCCATTGCCTGAAAAACTCAACGCTCATCAAATGCCGCATAGTCGCTGCGGTATTTCTGCATGCCGAAACTGTCGATAGTTTGGTTATCGATAAACATGCCGCCGGCTTTGAGTCGTTTGCCGGCTTCGCGCAAGCGGTGAAATGCCAGACGCAAGCTGTTGTCGGCCGGAAAATGACTCCACTCTTTTTCCGTTTTGCCGAAGACAAATGCCAGACCTTCCACCCCCACGCTCTTAAAGGGGAACAAGTAGACTTCGCGCATAAAATCCGCCAGATTGGAATTGGGCAGTTCTGCTTCAAAATCCGGGTTGTAGATCCACGAAAAACAGGAAAAGCCCGCCACTTTCCTATTGAAATACTTTTCAAAGAAATCTCTGGCTTTACGCAGTGATTCTTCCACAATGGCGCGTTTCATGCCGCCGCCGCCGGGAATATGCACGCCCGGCACCAGATCCCACATGTTCCACAGCGGAACATACTCATTGGTATTGAGTGTAATATAGCGATCGACTTCGGCAAAACCGCGCGGATCAATGGGAATGCCGCTGATGGTATTGGCGGTCTGTTCCACTTTGGCTTTGATATACGCTGCTGCCGGGTCATCGCTTTCAAAAAGCTGCAGACCATCTTTGCTCAACAGCCAGCCGTTGCGGCAGAGCGCAATGACCTTGCCGTCGGAAATGCGGCGGTAGGCTATCGGCAGATATGCCAACGGATCCTGGATCATGAATTCCAATCGGCCGATGCGGAACAATTTACCGTCGATATAAAAACGGAACCAATGCAGCTTTCTGCTGTTGATCCCCAGTTTGCCGTTGTTGCCGGCAGCGTATTCGGCGATCGCTCCGGTGGTGTACTGCAGCGTATCCAGTACATATTCCTGCGGAATACCCAATCGGGTGTAGGTTTTTTCCACATATTCAAACGCGGTCAATACTGCTATAAGGCTGTAAAGCCCGGCGTGTTCGTTATTCAGCGCACTTTCAAACTGCGGCAGTTTATGGCCGTACATGACCATATTGCTGCGTTCAAACCAGTAGTGACAGAGATAGTTGTAATTGGCGCGCAGAAATCTGTTTTCCCGCAGTTCGGCTGCTGCAGCAAGGATTTGGGCGCTGTCTTCCTTTTTACGGAGTTTGCTCAAGGCGTTGAGTATGTATTCATCGCTCAAACTCTCCGGTATAGCTTCCAGGCGGTCTGCGATTTCATTGAACCCGTATTTTACAATAAAGTCCTGTGTATCTTTATCCAGCGAAAAATATTTTGAAAACTCTGCCAAATCCATATTACATCATACCTTTATTTACCGAATGCAAAAACAAATATTACTGCCAACACCAGACATACCCCGGCGGCAAGGTGATTCCAGCGCAAACTTTCGTTCATATAAAAGAGTGCAAAGGGTACAAATACGCTCAAAGTTATCACTTCCTGCATGATCTTGAGCTGGGCGAGTGTTACACCGCCCGCATGTCCGAGCCGGTTGGCCGGCACTTGCAAGAGATACTCAAAAAGTGCTATACCCCAGCTGATCAATGCTGCTGTATACCATGGTTTGTTGGCAAGGTTTTTCAAATGCCCATACCACGCAAAAGTCATGAATACATTGCTGCACACAAGCAGAAAAACCACCCGCACGATCGGCGCAGTAAGATATTGCCAGAGTTGGTTCATCATATCATATCCTCATTTACTGCGGCGCGAAGAGGCGCTTCTGCCGTGTGCTGCCAAACCTTCCATTTCGGCAAACTTTTCGGCAACAGCAATCTCTTTCTGGATGGCTTCTTCGGTATATTCCACCGTGCTCATTCTACGGAAAAATCCTTCCACCGTCAAGCCCGAAAAGAATTTTGCGCTGCCCGCAGTAGGCAATACATGACTGGGCCCGGCGCAGAAGTCTCCGATCGGTTCCGGGGTCCAATGCCCGATAAACAATGCTCCGGCGGCTTTGATGGTTTTGGCCACTTTACGGGCATCTTTGCAGCAGATTTCCAGATGTTCCGGTGCGTATTTTCCCGCGATTTCCGCTGCTTGTGTCATATCTTTGACCACAATGATCCATGAGCCGTTTTCCAACACTTTATCCACCGTGGCCATACGAGGCAGAGTGGCTTTGCGTGCGGCGAGAGCTTTTTCGATTTTTTCCACCATTTTTTCATCGGTGGTTACGGTCAGGGCCTGTTCCAGACCGCTGCCGTGTTCGGCCTGTGAAAGCATGTCGGCGGCAATCTTGTCGGGATCAGCGGTTTCGTCGGCTATGATCATGATTTCCGACGGACCGGCGACCATATCGATCGCCACTGCTCCGTAGACCAGTTTTTTGGCCGCAGTAACGTAAGCATTGCCGGGACCGACGATTTTTTCGACTTTTGGGACTGTTTCCGTACCATACGCCATGGCTGCAATGCCGTAAACGCCGCCGAGCCGGTAGATTTCAGTAACTCCGGCCGCTTTCATGGCATACAGCACTGCCGGATGGACTTTGCCGTCTTTGCCGGGCGGGGTTACCGCCACGATCTCTTTGACTCCGGCTGCTTTGGCGATACCGGCTGTATGGATAACTGTGGAAACCAGCGGCGCCGTTCCGCCGGGGATATAAACGCCGATCCGTTCCATGGG
This sequence comes from Victivallaceae bacterium, assembly GCA_045635745.1. Lineage (GTDB taxonomy): Bacteria > Verrucomicrobiota > Lentisphaeria > Victivallales > Victivallaceae > SIG78. The sequence continues at coordinate 34,598 of JAZTWG010000033.1, forward strand.
GACAAACTGTTCGCCGAGTGTTACACCTTTGCGGACAACTTTTTTCCACGCTTTGGGAATACGCAGTTTGGCGAAAGTCTGCACATTTTTCAACGCGGTTCTGATCGCTGCTTTGGCAGCCTTATCCAGACTCCCGGCGGCAGAGGCTATTTCGCTGTCGCTGACTTTGAACTGGTCGGGAGTCAAATCTGCCTTGTCAAACTCCAAGGCGTAACGCTGCAGCGCTTTGTCGCCTTCGCTGCGCACATTGTTGACAATGGTCCGTACCGCTTCTTCGATCGCCGGCGGATAGCTGGAGCGGTTGTAGATAATTTCCAATCCGGAAATAAAATCACCTTTGCGGTAATCGAGAATTTTCATATTTTTTATAACCTTACAATTTTACAAAGCAGTTGTCGATGAGCCGGGTAGTACCGAAAAATGCCGCCACCGCAAAGAGCAGTTCTCTGCTGGACTCTGTGGGATCTTCCAGATTTTCTGCATCGCGGATTTCCACATAATCGACCACGCCGCCGGCATCGCTGATACGTTTTACGGCTTCGGCAATAACTTCATTTACCGCGCTTACGCCGTCGGTCTTGAGTCTGGCTTCGGCAGCAAAAACCGATTGCGATATACTGCGGGCGCGAATCCGTTCGTCTTCCGAAAGATAGCGGTTGCGCGAACTCATCGCCACGTTGTCGGTATCACGGATAAGATCGCCCAGAACGATTTCCACCGGGAAATCCAGATCGCGCACCATGCGCTTGATAATGATCGCCTGCTGGGCATCTTTTTTACCGAACACCGCCACATCCGGCAGAGCCAGATTGAAAAGTTTGCTTACAACCGTAAGCACGCCGCGGAAGTGGATGGGGCGGCTTTTGCCGCACAGTACTTTGGAAAGTGTGGTTTCGTCTACCCAGATCGAGCGGTCTGGCGCGTACATGGCATCGGGCGCCGGAGCAAATACTGCAGTTGCACCATGAGCTTCGCAGAGTTTGCAGTCATTCTCAAAATCCCGCGGATATTTATCCAAATCTTCGTTGGGGGCAAACTGCGTGGGATTGACAAAGATCGAAACGATCACTTCATCGCCCCGCTTTCTGGCTATGTCAATAAGCGAAGCATGGCCGGCATGGAGAAAACCCATGGTCGGCACCAACGCTATGCGTTTGCCGGAGCGTTTGCACCCGAGCGCGTATTGCTGAAGTTCTTTGGGATCGTGAAAAATTTTCATTTTATGCCTCAACACTCTTTCAGTCAACAATAAACATCCAGTTGTGTTTATCTTCGGCTTCGCCGTACTGGATGGCTTTCAAGCCGTAGTAGAGTTTGCTGCTGACTTCGCCGATATTATCGCCATAGGTGAAAACCTGATCTTTGTAGTAAATGTGGTGGATCGGTGTGATAACCACCGCTGTACCGCAGGCGCCGACTTCAGCAAAATCCGCCAGTTCCGACTTGTGGATCTTGCGGCGTTCTACTTCAATTCCCAGATCCTGCGCCAGAGTCAGCAGCGAATCGTTGGTCACGCTGGGCAGTACCGAGGGGGATTCGGGAGTGACATATTTACCTTCTTTGGTGATACCGAAGAAGTTGCTGGTGCCGAATTCATCGATATACTCGTGAGTGGCGGGGTCGAGAAACAGCGCCACCGGGCAGCCGGCTTTTTTAGCCATCTTGCTGGAGTAAAGACTCGCCGCGTAGTTGCCGGCGCATTTGATGTTACCCGTGCCGTGCGGTGCCGCGCGGTCGAGTTCGTCAAAAATCAGGGCATCTACCGGCTTGATGCCGCCTTTGTAGTAGGGCCCCGCAGGCATGACCATCATTACAAACTCATAGTCGAAGCTGGGCGAAACACCGATCTGCGAGGAGGTGCCGAACATCACCGGACGGATGTAAAGCGAACCATCGGTACCATAGGGCGGAATGTAATCGGCATTGTCTTTGACCACCATTCTGATCGCTTCGAGGAACATCTCTTCGGGCAGAGTTTCCATAAGAATACGTTCGGCGCTGTTGTTGAAGCGCTTGGCGTTCATCTGCGGACGGAATACCCCGATGCGGCCGTCTTTCATCCGGAAAGCTTTCATGCCTTCAAAGATAGCCTGACCGTAGTGCATGCAGTTGGCGGCTACCGACATGGTTATATCGTAGGTGTTGAAAAGTTTGAGTTCGCTCCACTTACCGTCTTTGAAACTGGCGCGCACGTTCGATCTGGTCGGCATGAATTCAAAACCGAGCTTGTCCCATTCAATATTCATAAGGTTACCTCATAAGGTTAAAAGATTAAAAAATCAAATTGGCTTAATATACACTTTATTGCTCTTTTTCGCAAGAAAAAAATCCATTTTCCGATGCATGAAAACATGCGGCGAACCGCCCCGGCGCGATTTCACGGAGTTCCGGTCGCTCTATGCGGCATTTTTCTGAAGCATAAGGACATCGGGGGTGGAACGCACACCCTCCCGGCGGATTTAACGGGCTGGGTACATCGCCGGTAAGTTTTATCGGTGCAAAAGATTCTTTTTTCAGTGTCGGAACTGCCGAAAGCAGCGCTGCCGAGTAGGGGTGCAGCGGCTTGGCACAGAGTTCGCCTGCCGGAGCGCTTTCCACAACCCGCCCCAGATACATTACCAGAATGCGGTCGCTGATATGTTCCACCACGGCCAGATCATGAGCGATAAAAAGCAGCCCGATTTGAGTGGTTTTCTGCAGATCTTTCAAAAGATTGATTATTGCCGCCTGTACACTTACATCCAAAGCCGAAACCGGTTCGTCGGCGATCAGCAGATCCGGTTCTGCCGCCAGCGCCCGGGCTATCCCGATACGCTGGCGCTGCCCGCCGGAAAACTGGTGCGGGTAACGCGGCAGCTGCGTCGGGTCGAGTCCCACAAGTTTCATGAGTTCCTGCATGCGCTCCAAACGGGCGGCTTTATCCAGCGAAGTATGCAGCACAAGCACTTCTTCAAGCGCATTTTGAATACTCAAACGTGGATTCAGCGAGCCGTAAGGATCCTGAAAGACCATCTGAAAACTTTTCCGTGCCCGGCGCAAAGCTTTGCCCCGCAGAGCGGATATATCCTGATCGTTGATATGTATGGAGCCGGCGGAGGGCATTTCGAGCCGCACCAATGCTCTGGCCAACGAACTTTTTCCGCAGCCGCTTTCGCCCACCAGCCCCACGGTTTCGCCGCTGCTGATGGTGAAAGATACATCATCCACTGCGTGCAGAAATTTGCGTTTGGCGAACCATGAGCCGCGCAGCGGATAATCCACTTTAAGGTTTTTTACTTCCAGCAATGCCATAAACTGTTTCCTGAAAAAATGTCAATTCAAAAAAATACCACATCTGAAAATTTTTGCAACAAAGTTGTTTCTGTTTTTTGAAAAAATCCCGGTTTTTTACGGCATTACTGCAAAATACAGCGAAGCTGCTGCAAATATACAATATTCACAGCAGCTTCGTTGATTTTTTTCTGCAGCCGGGATTTATTTTTCTTCAGCGCGGCGTTTTTCCGCGTATGCCATGTAACGGTTGTAAAGATGTCCGGCTGACGGATAGCAGGAATCCGGACTCATAAAGTGCGGCAGCTCAAACGAAATGATCTTGGTGCAGTACTTTTCGGCAATTTCCAGTTTGAGCTTGAGTTTGGCAAACTCAATGGGCGGAAATTTCCACGGCATATCGCGGTCAAAGGTTTCCAGATTGCTCCAGAATTGCACCCCATATTTTTGGGTCATTTCATACATTTTTGCCATGTAGGCATCCAGTTCATTGAACGGCACATGTCCATCCATAGGCGCGTAGGCGTCGATCAAGCCTTCCATTTCGTTGAGAATATAATCAAAGTGCTTGGCATGAACTTCCGGAGTGATAGGGTATTCTGCACTCCACTTTTTGCCGGCATATCGGGGCGATACCATGATCGTGCGCTTTTTATCGAACTTTTTGATTTCGTTGCACAGCGGCTTCCATATCTTGGTCTGATGGGAGCCCATGGAGCCTTCGTGGCACATGTACCAGCCGCAGAATGCGGGATGATCACCGTAGCGTTCTCTGATCTCATAAATGAGGTCGGTATTTACAGCAACTTCATTTGACCAGTCATTCCATCGCCAATACTTATTGGTATCGAACAATCCGATATAAATACCAACATTGTACTTGGCTCCCAGATCGAGGAAAAGCTGCACCATATCCATTTCCGGGCAGAGGGTGCATTTCATAACTTTGCTGTCGTACATCATGCTGTCGGCCCAGCCTACACGGATGATGTAGGCTTCGTTAACGCCGTTGGCCTGATAACGGGCAAATTCCCGTTCCCAGATGTCGGGAGTCCAGTTGTTTGACGGTATATTGCAGGATACGCCGTCGAGAAAAGTTCCGCTGATGGGTAAAAATGCCATAATTTTTTTCTCCTGTTTTGCGGGGATATTTTCAGTTAAGTTGTCAGTCTGATTTTCAATATCGGCTTTACGATGTGCTCCACTGGTATATCGGAACCGGTAAGGCGGTTGACCAGAAGTGTCATTGCCGCTTCGCCCAGTGCTTCAAACGGCTGCTCGACGGTGGTCAGGCCTATGGTGTCGGCCGCAGTAATATTATCATAGCCGCAGAGTCTTATCTCCCGGCCCAGCCAATGAGCTTTTCCTGCCCGGCACAACTCGGCATAGAGCCGGATGGCAGAATGGTCTGTATTGCAGAAAACTCCCACCGGAAATGGACCGGCAAGGATCATATTCAATATTTCACTGACCATATCCGGCTGTGTTTCTTCGGCAAGGCGCGTAAAGTGCTGCGGTTCAAAACCATTTTTGCGTATGGTATCAGCAAAGCCGCAGCATCTTTCCTGCCGCTGCCAGCTGTTTGCTGCATATTCGTAGAGAAAACGGAGACATTTTTTTTCCAGAAGATGTTCTGCTGCAAGTTTTCCGCCGCAGAAGTTGTCGAGCATTACGCTTTTCACATTTTCAGTATTGATATTGCCTCTGGCGTTGGCAACTACCACCTGGCACTCCGGCGGCAGAATTTTACTCACATTTTCCGGCAGAGATTTACCATCAAGATTGAATGGCAGATAGGTTATGACTCCGGCATTGCGGGAATCGCGCACAGTTTGAAAAAAATCCCGGTATTCGATCTTTTTCCGTTCATCATATATATTATAGGCAAAACCGTGCTGATTGGCAGTCTGACACATTCCTTTAAGCATGGCACAGATAAGTTCGTCATGATGAAAAGGCAGAAATATTCCAATCGCAGGACTGGCGCCTTTTGCCAACAGACTTGCCGCCTGATTACGGCGATAGCCCATGGCTGCGGCGGCTTCGCGGATTATCTGAAAGGTTTTTTCTGCAACTTTCTGATCCGGGCGCGGATTCAATGCCCGCGAAACAACTGCCCGCGAAAAGCCTGTTTTATCTGCTATATCCTGCAATGTTACCATATTTTATAGGAGTCCTTTCAAGTTGACACAACCGGTTGTGTCAACTTCAATATAATATATACATTGTAATGCAAAAGTCAAATTCTCCGGTAATAAAATTTTTTCTCTCCTTGTGCTTTCGGAGGCGGAGTTTCTGGTGCTGACATGAAAAAAACACCGCAAAGAGTGTTGCTTTGTTGCGCCGGGAAAGAAATATACAAATCAACTTTTCTTGATTTTATTTCAAACGGATGTATATTTATTCAATGCAATTTTTAACAGTATACAAGTGATTTTTATGAATACCCCCGCACCTTTGAGTTATTTATTTGACTTTTTGCGTTACCCGGAAGCTGTCCGCAAATGCCGTTTGCAGGAATTTGCTGCCTGTGGAGCCAAACATCTGGTATTAAGTTCGCCGTTGCTTAAACATCTGATTGCTTATCCGGATCAGGTTCGTATGTTTGAAGAGGAACTGGCCGATGCCGGTTTGAGCTTCGGCGATGCCCATGCCCCTTACAGTATGCATTGGGATCTTTTGTGTGTTTTTGAAGAGGAGCGCCCCGCGTTGTTTGTGCGTCAGAAAATGGCTCTGACTATTGCCGCGCAGCTGGGTTGTAAAACCATTACCATTCACACCGGAGCGGATCACCTTTTTCCGGAAGTTTCTGAAGAAAAACATCTTTCCAGAATTTGTGATATGCTGGAAAAACTGCTCCGGGAGGCTGAAAAACTCAATATTACCATTTGCGTGGAAAACGGCTGGGGAAAACTCACTTCGCTGGATACATTGCTTCTGCTGCGCGATAAATTCCGTTGCGCAAACTTCGGATTCTGTTATGATGCCGGTCACGCCAATATCATGGATAACGGTCGGCTTTTTACAGAAGGCGAAGCCTACTTGCGCTGGCACGCTGTCGGGGTGGAAACTCCACCGTGGGAAGATGCCGTTGTGCGGCTGGAGCGTATGCTGCCGGATGTGGTCAACTGCCATCTGCACGATAATTACGGCAACAAAGATCAGCATAATCTGCCCGGCAGCGGCAATGTCAAGTGGGATAAAATCGTGCCGCTGCTGCGTAAGGCCCCCCGGCTGCAGGCGGTTCAGAGCGAGGTTAATCTGGAACGCAATGCTTTGTCGGTAAAGAGTGTAACCCAAGTTTTTGAAAAGCTTTTTCAATGAATAAGGTATAGATTTTATGAAGAATATTCCGATAACTTTTCTGATGCCTTTTCTGGAAGATGAAAAATCCCGCCGGACACTGTTCAGTGAATTTGCCGCCAACGGCGCTGAAAATATCGTACTTTCCGACAGTTTTATAAGTTCCATAAAACTGGATCCGGAAAAAGCCGGGGTTTATAAGAAAGAAATGGCCGATGCCGGTTTGAAATTTGTCGATGCCCACGCGCCTTTCGGCAATGCTGTGGATATGAATAATTGCGATGAAAACGGCATGTTGACTCTCAATCACACGCTGCATTTGCATATTGCCGCTTTGATGGGTGTGAAGACTATTACTATTCATACCGGCAACGATACCAATGCTCCCGGTTTATCGGTCGAACAGCAGCATGACCGTATATCTTTTATGCTCGATAAGCTGCTGCCGGAAGCTGAAAAACTGGATGTGGCGATCGCTATTGAAAATATCTGGGTGCCGGTGAATACTCCGGAAAATCTCTGGAAGATCAAAAAACGCTTCCCCACTCCTTATCTGGGGTTCTGCTTTGATGCCGGTCATGCCAATATCATGAGCCGGTGCAACGGCAGTCTGCAGAGCCAATCGCCCGCCCGCAGTTACTGGTCAAAAATCAATGCCGGAGAACCGGTGTGGGATGATGATATTCTGGAAAAAATGCTGCCGGAAATCATCAACTGCCATCTGCACGACAATTGTGCTGATCTTGACGATCACAATTTGCCGGGACGCGGCTCTATTGATTGGAAAAAGACGGTGGATCTGCTGAAAAAAGCCCCCCGTTTGCAGGCGATTCAGAGCGAAGTGATTCTGGAACGCAACTTTACAGCCATAAAAGTACTGGTGGAAACGTTCAAAAATCTTTTTGCCTGATTGAAAAAAATTTAATAATTCAGGCTCTGGAGATGTTTTTCGCTCTGTTCCAGCCTGGCGAGCATGCTTTCGCGCACTTTGCGGGCGCGTTCGGCAAAGTTTCCGGCATTGAGCCAGCGCTCGCACTCGTTGTAAAGACTCTCAAAGTCGATGCTGCTTTGATTGTTGAATACCGGCAATCCGAAGAGTGTCAGACAGTTGGCGATCTTGCTGGAGTTGGCGATGCCGATTCCCGGCACCAGCGCATTCAACCCCATGATAGTGAGCTGCAGTCTGCCGCTTAAAAGCAGACTGCACGAACTGACCACATTCTGTATTTCTTCCGGTTCAGTGCAGGAGATCATTATATTATCCTGATCGCCGGAAAGTTTTTCGTATATCGGGAGCATGATCCGGCGATCGTTTTCGCTCATGGGAATAAATGCCAGCCGCACATTCTGGCGGCTTTGCAGCGTTTTGAGAAATTCAATGGCCTGCTGCTGTTTGCTCCGGCTCAATTTTTCGGCAATACAAATACCTGTGGTTTTGCGGTTGCAGCTGTCCGGCGGCAGCAGCGTGCCGGGGACTGACTGCTGCAGTATCACTGAATCGGCTCCCAGCATGGCGGCCGGGAATTCGCCGGAAGTGTGCAGTTCTATCAAGCTGGGCTGATCGCGCAGAATCACCAGATCGCAGCGCGATACACATACTTGCAGCCTTTCGCGTATGCGTTTTTCCATGAGCTTTTCCCAGTAGCGGGTCATACCGAAAAGTTCTGCAATTTTCAACTTTCTGCCATGCAGCTGAAAATATTCCGGATTAAGCTCCCGGTTCATTCCCACCTGCCAGATAACAGTGCGCAGACCGCGTTTCTGACAAACTTCCAGCAGCGAGGCTCCGATGTGCGGATATTCCGACAATCCGGTGCCGCCCGCCCAGACGAACATATCGAAGTTTTTGGCAAAGCGTTTGAAATCACGCATTTTATATGCCGGATCAAAGCCGAATGCCGGACAGGCGGCAATATTGAAACGCCGGGCGGTATTTTGCGGATCGGCGGTGGCGGCAGTAAGTTCGGCTTCCGGAAAATTTCGCCGGAAGATCTTTACTGCACAATTCAGGATCGCTTCATCGCCGATATTGCCGCTGCCGAAAGGCACGCCGCCCAACAGGATCTTCATAATAAAACTTTCAATAATTCCATATTACTTCAGAAGAGTAACATATCACCGTAATCTGGTATTGCAATTCATTAAGCTTGTTTTAAAAAGGGGTTTCAGAATATACTGCTGCCTTCCCAGTTCGGATCCGGGTTTACGCCGAGCCAGCCGGTGATGGTGGGGGCTATATCAATAATATTGACCGGTTTTTCCAGTTTGCCGGGCGCAATATCTTTGTGACGCATAAAAAGCGGCACCAGCATATCTTCCGGCGCATCTGAACCGTGACTGCGCTGATGTCCGCCGTGGTCGGCGGTAATGATGAGTTTTACATCTTCCGGCAGTGCATCGGCAACTTGCTGCGCCCGGTCGAGACATATACTTACCGCCTCAAGATACTCTTTGCTCATCCAGCCGTATTTATGTCCGGCCTCGTCAACCCAGCACAGATAGAAGAATGTAAAGTCGGTTATGGCATTGTCTTCGATCATTTCCAGCACCCGGCTGGTTATGATGTCATCGGCCTTTTCAAACGTGTATTGAGATCCGCTGGCAAAATCGCTGCGGGTAAGGGTCAACGGTCGGGCAAGATCGCGCAATGGCTCCCAGGAATAGAAGAATGAACAGCTTTTGCCGGCATTTTTTAAAACTTCGCAGATCCCGTTGATGGGTCTTACCTGCGGAACGTAAGTGTTGGAAATTATGCCGTGGCGGTCGGCCGGTACGCTGTGAAAAAGCGACATGTGGCAGGGCAGCGTTACCGAAGGCATGATGGTGCTCTCTTCCAACGACCAGCAGCTGCTTGCAAGAAGTTTACGATAAAAGGGGTGGTTGAGGGTCTCAAGTGCATCCGGACGCAGACCATCGATCAAAATCAGCATAACTTTAGTCATAAAACAGTTCCTTATAATAATATTTTTGCCGCTTATCTGGTACGGGTGATTTCAACTGCAGTGCTTGCCGCGCAACCGATGGCGTGAGGTTTGTCTACGGTAACGGTTACGCCATTTACAAGATCGAAGTTATCGAGAATAAGTTTTGCGGTGTTTTCAGCAAAAGCTTCGATCAGCAGATAAGAGTTCCGGCGCCCCAGCTCCAGAATCATATCGGCCACCGCCTGATAATTTACAGATTTTGTGAGGTCATCGCTGATTCCTGCCGGAGCCAGATCGCACTCCATACATATATTAATAATCAGCGGCCGCGCTGACAGCCGTTCATCCGGTCGGGTGCCGACAATGGTCATTACCGTCAGATCCCGGATCAATATTTTGTCCATAATAAGCTCTCCTATGCTGTTGTCTGTGATTTTATAAAATACCATTGTCGTATGAAATTGCAAGCCGTTAAGCGCAAAATAAGCTTTAATGTCAAATTTTTTTCAAAAAAAATCAAATGCAGATTTGCAATTTTGACAAATGCGAGTATTTTAAAGGCATTGTCGGTTCTAAACAGATCGACGGGTTGATAGCTCAGTCGGTAGAGCACCGCCCTTTTAAGGCGGGAGTCCCGGGTTCGAGCCCCGGTCAACCCACCATTTTTTTTGTATAGTATTATTAAGTATATATGTGGCGAAAGGCTGGTCTTCCCGGCAGTTTCGCGGGAAGTGAGGTTCTCAAATGAGCAATGTTTGCAGTGTTTGCGGCAAGAGAAAGTTCGAAGGCGGACACATCATCCGTCGCGGTTTGGCCAAGAAAGAAGGCGGTATCGGTTTGCACGTTGTGAAGACCAACAAGCGCACCTTCGAGCCGAACATCCAGAATGTCCGCATCAAGGTCAATGGTCAGACCAAGACCGTCAAGATGTGCACCGCTTGCATCCGTACCGGCAACTTCGTCAAGGCGTAAGTTACCTCGAGCGGTCATCGTTGGATGACTTGTGAATTAAACCGGTCAACTGAGTAATCAGTTGGGCGGTTTTTTCGTTTTATAAATGTATTCAATATTTGTCTGATAAAAATATTGAGGTTGAAAATGGAAGAACGCATTACTGAATTTCCGTATACCGCAGAAGGTTTGGCTCTGCTGGTCAGAGAATTGCGCAAGCCTTACGGTTGTCCGTGGGATAAAGAGCAGACTATCGAGAGTCTGCGCGGCAGTTTGACCGGAGAATGTGCTGAAGTGGTGGAGGCTGTGGATCTGCATGATCGGAAAAATCTTTGCGAAGAGTTGGGCGATCTTTTGATGAACATAGTCTTTATGGCGGTGGTGGCTGAAGAAGAAAAGGCTTTCACCTGGGAAGATGTCTGCAAGTCTGTGGTGGATAAAATGGTGCGCCGCCATGAACACGTTTTCGGCAGTAAAATCGCTGAAAGCATAGACGATGTGCACAAGTTCTGGCAGCAGGCCAAGGCTGCCGAAAAACCGGAACTGGCGGCGCCGGAATCGGTTTTCAGTAAAAAAATTCTGGCGCTTTCGGCGCTTGACCGGGCCACGAGTATTCAGAAACGTGCCGCCAAAGTGAATTTTGACTGGCATGATGCTGCCGGTGTCATGGAAAAAATAAAAGAAGAAACCGGCGAATTGGCCGAAGCCTTTGCTGCCGGTGATGACGAAAGTATTGATGAGGAGTTGGGCGATCTCCTTTTTGCGGCCGTAAATCTGGCACGTTTCCGCCAGCGGGCATCGGCCGATGAACTGCTCCGGAACAGCTGCCGCAAGTTCGTTGACCGTTTTCAGGCAATGGAAAAAATTTTTGCCGGAGACAATATAAAAGCTGCTGACCGCACCCTCGAAGAGTGGGAGTTGGCCTATAAACAAGTCAAAGCACAGGAAAAAACGAAAAAATTGCAAAAATAATTATATTGCAATTTGCATATCCGCACTTTTGAGATTAGTTTATATGCGTGTATAAATATTGAAGTTATTTAAATTTATAATATTGAAAGGTGTAAATAATGAAAAAGTTTCTTTTTGTGCTGATGATCGCCGTTTCAGCATTCAGTTTTGCTCCTGCCGCCCAAGGCAATGAAACCATCGAAAAACTCGTGCTTTACCTGCCGAACCGCGTTGTTGATATGTTCGACCTTTTCTCGGTCAGTCTGGGCTTTGGGCCCAAGGCGCAGATCGAATTGATGGCTACCCGTATGGTGGGTGCCGGTGTCAGCGTGGGGATGAGTGCCAATCTTTACAAGGATTGCAACCGCCAGTATGGCTGGGGTTTGCAGAATGGCTGGCATTGGCAGCTGCCCGGCTTTATGCAGGAAGATATCGAACGGCTCAAAACCAACCGCCTGGTGCAGAGCTACTGGGAAAGCTTCATCGGTACTCCGCTGCCCTCGCAGCGCGTCTATGATTACTACCGCGGCGCCCGCGACTACTGGCAAATTGGCGGCGCGCTGGGGCTGCTGGTGTGCGGCGAAGTCTACATCAACCCGATCGAATGGGCAGACTTTGCGCTCGGTTTCTTCTTCCTCGATATCAAAGATGATGACTTTACCTTCGAGAACTTCCAGTAATCGAGCCGGAGTGTTAGTGTGAATTCCGGGGAGTAACGGGGATAACCTGATTGCTCCCCGTTTTTTATTGCAGATGAGTAAAGAATTTGTATGCAAGCGCTGCGGCAACTGTTGCCGTTGGCCGGGATATGTGAGACTGGGGAGCGACGAAATCGACTCCATAGCCGCTTTTCTGGGGATGAAAGCTGAAGATTTTATCGCATCTTCCACCCGGTTGACCGGCGACCGCACCGGTTTATCGCTGTTGGAAAATCCGGACGGCAGTTGTCCTTTTCTGCTGGAAACTGCAGATGGTCCGGCGTGCCGCATTCAGGCGGTCAAACCCCGTCAATGTCGGGATTTCCCGCTGAAATGGAATTTTCCCGGCTGGGAAAAAGAGTGTGCAGGCGGCGTGGATTTTATGAAAGAATAAATTTTTTTGAAAATATATTTGAGGTAAAAAAATGACAGCAAAAAAACTTGGCAGCGCCATCATTATTTCCGGTCCCAGCGGAGTTGGTAAATCCACCGTGTGCGCGAAAGTCCGGGAACAGTTTCCGGAATTGCAATTTTCCATATCCTGCACCACGCGCAAGCCGCGTCCCGGCGAAGTCGATGGTGTACATTACTACTATTTGAGCAAAGAAGAATTTGAAAAACGCATTGCTGCCGGTGATTTTATCGAATATGCAAGAGTTTTTGACAATATTTACGGCACCCTGGCCAGCGAAGTGATCGACCGGGTGACAGCCGGAGAGGATGTCTTTCTGGATATCGATGTGCAGGGCGCCATCCAAATTCAGGAAGCTGCTGAAAAAAATGAATTGCTGAAAAAAGTTTGCGAATTTATTCTGCTGGCTCCTCCATGTTTTGAAACGCTGGAAAACCGCTTGCGTTCGCGTGCCAGCGATTCTGCTGAACAGATCGAAATGCGTCTGGCCAAGGCGCGTTATGAATTGAGTTTTTTCCGCAAATACAACTATCTGGTGGTCAATGATGATCTGGAAACGGCAGCGGCCAATGTGGCGGCAATTATCCGTTGTGCCGGATTGCGTACCGACCACCTGCCGGAGGATTTTCTGCAATGAACGGAACCAAACATGTGGTGCTGGGCGTTACCGGCGGTATCGCTGCATATAAAGCGGCAGATCTGGTGAGCAAACTTACTTCGCGCGGTATTGATGTGCATGTGGTGATGACCGATGCGGCGACCAAGCTGGTCACACCGCGGACTTTTCAGACACTTTCGCGCAACAATGTAACAACTTCGCTGTGGGAAACTCCGGATTGGAAACCCGAGCACGTGGCGCTGGGCAATCTGGCTGATCTTATGGTTATAGCCCCCTGTACAGCCAATATGCTTGCCAAAATCGCACATGGTATCGGCGATGATGCATTATCCACTTGCGTGCTTGCCAATCAATCGCCGCTGCTGGTGGCTCCGGCTATGAATCCGGCAATGTGGAACAATCCGGCGGTACAGAGCAATGTGGAAGTACTCAAATCCCGCGGCGTGCATTTTGCCGGGCCGGTTTGCGGGCATGTTGCGTGTGGTGCTGACGGCACCGGACGCATGATCGAGCCCGCAGAGATTCTGGAACAGATAATCGAACTTTTGAATATAGAAAAGTAATCATATACAGGAATATAAAATCATGGAACCTAAAATCCTTTCAGGTAAAGAGTGTGCTGCCAGCGTAAATGCCGAAACTCAGGCGATGGCGGAAAAATATATTGCCAAATACGGTATTGCTCCGGCGTTGGCGGTAATATTGATCGGCGATGATCCGGCCAGTTGTGTTTATGTTAACAGCAAAGCGCAGAAGTGTGTGGAGCTGGGTTTGCGCAGTGAAAAATTCCTGCTCGATAAAGATGCCACCATGGATGAAGTGCTGGCTCTTATCGACAAACTCAATAACGATCCCACTATTCACGGCATACTTGTGCAGTCGCCGCCGCCGCCGCAAATCGACGAAGAAAAAGTCATTGCCGCCATTGATCCGGCAAAAGATGTGGATTGTTTCCACGCTCTTAACGTGGGCAAGATGCTCATTGGTAAAACCGATGGATTTTTTCCCTGCACTCCGTATGGTGTACTCAAGATATTGGAATATTACAATATCGATCCCGCCGGCAAGCATGTGGTGGTCATCGGCCGCAGTAATATTGTGGGCAAACCGCTTATGGCCCTTATGGTGCAGAAAGCCAAAGGCGCCAATGCCACCGTTACTTGTGTGCATTCCGGTACAGCTGATCTTGCCAGTTACACCCGGCAGGCAGATATTCTGATTGCCGCCATCGGCAAAAGTGAATTTGTCAAAGCCGACATGGTCAAAGAAGGGGCGGTGGTAATCGATGTGGGCATCAACCGCATTCCCGATGCCACCAAAAAATCCGGCAGTCGTCTGACCGGCGATGTCGCTTATGCGGAAGTGGCTCCCAAAACATCCGCCATTACGCCGGTGCCCGGTGGTGTAGGCCCTATGACTATTGCCATGCTTATGCGTAATACAGTGCGTGCAGCTTTGATGGCTGCCGGTGAAAAACTTTGAGCAGTGCGGGAGGAAAAATAAATATGAGCAAGTGGTATTGGAGCGCGGAAAAGACTCCGGTTGAATTGCATGAAATGCTCAAAAGTCTGGGGGAACTCTTTGATCTGTCCGAAGGCGCCGGGGATAAATCGATAACTTTTGAACGCATTTCCGGCGAGGGCGTGATAAGCGAAGTGGAGTTTTCCGGAACAGCAGCTGCTGTTGTGCGTTACAATACAGTCAGCGCCGCCGCCCGTGGGCTGGGTAGCGCTATGGCCAATATTGCGGGGCGGCAGAGTACTGATTTTACCATGCTGGGGATCATGATCGATTTGTCGCGCAATCTGGTGTTCAATATACCCTACATGATCAAGGTGTTCCGGCGTTTGGCGCTGTTGGGATTCAATACTGTTCTGCTCTATTGCGAAGATACTTATGAATTGCCGGGTGAACCGGCATTCGGTATGATGCGCGGCCGTTATACTGCCGAAGAGATCCGTACTCTCGATGATGCCGCTGCTGCGGTGGGTATTGAACTTATGGGTTGTATCCAGACTCTGGGGCACATGGCGCAGATCCTGCGATGGGAACAGGCCTATGGCGATATAAGAGATACTGCCAGTGTTATGCGCGTAGATGTGGAACGCACGCATGAACTTATCGGTAAAATGCTGGATTTCTGGAGCGGAAATCTCCGCAGCCGCCGTATTCATGTGGGCATGGATGAAACCCACGATCTCGGCCGAGGCCGTTACCTTGATCATAAAGGTTATAAATCAGGCTTTGAACTTTTTACCCAACAACTCAATCTGGTCAACGATGCCTGTGTGAAACGCGGACTCAAACCGATGATCTGGAGCGATATGTTTTTCCGGCTGGGCAATCCCCGGCAGGCATATTACGACCTCAACAGCAATATTCCCGCTGAAGTGCGTGCCGCCATACCCAAAAATACCCAGCTGGTATACTGGGATTATTACACGGTGGATCAGGATTTTTACGAAAAGTTCATCGATATGCATCAGGAACTCAATGGCGAACAGCCTGTTATGGGGGCCGGGGCGTGGATCTGGAGCCGGCTCTGGTACGATCACGAACACAGCGCCATTGCCAACCGCGCGTGTATCAACGGCTGCCGCAACCGGAAACTCAAAGAGATCTTCTTTACCATGTGGGGCGATGATGGCGCGATCTGTCATTGGGATTCGGCATGGACCGGTTTGGCGGAAATATCGGATCTGGCTTACGGTATTGATGATGAAGATCACACCTCCCGCCGCTACAATGCGCTGACCGGCAGCGATTATTTTATCAACAAGATGCCAGCCAGACTGCACCACATTACCGCCAGATCCGGCAAAGAATTCACCATGCCGGTTTATCACAACAGCGATCTGGCAATATTCTGGGACGATCTGCTGCAGGGGATCGGTTTCCGCAATCTGCAGGTGATGGATAAAGATTTTGTGCCGGAAATACTCCGCGATTTCAACGATATACTGGAGGCCATCGGCCCCTGCCGTAACGATGAC
Organism: Victivallaceae bacterium; assembly: GCA_045635745.1. Taxonomy (GTDB): domain Bacteria; phylum Verrucomicrobiota; class Lentisphaeria; order Victivallales; family Victivallaceae; genus SIG78. The sequence goes on from JAZTWG010000033.1 coordinate 50,719, forward strand.
CGCGGCAGCAATTTGAATTATGCGTGGCTGCTTACCCGTTATATGCTCGACAAACTAACATGCCGCATAAAACTGGTCGAAGCTTACGAAAAAGGCGATAAAGCCGCTTTGAAACAGCTGGCCGAAACCGATATACCCGGTCTGGCGGCGGAGTTTGATGAAGTGATGAAAGAATTCCGCAAACAGTGGCTGGCGGCCGGCAAAGTTTTCGGTTTGGAGACCATGCAGCACCGTATGGGCGGGCAGAAAGAACGCATTTTGGAAGCAGCAAGGCGCATAAGTGAATATCTTGCAGGAAGTTGCTGTAAACTGGAAGAACTGGAACAGCCGCTTCCGGTAAAGCCGGAACGCATGGCGATATATTGCGATATGGCCAGTGGAAGCGTAATGGTTTGATTTTCTTCAAAAAAAAAGCGTTTTGGAGCTTGAAAAATCAAATCAACCGGATTAAATTATGTACATAAACATGTGTAATCACCAATAAAAAGAGAGTTTGAAAAATGGAAAAAGTTTCATTCGGCAAGATCCTTACCAAAGATTCGATCGTAGTTTTGCACGCGGAAGATAAAAAAACCGCCTTTGACCAGCTGGTGGCCAAGGTGTCGGATTTGGCGCACCTGGACCGCGACGTAGTCTCCCGTCTGGTTTGGAAACGTGAAAATATGATGCCCACCGGTGTCGGTCAGGGTTTGGGTTTGCCCCACATCCGCGTTGAACGCATGGATGCCCCGGTGATCGTGATCGGTGTTTGCGCCAATGCCATTACTGATTATCAGACTCAGGATGGCGAACCGGTGCGCGTGATCGTGTTTATTGCCGCCGACGATGCTGATCAGGAAGGTTACTTGAGCTTGCTCAGCAGCGTTTCCAGCAAGATGCGTAACGCTGATCTGATTGCTGAAATTCTCGAAAACATCACCAAGCCCGCGCAGATACTTAAGCTGCTGCAGGATTGATAAGTCAGAGCGGGGAGCAGTATGAATTCCGAAGGCAAGCTGGGCGCAAAAGCGCAAATCGATTTTCACTGTCTTGATAGTGAAAATTGCGATGGGGTGGTCAAATTCAACCTTGCAGAGATCTGTGACGAGGATTTTCAGGCGGTTTGTCCCAAATGCCATCGGGCGTATGAACTCGACGGCGCTTTGCGTGATAAACTCATGCGGATGATGAAGCTGGTGGCCGCCATCCGGGATGCAGAAGATATTCTGGGCGACAGTTCGGTGGCTGTAACAGTGGCCGGCGCCCGGGAAGTGAAGATCCCGTACGCGCTTCTGCTGACCAGACTCAACACGCTTATTACGCTGAATTTCGGCGATAAAAAGGTGGATTTCCACTTGTGGATCGAGCCGTCATCGCCGGAAACTTTCCGCTGAAAAGATGTGGAATTTGTCAACAGCTGCACCAGAAAACTGTTTGTTGACAGAAAAAGTGAAAAAAATATTTTTTTAACATATGTTTGACCGTCCCTGCGGAGTGAAAATTCCCCCGGACGGTGCGGGCATTTATAGGAGAGTCGAGATTTTTATATGCTGACAGGTTTGTTGAAATTGATTTTTGGTACCAAGAGCCAGCGCGACGTGAGACGCATGCTGCCGATTGTGGCAAAGATCAACCGGATAGAAGTGGAGCTGCAGGCTCTTACCGATGAAGAATTGCAGGCAAAAACCGTTGAATTCCGTCAGCGGCTCGCCAACGGCGAAAGCGTCAACAGTTTGATGTGCGAAGCTTTTGCGGTGGTCAAAAATGCCTGCCGCAGAATGTGCGGCAAAACGGTTTCGGTTTGCGGGCAGGATCTGGTCTGGAACATGGTGCCGTTTGATGTGCAGATCATGGGGGCTATTGCCCTGCACCGCGGCGGTATTGCTGAAATGGCGACAGGGGAAGGTAAAACTCTGGTGGCGACTATGCCGCTTTATCTGAATGCACTTACCGGGCGCAACTGTCAGTTGGTTACGGTCAACGACTATCTGGCACGGCGTGACAGCGAATGGATGGGGGCCATTTACAAGTTTCTCGGCCTGACGGTCGGCTGTCTGCAGAATATGATGCCGCCGGATGAACGGCGCGCACAGTATGCCTGCGATATAACTTACGGTACCAACAGCGAATTCGGCTTTGACTATCTGCGCGACATGGGCATGGCAAATGATGTGGATCAGCTGGTTCAGCGCGATCACTTTTACGCCATTGTTGACGAAATCGACAGTATTCTGATCGACGAAGCGCGTACGCCGCTGATCATTTCCGGTCCGGTGCCCATGTCCAACAAAGAGCAGTTTCAGGAGATCCGCCCGTTGGTGGCCGATGTTTACAGTAAACAGAATCTGCTCTGTTCGCGTTTGATCAAAGAAGCGCGGGAAGCTTTGGATAACGGCGCTGAAGGCGATGCCAGAACGCAGGCGATGACCAAACTTTTGCAGGTCAAATTTGGTATGCCTACGCACAAGCAGCTTTTGCACGTGCTGGAAAACGGCGATCTTTTGAAAGAGCTGGAAAAACTGGAAGCTTTTGTCCGCAGCGACAACAACCGCGGCATGATCCAGGAAGTGCAGAGCGTGCTCTACTTTACCATTGACGAAAAGACCCACGAAGCGGATTTGACCGAAAAGGGCCGCAACGCGGTCGCTCCGGATAATCAGGATGCATTTGTGCTGCCGGATCTGCTTCAGGAGATCCACCGGATCGAAAACGATGAATCGCTGGCGGAAGATAAGCGCGCCGAAGCCAAACAGCAGTTTGAAGAAAGCTATGCCGCCAAGAGTGAGCGTTTGCACAATCTTTCGCAGCTTTTGAAAGCCTATTGCCTTTTTGAAAAAGATGTACACTATGTGGTTCAGGAAGGCAAAGTCATGATTGTGGATGAACACACCGGCCGTCTGATGCCGGGCCGGCGTTTCAGTGATGGCTTGCATCAGGCGCTGGAAGCCAAGGAAAATGTGGCTATCGAGCAGGAAACGCAGACCATGGCCACGATCACCATTCAGAATTACTTCCGTATGTACGATAAACTTTCCGGCATGACCGGTACAGCGGAAACCGAAGCCAATGAATTTCACCAGATCTACAAGCTGGATGTTACGGTGATCCCCACCAACAAACCCTGTATCCGCAAAGATGACAACGACTCGATCTTCAAGACCAAGCGCGAAAAATTCAATGCGATCATCGAAGATGTGGAAGAACGTCATGCCGCCGGTCAGCCGGTGCTGCTGGGGACGATTTCGGTGGAAGATTCTGAAATTCTGAGCCGTATGCTCAAGCGCAAAAATCTGCCCCACCATGTTTTGAACGCCAAAAATCACCAGTACGAAGCCGAAATCGTGGCGCAGGCCGGGCAGAAAGGCGCGATCACGGTGGCTACCAACATGGCCGGGCGCGGTACCGACATCAAACTTGGAGAGGGCGTTACCGAGCTGGGCGGTCTGCATGTTATCGGCAGCAGCCGTCATGACTCGCGGCGCATTGACCGCCAGCTGCGCGGCCGTTGTTCGCGTCAGGGCGACCCGGGTTCGTCGAAGTTTTATGTTTCGCTGGAAGATAATCTGATGCGTCTTTTCGGTTCGGACAGAATTGTCAAGATCTTTGAACGTTTTGGCATCGAAGAAGGCGAAGAACTGCAGCACCCCTTCCTGAACCGTTCGATCGAAACGGCTCAGCGCCGGGTCGAACAGCAGCATTTTTCCATCCGTAAACGCACGCTTGAGTTTGACGATGTGATGAATAAACAGCGCGAGATCATCTACGGTCTGCGTAAAGAAACGCTCTTTACCGATCACCCCGGCGATGTGCTTATGAAGCTGGTGGAAGATATGGTCTACGACGAAATCATGCTGGCTGGCACTCCTTCGGAGAAAGCCGCCAAAAATGATTGCAATTTCAACTGGGATCAGCTGCTTTACAAACTCAACAGTACCTTCCCCATTGAATTCACCCGCGAGGAAATGACTGCCGGTGTGGTCAAGAATGAAGTGGTCGATCCCGAAGCACTCACCATTCAGATCTCCGATAAAATCGGTGAAGCGTATAAAGTTCGTAATGCTCATCTGGAAGCTGAACAGCTTTTGTGGTTGGAGCGTCATACCGTGCTCGATGCCATTGATCAGCTCTGGCAGGAACACTTGTATACCATGGATCAGCTGCGTTCAAGCATCTATCTGCGGACCTATGCACAGAAAGATCCGCTGGTGGAATATAAAAACGAAGCGTTCACCATTTTTGAGATGATGATGCGTTCGGTGCGTAAACGCATAGCTGAAAACATGTTCCGGGTCACGATCACTTCGCTGAGCGATCTGGAAGCCATGTATGCTGCCATGCCGCAGGAATTTTCCGGCGGCGAGCTGCCCGAAGAATTGCTGGCTGTGCTTCAGGCCAGACTGGCAATGCAGGCACAGGCGGAAAATATTACCATCGATGGTAATATGCCCGGCGATGCGGCAAATTTCAGTGTGCCGCCGCAGGAACCGGTAGTGCTGCAGCCGGCAGTCAGATCGACACCTAAAATCGGAGCTAATGACCCCTGTCCTTGCGGCAGCGGCAAGAAATATAAAAAATGTTGTGGAAAATAACTTGCAGAGGAGTTGAAATATGAATTATCGCATTGAAGTTGCCCCCCGCCGTGAATGGCATGACGCCCGGGGCGAAAAGACCAAAAAGCAGATCAACGACTTTTTGAAGATCCATGTGGACAATGTTCGTACGCGCGATGTCTATACCATTTCGGCCGACATCACCCCTGCTGAAGCTGCGCGCATTGCCGAATACCTGACCAATCCGGTGCTGCAGACGAGCCGCGTGGGCGGTTCGGCACTTACTGCCGAAGACAACGGCTGCCGTTTTCTGGTGATCGTGGGCTTCAAGCCCGGGGTTACTGACAACGTGGGCCGTACTGCCAGAGAAGCTGTTGCCGATATCATCGGCCGGAAACTGGCTAAAGATGAAGATGTTTACAGCTCGGTGGAGTATCTGCTCTACGGCGCCGGTTTGACTGCCGAGTCGGTGGATATTCTTGCGCGCAAACTGCTTGCCAATGAACTTATTCAGACTGTGCAGATTTTCTCCGCCGGCGAGTTGACCGGTGAACTGCCGCTGAATATGCCCCGTATCAACGCGGTGGGAAGTATTCCGGTGAAGGAATACAATCTGGAAGTCAGCGATGATGAACTTGTGGAATTGAGCAAAAAAGGTACTCTGGCGCTGACATTGGAAGAAATGAAAGCCATTCAGGGTTACTTCCGCGTGGCCGAAGGCCGCAGCGAATACGGCTTGAGCGCCAACCCCACCGATGTGGAATTGGAAGTGCTTGCCCAGACCTGGAGCGAACATTGCAAACACAAGATCTTCAGCGCCACCATTGATTATAAAGATTTGGAAAACGGCGAAAGCTTTACCGTGGACAGCTGCTACAAGAGCTTTATCAAAAAGTCCACCAAAGAGATTGCCAATGAAGTCGATTTTCTCGTATCGGTCTTCAGCGACAATGCCGGTGTGATCACTTTCAACGACAAAGTCGATATCTGCTACAAAGTCGAAACCCACAACAGCCCCTCGGCGCTCGACCCCTACGGCGGTGCCATGACCGGTATTGTGGGTGTGAACCGCGACCCGATGGGTACGGGACAGGGTGCTGAACTGCTGATCAATGTCTGGGGTTACTGCCTGGGCTCGCCCTTTACCGAAGATAAAGATGTGCCCGAAGGGCTCCTGCACCCCCGCAGATTGCGCGATGGTGTGCATCAGGGCGTGATCGACGGCGGCAACCAGTCGGGTATTCCTTATGGTTACGGCTGGGAATACTTTGATGAACGTTATCTGGGCAAACCGCTGGTTTACTGCGGAACCGTGGGCGTGCTGCCCAAAAATATCAATGGCGGCCGCGGTGCCGACAAAGCTATCAAACCCGGCGACCTGATTGTTATGGGTGGCGGCAGGATCGGTAAAGACGGTATCCACGGGGCGACCTTCTCGAGCGAAGAACTGCATCAGGATTCTCCGGTACAGGCCGTGCAGATCGGCGACCCGATCACGCAGAAAAAACTCGGTGACTTTACTTTTGAAGCCCGTAACCGCGGACTTTACCGCTTTATTACCGACAACGGTGCCGGCGGTTTGAGCTCCAGCGTGGGCGAAATGGCCGAAATCTGCGGCGGCTGCCGGATGGATCTGGCGCTGGCTCCGCTGAAATATGCGGGTCTTGCTCCGTGGGAAATTCTGGTATCCGAAGCGCAGGAACGTATGAGCTATGCCGTTCCGCCGGAACATATCGAAGAATTCAAGAAACTCGCGGCCGAACGCGATGTGGAAGTGACCGTGCTGGGCGAATTCACCGATGACGGCAAGTTCCATATCCTCTACGACGGCAAGACCGTAGCTTTGCTGGATATTGAATTCATGCATCAGGGGCTGCCCAAGATGTATCTTAATGCCCGCTGGAAGAAGCCGGTCTGGGAAGAACCCACCGATGTCAACAGCCGCAATATGGCAAGCGATCTTACCGCCATGCTCGCCCGTTTGAATATCACTTCCGACGAATTCAAGGCCCGTCAGTACGACCACGAAGTTAAAGGTTTGAGCGTAGTCAAGCCCTTTACCGGCAAATGCCGCGATGTGTTGAGCGATGCTACGGTGACGATGATCGAACCGTTGAGCACCGAAGGTATCATACTTTCGGCGGCGATGCTGCCGCGTTACAGCGATATCGATACATATGATATGATGGCATCGAGTATTGACCTGGCTATCCGCCGCGTATTGGCAGTTGGCGGTAAACTCGGTCATATGGCCGGTCTGGATAACTTCTGCTGGCCGGACCCGGTGCAGAGCGAAAAGACTCCCGATGGCGAATATAAACTCGCCCAGCTGGTGCGTGCCAATCAGGCGCTTTACGACTGCACCAAGGCGTTCAAAGTGCCGTGCATTTCCGGTAAAGACTCGATGAAAAATGACTCTACCCGCGGCGGCAAAAAGATTTCCATTCCGCCGTCGGTGCTGTTCAGCGTGATCGCCAAGATGGATGATATCCGTCTGGCGGTAACACTCGATGCAAAACTGCCCGGCGATGACGTGTATGTACTTGGATTGACCAAAGATGAACTCGGCGGCAGCGAATACTACGCCATGCTCGGTTACACCGGCAATAATGTGCCGAAACTGGATGTGCCCGCAGCACTCGCCATGTACGACAAAGTTGCCGAACTCACCGGCAAAAAACTTGCCCACAGCTTACACACCCCCGGTTTCGGCGGTTTGGCGGTAGCTTTTGCCAAGACCGCTATGGCTGGCAGACTTGGTATGAATATTGAGCTGGGCAGCATTCCGCAACCCGGCGGTTTGAGCTTGGCCGAATTGCTTTATTCCGAAAGCAACACCCGTTTTGTCATGACCGCTGCGCCGGATAAGCGCGATGAAATCGCCGCCATCCTCAAAGGCGTGCCGTTTGCCCGTGTGGGTGTGGTTACCGATGACGATGTGCTGCGTTTGAGCGGCAATGGCAGCGATGTGGCAGTGAAGCTGGGCGATCTGGTGAAATCGTACAAATCCACACTTGCCGGTATCTGACACATTACTCAATGAGCCAAGGCAAATACATTTATCCCGGAAACGCGGTGCTTGCCGCGCCGCTTTCCGGGTACACTGATCTACCCTACCGGAGGAGTCTCCGCCGGCAGGGTTGTTTCTTTGCATTTACTGAAATGGTGGATGCCGCCAGTATAGCGTACAGCAACAACAACTCTATTGAATTATTGCGCCGTGGTGATGAAGAAGATTTTCTGGCAGTTCAGCTCGTTGGCAGCGATCTTGAGCATTTGCGGGTGGCGGTCGATCACATAAATGAGCATGAGTTTGATGTTTTTGACTTCAATTTGGGCTGCCCTGTGGCGAAGGTTGCCAAAAAACATGCCGGTGCTGCTTTAGGCCGGGATGTGGAAAATGCTTTGAAGTGTTTTGAATTGCTTGCCAGCCGGACCCGTTTTCCCATAACGGCCAAGATCCGCATTCTGGATGAAGTCGATCCGGAGCCCACGCTGGAACTGGTGCGCGGACTTTCCGGATTGGGTGCGCGGGCGATCACTATACACGGTCGAGTGATGTCAAAGTTTTATTCCGGGGAGGTTTTTACCGATATAATTTCTGCGTGTGTGGAGGCGGTGCCGGCTACGCAGATCATTGCCAATGGCGGGATCATGTGCAGCGCCGATGCCGAAAAACTGAAAGCCTGCTCCCGATGCAGCGCAGTCATGCTGGCGCGCGGCATGATGGGCAATCCCTGGCTTTTCCGTGAAGTTGAAGAAAAAGAAAATTATCTGCCGCCGACCGTGAATGAGTGGGCGATAGAAATGACCACGCATATTGAAGAGATGGCCGCCTATTACGGCGAAAACCGCGGCTTGACTCTTTCACGCAAACTGGTGCTGGATTATCTGCGGGGCAGGGGCTTCGGCGGCGAAAGTAAAAACCGGGCATCGGGATTGAATTCGCTGGATGAGTTTTACCGTTTCCGCGATTGGCTGCTGGAGCGCGGTCCGGCGCCGTCGTATTTTATGAATCCTCCGCAATGCCGCCGGTTGCGGCAAGGGTGATCTGAAGTCCCGGATTGCCTGATAGATTCGGTTGGAAATATCAATTTCAGAGCAGCTTTTTTGGAAAAAAATCAAAAAAGCTCTTTTTTTTATTTGCATAAAATCAAACCGGTAGTTATATTAGCAATCAGAAAGCAGGTCAATCTCGGAACAATTAACGCATCGGGGCCGCAAGGTCTTATTGTAATCAGTCAGCTGAGACGTATAAAGCCTGCTTTCTTTTTTTAGCTCTGAAAAGCCAAAGGAGTATTATGGAAAAATTCAGAATTGTGCCGGTGGGGGCATTGGCAGTAAATTGTTATCTGGTATTTCTGGAAAAAATCAAAATGCTGCTGGTGGTCGATCCCGGCGATGATGCTGATTTGATTCTCAGTGCGGCTGAAGGTTTTCCTTATGAGCGTGCTGCAATATTGCTGACCCATGCCCATGTGGATCATATCGGCGCGGTTCCGGAAGTCAAAAAAGCGCTCAATGCGGAGTTTGTCTACCTTGCCGGCGGCGATGAAGAGCTTTACCATAGTCCGGATAACCACATACTTCCTTATCTGCCGCCGGTGGCCGGATTGCCCTCAACTACGCCGGTGTGGGATGTGCCGGAAGTCAAATTGCTGTTGACTCCGGGACATTCGCGCGGCGGGAGCTGTTTTTATTTTCCGGAACAGAAAATGGTGATTTCCGGCGATACGCTTTTTGCCGGTTCGGTGGGCCGAACCGATTTGCCGGGCGGCTCATTTGCAGAATTGGAAAAAAGCATTCGCAAAGAGTTGCTGACTTTGCCTGAAGATGTAGTCGTTTACCCGGGGCACGGTCCGCGCACGACTATTGGCGAAGAGAAACGGAGCAATCCCTATTTGACTTGAGGCGATATTATGAAAAATTTTATAACTTACAGTACCGCAGCGGCAATATTGCTGATCGCCTTCACTGCTTCTGCCAATTCGAGGACAGTTTACCGCGATTCCAGCGGCAAAATGACCGGGAGCAGCCAAACAGTGGGCAGCCGCACGGTGTACCGCGATGCTTCCGGGCGCAATGCCGGGAGCAGCCAGAATGTGGGCAATCGGACGATCTACCGCGATTCCAGCGGCAAAATGATCGGGAGCAGCCAGAAAGTGGGCAGCCGCACGGTGTACCGCGATGCTTCCGGGCGCAATGCCGGGAGCAGTCAAACTGTGGGCAATAAAACCGTTTACCGGGATGCGGCAGGAAGAGCCTCCGCCAGCAGTCAGACAACAGGTAACCGCGTGATCTATCGGGATAAAACAGGGAAAATCACGGGAAGCGGCATTAAGACTGCTCGTTGAAATGTATTAAAAAATCAAAGATGGGGGGATTCATGATAATTAAAATTTTTCTTTTATTTCTTGCTGCCTCCAGTCTGCTGTTCAGCGGATGTTCTCTTATGCCTTCTATCGTGCCCGCAACCGAAGTGACCATATGCGAGCCGGCTCCGGAAGATCTGAATTTCACCCTTCCGGGCGGGCTTCTGCTGGAGATGAAAGGTATAGGTCCGGGAGTTTTTGTTATGGGAGGGCAGGCTCTTTATACTAATATTCATGAAATGGCTCGCAAGGTTACTCTTACTCAAAAATTCTGGTTGGGTAAATTTGAAATCACCCGTGAGCAATATTGTGCAGTAATGGGCAAAGACAATCTGGAGCATCTTAAATATTGCATGGCCAAGCGTTTATCTGATAAAAATCTGCCGGTTTGCTGTGTATCATGGGAAGAAGCTAAAGCATTTGCCGGCAGGCTCAACGAAATATTCAAAGAGCAATTGCCTGAAGGGTACAGCTTTGATCTGCCATCTGCGGCACAGTGGGAATACGCATGCCGGGCGGGGACTACGGGCGCTTTTCATGATAATTCCGGTCTGCCGGTCAGAATAACAGAAAACTCCGGCACAACTGCATCAAAAAATAAATACACCTATACCATTCTTGAAGAGTGTAAAACACTGGATAAACTTGGCTGGTACAAAGCTAACAGTTCATTAAGGGTACACCCCGTCGGCGGCAAAGAACCGAACCAATGGGGGTTGTATGATATGCATGGCAATCTCAGTGAGTGGTGTCGCGACAGCATGGTTATATATCCTTTTACAGAAAATTTATATTCATATAAAAATATGATTGATCCTGTTGGCGGTCAACCCGGAACGTGGGCTGCCACAAATTCATACAAGAAGGAAGAAAAAAAAGAATATCGCGGCGGTAGTTACCTGCTGCCTGCAAAGTTTTCGACCAGTTGGTGCAGAATATCGGATGAGCCTGATAAAAAAAATTTTTTAAGGGGTATGCGAATTGCTCTGGTTGCGCCATCAGTCAGCAAAATAGATGAAGATGACAAGCGTTACTATTCATTAAATCAGAATATAGTAAAAATGCGTAGGGAAATGGTAGTTAAGACGGCTTTAATAATCGGACAATGTATTATTGATCATGCACCGGAACTTCTTGAAGCGACTTCAGATGTGATCGATTCGGTTCATGCTATGAAGCATGGTTCTTCAAACCGAGCCGCAGGAAACTCATCTGATTCCACCTTTTCTGGCAGTGGGAATATCCGCGGTTACGATACGCTCCGCCCTGGGCGTAGCAGCGTTTACCGACTTTATGTGAATGGACAACAGGTTGATGCATCGTGGCGGGCCGCCGGCACAAGTATATCTGTCAATAATTGCGGTTCTTACGCCAGAGTTATGGCCGGCAATCCTCCGGTATCAGCCGGAAAAACCTTCAATACCAGAATATCTGCAACTTATCGTGGCAAGACTTTTTATAAGACCATAACCATTGCCAAATAGGAATTACGGCAGACTGTCGGATCGGTGAAACTGCCGGAAAATAAGATTCCGGAGCTAAAAAGCTAAAAAGGTCAAAAAAGTCATCAAATAAACTTGCAAAACTTTAAATTTGTGGTATATTGATAAAACAGATCGGGATATAGCGCAGCTTGGTTTAGCGCGTTTGTCTGGGGGACAAAAGGTCGCGAGTTCGAATCTCGCTATCCCGACCATTTGCAGTGTATACGGAATTTCAGACACAGCCTTTGCGGCTACCTGAAATTCCGTTTTTTTTATTTCCAAGCAAGAGGCAGTCTAAAAAATCCGTATCGGGATGCAATGGTCGACGTATTTTAAGAATTCAGAAAAAATTCAGATTTTCTGCTGTTGTACGATAGTTGCCGGATTATCAGAAATTTGACCCCGGCTTTTGTATCCTTTTAATTTTTCCATCTGGCATCTTTCAGCCATGCTTTTACCGTTGCTCGTCCTACTCCGGTTTGTGCTGTAATTTGAGCAATGGTTGCTCCGTCTTTGCGTGCATTGATTACCTCCAGCCTTTTTTCTTCGCTGTACTTCTTGATCATTTCTTGTTTCCTTTCTGTTTTACTTAATGATCTGACGGAATACATAAGATAGCATTTTGAGCAGAGAAAATCATTTTTTTCAAAAAAATATTGACATAAGCATGCATATATGGAAACACGTGTTTTACAGGGAGAAATATATGTTTGACTATACCAATATCTTGAATTTGCACGAATTTCAAATTGAATGCAGCGAAGGACGATACAATATTCCAATTATAAAAACGGAAAAATTTATTCCTGACAAACTGATTGATTTTTGTCATTCTCTGCGGAGTACCCAATTTTCTTCTGGAGTACATTTTTTTCTGGATGATTACCGTTTTGAACGGATTTGGCGTTTGCCGTGGCGTTATATACCGCGATTAAGCAATTTTGATGTTGTTCTTTCTCCGGATTTTTCATTGTATACGGATATGCCACAAGCAATGAAAATCTGGAATGTTTACCGTTCCAGACTTCTCGGACAAATAATGCAGCGAGCCGGATGCCGTGTTATTCCGACAGTTTCGTGGGCAGATGTTGACAGTTTTGATTATTGTTTTGAAGGCATAATCCCCGGTTCTGTTGTTGCCGTTTCCACTGTTGGAACGATGTATTCCCAAGAGTGCCGCAAGATATTTTTGCGTGGATTTGAAGCAATGATCGAAAAATTAAATCCTGACAAAATTATCGTTTATGGAAAAGTTCCGGATGAATTAAAATCAGGAAATTACGAAATTATTTCGTTTTCAAACACTTCAATGGCTTGGAAATACGGTCATCGCGGTGTAAGTTATAAGGAGAAATAATAATATGGGAGGAAGAGGGACAAGTTATGGCGGAAGAAGAGGACGGGCACCGAGAGGATACCGGACTGTGGGGAAGGCTCATAGCATACCGATTATAAAAAGTTCAGATCCCAAAGGAAAAATACTGCCGACAACAGCAAAACCGAATTCGCAATATTTAGGGATGAATAAACGAGGTGAAATAAAACAATTAAGAGTCTATGACAAACAGGGAAAAGTCAAAATGGATATTGATTGGCAACATTCTTTTGATGGGCATCCTGTAGGAACTGTACATAGCCATAAATGGAAGGGCTCCAATCGAACATTAGGGCATTCACCTTTAACAAGATCAGAGATTTCAAAATTTAAAAAAGCAATAGAAGAAGCCACTGGCAGAAAGGATTTAATATGGGAATGGAAGTAAAAACTGCGTTAGACAAATTTTATGCAGTATTTGATAATTCAGAAATGGATGATGTATTTTTCGAGTATAATGGATTGAGTTATCAGTTGAGTTATTGTGGACATTATATTTGGACAGAAAATTCAGAAGATGGAAATGATCCGTGGGAATATTGTTTTGGAGAAAACGGCAAAGAATTATTTGAGGCTGTTTTGAATTCCAAGGTAAATCAGGCTCGTGATAAAACCATCCGGGAAATTCTGTCTGAATTGCCGCCGGAAGCAATCTGGCTGGGGTAAAAAGATTTGATATGGATATGGAAGTAAAAACGGCGTTGGATAAATTTTACAATATTTTTGATAATCCTCAAAAATATGATTTATTTTTTTATTACAACGGGTTGAGGTAGCAATTAAGTTCAGGTGGGTATATCTTAACAGAAAGAGAAGAAGATTGCGAAGATGAACAAGAATACGGTTTTGATGAACATGGGAAAGAACTTGCAGAAGCGATCCTCGATTCCATAGTAAATCAAAATCGTGATAAAACCATCCGGGAAATACTTTCGGAATTGCCCCCAGAGGCAATGAAGTAAAATAAAATCCTTTTGGATAACCTTTATGCGAAACTTTAATGGCACTTTTTTCTGTCTGACCGGCAGAAAAAAGTGCCATTTGAATATATCCTCTCCCTGAAGTGATTTCAGATCAAAAATTCCTGCATTGCTCGGGCAAAAGCCTGTTTGCCGCGATCCGGGATATTAGCAGTTTGAATAGTCGGCGCGGCAGGCTGTTCATCTTTTTCGATCAGCCGCTTAAAGTCTTTGATGATCACATTTTCGGAATTGCTTTCATCACAAATCAGCGGTCCGGTAAATTCGCCAACCCGCCAGACTTGCATATTATCGATCACAATATTACTGATTTCGCCCACGCCGTCGTGGTGATCCGCTTCGTTGAAAAGCGGAGTGCGGCAATAGCGGGCAGCATCCATATTGATGGCAAATTTCAGACAGCCGACGCGGATATTTTCAAAACGGATATTGCGGATGGGGGCAGTTACGCTCAACATTCTTATGGCAGTGTAGCAGCTTTCGGCATAGATGTTGCGGAAAATCAGATTTTCGATCGGTCCCCGCAGCAGATCCCGGTTTTCAAGCCTTTCCAGCGAGTCATCTGCATTAAGCGCAAGCATGTCATCGGTTGTCTGCATGGGAGTAAGCGCAGTGATATTTTCGATCAAACCGTTGCGGACAAAGCCGCTGAAATGCAAGCCATCCTGATTGAACCCGCTGGGTTCGCCCCGGAAACCGATATTGCGGATAGTAAAATTTTCGATCTTGCCCAGACGCACAAAAAATGTCACCGAATCAGCTACGATCAAATCTTCCAGCATCAGATCGCTGACATTAAAAAAGTTCAAAACAGCACCGCTCCAGGCGTTGGGAGCAAAAAGATCCGGATTTTTGGTATTGTACTTGCCCTGATGATTACCATCCCAAATGCCGCCATGCAGCACAATATTGCAGTTGCCATCTGCAAGATTGCGGTTGCTTAAAAGAAAATCCCCCTGTTTTTTAGGTGTATCACCGCACGAAAATATCCTGGCTTGGGGATGTGCTTCGATCCGGGTATGTGAGGAAACCAGCAAGGTTGCAGTTATCCGGTACATGCCCTCCGGGATCTCCACAATATCAGCTCCATGATCGAGAGCTTTCTGAATAGCTGCGGAGTCATCCGCAATGCCATCGCCGATCACACCAAAATTTTTCACATTTATCGAAACTGCCATCGTTGATTCTCCTATTTTCAGCAGACAGATATTTTTTCTGCAAATAATATAAATTCGGTATAAAACTTTGTCAAGTTATCGCAGGCAAAAAGATTGTCGATCACCACGGTTATGCGTATCTTAAACTTTTTGCTGATAAAACCACCTTTGCCGGGAATCCGGTCGATCAACCCTGCTGTCATATAAATACAAGTTCACTGATTTTTTCGACAACAAATAAAAATTTATGCAAAAAAACGGGGGTATTGCATCTTTTGTTCGCTGCTGCCGCGCAGCGGCGGTGCGGGACAGCCGATGCGTTTTTTGCCGTTGTAGATGAGCTACTATCCTGAGCCTTGCTGCGTATCGGTCCAATTACTTTTCTGTTTGCAGAAAGAGTTCGAGCATCAAAAGTGAACCCAGAAGTTCGCTGTGATCTTTTTTGAATGAATCGTGTTCTTTGATAACTCCGGCAAGGGCGTTTTTATTCATCCAGTTTCCCCGGATAAGTTCGCCTTGCAGCAGATTTTCTGCCAGCAGAGTCTTCCACTCATTCCGGAACCAACTGCCAACGGGGACGGCAAAGCCCCTTTTTCTGCCGCCGGCAACTTCCGGGGCGATCAAATCCTGCAAGGCTTTTCTCAGTACCAGCTTGCGTTTGCCTTTATGCTGTTTGAAATCAAACGGCAATTTTGCGGCAAACTCCACAACATCCTTATCCAGAAACGGAGATCTTATCTCCAGCGAATGAGCCATACTTGCCCGGTCGGTTTTTACCAGAATATCGTTGACCAGATAACTGTGCAGATCGCACTCTGCATAACGTTCTGCCGGGTCGCAGGTGGTGGTTTGAGCCAATATATCGTTCAGATAACGCCCCGCATCCGGCAGCACACCTGATTGCAGTCTTTCGCCGTAAAGTGCGCGGCGAAAGGCTTCAGTTGCCTGAGTCATAAGCAAGGCATACCGCTGACCGGCGGGAGCAGATGCCAATGTAAGAAAACGAATCAGGCGTGACCGTGTTGACCGTTTTCCGTGATCGGGAAAAATTGCTCCGGCAGTTGCCGCCAGCATACGCAGGACGGTATGCGGGAGGATTTTTTCCAAACGCGCACAATACTGCATGGCTATATAACGCTCATAGCCGCCGAATATTTCATCGGCTCCGTCACCGGAAAGCACCAGTTTGACTTTATCTGCGGCAAATCTGCTCAAAAGAGCAGTGGGCAATATCGAGAGATCGGCAAATGGTTCACCGCAGCTTGCTGCAAGTTTTTTTAATTCGTCAAAACTCCGGCAGTCAACGAGTTGTGTGTTATGGAGTATGCCGTGAGCTGTTTTTGCGTTTATCCATTTGACGGTTTTTTCTGCCAGATCGCGCTCATCGTAGCAACTTTCACTGAACCCGATCGTGAAGGCGTCAAGTTTGCTGCTGCTCTGCTGTGCCGCCAGCATGGAAACGGCTCCGGAATCTACGCCGCCGGAGAGAAAAAGTCCGCACGGAACATCAGAAATCAGGCGTTTGCGGACGGCATTGGCAAGTTTTTCCTGCAATGCTTCTGCCGCATCTTCAAAACTTATTGCAAGTTTATTGCTGTAATCAAGCTGCCAGTAATTTGAAATAACTTTTCTGCCGTCGGCACTGCACCGCATGACCGATGCCGGCGGCAGGGAAAACACGTTGCGATAGACACTTTCATTGCCGGGAACACAG
>JAZTWG010000034.1:0-1584 GCA_045635745.1 Victivallaceae bacterium
TATAAACAACGATTACCGATATAGCAAATATTGATAACGCTATATAAAGTAATCTCAAAAATTGTTTTATGCCAATTTTTTCACCATTACTGTTGAGCAATTCAAACCGTAATTTATGATGAGATTCTTTTTTCATTTTTCGTCCCCTTTTGCCGTATTGATCGACTTAATCAGCATAACTCGGATTTGGGAACAGTCACTATTCAATTCCTGATATCTTATTTCATCAATATAATTTGTTTTCAGCAGAAGTTCCAGCCAGTAACTCGTTTCGTTGGCTTCTTTGAGGGCGATTTGCAGTTTGGCGATGAAATCCGGTTTGCCGTGGGCATATTGTGCTTCGTGTATGTTTGCTCCGATACTGGTTCCGGCTCTGCCGATTTGATTGGAGACGATCGTTTCGTGCTGATTTTTTAAAGCTTTTACCAGATTGAGAATTTGCACAGCAAAGTCAATGGATAGTGTACGCAATTTACTTTCAGCCATAAGATTATCTCCTTCCGAGAAATAATATATCACAGCAAAACAAAAAATCAAGGCGGCTTGCCGCCGTGTAAGCGAAGCGCAGTAAAAAGAAACACATCCACCCGCCGACAGGCGGCAACTTCACGGGCAGCGCAAGCTGACCTCTTCACAAGTGAAATGGAGCGATAGCGGAATGAAACGACTTCACAAGTAAGTCTTCTCCGGGGTTTGGTGAAGATGTCCCGGCTTCATTGCATGACGCCGTGGCAAGGAAGAAAAGGCTGCGCCTTTTGAGTGAAGTTGTGCTTCGCACAGTGAAGAGAAGACTTACGTCTTCGTTCGCCATTTTCATTTTCTTTAAAATGAAAATGGCGGAGAGCGAGGGATTCGAACCCTCGGTACCTTGCAGTACACCGCATTTCCAATGCGGCGCCTTCGACCACTCGACCAGCTCTCCGCGTAAATAACGCTCTTTTAAAATAGCACCGTTTAGATAAAAAAACAAATCCTGAATATGCTTTTATCGAAAAAAACTTGTGTAACCGATATAAATTTTATAAAAGTTGCCCAATATGAAGTTTCAATCACTTGTAAAGTATTCTACCGGTCATACGGCCAGCGTATTTAAGACACAAAAAACGCTCCCTTTTTCAAGAGAGCGTTTTCAATCAGACTTGTAGAATCAGACTACAATGATCATCAATTGTAGGTGATCTGGTCAAGTATTTTGTAGTCGGCAACGCCAGCAACCAACTGCGGCAAACTGGATACATGGCCACCGAGGAAGCAGATGTTGGTAGTTTTCGGATGGCAGCCACTCATATCCCACCAGGTGGCTGCACCGGGATTGTCGCGACCGACGATCACGCGCTTATTGCCATTGGTATCATCGTCTTTGATCCAGTTGAAATAAGAAGATTTAGCCGGTTTAGCCGGGGTAGCTTCATTTCCTTCGCCTGAAGCAGCTACTGCGTCAGCAAAGTTGGTGCTGTCGCTGGGGCACTTGAAAAGCTTTTCAAAAGCATCGGCTTTGACTTCGGTAACGTTCATACCCATGAAACCGCCGAGAACCAGTTTGTTACCAGGCAGAGTAGAAGCAGTAACAGTAGAATCACCAAC
>JAZTWG010000035.1:0-15568 GCA_045635745.1 Victivallaceae bacterium
GGCATGGCAGGTTCTTTTTCTTCCTTGATGTCGGTGATCAGGCACTCGGTGGTCAGCATCAGACCGGCGATGCTGGCGGCGTTCTGCAGCGCGGAACGGGTCACCTTCTTCGGGTCGATGATACCGGCCTTGAGCATGTCGCAATATTCACCGGTGGCAGCATTGAAGCCTTCGGCACCCTTGAGGCCGCCGACCTTCTGAACCACCACAGAACCTTCGTAACCGCCGTTGGCCGCAATCTGACGCAGCGGTTCGGCAACGGCGCGAACTACAATATCGGCACCGATAGCTTCGTCACCGGCCAGTTTCAGAGCGGCAACTGCCTTGGCAGCGCGAATGAGCGCCACACCGCCGCCGGCCACGATACCTTCTTCGACCGCGGCGCGGGTTGCATGCAGAGCATCGTCCACGCGGTCTTTCTTTTCTTTCATTTCAACTTCGGTAGCAGCACCGATTTTGATGACAGCCACACCGCCGGCCAATTTGGCCAGACGTTCCTGAAGTTTTTCGCGGTCATAGTCGGAAGTGGTTTCCACGATTTCGCGTTTGATTTGAGCAACACGACCCTGGATGGCGCTGGCTTTGCCGGCACCTTCAACGATGGTGGTGTTTTCTTTGTCGATGGTAACGCGCTTGGCACGGCCGAGTTCTTTGGCAGTGACATTTTCAAGCTTGATGCCAAGATCCTCGGTAATGCAGGTGCCGCCGGTCAGAATGGCGATATCCTGCAGCATGGCCTTGCGGCGATCGCCGAAGCCGGGAGCCTTGACGGCGCAGACATTCAAGCTGCCGCGCATCTTGTTGATGACCAGAGTGGAGAGCGCTTCGCCTTCAACATCTTCGGCAATGATCAGGAGCGGCTTGCCTTCTTTGGCAACAGCCTGCAGCACGGGGAGCATATCGTTGAGGTTGCTGATCTTCTTTTCGTTGATCAGAATGTAGCAATCTTCCAGCACAGCTTCCATAGCTTCGGCATCGGTCACGAAATAGGGGCTGATGTAACCCTTGTCGAACTGCATGCCTTCGACCACGTCGAGAGTGGTTTCCATGGCTTTGGCTTCTTCGACGGTGATGGTGCCGTCTTTGCCGACTTTGTCCATGGCATCGGCAATGATTTCGCCGATGGTGTTGTCGCCATTGGCAGAGATGGTGGCAACCTGGGCGATCTGTTCGCGGCTGCTGACCTTTTTGCTCATCTTGGTCAATTCGTCGGTAACTGCGGCAACTGCCTTGTCAATACCGCGCTTGAGTTCCATGGGGTTGGCTCCGGCGGTAACGTTTTTCAAACCTTCGCGATAGATCGCTTCGGCCAGAACGGTTGCGGTGGTGGTACCGTCACCGGCAACATCGTTGGTCTTGCTGGCAACGTCTTTGACCATCTGGGCACCCATGTTGGCATAGGCATCTTTGAGTTCGATTTCTTTGGCAACGGTCACGCCGTCTTTGGTGACAGCGGGAGCACCGTATTTTTTGTCGATAACAACGTTACGACCTTTGGGGCCGAGGGTGACTTTGACTGCCTTGGCGAGCAAGGAAGCGCCTTCCAGCACGCTGCGGCGTGCTTCATCAGAGAAAATAAGCTGTTTAGCCATGATAGTAATTCCTTATGAAAAATTGTCAGCCAACAATGGCCAGAATATCGTCGGAGCTGACGATCTTGTATTCTTTGTCATCAACTTTGACTTCGGTACCGCCGTAACGGCTGGTCAGAACGATATCGCCGACTTTGACGTCGAATGCAATCTTTTTGCCGTTGTCATCGGTTTTGCCGGTACCCAAAGCAACAACTTTGAATTCCTGGGGTTTTTCTTTAGCGGCATCGGGGATGATGATCCCGCCTTTGATTTGTTCTGCAACTTCGCAGAGTTCCAGCAGCACGCGGTCGCCCAGCGGCTTAACATTGACTTTAGCCATTTTGAACTGTCCTTTCTTTTTTGTTCAATGGTTTTTGGTTTATTTCAATAAAATATCTTTATAATATAGCATTAAATCAACTCTCCTGCCACTTTTTACGGCAGGAGAGCATGGTTTTTATCAATCAACGACTTCAGCATCGACTACGTTGCCGTCATCTTTCTTGGTGTTGTTCTCGCTCTGCGGAGCCGCTCCGGGATTGGCCCCGGCAGCACCGGCTGCGGCGGCAGCTTCCTGCTGCTGCTTATAGAGCGCTTCGCCAAGTTTCATGAGCTTCTGTTCAAAAGCATCGGTCGCAGCTTTGATGGCGGCGGTATCGCTGCCCTTGAGCAGTTCTTTGATCTTGGCAATATCAGCTTCCAGATCGCTCTTGAGCGCGGCATCGACTTTGTCGCCGAGTTCGTTGAGCTGCTTTTCGGCCTGATAGGTCATGCTGTCGGCGCGGTTGCGGACTTCAACTGCTTCCTTAGCCGCCTTGTCTTCGGCTTCGTGCGCTTTGGCTTCGTTGACCATGCGTTCGATTTCGTCATCGCTCAAACCGCTGGAAGCGGTGATGGTGATCGCCTGCTCCTTGCCGGTGCCGAGGTCTTTGGCTGTAACATGCAAAATACCGTTGGCGTCGATATCGAAAGTCACTTCGATCTGCGGTACGCCGCGCGGAGCCGGGGCAATGCCGTCCAGACGGAAGTTGCCGATGCGTTTATTGTCGGCGACCATTTCGCGTTCACCCTGGAAGACATGGATATCCACCGAAGGCTGGTTATCTGCAGCAGTGCTGAAGATTTCGCTCTTGCGGTGCGGAATGGTGGTGTTGCGATTGACCATCTTGGTCATTACACCGCCCATGGTTTCGATACCCAGCGAAAGCGGGGTCACGTCCAGCAGTACAACGTCGTTGACTTCTTTATTCAGCACGCCGCCCTGAATGGCAGCACCGCAGGCCACGACTTCGTCGGGGTTGACGCCCTTGTGGGGCTCTTTGCCGAAGATCGCCTGGGCAGTTTCCTGCACCTTGGGCATACGGGTCATACCGCCGACCATGATGACTTCCTTGATGGAAGACTTGCTGACACCGGCATCTGCCAGACAGCGTTCGCAGGGCGCCTGTGTGCGGGTCAGCAGCGGGTCAACGAGTTTTTCCAACTGGGCGCGGGTCAGAGTTACATTCATGTGCACCGGACCATCGGAATTCATGGAAATAAAGGGCAGGTTTACATCGGTGCTCATGGAGCTGGAGAGTTCGCACTTGGCTTTTTCTGCCGCTTCCTTCAAGCGCTGCAGAGCCTGGGTGTCTTTACGCAGATCCACGGAATTTTCTTTCTGGAACTCTTCGGCGAGGTAGTCGATGATCGCAGCATCGAAGTCGTCACCGCCGAGGTGGGTATCGCCATTGGTGGCATCGACTTCAAACACTCCGTCGCCGATTTCCAGAATGGAGATATCGAAGGTACCGCCGCCGAGGTCGTACACCGCCACGGTTTCGTCGCCATCTTTTTCCAACCCGTAAGCCAGCGCAGCTGCGGTCGGTTCGTTGACGATGCGCAAGACTTCCAAACCGGCGATTTTACCGGCATCTTTGGTGGCCTGACGCTGACTGTCGTTGAAGTAAGCCGGAACGGTGATGACCGCCTGTTTGACTTCTTCGCCGAGGTAAGCTTCGGCATCAGCCTTGAGCTTCTGCAGGATCATAGCCGAGATTTCCGGCGGGCTGTAGCTCTTGTCGCCAACCTGAATGTGGGCGTGGCCGTTGGCGGCTTTCACGAGTTCGTAAGGAACGCGCTTGGCATCTTCCTGAACTTCATCGTATTTGCAGCCCATGAAACGCTTGATCGAAAAGATCGTCTGTTTGGGGTTGGTTACCGCCTGACGTTTGGCCGTCTGACCGACCAGACGTTCACCACTTTTGGTAAAAGCCACAATAGAGGGCGTAGTACGCATACCTTCGGCGTTCGGAATAACCTTTGCTTCTCCGTGATCAATGACCGCCATACAGCTGTTGGTGGTACCCAAGTCAATACCGAGAACTTTGCTCATGATTTTTTCTCCTTGTTTTGAGAGTTTTTGTTGATGTAAAATTTTTACACCGGTTATTTAAGCAATATGCGTGCCAATTTTGACAAAAATAGTCAATACATGTTCGGTTTGAGCTCAAAAACTCATAAAAATAAGGATTTTTTATTTTTCAGAATGTGAGCCAAAATTTATGGGAACAATAAAAGTGCGCCAACTTGACACACTTCTATTGTCACAGTTGGCGCATTTGTCACACATGGCACAGTTGTCACAGTTGGCACAACAGCTGTCTGCCACATATGCTGGCGGAATGGCTGATGACGGCAGACCGGTGATTAACGGTAAAAAAACGGTTTTTTCCTGCCGCCGGAAGCCGCTTTCACGGGCCGCAGGCTTGATAGTACCGTTACCCTATGCGGATCAATCCCATCAGCATATACCAATATGCTGCTATTCCCAAAAACGGCCCGAACGGTACGAAACCATCTTTGGCATATTTTTTGCGGAACAATAAATAATATATTATTGCCAATACACTGGCAAACAGCAGCGTAACGAGCAAGCCGGGCAAGCCGTATAATGCACCAAGAAATCCGGCATATTTCACATCGCCGCCGCCTAATGTACGCTTTTTCATACATTTGGCAGTTGCCCATGCAAAAAATCCCAAGCCGAACACACCAGCAGCCAGACCAATCAAGCTCAACAACAAGCCGTCGGGGTGTGTTTTTACCGGGTAGGACGGAAATATCCAGCAATACAAAACTCCGGCGATCATGCCGAAATATGTGAGTTTATCCGGCAGTTTCCGGTGCTCTATATCGATAAAAGCACACGGTAGTGCCACCGAGAGCATAATTATTACGGCTATCAGCCAATGGATTTCCGCATTATTGAGCCAGATATTCAACGCCTGTATGGTAAACAATGCGCCCACTAATAATTCCATAATTATATAGCGCGGTGAAATCGGTGCTTTGCAGTCGCGGCATTTGCCGCCCAATGCCAGAAAACCGATCACCGGCACATTGTCGAACCAGCGTATTTTATGATTACACTTCGGGCAATGGCTCGGCACAACTACAACCGATTCACCCAGCGGTATGCGCCAGATGCAGACATTGAGAAAGCTCCCCAGACAGCTGCCGAAAATGAACGCAAACACTATAAGCATACTCAATGGCATAAGTTCATTCAAAGGCATGCAGAGTACATCGTAAACGCTCATTTAATATCTCCATTGGTTTGTTTGCCACATTCATCCTGTGCAGCAAACTTTTACATTCACAGAAACAGTATAGACATTGCACATCTGCTGGGGGATTGCTTTCCCCCAGCACCCCTTTGCTCATTGCCCTGCTATATCCAGCGCAGTTCCTGACGATTTTAAATAACGGCGGGGGCTGCCGCTCCCTTAAGCGATTTTGAGCACAGCTCAAAATCGTCCTCAAACGCCGGAAGGCTTCGCTCAACTCCGTTCGACCTCGCAGCTTGCTGCCTCGGGTTTGCAGGAATATATCCTGCAAACTGCTCTCACATGCGTTCGCGGCCCTGACCGGGCATTGCGGCGGCTGTGCCGCCGCATGACCTGTCTGCTTGCAAAGTTTTTACTTATTGATTTCCGGCAGACCGGCAAAACCTTTGGCAAGATCTTCTTCGGTCGGCACATAGTCGGTCATAGCTCCGTTGTTGAAGCGTTCATACGCAAACATATCAAAGTAGCCGGTACCGGTCAGACCGATCACGATCACTTTTTCTTCACCGGTTTCGCGGCATTTGATCGCTTCGTCGATACCAGCACGGATGGCGTGCGAACTTTCCGGCGCCGGCAGAATACCCTCGCAGCGGGCAAAGAATTCAGCAGCTTCAAAAACTTCGGTCTGCTTGACGGTTCTCGCTTCCATAAGTCCTTCGTGGTAAAGTTCGCTCAAAACCGGGCTCATGCCGTGGTAACGCAAGCCGCCGGCGTGGCTGGATGCCGGCATAAAACCGCTGCCGAGAGTATACATCTTGGCCAGCGGACAAACCTTGCCGGTATCGCAGTAGTCATAAACATATCTGCCGCGGGTCAGACTCGGGCAGCTTGCCGGTTCTACGGCGATAAAGCGGTAATCGGCTTCGCCACGGAGTTTTTCGCCCATAAAGGGAGCGATCAGACCGCCGAGGTTGGAGCCGCCGCCGGCGCATCCGATGATTATATCTGGCTTGATATTGTATTTGTCAAACGCAGTTTTGGTTTCCATACCGATAATACTCTGATGGAGCATTACCAGATTTAAAACCGAACCGAGAACATAGCGGAAGCCTTCCTGATTAAGTGCGCTTTCCACCGCTTCTGAAATGGCACATCCCAGACTGCCGCCGGTGCCGGGAAATTCAGAGAGGATCTTGCGGCCGACTGCGGTCGTTTCCGAAGGCGAGGGCGTTACGCTTGCGCCGTAGGTACGCATCACTTCGCGCCGGAACGGCTTTTGCTCATAAGAAACTTTCACCATATAGACCTGACACGCCATCTTGAAGAAACTGCATGCCATGGACAACGCTGTACCCCACTGACCGGCACCGGTTTCGGTAGTCACGCCTTTTAAACCCTGTTCGTGAGCGTAATAAGCCTGAGCAATGGCGCTGTTGAGTTTGTGGCTGCCGGAAGTGTTGTTGCCTTCAAACTTGTAGAATATCTTTGCCGGAGTGTTGAGTTCCTTTCCCAGAAACGAAGCATGCACCAGCGGCGCCGGACGGTACATCTTGTAGAAATCGCGCACCGGCTTGGGTATAGGTATATACTGTGTGGTGTTGTCCAGCTCCTGTCTGGCAAGTTCTTCGCAGAATACATTGGAAAGTTCTTCCAGCGTTGCCGGCTTATGCGTTTCCGGATTCAGCAGCGGCGCCGGTTTTACAGGCATATCGGCACGCAGATTGTACCAGCTGTGCGGCAGTTCATCTTCGCTCAAGTAGATCTTGTAGGGTATTTCAGAAAATTTATCAGCCATTTTTTATTCCTTAATGATAATATTCACTTTTTATCGTATAACTCTTTTATTTTCTTCTCGCCCGCGGCGGACGGGTAAATCTGGCTTTGTTGTTGCTTTTGATTTTCACGCCGTTGGCAAAAAGCACGCAGTTCAGCGCCGCATGGCCTATATTCTGCACCAGATGCAGCCGGCTTTCGCTGCTGCACTCCTGCAAAGCGGGATTGACCGCAACTTTTACGCTTTTGTCCGGCATGATATACCACAGCCCCCAGCTGTCGGGTATCTCTTTTTCTGATAACATATTTTCGGGTACCGCTATTACCAGATAATCGGCCACATCGGATTTTGCCAGCTGTTCCATGCGCGTACCTTTGTAGAGACTCTGTTGGAGAGAAGTTATACGGCGGCAGAGTTTGTGGTACTCTTTATTGGTGCTGCGGCTGTAATCAAAGGTGCGGAATTCATCAAAGAGTTCCTCTTCCACCCACAGATCTGGTTCGTCGATCCGGATCTGTTTTTCCATATCCGCGCGTTTTTCCCGCAATGAAGCGAGTTCTTCGAGCATGGCCGAGCGCCCCGCACTTTCGGGCAGGCATTGCTTGCGTTCGGTGTAAACATCGACTACCAGAGTCCGTTCCAGGTGATTGATCCGTTTGCGGTAACAGGAGTAATATGCTGCAACATCGGCCTGAAACTTTTTCAGACGGCACGGCACCTGCAATGCCGCGCCCGCAGCATTGCTCTGGGCAAGATATGCCAGCACTGCCTGGAGCATACCGAATTTGTCCGGCTTGGAGGTTTTTGCCGGTTCCGGATCTGATTGTACTGCTTCCGGTATTGCCGTTCTTTCTGTTGTTTCCGGCTGATTTTCTGTGACTGCGATTCCGGAGATAGGTTCTTCCTGCACCGGGTTTTCGCTGTTGAGTTCTTCCGGCGCTACATCCGCTTGAAAAGCCAACGGCGCATCGAAGTCAAAAAAGAGCTGTTTATCGGCAGATTTTTTCATAATTCACAACTTATTTTTCAGCCAGTTTATCGCCGTGGATCCAGACTGCCACCGATGTGGCAATCGCCACGATCACCGCCAGCACATACGCCACATTCAGCTCCAACCCCAGTCCGACCGGACCACCATGATCCGGCGAGATCCACAATATGTAGCAAGCCACAATAAAGAGCATGAAAGCTCCCGGCACCAATGCTATCAGCCGCCACCAGCCTTTTTTTGCCAGATAGACACTTCCGGCCAGCAGTGTTGTGACCGCCAGCACCTGATTGCCCCACGAGAAATAGTTCCAGAGCAGATTGAAAGTTTTGGCACTCTGATTGCTCCAGTAAAGCAATCCGGCGACCACCAACAGCATAACGCCGCAAATCATCAGACGGTTGCGGATGGGTTTCTGATCGATGTGGAGCATTTCAGCCAGCGCCATACGGGTGCTGCGCAGCGCCGTATCGCCGGAAGTTATTGCCAGCACGATCACCCCGGCAATGGTTATATTGCCAGCTACCGAACCGAGAAAATGCGTGGTTATATATCCGAGAACCTTTGCCGGTGCCATTGCCATATAGTGCGGAAACAAATTATAAATTGCCATACCGGCGCCCGCCCAGATCATACCGATAATACCTTCGGCGACCATCATGCCGTAGAAGGTGCTGCGGGCCTGACGTTCGGTCTTCATCGTGCGCGCTACGATCGGCGACTGGGTGGCGTGAAAACCGGAGATGATCCCGCAGGCGATCGTTACAAAAAGCATCGGCAGTATGGGCTGATTTTTTTCAGCAGTGAATTTGGCAAGTTTGAAAGCAAAACCTTCCTGCAAAATGGACGGATCTTTGATTCCGGCGATCAGCAACGCTCCGAAAATGGCAATGGTGCTGACGATCAGCAGACCGCCGAATACCGGATAGATTCTGCCGATGATCTTATCGACCGGAAACATCGCCGCCGCCACATAATAAAGCGTAATGGCAACAACTGCGTACCAGAAGCAGTCACCCTTTATCATGCCGTCGATCAGATTGGCCGGAATATTGACAAATACCGCAACCACCAGCAGCAGCAATACGACCATAAACCACGAAAAGATATTGTAGTATACTTTGCCGAGATTATCCTGCACGAGAGTCGTGAGGTTGGCGCCGTTTTTACGCAGCGACATCATCCCGGCAAGCATATCGTGTGTGGCACCGGCAATCAGGTTGCCCAGCGGCAGCACAATAAAGACGATAGAACCGAATTTGATCCCCAGAATCACCCCGATCACCGGACCGATGCCGGCAATGTTCAGGAGCTGTATGAGCATGTTTTTCCAATGCGGCATTACAATAAAGTCCACCCCGTCGGGCGATTTTACTGCCGGGGTGTCCCGGTCATCCGGCGACAGAACTTTTTCCACGAGTTTGCCATAGGTGAAATAACCCGCGATCAACACGGCGATACCGGCTAAAAACAACAACATAACTCATCCCTTTATTTAAGATGTTGATAATAAAAAAATATAAACGTTATAAATATACCACAAATTCAAACGGATTGCAAGTGTTTATTAAATAAAAGCTCTGTTCCCGATAATGGCAGGAAAAAATGATCTATATCGGGAAAAAGGGGGCGGGAGGGGTATGGGGATTGATTGCGCCGGGAATACCATACTGTTCTGCAGTAGCCTGCAGCAGTTTATTTGCTGTAAGAAGCAAATGGTGCTATATTAAATAAAACGAGGTGAAAATATGACTGTCGAAAATTTTCTGATTCCCACTCTGGCATCATCGCTGCTGCTGGGGTTTTACGATATATGCAAAAAGCACGCGGTGTTGGATAATCCGGTGGCGCCCACACTGTTTTACTCCAATTTGTGCGGCAGTATATTTTTTGTGACCGCTCTTTTTATCAGCGGCAGGATCGCCGCCGCCGCAAATTGCACTCTGGCGGAGTGGGGACTGATCTTGTTCAAGGCCATACTGGTCGGCTCAAGCTGGGCATGTGTCTACTATGCCATGCGGGAACTGCCGATTTCCATAGCCTCTCCGGTACGGGCATCGGCTCCATTGTGGGTGTTTATCATGGGGTTGTGCTTTTATGGCGAGATTCCGACTCTGCTGCAGGCGGCTGCCATGCTTTCGATTTTTGGCGGATATCTGATATTTGCTTTGGCCGGTAAACTTGAAAATATAGATTTTACCCGTCATAAAGGCATTCATGCACTTGCGGCGGGTACGCTGCTGGGGGCGGTATCGGCGATCTATGACAAGTATCTTTTGAATACGCTGCATATAGCACCCAATGTGGTGCAGTTTTACTTTGCAGTAAATCTGGTACTCGTGCTGGGGGCAAACTGTTTGATTTGTTCAATCTGCAGGAAAAACTCCAATACCAAAAAATTTCACTGGCATTGGAGCGTTGCGGCTACGGGGATTCTGCTGATTGCCGCCGATTTCTGCTATTTTTATGCGGTGAGCCTGCCGGAAGTGCATATATCAATAATTTCACTGGTGCGCCGGAGCAACTGCATAGTGAGTTTTGCACTGGGTGCATTTATTTTCCGAGAAAAACAGCTGAAAAAGAAATTCGCTGCGCTGCTGCTGATACTGCTCGGCGTAGTGCTGCTGGCATTGAAATAAGCAACACTACACCGCCGCAGAGATCAGTTACGGTTTGAAGATATATGCGTGAACTTCAAACGGTTCAAATTTGATTTGAGCCTTGTTGCCCTTCAGCCAGACTTTATCGTTGCGGTTGATATTGTCGATCATAAAGCGGGGCAGCTTGGGTAAATTTATTTCAAAGTTTGCCGTTACCGGTGTACGCATATTGTTGACCGCCAGCAAAAGATAGCTGCCGTCGGTGCGGTGCTTGCGCAAGCAGTAAGTTACATCCGGTACGGCATCGCCCACTTCCTGATAAACGCCGTCTTCAGTGCTTTCAACTTCCCGGACACGGTTTTTAAAGCGTTTGAGATAGTCTGCAGTAGCTTTGTCGTGGTCGCTGGAAACCAGTTCGTCGTGCCATTCGCCGAGGAAATACTCTTTGAGTTTGTGAACTTCTTTCATTGCCGGAAAGATGACAAATTTGCGGTATTCATCACTGCACCGCTGCAAACGCCAGCCGTGGATGCCCATTACGCCCCGGGTGATGGGGGCAAACAGTACATACAACTGTTCACGGATGGTGTAACCGATGTGCCCTTTCCGCAAATCATACATGGGGGGCATGAAAATAGCACTTTTGCCGTTACCGGCGGCACGGACGGCGGCTACTTGCATAGCGGCATCGTAGTTGACCCGGTACAGAGGCGGCTCAAACTCTTTCATACCGGCAAGTTTGTGGGGGTAAGTATTGGCGATCAATACATCATAGAGTTCAGTAGTATTAGCATAGCTGGGTTCCCAGGCAATAATAGGCATCATCTGGGCTGTGGGGTGATACTTTTTGACCACATCTTTAGTCCACCCGAGCCAGCTTACCATATATTCGCACAAACCTTTATCCTTGCGTTTTTCCCAGTCGTGTTTCAGATTCTTTTCATAATACTGCCAGACAGTATTTTCCGGTTCATCCATGGTGTAACCGATAACATTGGGATATTTGGCGAGCTTTTCAGCAGCTTCGGCAAGCACTTTTTTCCGGAGTTCAAGTTTTTCGCCGGTAGCCGGTTTGAGCATACCGTGCATACCGTAAACCTTCGCTTCGGAGTCATCCAGCAAAACATTCGCGCTCAAATTGACCAGCAATGCAATATCTTTGAAACGCGGATCGTTTTTCATTTTATCCAAAGCAGTGAATATTGCGGGCTGACCGTGTGTGGTGTATGCTTTTTTGTAAGCGGGCAAAATCGTGTGTTCCGGCGGCAGATAAACCGCCCCAAAATCGCAAAAGTTGCCGCCGGCTTCCACAAAACGCTCGTCAAGCGTACCGAACTGACCGTTTTTACCGACTTCAAACATATCATACGCCCCCAACGGGAAGAATGGTTTACCTTTGAACATCACCGGCGGAATGGGTTTAAGGCGGGCTTTCTTCGCCTTTTTTCCGGAAACTCCGGCGGCAGCAGTTTCAAACTTGATGTTGCTGATTTCAAAAACATAGTCTTTTCGTGGATTTTTTACTGAAATACGCAATTCGTCAGGTGTTTTGTCGCCCAAAGCGGCAAATTTCAGATTTACCGCCTTATCCGTCGAAAGCATGTTGTTGAAGTAGCCGCCCTGGATGGCATTGCTGTCCGGCTTGACCGTTCCCAGAGTGATCCCGCTGGTGATCTTGCCTGCGGGGGAGAGCTTTTTAAAGGTAAAAGCGACTTTTGCATCTTTCCAAACCGTGCCTTTAGGAACACCAATGCGGATCTGGGGCCAGCCTTTACCGGCCTTGACGCTGAATTTATACACCCCGGGGGCAGTTTTTTCAACTTGAGCAGGGCCGCTGGCATAGACTTTCAAGTCACTTGCCGACACGCCCAACGCAGTTACGGCGGCAAAAACCGCCAACAAAAGTTTTTTCATTGTTTTCTCCTTGTGAAATATTTATTTTACAGAGTGTATTCTTAAATTACTGATAACCGGCAAATGGTCGGATGCACCTTCTGCATCGCCAACGACTCTGCTGACTACCTGTAAAGCAGAATCGTTTTTCCGGAGAAACACATGATCCAGCGATTGAGTTGCTCCAGTGGAGGGCCATGTTTTCAAAGGCTGCTCCAGCGACCAGCCCGCCTCCTCCAGAGCGTTCACCGGATCGCTGCCCTGTTCACAGTTAAAGTCCCCGCCCAGAATCACCGGATAAACTATTGCATACTTTTCCAGCAATCCGGCAATGGCCTTGACCGCTTCCCCCCGGACACGGTTGTTTTCTTCGCCGCCATGGGCGTTCAAGTGCGTTACTGCCACATAGAATGGGTCGGGAGCTTCCACTAAAAGCAAAGTCAGGGTGCGGGCTTCCTCCGGCTTTGCCGGAATGTGCCATGCCCCCACCAGATCAAGTTTGTAGCGGGAGATCACAGCATTGCCGTACATGCCGTCCGGCGGCACCAGCCATGCCCCGCAAAACTGCGTAAAGGGCATACCTGTAAGCGTGCCTAAAACCGCAGTCATATCCACTTTGCCGGTGCGTTCGCAGAACTTGTCAACTTCGTTGAGGATCACCACATCGGGGGCGTATTTCAATATAACATCGGCTTGCTGTTTAAGGTTGAATTTGTTTTGCATATCCCAGGCTATATGCAAATTCCACTGCATAAATTTTACTTCGCAAGATGCCGGATTTGACCGGGAAATCAAAGAATTTTCCACGGCGAAAAACGCTTTGGCAAGTTTGTTCATTGTATTATCCCTTTTATATTTTAACAATTATAGAAATCTTACCGCAATTACTTGCGCATTTTATCCTCTTCCAGAAAGTCGGTCATCTGCCCAAACTTGGTAATTTTCGTATCCAACGCTGCGGTCATAGTGTGGCTGGTTACATCCCCCGCCAGACGGCAGGCTCGCACACTGAAATCCGGGTGGTTGGCAGCAGGATTGGTTCGCCCCTGATCGCTGGACATGGCAGAAGTGTATTCTATGGCAATGGATACATCCGGGTCGCTGGTGCCGATCACTTCCCGTGCCCGTTGGAAGTTCCACCATTTGCCTTTCCAGGTGTTCCAGAAAGTTGCCCCTTTGTGCATGGGGCCGCTGTGCAAAGACATGTAACTGGGGTAAGCAGAGCCGGATGACTGATTGATGATCTGAAAGTTGGAATTATCTGAAGGGCACCGGTAAATGCGTTCAATGGAATTGATATCGTATTTGCTGTTGCCGGGGAAATATTCGCCATCCAGAAGTTTCATTTGCGATTCAGTACCGTCAGCACAGCGGGCACATGTTTCATTGCCGAGTTTAGATCCCGAACTGAAAGCGATAACATCTTTGTTATCTCCGGCATACATCTGCACCGCCAAACCGATCTGCTTGAGCTTGCCGGTACAGTTGGTCTGTTTGCTCCGTTCCCGTGCGGCAGACAAAGCCGGCAGCAGCATTGCCGCTAAAATTGCAATAATAGCAATAACTACAAGGAGTTCTATAAGGGTAAAGCTGCTGAACTTTAACCTGTCATGGGTGGAAGTTTTTTCTGCATTCTTTTTCATTGTTTGCTCTCCTCCTTATTTCAAGATTGATTGAACTTTAATTTTTTAATCGACTTGCTGCACAAAAAGCCGCACTGCTGTTTTATTCCCCGGCATGGTGCCTCCGGGTGCAGTCGGCAAAACATCAAAAGCTCCCATACTTTATTACCGAATTTCTGCAATGACTGCGGCGTGTAGACTCCAAAAAAGTTTTCTTCAGCTGCCGGGTAATGCGACATACATAACAGAAAAATCTTACCGGGAGCAATACCCCGCCGGGTCAGAATTTTATCAACATTTACTTTTGTTTTATGATTTCCGCACCAGATAACATCCGGCAGGTGTTTCTGCGATAACAGATAATCCACATATTTTTCTGAATCGCAATATAAATCGGCGGAGTGTTCACCGGTCTTGGGATAAAACAGCAAATAACTCTTTTTTACCGCTTCGAAATCATCAAGTATCTGCCAATGATTATCCGGAATACGCAAGTTGGTATGGTCCGGCGAACCGGATCCGAAAAAAGTTATATATCTGGCGCCGCAATTGACCAGCGTACCGATAACATTGTCAAACAACTCAAGGTGATTCCAATCCACCCAGTTTATATCCACCCCCTTTGCCGGGCGGTTGGCTGATACAAAAGTTATATTTTTTTCTTTAAGATAATTACCGGCTTCCAAAGCAAAAGTACTATTGGTAAAAATAACACTATCTCTGGAGCTCAACGATTTATGCTGCAGTGTTTCCAGAACATTGTTTTTTACACATACACTCCAGTCAAGTTCAAATTCATATTTTTCAATATGCGCGATAATGCTTTGAATAAAAGGATCCCCCGCATGTCTTGCCGGAGCCACCGGCGTAATAAGCACTATTTTCGGCTTGGCTGCCCCCGCAGATTTATCTGAATTGCAAACAACGGTTCCGGTCGGAGCCGACTCAATCAAACCGGCAATCTTCAACTGCATAAAAACTTTGTGCAGAGTACGGCTGGATACTTGAAATTCTGCCATAATCTCCCGACGGGATGGCAGACGGTGGGTGTAAACCTTGCGAGCAATGCGATCTTTTACTGTATCGCAAATCGCCTGATATTTGTTATTTACACTCATACAAAACCTCCGTATTCCACAGATATTTTACCATGATTTTTCAGAAATGTCAAGGGTGGATTCACTCAAGTTTACGGGCGTAAGTGTAAGCCACTCAAAAATAATGACAGCAGCCGGAGTAAAACACGCATTGCCCGGGAATATATGAGGAAGTATGGGAGAATATGGGAGATTGCCGCCAGCCGCCCACGAACAAAGTCCCCATACCTTCCCATAACTCTCAATAAAACCGCAGAATTTATTATTTATAATGATTGCATTTTTCTTTTGCGGTATTACATTACTGTTGTAATAGTTTTTTTATATCAACATCAGGGAGCTATTTTATGGAAAACTCGAACCGTCAGGCTGCTGTTGAACGCATAACCCGCGAAACAGCCATCAAACTCACTTTCAATATCGACGGCACCGGCAAATCTTCTATCAATACCGGTATCGGATTTCTTGATCA
>JAZTWG010000036.1:0-39098 GCA_045635745.1 Victivallaceae bacterium
ACAGCTCACACGGTGATTGAACTGATCTTTGGCGCTGCCGGATTTACGCGCCATAATCCGGGAATCGCCCACGATCAAAGCGTAATCGGCAGGAAAATCCACCTTGGCTTCCACGCGAAAATCAAAAAATCCCACTTTCACGACTT
Organism: Victivallaceae bacterium; assembly: GCA_045635745.1. Lineage (GTDB taxonomy): Bacteria > Verrucomicrobiota > Lentisphaeria > Victivallales > Victivallaceae > SIG78. The sequence goes on from JAZTWG010000036.1 coordinate 147, forward strand.
TGTTGCACGCGCCGAGTTTTACCGCCGCATGATCAGCCGCACCGCCGCGGGTGCCGATCTCGCTGCTGGAGACTTCGCGGTCAAAATCTTTCTGCAAAGCCTGACTTACATCGTCGATCAGACGGTTGATATCTTCGGGATCGATGGGGCGTTTGTAGCAGGCGTTTTCGATACCCTTACGCAATTTATCGGCATCAAAATCTTCGCGTTCGCTGTTGCGCTTGACCACTTTGAGTTCGCTTTGAATAATGCTTTCGTAGGTGCTGAAACGGTGCGCGCATGCCAGACACTCCCGGCGGCGGCACTTACTCTGGCGAGCCAGGTGCTTGATATACAGCGGCAGGAAAATCTTGCCGGGATCAGCAAGATCAATAAATATCTCCGCAATGAACTGCAAAATAAAATATTGCCCAATGGCGGCAAATGCACAGTTACCGTGCCGGAAGAGCTTGCTTCGCCGAATATACTGCACATCATGCTTGAAGGTTATCAATCCGGCGTGCTGGTGCGGTTATTCAGCGCAGAAAACATCATGGTCGCTGCCGACAGCGCCTGCGAAGCGGAAACCCGGGAACCCAGCGCCATACTCACCCGACTCGGATACAGTAAAGATGCTGCGTTCAGCGGTCTGCAGCTCTCTTTTTCGGCAGAAAATACCATCGCCGAAGCTGAAAAATTTCTCCGGACAATGGATAAGATCCTGAAAAATTACTGATGAGCATCACTTCAGGAGACATTTCCTGAATATCTCCAGCCCTCCGCTCCAGGGGTTGTTGTAAAACTGTTCTGTGGGGAAAAGATATTATGAGAGACACAAGCTACGAAGTATTCAACCAAAGGCGTAAAACAGAAGCCGCCAAACAGGCTGATTGGGAAGACTTGCAGGAGTTGAAACTGCTTGAAGAATCAATCACCGCCCGCAAGAAAGATCAATAATGGGTATATATTCGTTATGACAAGTATGCCGAACAGCTGTTGGCTGGAAATCCTGATAGCCAGCTTCTGAAAAGAGTTGCTCTGAAAGTGTGTTGCTGGAAAATCAGTTGTTGAGTTTTATTTAACAACTGATTGTACGGCATGACTGGTATTGGCGATAATAGAGGGCTGTGATGTTTTCAAATCCACTGTTCAAGGATAATTTCGTCAGCGCTACATATTTCAAATCCTGCAGAATGTCCTGAAGTCAGGAGTGGTAAAACAACCAAATCAGTCTCTCTCTCTCTCTCTCTCTCTCTGCGATCTGCCAATCTGAAAAACATAAAGCCCTTGCAATATCCGTTGCAACTGCAATGTCGCTTCCTGATTGAACGGGAAATTTTTTAAGTTAAAAAATCAAAAAAAATGACAATTATATTTGAAATTGTCAAAAAATATGATAATGTATGAAAGAGGAAGAGGCAAAAACCTTAAATTCAGAGAATTTGTTATGACTGATTCAATGCCCAAAACATTACTTAAAATAAGAGGAGCATATTCTTCTTTTCATGGCAACTATATTCGTATTGCAGACTGTATATTGCAAAATCCCGGTTTGCTGATTTGCGATAAAGTTTCCGGCGTGGCAAAAGCATGCAAATGTGACAATGCCCAGATAATCCGTTTTTGTCAGAAACTTGGATTTAAAGGCTTTTCTGATATGAAACGGGCGATTTCTCAAGATTTGATCCCGTTGCAGTCTGCAGTAGATATCGACAGTTTCAACAAAGGCAGCGGTTTCGGATGCCTGTTGAAAAATTTCCGCAAAGATTATCAGCAGACAGTCAATGATACGCTTGCTGTATGCAATGAAAAATCCATTCAGCAGGCCATTGACATGATAAAAAAAGCACGGAAAATAATGCTCTGCGGCTTGGGGGCTTCCGGAATCGTCTGCGAAGATTTGCAGATGAAATTGATCCACATGGGGTATCCGGCATTTTATCACAGCAAGCCCACGACCAATAAAATGCTTTGTTCGCTGCTGGAAAAAAATGATTTGATGATTGTTATATCGTTCCGCGGCGAAAATTCAGAGATAATCAATTATGCCAATACGGCAAAAAATAATGGTTGTACTGTTGTTGCTGTCACCAATTATTCCAATTCCCCGCTTGCTGAATTAAGCGATATTATACTGCTGACAAGTTCTGAAGAGGATGATTTCCGTATCGGGGCGATGACATCACGCCTGTCGCAGCTGATTATCGTCGATATACTGTCAGTAATGCTTGCTCTCAAAGATATAAAGAAAACAGAACGCAATGTTGCAAAAACATATACAGTATTAAACGATAACAAGGAGATGAAACAATGAGTTTTATGTTCAATCCATATCCTTATGTGGATCCCAATGCCATCAATTTTCCGGATTTTCCCGGTGAAATGACCAAATCTGTCCTGCGCGGCAATATCAAGATCGGCGCATTGCTTGCCGAACCCCGGGGGATCCTTGCTCTTGACGGATATGTCGGAACATCTTTTGCTGAATTGCTTGTGCGTATTGAAGAAGCCAATAGTAATGTCAAATTTTTTGATGTGGCAGAAGCCTATAAATCTTCGGATGAATTTGAAGCAATGCTTGCAGAATCTCTGCCGGAAGACCGCGTTATCGACCCGATTCTGCTTTTCGGCAAAAGCGTACACAGGGAATTGGATTCGCTTTTTGATGCGGCAAAACTTGCTGCACTTGCCGGCAAATTGCAGGATGCCGCAAAAGAGAATGCTCTGGTTGTGGTTTACGGTTGCGGTGCCGCGTGCGAGACATTGCGTAAAATCGCCTCAAAAGTTGCTTTTGTCGATGTAACGCCTATGGCGGTGACTGTTCGGATACGTGCCGGCAAAGTCACTCCGCTCGGCGATAAGAAAAAACGCACATTGTCCTACATTTTCCGCCGCTTGTATTACTATGATTATGAGATCATGATGCTGCATCGCAAGCAGTTGATGGATAATCAGGCTCTTGATTATTACATTGACGGCAACAACATCGACGATTTGCGGCTTATCGCGTTTTCGGATTTGGAAAAAGTTTTTGCCGAAATGCTTCAGCGGCCGTTCCGCTGTACGCCCGTTTATATTGAAGGTGTCTGGGGCGGGCAGTTCGTTAAAAAACTCCGTAATCTGCCCGAAGATATGCGTAACTGCGCCTGGGTTTTTGATATGATCCCCAATGAAGTCAGTTTGCAGGTCAAAGTCGGGCCGTGTACGTTCAACATACCATTCAGCACTTTCTTCCGGCATTGCAGCGAAAAACTTATGGGTAAAGAAAGTGTGGAGCGTTTCGGCTGTGTATTTCCCATCCGGTTCAATTACGACGATACTTACGGCGGCAGCGGCAATATGTCCATACAGGTGCATCCGCCCTGCAAGTATAATCAGGATAATTTCGGGGAACCGTTCCAGCAGGACGAAAGCTATTACTGCGTAAAAACCGCCGGCAGTAAAACTTATCTCGGTTTGACCGATGATTGCGATGTGGAAGAATTTTACAAATGCATTGATAAAGCCGAAAAAGAATATATTTCTTTTGATCATGACAAATATGTAAATTCCTTCCCCAGTGAAGAGGGCGACCAGTTCCTGCTGCCCGGCGGCACGATCCACGCCTCCGGACGCAATCAGGTGGTGCTGGAAATCGGTTCTTACACCATTGGCAGCTATACATTTAAATTGTATGACTATTTGCGCAGCGACCTCGATGGCAAACCTCGCCCCATTCACTCCATCCACGGTAAAAACGTACTGGTTACCGAGCGCAGACGTTCGGCAGTTGATGGGGTGCTGCGGCCCAAACCCGTAACCGTCCGGGAAGGCGAAGGCTGGAAAGAAGAAATCGTCGGAGAACATGACCTGATCTACTTCAGTTTGAGAAGATTGAGTTTTGACCGTTCTGTATCTGACAGTACCGAAGGTAAAAAATTCCATGTGCTCGTGCTGGTGCAGGGCGATGAAGTACTGATCTACTCCAAAAAAGATCCTGCAAGATCGTATCATGCCAAGTATATGGATATGGTTGTTCTCCCCGCTGATCTGGGCGAATATGGGATCATAAATCTGGGAAAAACACCGTGCAAAGTTACCAAAACAATGCTCAAGTGATCCTGGCGCTGGATATCGGCGGAACTTTTATCAAATCTGCCGTATTTCAGAATGGTGGAATAGTTCGGAAACTGCCCAAGCTGCCGAGCTGTTCCGCCGGCAGCCGAAAAGAAATCGCTTCCGCCATCCAAGCTGTGATCAGTCTGGCGGGGGCGATCGACTGCATTGCAGTTTCCATCCCCGGTCCCTTTGATTATCGCAGCGGACAGTTTCTTATGGAGCACAAATTTGCGGCGGTCAAGGGGTGTTTTTTTTCTGATTTTTCCAATAATATTCCATCGTGCTTCATCCATGATGCCAATGCTTTTCTGCTGGGTGAACTGCTGCATGGTGCCGGACGCGGTTTTCAAAGAGTCGGCGGAATCACTCTTGGTACGGGGCTGGGGGCCGCTTTTGCCGTCAATGGCGAACTGCAAATCAAAATTCCGGGAAGTCCTGCTGAACATGTTTCTTTATGGAATCAGCCGTATCGGGACAGCATTGCGGAAGATTATGTTTCTGCGCGCGCTTTGCTGAAAGATTTTCCAGGTATGGATGGCAAGATGCTGGAGGATGCCGCCCAAGAAGGCAATGCCGATGCGCGGCACGCCTGGCAGCAGTACAGCGCAGATTTGTATCAGATATTGCAGGCATGGAAAAATCGTCTGGGCACAGAAGTTATTGTAGTTGGTGGTCAGCTCCGCAAAGGTTTGTTTTTGGGTAAAGAGGCGCCGGAAGAGTTGAATATTTGTTTTTCTGAACTGGGTGAAGATGCCGCCTTATGGGGGGCGTATGAAGTTTTTTTGCGATCGGAAAAGGATAAAACAAATTCAATACAATGAAGATATTGCCGGGTAAATCGATGCTATGACGATGGTTATGTTTTTTACCATGGTTCCTGAAGCGGAATCTCCTCTGGAACAGCGGGTTTGATCCGGAACATCAGTCAGCGTGAAAATAAAAATGTTCCATGCAAAATTTCGTAATAAGAAATTTTATGTTTTTTTGGTGAAAAAGTAGTTTTTATTTTTTTTGCAAGATAAATTTTTATTGCGTGTGGATTAGCAGGAACTGTATATTGGACTTGCACAGCAGGAAAAATACAGTTATAAAATATAAAACCAATAACACAATAAATGGAATTATAATCAGTAGCATATTTTTCTCAAACACATCAAAAGGAGGGTTGTTTATGAAAAGGAATAACACAATGATGATTCATCGTTCACCTGCCCATGGGCAGGTGAAGCAGTACTGCTTCACCTTAATAGAACTTCTCGTTGTAATTGCCATTATCGCGATTCTGGCGGCTATGCTGCTGCCAGCATTGTCAGCAGCCCGGGAACGCGCACGCTGCTCCACTTGTGTATCAAACCTCAAACAGCAGGGGCTTGCTATGGTAATGTATGGCAATGACAATGCTGATTACAGAACTTCGGTGGTGCCGAGTATGGGAGCCGCACGCTCCGGAGATCAGGGTTTTGAGCTTATCTACAAAAAAGGCTATCTTACAGAGCCCAATGTATTTTACTGCCCCTCCGAGCGGAAGATCACCCGCGAAAAGTATTGGTATGAAAATGAGCCGGGCAATAGTGTTGTCTTCGGGTATTTGAACGCATTCTGGGATACATCCGACAAAAGCCAGAAGTATTCTCACAAACTTTCGGGACCTTTCCCCACCTGGAAAGTTGAGGGCTTTACCGCTTCATGCCCGATTGAAGGACCATCTACAATGCCTGTTGCCGGCGATGTGCTCTGGCAATCCAATCAGCTTAAAGCTGAAGATGCATGCCGCGGACAGCAGCACGGCAAACAGATCAATCTGGCGTTTGCCGATGGTCATGCGGAAACCTACAATGACATTCCCGGTGATTTCACCGAAGGCAAAGCCAACTACAAGGTTCAGTTTTACGGCTTTGGTAAAATTGCCCACATATTGCAGGGCACACTGTAAAGCAAATAATCAAATAAATAAAGCAATATAAACAAGGAAAAATTCAGTTTATGAGATCCAACCTGAAAATTCAGTCCATCCGCAAGATGCTCGGAGTGGGGCTGATGTTCGCCTGTCCGCTGGCGGTTTTTGCCCAGGATAGCGACTTTATGAACTTAAAGCATTGGAGCAGTACCCGTGGCAGAGCCCAAAGACCTCCCACAGTAAGTGCCGCCAAAACTCCGGATGGCAAATCTGCGGTGGAAGCCAAAGTAAATTTGCAGGGCACCACCCAGGGGCTGCTCCTGACTTTGCCGGAAGTTGTTGACCTTTCTGATATAGAAACCATTACTTTCAGATTCAGACAGAATGGATATGCCAAACCCGGCAGCGGCAGTCTTACTGTACGTTACGATAAAAAAAATGGCTTCCGGACCCACTTCAAATACGGTGCCCCTGACCAATGGGTCAAAGTTATGATACGGCTTGATTGGGAAAAACTCCACCCGAATGTCAAAAATGAGACTATTGCCCGCCCCGGCAATGCCGCAACTGTGCAATTCAATCTGTACAGCCACCTGGATAAGCCCGGCGAAAGCATTGCTGTGGCCGATCTGAAATTCAACAAACGCAGCACCTCGACCGCCATCGGACCGGTAAAGGCAGAAAAATATTTTTACCGCAACCGTCCCACTTCCGGCGATGCTTCCGGCACTTTATTGACCGATGGAAAACTCAAGAAGAACGAACAGGTCGCTTACAAAGAATATTCTGATAATCCGGATGTTGTGTTTGATTTAGGCAATATCAAGCTGGTGCAGGATATCTCTGTAGGTGCAGTGGCTGTTCCCAATGTCAATATTGACGCTGTGGATATATACACCAGCGAAGATGGCGAAAAATTCCAACTGGCAAAACACATTGCCAATCCTACCAGCGGCGGTAAAGAAGCCAGCTACACCATTGATGCCAAAAATCTGAATCTGGTCAGCAGATATATCCGTCTGGTCTTTGACCGCAACCGCATTGACCAGGTCATAAGATTCGGCGAAGTAGCCTTTACCGGACGCGATGCAAACAATGAAGATATCAGAAAATCCCGGCTTGCCAAATATGATCTCGGCCCGGATATGCCGAAAGTGACCGATAAAGATTATCTGATCATAAAGCAGGGCAATAACTCTTTTGCAGTCTGCCGCAAAAACGGCGTGGTGCGTGATGTCATACACAACGGCAGCAAGATCGCCGAACGCATCGTCCGCGATACAGAACTCTTTGACGGCAAAAAAAGCATCAAAGTTGACGGCTTCCGGAATGTCGTTTCTGCTATCCGTCAGGAAGGAAGCGGTGTCGTCATTGACTATACTGTTCCAGGTCTGGATAAGCTAAAATTTCAAATGTCCTGTAAATTTGATACAGACGGCACCTTGATTTCGACTTTCCAAGGCACATCCAATATAACCGAACGCCGTTACCTTTTCAGCCCGTTGCGGGTGCTGCTGCCGCAGAAGTTCCGTGCCGGCGGCCGCTACGAAACCTGGGGTTCCGGGCACTATCTTATTCACCGCAACGCCGATGAGCTGACCACCGCAATGCCGGTGGATGCCTGTTCGGTAATGAGTTTTGAAGCCCCCCAAGCTAATATGACCATGCTTCATCACAGAATACGCTACAACGGCCGTTTCACCCACATCGGGGTCGGCGCGGCAACCAGTTCGAGCAGCGTACCCAAAAATACGGTTATGCTGCCCAACGGCTGGCAAATCGGCGACGGTATCTTCCTTTTGGATAAACCCGGCAAAAAAGTCAGTGTCGAAAGCCGTCTTACCATTGCCAAAGGCACGCTGGTCGAGGCGTTTGATGCCTATCTGAAAATTCCGGAAGTAGCTGCCTTCCGCGGCAGGATCAAGCGTGCTCCGTGGCTGCGGGATTTCCGTATGCGGGTAACGCAAGGTATGCAAGGTCTTTATGGTGATATACTTGAAAAACGTATGACCATGTTCAATTCGCTTATCCGCGAAGGCGATATGACCTGTATTCTGGTTGATCATAACTGGCCCTGGGGAGATTATCCCAGCGGCGGCAGGCTCATCAGCTCCAATGGCGGGTATATGTCGATCGAACAGTATCTGGCACGCAATGAGCAGATCCGGAAAAAAAATCCGCGAGTCAAATTTCTCAACTATACCTGGCTTTCCAGCGTGTCAGCATTCAGTAATGTTTACCGGAATCACCCTGACTGGTTTATGGATAAGGATGCTTCCGGCAAAATAATCAGTTATTTCGGTTCTGCACACCCCAATTACTACCGTCTGGTCGGTATGCCGGAATCGGCAAATTATATCTTGAAAACCATTCCTGAATTCATTCGTGCCACCAAAACTGACGGCTGGTATCTGGATGGCGGCGGTTCTCCGGGCTGTCTTGATTTGTTCAATATGCGTATGGATGAACCGGATGCCTGGCAGATCATTACCGAAAAGATGCGTGAACGCCTGCAAAAGGAAAATCCTGACTACCATGTGGCATTCAACAATCCGGAAAACCCCATGGCCGACAGCGGTATCCTTGAAAGCCATTCCGGTGCTCTGACTGCCCATTGGCCCGATGGTGCCAGCTGGATGTATAAATTCAAGCTCTGGCAGCGTAACGACCCCTGGTATGCACCCCTTTATATATACTGGAATCCCCGTGTGGAAAGAGCGATCCTTCAGTATATGGTAGGGACCGGTCTGGTTCCGGCAGTTGTTGATAATGTCCCCAAATTGGTGCCTTATCTTTCGGCACAGCACCAGAGCCGTCTCATTCGTCTGGTCAATGCCAATGTATCTCCCAACTACCGTTTTACCCCCGGTGAAAGCTTGGAGCTTATGCCGCTGACCTTCGGTGATACCGGCTGGATATTTATGAAATCCAATCTGGATAAACCGCAGACCCGCACCGTCTCTTTCGAGCCGGAAGCTCTGGGGCTCAAAAAAGGCCAGCCGGTCTACGCCTGGTGCATCTCCATGCTTTATCCCCTGTCGAAGCACGCAAACCGCGGAGAACCTGAACGGGAAGATGACTACCGCACCTACCGCTGGGACAGCGATTTTATTGCCCGGTGCATCTATCTTGGCCGTACCGGCATGGCCAAGCGGCTTGAAAAAACTTTCAAATTCAATCCCCGTGAACTGAAACTCTGGATGGTTACTCAGGCTCCGGCACTGGTTTACAGCATAGACTCCATGCGTACCCAGCTGTGGATCTCCAATACTATGGGGGTCAAGCTTGCCGGTTCCATGAATGACAAAGAATCTTCGATCAAGGTGTCTTCTACCCGCAAGACCGCCGAAATTCTGGTGATGGTTCCCAAGGGGAGCAAGGCTGTTGCTGTACAGGTCAATGGCAAGGATACGCCGTTTGAACCGTACTTCGCTGCCGGAACTGGTTTTGTACTGGTAGCGGTGCCCAAAGGCGAAAGTCTTGTTAATGTAAAATACGCTCCTGTAAAATCCATTGACGGAAAAGTCACTTTGACTGTCAAGCCGCAAAAGGGTAAACTGCTGGTAACTTCCAGCAGCACCGGCGTACCGGCAGATTCACGAATAACATTGCAGATCCTGCAGCGCAATATGCCGATCTGGCGTGGTGATCTGACTGTCGGCAAACAGATTGTGAAACTGCCGCGTGGAACTACTGCCGATACCTACATCATGCAGGCCATAGACCAGTCCGGAAAAATTCTGGGCAAAACCTCTTTCCGCCTTGCTGCAGGTACTCCGGCTACTCCGAATATAAAGCTTGATGTGGCAATGCCGGTAGTCAACAGTAAGTCCCGGTTGAAAACTCCTGCTGTATATCCGCAGCGCGGACTTGAAATCATCAGCGAAGCTTCTGTTGCCAGCAAAGACTGCGGCGAAGTGAAGGTAAATGCTGAAAAGTCTGCTGTCAGTATTACCACTCCTCCGGTGGAGGCCTCTCCCTTCAATACTCTCGGCGGAGCTTTGGAAATCAAGACCAAACGCTATCTGAAAGTGCGTTTCAAAGGCAACTTCCATAAATTAAACGGGCGCAGCAATATGAATCCGCAAAGACTGCTTAATGCTGCTGCTGCCAGTGTAAACTCATTTTTCGGTTTAACTCTGGATTTCGGTACTGCCAACGGATACTCATACCGTACTCTGGCCGGCTGTGGTTATGCAATGCCCAAACGCATTTCCAATGAACCTGCCAACTGGGGTACCGGAAAAAATGCGGATATGCTTGTCAACATTTCTTCGTTCGGTGTCAGCACTCAGCCCACCGAAGAATTGTGGCTGGATCTGGCGGCGTTGGGAGCTCCTGCCAACTGGGATGGCAGACTCTGGCTGGGAGCCTTCTGGCATAATGCCACCCCCGCCCGGACTTGGCAAATGGAAATATTGGAAAGTTGTGATAAGCTGCCCGCCGGTGTTTCTGCCGCTACGCCCTGGGTCATCAGAGGCAATGCACAGATAAAGCAAACAATGATCACCCCACCGATGGTCAAAACTCCGCCGGTCATTGACGGCAATGGTAAAGACGCGGTGTGGAAAAAAGCTCCTGCTGTTGAAAATTTCACGGTGTTGAAACACCCGCTGACGAAATCAACAGTCCCCACCAAAGTACGCTTTGTCCGCGACAGTAAAAATCTCTATATCCTCGCCGAGCTGGCATCGCCCAATAACGATGGCTTTTCCGTCCGTCCGGGGTTGATGGTCGAAAAGCAGGATTCCATTGAATTCTACTTCCGTCATACCGACAGCGAAAGAGCATTTGTGCAGTATATTTTCGGAGCTCTCCCCCAGTGTTATGCCCAGTATAACTCACATCACCGTAAAGAAGGCGGTGCCGGTGCCAAGATCCGTGAGCTTGCCCCGCCGGAATTCAAAACGTCAGTTACTTCAACGACGATGACTATTGAAGCGGCGATCCCGTTGGCGGAACTCGGCAACCCCACTGGATCTACGGCGTTCAATATTGCAAGAAACTCCTCTGAAAAGAACGGCAGCAGAAAGTATTATACGCTTGCCCCCGGAGATTTATTTTACAATTTGAAATGGTATAAACTTGTTTGGTAATGAGAAGAAAATTATGACAAAAGAACAATTTGAATTTGGAATAACTTATGTTCTGAACCCCAATGACAGCGAAAAAGAGATACGGGATCATTTGCGCGATATTCGCAATATGGGCTTTACGATGATCCGCACCTTCCTCCCGTGGGACGGTGTGGAGCCAGCTGACGGCGTTTTTGATTTCGACAAGTTCGACTGCATACACGATATCGCTGCAGAAGAGAATTTGCATATCCTTGAGTCGTTCAGCATCTACCCGCCCTGCTGGCTGCGGGAAAAGCTCTACAAAGAGTATAACTACGAGCAGACCGGCCGCTTCCCCTGTCTGGACTTGCCGCTGCTCCGGGAACACGCCGAACGCTATATCGGCACCATTGTTGAACGCTACAAAAATCATCCGGCGCTCTACCAGTGGAGTGTCTGGAACGAACCGGCAAAGAGTCCATGCTTCTGCAAATACACCATCCAATCTTTCGGCGAATGGCTGCGCCGCCGCTATCCGTCAAAGGAAGATGTGAATAATGCGTGGTATGCCGAACAGAACATTTTCTGTGCTCATAATCTGCCGGATGATTTTGAAAATTACAATGCTTCTGAAATAAAGCGGATTCTGGCGCCGGCCAACAAACGCAGAAATACACCGCTGTTGTTCGATTACAACCGCTTTCTGATGGATAATCTCAATGAAAATATTGCGTTTGTTACCAATATCATCAAGAGGCTGGACCCCAAACACCCGACTCAATGCCATACTACCCGTCCGATTTTCAATGGAGTTGCCTGTGCCAACGATGAATACGGCATCTCGCGGATCGTCGATGCCTATGGTATTACCCTGCATTACTACCATTGTTCGCAAGTCAGTAATGCGGAACACTCACTGGCATTTTCTTTCTGTCTGGATCGCGTCCGCGGCTGGGCAGGCGACAAGCCCTCCTGGCTTACTGAATTGCAGGCCGGCAGCAGTAATGGCATGACGCCTTCTCCGCAACGGCTGCACTCCGAGCTTTACCGTACACTTGTCCGTAAAATGTCAGGTGCGGTGCTGTGGCAGTATCACGGCTGGCGCGCCGGACAGTTTGAAGTCGGCGAATACAGTCTCGTAAATCCCAGCGATGGCGGCCCCACTGAACGCACCAAAGCAGCCGGGGAATTCGGGGCAGCTCTGGCAGCACTGTCGGATAAAGTCAGCAAGATGAGCCGCCCGGCGGTACGCTGTGCCATTATGGTCTCCACCGAAACCAATCTGATGCAGACCATCCGCAGTATGAAGCAGCGCGATGTAAACCGCCCCACACGTTACTCGCCCGATGAACACAATCTGGCTGTTTACGGCTGCTACAAAGCACTGCGGCTCAAAAACTACCTTGTGGATTTTGTTTGCGAACAGCAGATTCTCGAAGGCGCATTGAAAGATTATCAGGTTCTTTATATGCCGCAAGTCAGCATGATTCAGGAGCCTGTAGCCAAAGTTATTGCTGATTTTGTGCAGCAGGGCGGAGCGCTCTACGCTGACGGCAGAGCGGCTGAACTCACAGGCAATATCTTCCTTAAGGATACGATCCCCAGTTGCGGACTTGCAGAGGTTTTCGGCGCCCGCGAAACGGATTTCTATGCCTGGGAGGAAGTCGAAGAGCAGAATAACATTCTGGCAATGGATAACGGAGACCGTCTTTCCGGATATTGGCAGATGCAGCGCCTTGCGCCGGTCGGCAGCGCCAAAGTTATCGGGCGTTTTGTCGATGGCACTCCGGCTGTTATCACCAATGAGTTCGGCAAGGGCCGCACCATGTTGGTGGGAACTGCGCTCTGCCGGAAAAACTATTTTGAGTCCGAACCGGCAGCCATGCAGCTGCTGGCGGATTTTGCCGGAACAGAAGAGTCACCGATCCGGCTGGTTTCGCCGGCCGGTGGAATTGAGCTGGATTACGCGGTATCGGATGATGAAGTTTTCATCGTCCTGACCAACCATACCGGAAAAGAGTGCGATTTTGTGCTTGAAAGTCAGTGGAACTTTGCCGACCTGACCATACCGGTACAAGCCAACACCAACTGCACAGCAACCCTTGCTTCCGAAGGAAAAAACATCACCGGACATCTGGGTGCAAGAAGTTGGAATACGCTGGCTATGCTGGTACATAAGATGTGATATGTCAGTTTTTTGCGTCGAAGCGGGGAGTTTTCCCCCCGCTTTTTTAACATCATGATAATGTAACAATAGCAGGTCTTATATGAAAAAATCATTACAGTTTGTTGTCATTTATTTTATTGTGCTGTTTGCTGTTGTGCCCTGGCAGGCTCAATGCTGCACCAGCTGGATGGTTTTTTCTGACCTGACCGGAAAAAATACACATATTCTCCACAAAAACCGGGATTCGATTTCCCGGAAAATCACAGTTGCCATAAGTGCGGATAATGCCCCGCGCAAGTGGGTGGCGTTGGGCAATAACGGGCCCAACAGCGGTATGAATTCTTCCGGTCTTGCTGCGGTAATGAACAGCGGGGAAGTATGTATTGATCCACCTGTTATCAAAGGCAGAAAAACTACCGAAGGGATCATACGCGCCGTGCTCGAATCGTGCGATAATGCCGCGCAGGCGGTCGCGGCGTTAAAGAAATTTATTGCCGAGGGCAACTATTCGCATGGCAAAAGCGGTTCGATTTTCCTTTTTATGGACCCGACAGAAGGGTTTGTTTGCGAAATCACCGCTAAAGTCTGTTCGGTTCAGCGTTATGATTCCGGTTATGCTGTGCGCGCCAGCAACTGGCGCAATCCCGGCATGATCAAATATGCCAGAAGCGACATCAAGCGTTTTCTCAAAGCCAGCGCCCGTGAATACAGCGCATTTTCCGGCTTGAACAGGATAATCGATGAACACGGAAAGATTACTTTGCCGGAAATTTTCAGTTTGTCCCGCGACTTCCAGATGCCGGAAAAATCGCCGTTGAAACGTGCGGTTTGCGGCGAAACAACCAATTCAGCAGCAAGTTTTGAAATAGATAAGCAATACCCTGACGTGCTTTCAACGGCTTACTTTACCGTGGGGCACCCCCGGCATACGGTTTATATACCGATTCCGATTTGCGTGGAAAGAATTCCATCGGTAATGAAAAGCCGCAAGTGGTCGTCAACAGCTTTTGCGCGGCTGGATAAAATGAAACTGGCTTCTCCGTTGCCTGAAGAGTGGATAAAGTTTGAAAAGGATTCCATGGCTTTGTACGCCAAAGCCCAGGATAAAGCCCGGAAAATGTTGGCAGAAAATAAACGCGCCGAAGCTGTAAAACACCTCAATTTTACAGCTAAAAAGATATGGCGCGATGCCGCTGCAATGTTGAAGATCCAGCAATAAATCTGTTTTTGCTGTATGGGTGAAATAGAGTTGGCTGCGGCCTAATTTTTCAGGCTCATAAGGATCACTCCGATAATACAGAGCACAAAAGCAATGCGGCTTGCCCAGGTTAATTTTTCCCGCAGACAGATTATACTGTAAAGAGTGAAAAATATCAAACACGATGCGCTTATAAGCGGCATGGCAACCGCGCCGAAACCGACTTTGGCAAGCATATTCATACCGTAATACTGCACAAAAAAGCCATTGGTAAGATTCACCACAGCCAGCATTACAGCAATTTTCAGCAGAGCCGGGGTGAATTTGCCGGATAATTTTCTGAAGCGGAAAGGCAGAGCCAAAAGCCAGCCGCAGAAAGTCCCCACCTGCAGACAGAGTGTACGGCTTATCGTACTGACAGCATCTGCCGAATGGTAATAACTTGGCAGATTGACCAGTGTCTGATTGGTTCCGGCAACCAGAAAACCCAGCGCCGATGCCAGCAGCCAGATGCTGCGGTTGCCTTTAACTGAATTGTCGCGGGCAAAAGCAAACAGCACCAGCGAGAGCAAAAGCATCAGCAGCCCGAGCAGCCGCCCCCAAGCAGGATTTTCCCTGAAAAACAATGTGCCGATCAGAAACGGCACCACCATGCCGGATTGAATGATCGCCCAGGAGACGCCGTTGGGACCGTTATTCATTGCTGCCTGCATTAAAAGCATCATAAAAAAATTCAACACCCCGGCGCACCAGAAAGCGGCAAGCGACATAAAACGCACACTGCCATCCGTCGGCTGATCCGGCCGGATACATAACATGATAACCGCTGCCGTGACAATCATCAGCGATGAACAGCATTGCACCTCTGCTATCGAGATCTTCCGTTTTGCACCGGCTCCTACAATGGCTCCGACAGCAGCCCAACCGATTCCGGCAATGATCATCAGTACAACACCGGACAGTGCAGTCATAACACACTCCAAATCAAACTGAAAACTTTTTACAGAAAAATCATATTCCGGAAATATTTTATGTCAGACTCTGTTTCCAGAGTTCATATCTTCAATTCAGAGAATATAAAAAATTTTTCGCAGAATATCATCGCTGGTAAGCATAAAACATCCTTGCTCCCATACCACAATTTAACTGCTTTAATATATCAATTGATAAAAAAAATACAAGTACAGTCTTTTAAATTTATAAAGATAGTGACAAAATAAAAAAAACGTACATGTTTATCACATATTTTCTTGATTTTGATAAAGCAATATACTTATCCGGCAGGCGAATATCTCCTCCTCCGCAACCGATGAAAGTTCTGCGGTGAAAACCTCCTGCTGTAATCACTCCGTAAAAGTCATATTCTTCTTCCGGAGCAAGCAACTGACTTTGCATTACACCGGAGGCGGGGGCATTCAGGGAAAGTTTTTTCCGGAAGGAGTGCGCATCAGTAATTTTTCAGGATTTTTTCCATTGTCCGGAGAAAAGTTCCGGCTTCATCCATGGTGTTTTCTTCAGAAAAAGAGAGCCGCAGACCGCTGAAAGCAGCATTTTTACTGTATCCAAGTCGGGTGAGTATAGCGCTGGGTTCACGAGTTTCCGCTTCGCAGGCGCTTCCGGCAGCAACCATGATATTTTCTGCACTGAACAAACGCACCAGTACCCCGGATTGATAGCCTTCAAGCATTATATGCAATATGTGGGGCGAAGCAAGGTCTTCCGGCACGGTGACTGTGCATTTTCCGCCATTGGGCAATATTTTATTTTGCAGTTCGCAACGGAGATATTTATTGATCCTGCTGATCGCTGCAAGATTTTCCTGCCGCTGCATATCAAGCTCCTGACAAGCCAGAGTAAGTGCTGCTGCCTGAAACATATTTACATTGCCGGAGAGATGCTCTTTTTTACGCAAATCGTCGAATTCCTTTTGTATGATTTCGGAACTTCCGCCGATTGCCAGTAATGCCGCGCCGCCTCCGGAACCTATTTTGGCTCCGGAAATCAGCAGCAGATCCGGCAAAGGCGCATCAAGCGGATATGATTCCATGCCGAGTGATTGTACCATATCCACCAATATCATGGCCCGCGGCGCGGCTGTACGCAGTTTTTTCATCAGCTCCGGCAATGGCTGACGGACACCGATTTCGCTTTGAACGTGAGTGATAAAAATAAAATCCGGAACCTCTGCACTGTCGGGAAGATTTTCAATAATGCCGTATTTATTCAGCGCCATATTTTCAACTTTGCCGAACGTGCGCTCAAGCATCAAGCGGTTGGCAATATGGTCAAGTGCCGATGCCCATGCAGTCTGCTTTTTGTTCTGCAATACCATTGAAAGCTGATTGATCAAACCGGTTGCATCGCTGCCGAAAAAACATTGATGGGGATATTTTACCGCCTGCGGAACAACACTGCTGAAGAGTTTTTCCTGCAGAGTTTTGAGCTCCTGCCGCAGAGTGAATCCCCGGGCGTGTGCGGCTTCCGGGTTGCCGGAGTATCTTTCCAGAAGCATTTCGCAGCTGTTTTTTACTTTGGGCAGGAGTTCACGGAATGCGGCGTTGTCAAAGTATATCATCAGGCTTTCACCCAGTCAAAATAAATGGCAAGGCACCAGATGGCCGAAAGCAATATCCACAGCGTCAGACCATGCAGTAATGGCCTGATACCCAACTGCTTGAGCTTGGTGCGCGAAAGGTTTGCCCCGATGATAAAGAGCGTAAATACCATCAGGAATTTGCTGATGTTTTTAAGCAGTTTTCCGGTATATCCTGCCGCTTCGGCCAGGGCTGATCCGGTTCCTGTAAGCTGCGGCAGATAAGTTACCAATGCTGCCGCAATGATGAATCCGGGGATGAACCACGGAACTTTGAGCTTGAAATTGCGTTTGCCGTCGGCTGATTTTTCCCGGGCAAAGGTGGCAATAAAAAGCGTTACAGGCACGATCCACAGCGCCCGGGCAAGTTTGACCGTGGTTCCGACTTCCAGCGCTTCTTCGCCGTACTGGAACGAGGCCCCGACTACGCTGGAGGTGTCGTGGATCGCCAGAGCTGCAAAGTAGCCGAATTCATTTTGCGAAAAATCCAGCGCTTTGCCGATCCACGGAAATATCAGCAATGCCACCGCGTTGAGTGTAAATACCGTTGCCGAAGCCAGAGCTATATCGTCGGATTCAGCTTTGAGCGCCGGCGCCGCTGCCGCGATGGCGCTGCCGCCGCAAATACTGGTGCCGACACTGACCAGCCACGAGCAGTTTTTATCGACCTTGAATACCCGGCCGAAAAACATCCCCAGGCTCAACCCCAGCGCTATACCGATAAAAGTGTAGAAAAATCCCTGCGCTCCGGCGGCAAGCACTTTTCCCAGATCCATGCCGAACCCCATGAGCACGATTGCTGCACCCAGCAGCTGGCTGGAGAGTTTTCCGGTCAGTTGGGCAAAAGGATTGCCGGCTGTTACCGCAAAAGTGATCCCCGCAATAACAGCAATGCCGGGTGCGTAATTGCGTACTGCCGGAACAATCCACGGCACAAAGAAAAACGCCAATGCCAACAGTACAAACAATGTTTTACGGATATTTTCTTGCATAAAATCTACCTGAAATCTATTTTTTTCAGCCCATGCGCGGATAACTGCCAAGGATCTTGAAAAATGCAGAAATTTTTTCCACATCGGCACATGATTCAGCTACAATGGGGTCATCGCGGTGACCCAGCAAATCCACAAAGAAGCAGTATTCCCAGCCTGCCTGCTGCTGCCACGGGCGGCTTTCGATCATGGTCATCTGCAGCCCGGCGCGGCGGAAGGGCTCCAGCGCTTCGTAAAGTGCGCCGGGACGGTTTTTGACCACAAAGCACAAACTTGTTTTATCGTCGCCGCTGCGGCTGGTGGTCTGATTGCCGATCACCAGAAAACGGGTGGTGTTGAAACTGGAATCTTCCACGTTTTCTTCGAGAATGGCAAGTTTGTACAACTCGCTGGCCACCGGACTGCCAAGCGTGGCAGTAAATGGCTCGCTGGCAGCGCGTTCGGCCGCGTAGGCTGTGCTGGTCATTTCCACTAATTCCATACCGGGAAAATTTTCCAGCAGATAAGCTCTGCATTGACCCAGTACCTGCGGATGGCTGCAGATGCGTTTGATCTCATCTTTGCGGCATTTGGCCATCAGCGAGTGATGTACGCGGCAATATTTTTCAGCAGTTATCCGCACGCTTGAACGCACCAGCCAGTCCAGAGTATAATTGATCACGCCTTCAGCGGAGTTTTCGATCGGCACGCAGCCGTAATCGGCACGTTCGCACTCGATGGCGCGGAAAACTTCCGGAATGGTTTTTTCCGGTGCCAGATCAGCTCCGTTGCCGAATATTTCCAGCGTTGCCTGATGCGAAAAAGTCCCCAACGGCCCCAGAAATGCTGCTCGCAGCGGGCGTTCCAGCCGGTGGGATCCGGACATGATCTCGCGGTAGACGGCATTGAGTATTTCCGCGGTCATCGGCCCGTTATTGAGCTTCTGCAGCCGTTCCATAAGCTTGCGCTGCCGGGAAGGATCGTAAACCGGCAGATGCCGTTCGCGCTTGTATTCGCCGATAGCTTCAACCGCCTGATAACGGCGATTGAGCAGTGCGATAAGCTCAGCATCGATAGAATCTATCTCGCCGCGCAATTTCTGCAAATCTTCGTCTTTCATAAAATATCCTCAGAATTTTGATGATTTACTATTTGCCTGATTGTTATGGTTTTTCAAGCTGTTCAGCAAGTTTTATATCCGCTATCAGCGGCAGGTGGTCGGACGCTTGTACAGGTATTTTGCCATACAGCAGCTTTGAACTCAAAACAGTTGATCCCTGCGGCAGCAGAATATGGTCAATATGCCGCATATTGGGACGGAGCACGCCCAATTTGGCATTTATAACACTGCAGGTGAACTTGTTTTCGACTTTCCCTGCGATATCGACACTGTCGACCAGTTGGGAGTGCTGCAGCAGTTGTTTGAGTTCTCCACTTTCGGCAGTGCTGTTGAAATCCCCAGTACAGATAACCGGTACGCCGGGGAAGCGTTTTTTTAGCTCCGCAAGGTGCTGTATCATCAACTGCGAATTTGCCATGCGTTTGGGTATGGTCAAATCCCAGTGCGTATTGGTTATCAGGAGTTTGCGCTGTGTTTTGATTTCTTCCAGCAGAGTCCAGCGCAGGCAGCGTATCAGCAAATCAGTGTATTTCATCACCCCGCCATCCACCTGACGGAACCGGCGGCTGTCGTAGATGACCGCACACATATTTTCATCGTAAGGATTGCGGGCAAATTTCAGCGGTTCGATCTTGCCGTCAAGCAGCTTATACCATATCGGATCAAGTTCCTGCAAGCCGGCAATATCCGGAGCTGTATTGCGGATTATTTCAATAATATCCGGTGCCCGTTCTTCTGCTTTACGCATATTGCGGTTCCAGCGTTGAGCAAGAATATTGTACGAAAGTACCCGCAGCCCGGTACCTTTTTCATGCTGCAGATTGCCGGGGTAATTGGCCAAAGTCTCCACAGAACCTAAAATGCTCCGGCAGATGAAAAGAGCGATAACCGCTATAAAGAACTTTGAGGCTGCCATGATATAAAAATCTCCTGTTTTCAAGTAGGAAACAAACACGCTTTATTGAATCGGAAAATATCTTAAAAAGCGATTGTTTCACCCGATATCCAGTAATAAAATACACTCGATTGCATCTTTTTGCAAGCAACAGCAGAAAAAAGTGCTGAAAAATCGGTGGTTTTGCTCCTGAAAAAATTGCATTTCAGCAAATATTACTGCATATTATAGAAGTGTGATGATTTCAGATTTCAGCTGATCATTTTTACGGTTCGGAAGAAGTGTTCTGAAATCAGATCAGGTATTGGAGTTTTTTTCTGCTGTGAGATTGAGAGGTTGAGTTCATGCGTTGTCCGGTATGCGGTTTTCAGGATGATAAAGTGATCGATTCGCGCGTGGTCAAAGAAGGCTTCGGCGTGCGCCGTCGCCGGGAGTGTCTGGCATGTGCGCATCGTTTCAGTACTTACGAAAGCATCATTCAAAGCGAACTCAAAGTGGTTAAACGCAACAGCGAACGCGAGGACTTTGATGCCGATAAATTGCGTAAAGGTATCGAAAATGCCTGCTACAAACGGCCCATCGATCCTGAAGATATCAACCGTCTGATCGACGATGTGAGTCAGGCGCTTCAGAAGGATTTTGACCGCGAAGTCTCCAGCAGTGAGATCGGCAACCGCGTTATGCAGGCTTTGAAAGCGCTCGATCAGGTGGCGTATGTGCGTTTTGCCAGTGTCTACCGTAAATTCCATGATGTGGAAGAGTTTATCAACGAAATACGTTCTCTCAAGTGATTCCATGCTCTCAATAACCGACAATTTTCTTTATGTCATAGATTCCGATGGCAGACAACAGCTTTTTGATGTTGATAAACTGAAATCTGCTCTGCAGGAGGCATTTGAAAACTCCGGCAATCCCAACAGTTATCTGGCTGAAGACATAGCCTGTGCGGTGGAAGAAGCAATGTTCGAAAGTTTCCGCAGCGAACGCATTTTCACCCAGAGCGAAGTCGATTCCGCCGTAAACCGCATACTGGAAAATGCCGGTTATGCACACGTTGCCCAGGTGTTCCGGCGCGCCAACAGTCATTTGTACATAGCTATGGACGTGAACAGTCAGGATGCCGGAAGTCTCATCAGCCGCCATCTGGGCGTGGAAGAACCCGTTGCCGGCAAGCTGGCCGAACAGGTGGTCGGCGCGCTGAAAACTTTGAATATAACCAGCGCTTCGCCGGCGCTTTATCTGGAGCTGGCACGCTACTACGAACACAATCAATTACCGGTGCTGACCGAACTGCCGGGAACGCGTTCCGGTACGGCGGCCGCCGGCGGCAAAATTCTGCTTGGCAGCAGCGAGATAGCCGGTTTGGTGCCGGAGTGCTGCAAAAGCTTGTGGGATAATAAGGTAATTGCGGTTTCAAACATTACCAGAGTTTACCCCAACTTCCGGCTTTCGCTGAATTTGAGTGCGTTGGCGGAATTCTCCGGAATGAGTGTGCCGCTTACCGAACTTGAATTTGCCGCAGCGCTGTATGATGCCGGCGAAAAAACTGGTCTGTTGCTGAAAAAACTCTGCAATCATCTGCAAACCGAACCGCTGCCGTTATATCTGGTGCTGGTCCAGCTGGATGTTTTTTGCGAAAAATATCTTTCAATCGGTTACCCGGAAGGGCGCAATACTGCGCTGGAAATTGCCGGACTTTTCCGGAATGCGCTGGGTTTTACGGTCAAAAAAGTGCGCTGCCGTACCAAGCGGTGAGATTACAAATTCCCCCGGCAGAATTGCAAATCAGTTCCGGTGTACTGCCAGATACGGCCGGTCAAACCGCCTTTTATTGAGAATTTTACGAAAAAAAACACTTTATTTTTGGTATTTGACGATTTGTGATGTATAGTATGGTTCCGGTTTTATTGCCGGAAGTGAATTATTAACAACCAAACACCCGGGCGGGCTGGCAGAAAAAACTGGCAGAAGCGATTGCAGGAAAGACTGCAAAAATCTGGCAGGAACAGTAAAAAGTCGAGAGTCCGTCGCAACAATCGAAAGGAAGTGCAAAATGGGTAAAATCACAATTCACGATCTTATGGAAGCCGGTTGTCATTTCGGACACCAGACCCGCCGCTGGAACCCCAAGATGAAGGAATACGTCTACGGCGCCCGCAACGGTATCAGCATTATCGATCTGACCAAGACCATGCGTCAGCTCGCCAACGCCTGCAACTTCCTGGGTAACGTTGTTGCCAAGGGTGGCGATATTCTTTTTGTCGGTACCAAACGTCAGGCCCAGGAAGTAATCCGTACTCTGGCGGCTGAAACCGGTATGTACTATGTTGCCGAACGCTGGATGGGCGGTATGCTTACCAACAACGTGACCATTCGCAAGAGCATTGCCAAGATGATCGAGTCTGACAAACTGCTGGCCGATGAAGAAGCCACTGCCAAACTCAAGAAAAAAGAAATCGTCATGCTCACCCGCGACAATCAGAAACTGCACAACAACCTCGACGGTATCGCTGAAATGAAGAAGCTGCCCGCCGCCATGTTCGTCATCGACGTCTGTCACGACGATATCGCTGTGCGCGAAGCCGCCAAGCTGAACATTCCGATCGTGGCTATCTGTGATACCAATGCCGATCCTGATCTGATCGACTACCCCATCGTTGCCAACGACGATGCCGTCAAATCCCTGCAGGTCATCACCGATGTCGTGCGCGATGCCATCATGACCGCCAAAGAAGTTTACAACAAGAGTGTTGTTGAAGCCGCCACTGCCAAGGGTGCTGCTGAAAAGATCGCCGCTGAAACCGATGCCGACGCCGAAGACAAGCCCGCCAAGGCCCGTCGTCCCCGCAAGGCCGCTGCTGAAGGCGAAGAAAAAGCCAAGCGCGCTCCCCGCAAAAAGGCTGCTCCCAAAGCTGATGCCCCCGCTGAAGAAGCCAAGGCTGAATAATTGAATTTTTAAGGAGATATATAATGATGATTACTGCTGATGTTGTAAAGAAGCTCCGCGATATGACCGGTGCCGGTATGATGGACTGCAAAAAAGCCCTGACTGAAGCCAATGGTGATATGGAAAAGGCTGTGGACGTGCTCCGCAAGTCCGGTGCCGCCAAAGCCGAAAAGAAATCCGGCCGCGCCACCAAAGAAGGTAAAGTTGCCTGTTATGTTGACGGCAACGTTGCCGCCATGGTCGAAGTTCTCTGCGAAACTGACTTTGTTGCCAAAACCGACAAATTCAATGCTTATATCGATGAATTGCTCAAGCGCATCGCCGCCGGCGAAGGCAATGGCTGCGTTTCCGAAGCTGTTCAGGCTGCTGAAAAAGAAGCCATGGTCGCTCTGATCGCCACCATCGGTGAAAATATGCAGATCCGCCGCGCTGCCCGTTGGGCCGCCGATGGCAAACTTGCCAGCTACATCCACATGCAGGGCCGTATCGGCGTGCTGGTGGAAGTTGAAGGTGCTGATGATGCTGAATTGCTGAAGAATATCTGCATGCACATTGCCGCATTCAATCCCAGCTTCATTGACCGTACCGAAGTGCCTGCCGAATGGATCGCCCGCGAAAAAGAAATCGCAGCCGCTCAGTTGGCCGGCAAACCTGCTGAAATGATCGAAAAGATTGTTATGGGCAAGATCAACAAGCGCTACACCGAAGTCTGCCTCATGGACCAGCCCTGGATCATGGACGACAAAGCCAGCTTGGCCAAGCTCTACAAAGATCTTAAGATCAAGCGCTTCACCCGCTGGGAAATCGGTGAAGAGCTGTAATAGGGCGGATGTACTGAATGTCGCGGGGCAGTTTTTGCATCCTCATCAGAATCTGCACTGACTGCTTTTCCGGGTGTTACCTTACAGGGAGCACCGCAAAAAAGCAATCAGCACATCTGCAAGATGATGTTAACAAAATCCATCCCCGGGCATTGCAGCAGACCCACCCCCAAGGGTGGATTGCAAACTTGCAATAGTTTGAAAAAAGGCGTTCAGAGTTTTCTGGACGCTTTTTTTATCAGCTCATACGTAAGTTCCGCCGCAAGCGGATACAGTAAATGAAGCTTTTTAACCTTAAACAAGGATTTTCTTATGGCAATGCAGTGGAAAAAACTTTTATCGGCACGGCGGCTTGGTGCTGCCGGAACAGCGGCGGTACAGCCGGGCCGTTCGCCTTTTCAGCAGGATTTTGACCGTATAATTTTTTCGTCATCGTTCAGAATGCTGCACGACAAGGCGCAGGTTTTTCCGCTTTCTGACGAAGATAACGTGCGTACCCGCATGACTCACAGTCTGGAAACAGCTTCGATCGGCAGATCACTGGGCGCCATTGCGGGGGTGGGAATTTGTGAAAAGATGGGCGAGAGCCGCATCCGCCCCAATCATATTGGCGAGATCGTGGCAGCCGCAAGCCTGGCGCACGATATTGGTAATCCGCCGTTCGGGCATTCCGGCGAAGAGAGCATTCGTTACTGGTTTACTCATTCGCCGGTGGCAGCTGATCTGCGCAAGCACATGAACAGCGATGAAATTGCTGATATCGACCGCTATGAAGGCAATGCCCAGGGATTCCGTGTTCTGACCCGTCTGGAAATGCCGGAAAATTATGGCGGTATGCAGCTGACCTGTGCTACTTTGGGGGCGGTGGCCAAATACCCTTCGACATCGTCCTGTAAAAATAAACTGCCGGGGGTGACAGGTAAAAAATTCAATTTTTTCCACTCCGACAAAGCACTGTTTGAGGAAGTTGCCAATACCTGCGGCCTGCTTGCCAATTCTTCCGGCGACGGTTGGTGTCGGCATCCGCTGGCGTTTCTGGTGGAGGCCGCCGACGATGTTACCTACCGGATCGTGGATTTTGAAGATGGGCATTTGCTCAATATCATCCAATATTGGGAACTGGAAAATCTGATGCTGGCAATAATCGGTGATAACGGTGAAACCCGCGAACGCATGAAACTCATCCCTAATGAGCGCCGCCGGGTGGAAATGCTCCGGGCGCTGACGCTCGGTGTACTGGTCAAACAGCTGACCAAAGCTTTTTTGGAGCACGAAAAGGAGATGCTGGCCGGTGAACTCGACCGCCCGCTGGTGGAATTGATCCCCGCTGCGCGTGTGCTGGGAGAAATCTATGATATAAGCGCTGAAAGAATCTACACCTACCGCCGCGCTACCGAGATCGGTGTGGCCGGTTATGAGCTGACCAGCGGACTTCTGGATATACTTGTCAGCGCCACCGAAGAATATGTAGATGCTCTTAAACGCTCGGAAAAGCCGGAGCCGCGCAGCTGGCGTCTGCTCGGGTTGCTGCCGCAGAATTGCTGTCAGAAAGATAATGAATTGTGGATGCAGAGCGCCTATTACCGCTTGCAGTGTATACTCGATTACTTTACCGGCATGACCGATACTCACGCAGTTTCCACATTCAAGAAAATAAAAGGTATATCGCTGCCCGGAATGCTTTTCTGAAAAGAGGGGATTTTTGGAAAAATCGGTATCTGAAGCCCTTCGGACGGCTGAAAAACTAAAAAAACGTGAAAATTTTGGAATAAATTTTGCCTAAATGGCTGATGCGTGATATATTAAATGCCCTTGAAGTTGTAATTGTTTAAAACATTTTATAAATTATTAAACCGCCGGAGTGCATGCTTCCGGGGTTTGCAAGTGCAAATGCACGGCGAAATTTTGTCCCCTTGCCGGCAGGAGTGTGAGCAGATCTGAAGCGTGTTGAAGGCAAAAAGAGGAAAAGAAATGGCAGTCAGAATCAGAATGAAACGTACCGGCGGCACCAATAACAGCTGCTTCCGGGTAGTCGTAATGGATGTTTGCGCTCAGCGCGATGGTAAAGCGATCGAAGAGATCGGTTTCTATAACCCCAACAGCAAGGTTGAAACCCTCAATGTCGAACGCTATGATTACTGGGTGAGCGTTGGTGCTCAGCCCAGCGAAACCGTTGTTGCAGTTGCAAATCGTGTCAAAAACAATATCAGCCTTGCCGATCTGGTGCGTAAGCCCTCGATCTCCAAGAAAGCCAAAGCCAAGGCGGAAGCCGAAGCCAAGGCCAAGGCAGAAGCTGAAGCCGCTGCAGCCGCAGCAGCCGAAGCTCCGGCTGAAGAAGCTCCCGCTGAAGCGTAAGCCCAAAGCGGTTGCTTGAATAACCATAAGGCGGCAGTCCCGGGAGGGGTTTTCTTGCGGACTGCTGACCGGCTTCGGCTCAGAGATCTGTCCGAAGCAGAACAGATTGGTCCTTTTTTGAGTTGTGCGTTGGGTCAATTTGTACTGCAAGGCAGATCATCCGGAGTATTTGGGAGTAAATAGAGATGTTTAAGTCGTTACTGAAGTTGTTCGGGATCGGCGGAAAAGGCAGCTGCTGCGGTGCAGAACGCGGCGATGACAAGATCCGTGAACTTGAGCACTTTGTAGATTATGTTGTCCGGGCATTGGTTGATTTTCCGGATGAAGTGAATGTGACTTCCAGCAGCACGGAAAATGGTACGGTCATCCGTATCGAGTGCCGTAAAGAAGATATTGGTAAAGTTGTCGGCAAACGCGGCAAGACCGTTATGGCGATCCGTTCGCTGGTCTCCGGAGCCGGCGGCAGACTCCAGCAGCGTATTTCTGTGGAAGTTGCTGACTGAAGTCTGATACGGTTAACCGGGGAAAATGTAACATGAAAATAGAAGTGTTGACACTTTTCCCGGAGATCTACCCGGGGCCGTTGGGTTCCAGTGTGATCGGCCGGGCGTTGGATAAAAAATTGCTTGAGCTCCATGCGGTGGATTTGCGGAAATACACGCATGACCGCCGCGGTACCGTGGATGATTCGCCTTATGGCGGCGGCCCCGGTATGCTCATGAAAGTTGAGCCGGTGATGGAGGCTCTGGACGATTTGGCAAGCGCGGGAAAACGGGTTATTTTAATGGGTCCGCGCGGGCGCAAGTTCGACCAGAAGATCGCCCGTGAGCTGTCGCAGGAGAAAGAACTTCTGCTGGTTTGCGGTCATTACGAAGGCTTGGATGAGCGGGTGCGGCAGTTGAGCAACTGCGAAGAGCTCTCTATTGGTGACTATGTGCTGACCAGCGGAAATCTGGCAGCTATGGTGGTGATAGATGCGGTGGTGCGTTTGCTGCCGGGGGCTCTGGGATGCGATGAATCCGGCGAGGATGAGTCTTTTTCGGAAGGGTTGCTGGAGTATCCACAGTACACCCGCCCGGAAGAGTTTCGCGGCTTGAAAGTGCCGGAGGTTCTGCAGAGCGGCGATCACAAAAAAATCACCCGCTGGCGCAGATTGGAAGCTGAAAAGCTGACCCGGGAGTTGCGACCGGATCTGTATAAGAAAGCGATGTTTGACCGTTTGCGTCAGATATCGATGAAAGAGTGGAAAAAAACAACTAAAAAGTTTTTGATACAAAAGGAGAAGTTGAAAAATGGAAATTCTCAAGAAAGTCGCTCAGGAATACCTGAAGAGTGAAGTGACCGAATTTTCCGTCGGTGACACCGTCAAGGTCTATGTGAAGATCGTTGAAGGCGATAGTGAACGTATCCAGGCTTTTGCCGGTACTGTGATTGCCCGCAACGGCAGCGGCATCAACGAAACTTTCACCGTCCGCCGCGTGGCTTTCGGTGAAGGTGTGGAACGCGTCTTCCGCATCCACAGCCCCCGTATTGACAAGATCGAAGTCACCCGCCGCGGTAAAGTCCGTCGCGCTAAACTTTACTATCTGCGTGACAAAGTCGGTAAGGCTGCCAAAGTCAAGGAACTCCGCGACGTCCGGTAAGCTTCTGCCATGTCAGCTAAAGGCAAAGGCGGTGAGGCTGAAAAAGTCATCACCGCCGGAAACGAACTTCTCGCTTGGGAATACGAAAAGTATCAGGCGGGATTTCGTTTTGTAGTGGGTATTGACGAAGTTGGTCGCGGACCGCTGGCCGGGCCGGTGGTTGCCGCCGCGGTGGGATTTCCGCAAGGTGCAGAGATCCCGCCGGTCAATGACTCCAAAAAATTGAGCGAAGAAAAGCGTGAAGCATTGGATGCCGCCATCCGGGCGGTGCCGGGAGTGCGGATCGCGATCGCTGAAATATCAGTCGAAGAGATCGACAGAATAAACATATTGCGGGCAACGCATCTGGCAATGAAGCGTGCCGCAGAAGATATTCCGGAAGCGGATTTTCTGCTGGTTGATGGTTTGCCGGTACCGGGGTTACCGGTTGAGTCCTGCAATATAGTCAAAGGCGACGCCAAGTCGGCAAGTATTGCTGCGGCAAGTATAATAGCCAAAGTCTACCGTGACCGGTTGATGGTGGAGCTGGATAAAAAATATCCGGGATACGGTCTGGCAGAAAATAAAGGTTACGGTACTGCGGCACATTTGCGGGCGCTGAAAGAGTTGGGAGTTACGCCCATTCACCGCAGGAGCTTTGCTCCGGTGCGGGATGTGCTTGAGCCGCCGCCCAAGCAAATGGATTTGTTTTGAAGTTGAATATAAAGGGTTGCAGAATGAAAAAAAGTTTTTTGAGCCAAAGGAGGAAAACCCGCGTTACCGACGCGGGGCAGACTGCGTTGACTTTTTGAGCAGTATGGTGCTCAACCTTTTTTAATGATTGCAAACTTAAACCCTATAAAAATATAAGCAGGTAAAAAAATGGCTAAATATCCGATTGAAACGATCCGGCACAGCGCCGCCCATGTAATGGCGGCGGCAGTACAGAAACTTTTCGGCGATGTGAAATTTGACATCGGCCCCTCGACCTCCGACGGGTTCTACTATGATTTCGATATGGAACACCGCCTGTCGATGGAAGATTTGGCGGCGATCGAAGACGAAATGAAAAAGATCGTCAACGCACATCTGCCCTTTGAATACAGCGAAATGAGCCGCGAAGAAGCCAAGGCGCTGCTGGAAAGCAAGAATCAGCCCTATAAACTCGAACGTCTGGCCGATATCGAAGAAGGCAGCAAGATCACCTTCTATACCATCGGCGACTTTGCTGATCTCTGCCGCGGTCCTCACGTTGAGCATACCGGTCAGATCGGTGCATTCAAACTTATGAACGTGGCCGGCAGCTACTTCCGCGGCGACGAAAACAATCAGATGCTCCAGCGCATCTACGGTGTGGCGTCCCCCGATAAGGCTGAACTCAATGGCTATTTGCGTATGCTTGAAGAAGCTAAAAAACGCGATCACCGCAAATTGGGTAAAGAGCTGGAACTTTTCAGCTTCTCTGAAAATGTCGGTCCCGGTCTGGTGCTGTGGCACCCCAAAGGAGCATTCATCCGCAATGCGTTTGAAACCTACTGGCGTGAAAAGCATTACAGCAACGGTTACGATCTGCTCTATACTCCGCACATTGGTCAGAGTATTCTGTGGAAGACCAGTGGTCACCTTGATTTCTACCGCGATGCGATGTATTCATCTATGGAAATCGATGAAGTCGATTACTATGTCAAGCCGATGAACTGCCCGTTCCACATTGAAGTTTACAAAAGCAAACTCCGCAGCTACCGCGAACTGCCGTGCCGCTGGGCGGAACTGGGTACGGTTTACCGCTACGAAAAATCCGGTGCTCTGTATGGGCTGCTGCGTGTCCGCGGTTTTACCCAGGACGATGCACATATTATCTGTACGCCCGAACAGATCGAAGACGAAATCGCCCGCGTGCTGGAATTCAGCTTGTCGATCTGGAAAGATTTCGGTTTTACTGAAATCAAACCCTATCTGGCGACCCGTCCGGCCAAGGCGGTCGGCGATCCCGCCCGTTGGGAACAGGCGCTCAATGCTTTGAGCAACGCGGTGAAAAAAGCCGGTTTGGAATGCGAAGTCGATAATGGCGGCGGTGCGTTCTACGGACCTAAAATCGACCTCAAGGTCAAAGATGCGATCGGCCGCGAATGGCAGACGACCACTATTCAGTTCGACTTCAATCTGCCGGAACGTTTTGATCTGACCTACATCGGCGAAGATGGCAAAAAGCATCAGCCCTACATGGTGCACCGCGCGCTGTTCGGTTCGCTGGAACGCTTCTTCGGTATTCTTATTGAACAGTACGCCGGGGCATTCCCCATGTGGCTGGCTCCGGTGCAGGCCAAAGTGCTGCCCATCACCGAAAAACAGCACGAATACGCTGCCAAAGTTGCAGAAGAACTTACTGCCAACGGTTTCCGCGTGGAACTCGATGACCGCGCCGAAAGCCTTGGTGCCCGTATCAAGGATGCCCGCAACCAGCGCACCAATTACATTATCGTGATCGGCGAACGCGAAGCCGAGAACGGTGAAGTTGGTGTGAGAAACCGCCGCGAAGGCGAGCTGGGCGCCATGAAATTGGCAGATTTGATGAAAAAAATGCAATTTGAAGTTGCGAATAAAATAATTTGAGCTATATTAATATAATTGACGCGTTTTGGGTACGCGCCGGAAAATACTATTGCTAAAGCTTTAACAAGGAGGATTGGTTATCGCTAAGCTCTTAAAACCGGGAGATCGTTCGTTTACAGCTGATCAGGTTCGCCTGATCGGAGCAGACGGAGAACAGTTGGACATTGTCAGTTTTGCCAGGGCCCGTGATCTTGCACAGCAGGCCGGGTTGGATCTGGTGCTTGTTTCTGACCGTGCAGTGCCGCCGGTGGTCCGCATTATGGACTACGGTAAATTGCTGTTTGAGCAGAAAAAGAATCTGAAAAACCAGCGCAAAAACAATGTTGCCCAAAAAGTCAAGGAAGTCAAGTTCCATATCAATATCGACAAGCATGACTATGAATACAAGCTTGCCCGCGGCGTTGAGTTTCTCGGCAAAGGCTGCAAGCTCAAGGTCACGTTGATGCTGCGCGGTCGCGAGATGGCGCATCAGGATCTGGCTTTTGAACTGATGGATAAGGTTATGGCATACCTTGCAGAATACGGTGAAGCCGATGGCAAGCCCAAACTGCTTGGACGCAACATAACAGTATTTTTTGCACCCGGCAAGAAGTCCGGGCGCGCCGCCGAGGCTGGCCGGCATCTGCCGCCCCGGGAGGATAACGAACAACCTGAAACCGATGATTGCGACAGCGAAGAATAAGCTGTACATCTGTTTCGCAAAAGAAGGAGAAAAACGATGCCTAAATTGAAGACCCGGAAGTGCGCTGCCAAGCGCCTGAAGCAGACCGGGACCGGTAAGTACCGCCACAACAAGGCGGGTGCCCGTCACCTCATGTCCACCAAGAACGCCAAGCGTCGTCTGCGCCTCCGTCAGGATGGTGAAGTTTCGGCCGCCGAAAAGAAGCGTATCAAGGTTGCTCTGCCTTACGGTCTGTAAGATCCAGAGTAAAACTTCAAACAGCTAAACATGAGGAATTGAGAATATGAGCAGAGTAACTTGTGCAGTCGCTTCCAGAAAACGCCGTAAGCGCGTATTGGAACGCGCCAAAGGTTTTTACGGTGCAAGCAGCAAGCGTATCCGTACCGCGTATGATGCAGTCGATAAGGCGATGACCCACGCTTATCGCGGCCGTAAGCAGAAGAAACAGCAGTATCGCCGCCTGTGGACCGTGCGTATCAACGCCGCCTGCCGCATGCTGGGCACCAATTACAGCCAGTTTATGAACGGTCTCAAGAAGGCCGGGATTGAGCTGAACCGTAAGATGCTTGCTGATCTGGCAGTTACGGAATTTCAGGAGTTCAAGGCTCTGGTGGAAAAAGTTTCCAGCGCCAAATAACTCTTGACCGATTAAGTCGGTAAAAAAAGAAATTACAGCTTGAGAGCCGGGCCTTTTTGAGAAAGGCACGCTCCCAAGCTGTTTTTTTTGGGGCGCAGCTGCTTAAATTTTGCGGTCACCCGTTGCGGCTCGCTGCCCGGCTTATCCGGAGCGACTTTCGCTGTTACTTTACAAGTAGCAGCCAAAGTCTACCGAATAATCCGGATTGCGATCCATTAACGGATCGCCCCGCAACCTTTAAGCAGCTGCACCCCGGGTTGCTGTCGGTAAGCAATAGGTTGCGGTTTTGCTGTTACTTTTTGGGTGTCAACCCCAAAAAAAACAGCTTGCAGCAACAACAGGATTTGTGGGGCTTACAAGCCTTATAGATCATATAGGTCTTATAAGCCTTATAAATAGAATTTTTAACATCAACCAATAAAACAGGTGAAAAAATGGCTAATCAGATTATCGAAGCTATTGAAAAGGCGTTGGCAGATGCGCAAATTAAACTGCAAGCTGCCGCCGCTCCTGACGCTGTGGAAGCCGTGCGTATTGACCTTATCGGCCGCAAAGGTTTACTGCCGGCATTGAGTAAGCAAATGGGTTCTGTTCCGCCCGAAGAACGCGGAGCCACCGGCAAAGCGTTCAATTCGGCCCGCGAAAAACTGCAGAATATGATCGACGAAGCGCTGGCGCGTTTGAGCAATGCGGTCGATGCCTCCGGCTGCAGCATCGATTTGACTCTGCCGGGCCGCCGCATGGCCGTCGGACACAAACATCCGGTGGTCAAGGTCATTGATGAATGTGCCGAAATCTTCCGCCGCATGGGCTTCATGGTAGCCGAAGGGCCGGAAATCGAACAGGTCTATTTCAACTTTGATGCACTCAATACCCCGCAGGATCACCCCAGCCGCGATCCCGGCGATACGTTCTATTTTTCCGATGGCAGACTGCTGCGCACCCAGACTTCGCCGGTACAGATCCGGGTTATGGAAAGCCACGAACCGCCGGTGCGGATCGTAGCTCCCGGCCGCTGCTTCCGCCGCGATACGCCCGATGCCACGCACAGCATGAACTTTCACCAGATCGAAGGATTGTATATCGATAAAAATGTGTCGCTGGCTGACCTTAAAGCGGTGCTGCGTAATTTTGCTACCGAAATGTTCGGCCCCGAAGTGCGTATCCGCTTGCGCCCGCACTTTTTCCCCTTTACCGAACCGAGCGTGGAATATGACTTTTCCTGTATCATGTGCGGCGGCAAGGGCTGCCCGGTCTGCAAACAGTCCGGCTGGCTGGAAATCGCCGGCGCAGGTATGGTTGACCCCAATGTGCTCAAGAATGTGGGTTACGATTCGGAAATCTGGAGCGGTTTCGCATTCGGTCTGGGTATCGAACGCCTTGCTATGATGCGTTACCGTATTGGTGACATCCGCTGGCTGTATGAAAACGATGTGCGGTTCCTCGCCCAGTTCTAACAAGGAAAGTAGCAGGTAAAAAATGAAAATCGGTTATAATTGGCTGAAAAGCTATGTAAATATTGATTGCGACCTTGCCACGCTGTGCGAAAAGCTGACCATGGCGGGTATTGAAGTCGAAGGCATCGAACAGGCCGCCGGAGTCCCGGCCGGTGTGGTGGCAGCCAAAATTATGGAACGCAAGCCGCATCCGGACAGCGACCACATGTCGGTTTGTCAGGTATTCGATGGCACCGAAACCATTCAGGTGGTTTGCGGGGCTCCCAACTGCGATGCCGGCAAAGTCGTGCCGCTGGCAAAGATTGGTACTGTATTCAACACGCCGGAAGGTTCGTTCAAGATCAAGCGCTCCAAGCTGCGCGGAGTGGAATCCTGCGGCATGATGTGCGCGGCGGATGAAATCGGTGTACCCGGTGGCCATGATGGATTGCTGGAGCTTGATGAAACTCTGGAGCTGGGTGCCCCGGTAGCAGATCTTTTCCCCGGCGATGCCACGCTGGAAGTGGAATTGACTCCCAACCGCCCCGACTGGCTGTCGCACACCGGCATAGCCCGCGATGTGGCGTGCTTGCTCAAAAGCAAACTCATCATGCCGGAAATCAAACTTCCGGCAGTTGAAAATCCTGAAAAACATGACGATCTTGTTACTGTAAACGCTCCCGATCTCTGCAAGTGCTATGGTGCGCGCATCATCCGCAATGTAAAGATCCAGCCCAGCCCGGACTGGATGCAGGAACGTTTGATCAGCGCCGGTTTGCGCCCCATCAACAACGTGGTGGACGTTA
Source organism: Victivallaceae bacterium (assembly GCA_045635745.1). Classification (GTDB taxonomy): domain Bacteria; phylum Verrucomicrobiota; class Lentisphaeria; order Victivallales; family Victivallaceae; genus SIG78. The sequence goes on from JAZTWG010000036.1 coordinate 34,041, forward strand.
CCAACTATGTGATGATGGAACTCGGCCAGCCGCTGCACGCTTTTGACCTTGATAAGCTCGAAGGCAAGCGCATAGTCGTCCGCCGTGCAACTGCCGGCGAAGTTATAATAACTCTCGATGGTGTGGAGCGCAAACTTGATGAACGCGCACTGGTCATTTGCGACGCCGTCAAACCCATGGCGATCGCCGGGGTGATGGGTGGAGAAAATTCGGGCGTTACAGAAGAAACCACCGATCTTCTGATCGAAAGTGCTATTTTCGATGCTTCCAACATCCGCGCTACCAGCCGCCGTATCGGTCTTTCCACCGATGCCAGCTACCGCTACGAACGCGGTGTGGACTTCGACGGCTGTGATCGCGCTGCCGACCGCTGCGCCCAGCTGATATTGGAAACTGCCGGCGGTTACATTGCTACCGATCTGATCAAAGTCAGCGGCATGCGTCCTGAAGAACCGGTGGTGAAATGCCGTTTTGACCGGATCCGTTCGCTGGTGGGGGCCGAGCTTTCTAATGCTGAAATCGTGGATATTCTGCAGCGGCTGGAACTCAAGGTTGATAATATCAATGATACTGACTGCACAGTTACCGCTCCGCTTTTCCGGCTGGATCTGGTGCGCGAAGCCGACCTGGCCGAAGAAGTTGCGCGTATCAATGGCCTTGACAATATACCCGAAGTGCGCGTGCGTTCCACGGTGGTCGATACCATCCGCAACGATACCTACTACCGCGTACAGCAGCTGCGCGAAGAATTGCTCCGTCTCGGCTTGTTCGAATGCATGCATTACAGCATGGTCAAGGAATCCAGCGCTCTTGCCGATCCGCGCTTTACCAGCGATGATCTTATGAAGATCGGCAATCCCATGAGTCTGGATCTGGCGGTGCTGCGCCCGTCGCTGATTGGCGAAATGCTCGAAAGTGTGGAACGCAATATCGCCCGCCGTAATCTCTCGCTGCGGTTGTTTGAAATCGGCAGAAGCTTCTGCAAAAATGCGGCGTTGTTCCCTGAAGAACGTCAGAGTGTTGCAATGGTGCTGACCGGCAGCCGTCACCCTGAACGCTATTCGGCTGAATTGAAAGAGTGCTATGATTTTTACGATCTCAAAGGAATGGTCGAAAGCCTGTGCGAAATGCGCCGGATCGCCGACTGGCACTTTGAAATGGTCGAAGATGCCCGCTTTGCCGGGAAAAAAGGTCTGGCGCTTTACATCGATGGCAAACCGGCCGGTGCGCTGGGCGAACTTGCCAAGAGCTACACCGCCAAATGGCGTACTTCCAACGCGGTGTTCTACGCCGAAATCGAGGTTGCGAGCCTGATGGAAGCCAAACTGCTGCCGGAATTTCTGATTCCGGTATCGACCTTCCCGGCGACCACCCGCGATGTGGCGTTTATCAAGCCGGCCAGCTTGAGCCATGCGGAAGTAGTCAAATTCGTTAATTCGATCCGACTCAAGAATTTGGAAAAGATCGAACTCTTTGACCTCTTTGCCGATGATAAGACTCTGGGCGAAGGCAGGGAAAGTTCCGCATACCGCTTTACTTTCCGCGCCGCCGACCGGACTTTGACCGATGACGAAGTCAACAAGGCATACAACAAACTGCGCGACCGGCTGGCAGCCGATTTGAAAGTCGAATTGCGGTAAAAAATAGTTTTGAAATGCCATCCCCCTTGAGTTTCCGGTAAACGCAAGGGGGATTTTTCAAATTTTTGTTGAGGGAATGATTTGCAAAAATTCCGGCAATAAGGTATATTTTATACCGTACACAAGGAGAATCATTGTATGAGCAATTTGGATATTGTCAAAAAAATAAATGAATTGCGCAAGATCCGCAATGCCGTGATCCTGGCGCACAACTATGTGACAGGTGAAGTTCAGGATATTGCCGACTTTGTGGGCGATTCGCTGGAATTGAGCATCAAAGCCGCGGCAACGCAAGCCCCGGTGATCGTGTTTTGCGGAGTGTCGTTTATGGCAGAAACCGCCAAGTTGTTAGCCCCGCACTCCACGGTGCTGCTGCCGGAAGTTTCGGCCGGTTGCCCCATGGCAGATATGGCCAGCGCCGAAGCTGTGCGTGAATTGCGTAAAAAACATCCGGAAGCGGTTTTTGTGGCCTATGTGAATACCACCGCTGCAGTCAAGGCTGAAGTTGATATCTGCTGTACCTCGGCCAATGCAGAAAAAATAGTTGCCGCCATTCCGCAAGATAAAGAGATAGTGTTCCTGCCGGATCAGAATCTGGGCGGCAACGTGATAAAAAATCTGAATAGAGAAATGATCCTGTTTCCGGGTTACTGCCCCACTCACCACCGGATCGAACCGGCGCAGCTGGAAAATATGCGCCGGCAATACCCCAATGCTCCGATAGTGGTGCATCCGGAATGCCCGGTGGAAGTTACTGCGCTGGCCGATGCTGCATTGAGTACCGGCGGAATGCTCAAATATGTAAAAGAAAGTCCCGCCAAACAGATAATCATCGGCACCGAAAGCGGCATAATTCACCGTTTGCGTAAAGAAAATCCGGATAAAGAATTTATAGCATTGGCTCCGGCGCCGCGCTGCTCGAATATGAAAAAGATTTCATTGGAAAGCGTGCTGAAGAGTCTGGAAACCCTGCAGAACGTTGTAGAGTTGCCGCATTCATTGATCGAGCGGGCAAGACAACCCATCGACCGGATGCTGAAAAACAGTTGATAAAAGAATCAAAAATCGGGCGCAAGAGCAAAAACTCAAGCGCTCATTTTTTTTGCCGGTTGAAAAAAGGGTTATCAAAAAAAAGCGGAGTTAAAATCTGCCATAAAAATTTAAAAAACGAAAAAAAACATAAAAAAGATTTGCAATTTTGCAAAATCGGAGTAAATTATTAAGACAGTGAGCGAAACAAGAGTAGCGAGCTGAACCACGTGAGTGGCGGGATAGCTCAGTAGGTAGAGCAGGGGACTGAAAATCCCCGTGTCCCCGGTTCGATCCCGGGTCCTGCCACCATTTTTTTTTGCCTTTTTTTCAAAGGCAAAAAAATAACGAAGCCGCAAGGCTTCACTTCACAGAGCCGTCAGGCTCTACTTCACATCTTCACGCGGCGACAGCCGCTCTTCACTAAAATCGCCGTTTTGCCTTGCTTGTGAAGTCGCTCCTTGCAGTCGCTTGTGAAGAGGTCGGCTTGCGCCGACCGTGAAGCAGCTCCCTTCCTCCTTTGCCAAGGCTACGGAGGACAAGGTGTTTTATAAAATTCTCTCAAATCTTCACATTTAACTTATTTATAATAAACATGTTGTATTATTGTTCTGTTTCGTTATTTGCTTTTGCACAGTAAAATACTGTTTTGAGGTAAAAATACTTGGTTTGGCATAGTTATTCAACAAAATTGGCAAATAATGGCAAATGAGATTTTTGAGCGTAAAATCGGAGTTTTTGCAACATAATGTAACGATTTGAGTTATCCTTCGCTTTAAGTAATGATTTCCTCTTGGGTTTTCCGGACAACTGATGTATGATCCGGAAAACCCTTTTTACTTTCAATCAACATGGAGGAAATGCCTATGCCAAGAACCCAAGGTACTAAAAGACGAGCCAATGGGACCGGGAGAGTTTACAAGCAAAATGGAGTTTATTATCTCCAGTATCGCTTGCCCAATGGAACCCGCAAAAGTGTCACCCTAAAAGATGAAAAAGGAGAGAAGATCACCGATTTGAGAAAAGCGGAGACTGCCGCCAGAAAATATCTAGAACCATTTCGCAAGATCAATGAAATAGATAACCGCTTGGAATATCTGGAAGAAAAAGCAAAATTAAATCAGTTTGCTGCCCGAACCACAATCTTGCTGGATGATGCCTTTGAACGTTACCTGGCCAAGCCGCGCCCAAAAAGTATGGGTAAATTTACTTTAACTATAAATCGTGGTCGCTGGAACGATTTTGTCCTTTTTGTCAAACAGCAATATCATTTAACTCATCTTGCGGAAGTCAAATCTGATCATGCGGATGCCTATATTTCATACTTACGCGACCACGGAGTTTATGGCAGAAATTTGACGGAGCCGGCAAAGAAGTACAAGCAGAAGAAAATTTGTGCTACAACAGTCAATAAATACTTGCGGATATGCCGTTGCGTTTTCCGGATGCTGTTGCCGGATTTAGGGTTTATAGCAAGCGAAAATCCGTTTGGACATATTGCAGGGACACGCTCAAAAGCAGAAAACCGGGAAATTTTCACTCCGGATGAATTGCAATTGATTTTTTCGAATCCACCTCCCTTGATCCATGCGATGTTCACAATTGGACTTTGTACCGGTTTGCGGGAAGGAGATGTGGCTACTTTGCGTTGGGATGAAATAGATGGATATGGAGAGAATTTAAATCCTGATGATATTTTTTATCGGGAAATTCATCGAGTTACCCGTAAAACCAATACATTAGTTCATATTCCGGTAACAGAAGATTTAACAGCTTGCTTAAATAAACTCTACCAAGAAAAAGAAGCCGGGAACCCTTATGTTATCCCGGAAGCTGCCCGATTATATTTGCATCGGGCAAAAAGTTTATCTGATAAAATCGGACAATATTTGAACAGTTTGGGTATTCAAACAACACGAAAGACTGCTACTGGACGGAATCAAAGCATCAAAGATTTTCACAGTTTGCGGCATTGTTTTTGTTATTACGCTGGATTAAAGGGTGTACCGCTGCCGGTTATTCAGAGTATTGTGGGGCATTTGAGTTCAGATATGACCAAACATTATCAGCAGCACGCCGACAAAGTTGCCCGGCAGAAAGGAATGTTGATGATGTCCGGATTACTGCAAATTGATGACTCCATTTCCACCATCCGTACCCTCCGGCAACGGCTCTGCCAACTTGCTCAGGATGAACCGGAAGAATTTATCGTCAAAATGAATTTATACGCCGATCAACTTCTGCAGGAAAAGCAAATCGGTAATAATCCACAAAAATTTATTGCAGAAGAAAATTGATAGACCTTATATATCAATTCCCTTATTCTTAATGCGGGACTTATCTTCCCTGCGGGGAGATCGATTTGCCGCCCTTGCTTTAGATTCTGCCA
>JAZTWG010000037.1:0-27350 GCA_045635745.1 Victivallaceae bacterium
ATTTCTGGAACAGTATATTAGCCGATTCAGCTGTGGATATACTTATGCCGCAGGATTCCATCGGCAATGGCGGCAATAATCTTGCGCTTATGGAGTCGCAATGGCAGGATTGGAAAAGCGTTGCCGATGCTCAAGGTATAATGTTGTGGAGCCATACCGAGATTTTTGAACGCAAAGGCTACACGGTTGAAAACAACCTTTATCCGGCAACACCGCAACGGCTGCAGATACAGCTTGCCATAAGCGGTAAATATGTTGAAAAACACTGCTGCTGGGAGGCAATAAGTTTTACCGATCCGGAAATACACGGTAAACCGGCAGAAGAACTTAAAAGTTTTATGGAAAAATCACATAGATAAAAGGAGTTTTTTTATGAAAATTAAACATTTTACTCTGATCGAGCTCTTGGTTGTAATTGCCATTATCGCCATACTGGCGGCAATGCTGCTGCCGGCACTTTCGGCGGCGCGGGCACGGGCTCATTGTGCAAGTTGTCTCGGGAATCTCAAACAGCTCGGTTTGATTTATCAGCAGTACAGCAGCGATAATCATGGATGGCTGCGTCCGTCATCGCTGGATGGTAATGTCGGCACCATGTGGATGTATCCGATACGAGATGCTATTTACGGCTATGAAAATACCGATGGCAGTCCGGCTTATGCCGGCGAATTTGCCTATGCTGTATTCCGCTGCCCGGCAGAGCCCATCGGATTTGGCAGTTATAATGACGGACTTTTTACTTATGCGCATTACGCACATAATGCCCGCGGGTGCGGTCAGGCCAAAAACGACGGAACCTGGAATTATCGCCCGCGGCATGAGTCATCTTTACTTGCCCCGGAAAAGGCTCCGGTTTTTCTGGACAGTGCCCGCAAAAACAGCTATTGTATAGATGGTATTAAACCCAATTACGCAGCGTATCGGCATGGCGGTACACCTTTTGAAGAGGAGTCTGTCCAAGCTCCCGGCAGCATTATCAATGTTGTTTTTTATGCCGGCAATGCAGAAAGTGTCGATAAAAAAGCCATACCCAACGGGTATTGGCTTTGCGAAGGCATAAGCTATATGGATGGAGTGCAAGTTAAAGATTGAGCCATTTATACAACTTTTGATCTGATTTTTTAATAGTACAGATTTGCATTGCATAAAAAATCAGTTTATAATAACAACAGGTTTATTTTTGGCAGAAAAACAAGGAGATGGTTTATGATCAAAAATTTATGTTTGATGGGATCGGCAGCATTGATGTTTGCCGGCGGATGGGCGCTTCAGGCGCAAACGGTTAATTTTGCCGATGATATTGCTTCATGGAAAACTGCCAAGGTCGGTATCGAAGCTGCCGGCAAAGGTATCCGTATGAATGTAGTTGCCAAAGCACAGGGCAACTACGGTCAGATTTGGAAATATCTGCCCGCTATTCCGGAAGGCAAATATATTCAAATCAAAGTCGATTCGCTGGAAAACTCCAAAGCGTTCGGCTGGACCCAGAGTTCCAGCAATTCGGTAAAACGCTCTTTCGGGGTGATTTTTCAAGGGGTGAATACTTACAGTCCGTGTGCCAATACCAGATTTGCTTTCGGTATAAATCAGACTGGCGACGGTAAAAATCCCGGTGCGTGGATAAAATATGACAGCTACACCATTTCCGAAGCGCCCGAAAACAGTCTGGTTGCAGTCAAAGAGCCTGCCGCCGGGGTTTTGAAAGTTGGCGATACCATTAATTTCAAGATATTCCGCAGCACTCCGTGCGCTAATCCTGTTAAGATCCGCATATTTGTCACCAATGTAAAGAAACGTGATCTTCAGAATTTCCAGCTTTGCAAAGAACGCAGTTTTGATGCGGTTTACGATGCAACTGCCAAATGCTACACTGCCAGCGTGCAAGTTACTCCCGATGCTTATTCTATCGACAGTGTAAAAGAAAAATTATACATGGTCGCCGCCGCTGATCTGGACGGTATCCACAGCTACTATACCATGCCGTTTGCAGTTAAGCTGGAAACCGGCAACAAGCTGCCGACTGCGGTTTTTGCGGCTGATTCTCCTACCACCCGCGACAACCGTCAGGCGTGGTTCGATATGGTTCTGGGCAAGAAAAATCTGGCATTGAAAAAACCTCTGCAGCTGATCCCCAAACCCAACTACCACCTGACTGTGGATAAAAAAGGTCAAGCCGGCTGTGATAAAACCGACCTTACCGACGGCAACATTACCAAACGCGTAAGCGATACGATCTGGTTTGACCGCCGCGCGGTGGGATTCTATGGCGGCGTAAATACGGTTTTTATGCGGCTTGATCTGGGCAAAGTCGAACCAGTGGATTATATCGCATTGCGTGCGCTGGGCGGATCCGAAAGCGGGTTCCGTTTCCCGAAAAAGTTTGAAGTTATGGTCTCCCAAGACGGCGAAAAGTTTTTCAATGCTGCGGAAATGGTCAAACTTGCTCCGGCAGAAGCCTACCAGAGCGATTTTGTCAAAACTTATTATTATCCGGAAAACAGCAAATGGCAGCAGAGTGTTTGCAAGGCGTTCAAGCTCAAAGTCAATGCCGATGCCCGGTATATCATTGTCAAGCTTACATTGGATAAACACTTTTTCAGTGACGAAATGGCAGTTATTGCCGCCGATAAAAAATCCGCCGATTTCAACAGTGTATACGATGGCAAAGGCTTTGCAGTACCCAACGACAGCTTGACCGCACAGCCCCGTTTGCCGGAATTGGCGGTGGTCAAGGGCGTTGCAGCACCGCAGCAGATCAGCATCAGCGATTACCGTGCGGAGCGAAACAAGATCAAAAAAGCCGAAGTTATCCTGGAACTGCCTGAAGAGTTGACTGTTTTCAACCGTACTTGCGAAAAGATCACTATCAACGGCAAAAATTACAATCGCTATCATCTGCCGACCAAAGATGGGTTGAAAGTAAGCTACATTTACATACTTTCCAACGAAAAAACTCCGGACACCCTGCCCCCGGCCAATATTTATGTTGTCTATGACGGCAAAACCGGCTTCAAGCAGAGTCTGCCCATTAAAATCGTAACGCTGCCGGAATTCAAAACCTTCAAGCAGCTGCCGGTCTGTCTCTCGTGGATGACTACGGAAGCCATGTTTGATTCCTACCCCGATCTGCTGAAAAATTATATGCGGTTCGGCTTTAACGGTGCCGGAGTATTCCCGCGCCTTTGGATACGCAATCCAAACAGCGATCCTTCGGAAAAAATCAAACGGTATGAAGAAATACGCAATACCGGCTTGAAGCTCTATATGAACGATTCGGCCATGCACGAAATGATCCGCAATAAAAAAGCCGGTCATGAAGTTTATTGCATAACCAAGACTCCTTCCAAGCTCACCTGCCCCAGTTATACCGGTAAGTTTTATAAGAAAGAAATGGACCGCATTGCACGCTGTGTAGTGATGAGCAAACCCGACCATGTATTGCTGGATATTGAGTGCTTCAATTACGCTTTCCGGCGTTCGACCAAAGAGTGTTCGCGTTGTGTGGAAGCGATCAAAAATTCCGGTTTGAGTGCCGAAGAATACATCCTCTCCTGCGGAAAACGCATGATCAGCGATATATCCAAAGCATTGGAAAAGGGTGCCAAAGAGGCCAATATCCCCATGCCCAAACTGCACATGTATGACCTTGACCGGCTGGACAACCGCCACGGCATCACCCGTTTTACGGATCTCTATCCGGGATTGATCAAATCCTCGCAGCCGAGTTTGTATATCGGCGGTCATCCGGCGGTAATTCAGAAAAATATCCGCGGCAACTACAAGCTTATGCAGAGCAAAGATATTCTGCCCTGGCTCTCGACCGGATGCTATGGGGAATACGATTCCTATCTGGTGGAACCCATTGTGCTGGAAGCTTTCATGAACGGTGCCGGCGGTGTACTCAACTATGCCTTCAACCACTTTGCTGATTCGCCGCTGGATTTCTACTATCACGCTCTGGCGGTAATGAAGCTGGCGCCCTACGAAGAATTGCTCATCAAAGGCGAATATCCTGAAGTCAAAGGCAGCAATGATAAAATGTTCTACAGCATGGTCAAAAACGGCAGTGAGATGCTGCTGTTGGTCGGCAACTACTACAAAGCTGCGCCAGAAACCGTGGTGACGCTGCCAGTGAACAAAGCCGAAGTATTGGATTTGAATACCAGAGAAAAATCCACCACCGGCAAAGATTTCAAGATGTCTGTCGAACCGGGTAAGTTCAACTTGTATTACCTCAAAGCCGAATAATTTTTACCCATTCCGGGCTGTTGCAGATCAAAAGCTCTGCAACAGCTTTTTTTTGTTTGAGTATAAAAAAACCGCCGCTTGTTCCAGCAAGGGCGGTTAAGTATTGCAGAAAAATCTTTTATTTGGCGCGGGCGATTGCCACCCGACCGGAACGGGCCATATCAATAATGCCGATATCGCTGACCATATTCATGAAATTATCGATCTGATACGCTCTGCCGGAAATTTCCACGCCAAGTTCCTCGGGACCGACGGTAACAAATTTACCGTTGAAGATTTCCACTAATTGAATAACTTGCGCCTTCTTTTCGGGCGTATCGGCAGCAATCTTGAAGAGCGCCAGCTCGCGTTCGATAAAATCTTCGCCGCTCAAACGGTCGACTTTGATGACTTCGATAAGTTTATTGAGCTGTTTTTCAATCTGCTCGATGACCGCATCATCACCTTTGGTGACAATGATCATACGCGACACTTCCGGATCGCTGGTAGAGTTCACCGTCAGAGAAGAAATGTTGTAACCGCGGCCGCTGAAAAGTCCGGCAATCCGCGACAGGACCCCGAATTTATTTTCCACACGCACGGAAAAGGTATAACTTTTTGCTTCGCTCATTTTCCCTATCTCCTGTTTATATTTAATCTTTGACCAATTCTGATAATATCTTTTTCGCCGCATCGGCGCTTAAACTACTTACAGCCACACTCTTCCGTCTACCGGTCAGCCCCGACGCCACGCTTACGGAACTTCTGGGCACCTGCAAAACCTCGGCCATGAATCTGACCAGCGTTTTATTCGCTTCGCCATCCACCGGCGGTGCCGCCAGCGCCACCTTCAATCGCCCATCGTGCCATGCACACAACGCATTGCGCGAGGCTCGGGGCGTTGCCAGACAATTTATCACACAGCCGCTGCCGGCAGCAGATACGGCTCCTTCCGGCATATTGCTCATATACTGGCGGCCGCTTCCGGAGTATCTTCCGGAGTATTTTCTGATTCTTCCGGAGCATCTTCGCTGTTTTCCACAGCAGCTGCGTCCGACGGCGCTTCAGTTTTTTCCGCAGTTTCTTCAACCGGGACTTCAGGAGCCGGAGTTTCCGGTGCTGCCCGTCCCAGCAAAACATCAACTTCGGCAGCGGAAATGGTTTCTTTTTCCAACAGAGTCCGGGCGAGTTTTTCCAGTTCATCGCGATGTTCCGTAAGGATATCCAGCGCACGCTTATGCGCTTCGTCAATGAGCTTTTTGACTTCCACATCGATTTCACGTGCGGTCTCTTCGCTGGATTCATGCACCGGCGGCGCATCAAATCTTATATGCACATGACTGCGGAAATCGCCGTATTTGATCGGCCCGATTTTTTCATTCATACCGTAAGCGCAAACCATCATCCGCGCCAGACGGCTCACTACTTCTATATCCTGCCCGGCACCGGTGGTTATATCGCCGAAAATGATCTCTTCGGCAGCTCTTCCGCCCAGTGTCATCGCCATCTGATCGAGCAATTCAAGCTTGCTCTTGGTATAGACATCCTCTTTGGGAATCGAAAATGTTGCGCCCAGATAAGACTGCCCGCGGGGAATAATCGTTATCTTGTGCAATGGGTCTGTGTGCTCGCAATACAATCCTACCAGCGCGTGTCCTGATTCGTGATAAGCCGTAAGCTTACGTTCGCGTTCGCTGATCTTGCGGCTGCGGCGCTCCCGGCCGAAACATACTTTGTCGCGGGCTTCTTCCATATCCGCTTCGGTGATACTGTCGCGGTTGTAGCGCGCAGCAAGCAATGCAGCCTCGTTGCACAAGTTCGCCAGATCCGCGCCGCTGAAACCGGGAGTGCTCTGGGCAATGGTGTCCAAATTCACATCTGCACCCAAACGCACATTTCTGGCATGCACATCCAGTATCTGGCGCCGACCTTTGATATCGGGCAGATCCAGCACAACCTGCCGGTCAAAACGGCCGGGGCGCAGCAACGCCGGATCCAGCACATCGGGCCGGTTGGTAGCCGCCAGCACGATCACATCGGAGCGGTTTTCCAGACCATCCATTTCCACAAGCATGGCATTCAAGGTCTGCTCGCGTTCATCGTGTCCGCCGCCCATACCGGAAAAACGGGAACGGCCCACGGCATCGATTTCGTCAATAAAGATCAAACAGGGCGTATTTCTGCGGGCGTGATCAAACATATCACGCACACGGCTGGCTCCCACCCCGACAAACATTTCCACAAAGTCCGAACCGCTGATCGAAAAGAACGGCACTCCGGCCTCGCTGGCTACCGCTTTTGCCAACAGAGTTTTACCGGTTCCCGGCGGTCCCACCAGCAGACAGCCGCGGGGTATCTTGCCGCCCAGCAGCTTGAATTTCAGCGGGTCTTTGAGATATTCCACAATTTCCTGGATTTCTTCTTTGGCCTCGTCGGCACCGGCAACATCGGCAAACTTGACCTTGAGTTCGTTGGGCAGAATCATCCGGGCGCGGGATTTACCGAACTGCATGGCGTTACGGTTGGCCATCTTGATCTGACGTGAAAAAAGTATGTAGATGATTATGCCGATTATCAGCACCGGCAGCACCAGCGAGATAAGCGAAGTAAACCAGTTATCGCGCGGCTGAACTTTGATATTGCCGATCTGCTGAAGCTTGTGATCTATATTATCATTTTTAAGTATGCGGGTGCGGAACTTGCCGCAGGCAGGAGGATTTTTACCCTTGAGCTTGGCGGCTGCGAGTTCAGATTCGGAGAGTTTATACTCACCTTCCACATAGAGCATGCCGTCTTCTTCCGGCACGACCTTGGCATTGACCACATCGCCGATGCGTTTTTCAAACTGTGTCTGATCCCATTGCGCCACCGCCGGTGCGCCGCTGCCTTTCCAGAAATACATTCCGGCAAAAACCGCCAGCAGCAGTACCCAGAAAATCAATACCCCGGGTATGCGCAAAACTTTTATATTACCATTATTTTCCGGCATCTTCTTGCCGGGATCAGGTTTTTCTCCGCTCATAAAATATTCTCTCCTCTACATTAAAACGGCACCGACAAAAATCGGCGGCAAATCCATATGCCCGCTCAAACTTTTGTCGGTGTCGTCTTTTCCGTACAAAACATCCTGACTCCGCCGACACTGTCAGCAGCAAGCCAGGTTGCGTTGCAAACTATCAGTGCAAATGCTGCTTAACAGTTTCGACAACCACCCATACCAACAGACCTACAATCAGCAAAACGACTGCAGCAATACCGCCGATTATCAGCATGCGGTTGCGTGCCTGACTCTTATCATCGTTGGAGGCAAACGGCGAAAGATTACTGAAATCTTTAACCGTTGACATACCAGTCTGGGTACTGGTCAGATCAATACCGGTTTCGGTACGCGAAACTGTGGGCGTGGAGCCGTCATCGTAATCGAACATAACTTCCACACTGCCCAGCTGCAGCAGATCCGAATTCTTCAGAGGATACAGCTCCTCCGGATTCAGCGGCACGTTGTTCAGACGGGTGCCATTGGTACTTCCGCGGTCACAGATAAAATACCCATCTTCATTATGAATAAAATCACAATGATACGAACTCAAGCTGGGATCTTTGATACAAATATCCCGCTGATCGTTCCGTCCCACACTTACTGAATCTTCTTTTAACTCGAAGACCAGTCCCCGGAACTTTTCTGATAACACCATCAGTTTTGGATAATCCGCCATCGTTACTCAACCTCCGTACATCAGCGTTTTGCTCCCGCCGCCGCATTCATCAAAAAATTGACATAACTATCGTTGCTCAAATATATATCCAGTTTTGCGTTAATGCAAATACCTTTTTATGAACTTTTCAGCAATTTTTCGTTTTTTCAATCCAATCCGGGTCTAAATTGCTCATTTCCGGCCAAAGCAGCGATAGTTTCGGTCAAGATCTTCACTGCACCATCCACATCGCGCAGGTCGCAGATTTCCACTGGACTGTGCATATAACGGTTGGGAATACTGATCAATGCCGATGCTGAACCGCCGCGGATCAGCTGGATTGCCGACGCATCAGTTCCGCCCGAAGCCCGGTGGGCGGTCACCACCTGACAAGGCACGTTGTATTTGCCGGCTGTTTCCATGATCCTGCGGCGCAAAACGCTGTTTACATCGGCGCTGTTGGCAATCATAGGTCCTTCGCCGAGTTTCACATCGCCAAACTTCTTTTTGGGGATATCCGGCAGATCAGTAGCAAACCCCACATCAATAGCAATACCCACATTGGGGTTTATATTGTAGCAGCTGGCGATCGCACCGCGGTAACCGAGTTCTTCCTGTACCGAACCGACACCGTAAACACCCACATTGATCTTGCGTTTGGCAAGTGCACGCAGAGTTTCGGCTACTACAAATGCGCCGACACGGTCATCCAGACCTTTGCTCATAACGCGGTTCCGCCCCAGAAATTTAACATTGCGTTTAAGAGCGATCGGATCGCCGACAGCAACGAGTTTTTCAGCCTCTTCGCGGTTTTCAGCACCGATATCTATCCACATATCTTCCAGACGCACGGCTTTTTCCCGCTCTGCATCGCTCAACAAATGAATGGGTTTTTTGCCGATAACGCCCGGCACGATGCCGTTGGCGGTTTTGATCTCCACTTCCGAAGCGGGCACATTGAGTTTATCAATACCGCCATTAGGGCGGAACCAGATATAGCCGTCGTCGGAAATATAAGTTACCTGAAAACCGATTTCGTCATAATGCCCCACCAGCATTACTTTGAATGGCGCTTCCGGATTGATCACTCCGATGGTGTTGCCCAGTACATCGGTATCGACCCGGTCACAAAATTTTTCCAGATAGCCGCGAAAAACGGCTGCGGGTTCTTCTTCGTAACCGGAAGGGCCGGTGGTATTGAGCAAGTTTTCAAAAAATTTAAGCGCACTCTTGTCAGGCATAATTACTCCTCCTGCCTTTTCACTACTGTTATAACAAAAAAAATTACTATTTTGTTCAATCAATTCAATCCGGCACCACGCCGGAAAAATGCCAGCACACTTTCTGCATCCACGGCTGATTGTTCCCGGGTAAAACAGCTTCGCATAAAACCATCCACCAGCCAGAGCAAAATCCTGGCATTGAGTACGGCCTGTGCCTCTCCCCACGCGGGGACAGAAGTTTTCATCACCCGCCCCAGAGTATCGACTACCGCCGAACTCCGGCTCCGCATTTTATCAAACTGTTCTTCCGAAAGATTGGCTATGCGCGAAGCCGCTTCGCCGGCAGCTCCGAAACCGGCCCGGTGGCGCTGAATAAATCCGCCTACCAGTTCAAAAACCCGATCCGGCAAATTACCCACCGGGCAGTTTTCCAACGCGGCAAGTTCTCCGGCAAGCCGTTCAAGCTGATAACATATCAACTCGGCGAACAACGTGTCTTTATCTTTGAAATAAAGGTAAATGGTTCCCTTGCCTACCTGGGCGGCTTTGGCAACTTCATCAAGCGTTATCTCATGAAAGCGCCGGCCGGGAAGCAGATTTTCCAAACCTTCAAGTATCAGTTCGCGTTTGTTTTCTTTGGTCATAATACTTCTCACATTATTTCAGTGCGGTATAATCTAAAGCAGCAAACCGTATTTTGCAATTTTCAACACCATGTAAAATGGGTAAATTACTGTTTTTTTACTCTTTTTACAACAAATTCCAGCGTATTTGCACTCCGGCCGGTTACCGGAGCCAGATTACTGCGGCGCAAATCGCCCAGCATGTATATACTGCCGGCAGCATCTGATACGATCAGCATATTGTTTTTATCTTTGCTTCCGGACAAAAGATGTTTCACCCGCCGGGGCGTTTTATCGCCCCACACGGTCATGCTTTCGCCCCCCTGACGCACCGAACAGATGAGTTTGTCCGGCATCAAGCCGGCATCAAAATAAAAAACGCCTTTTCCGCTGTCAGCCACAGCTCCGGGCAGCACCCGGCACTTCAGAAGCCATACTCCATAGCTGAATACCGGATTTTGCCGGTAATCCCACTCCTGCGGCGGCAGCACAACATCCGGAGTATTTGCAGGACATCCAAATTCCAGCACCTCCCCTGTCAGGCGGAACCGGAGAGATTCAGTAAGTTGAATAATGCGGCTTTCTCCGCTGACAGGCAGCTGCAACGCTCGTTTGAACTGCTCAATGCTCTGCCAGTTAAGCGATAAATCATCCATCCCGCAAAGTTGCCCTGAATAACGGCGCAGCACCCTGCCGAGCAGCGCTTCATGCATATCAAGCCAGTAGCTGCGCAGAGTCTGCTGCGGCAGAATTTCGCCCAACTGAGCAAGTTTTTCAGCCGCGGATCGTTCAATAAAATCTGCATCCATAGCCAGCACCCGGGCTGAAGTCATCAGGCCAGCGGCCAGCGGTGCATGGAATTCCGACCATTTGCTCAATATCTCATTACGCAGAAAATTCCGGTGATAAACACTCTCGCCATTGCTGGCATCGAACCGCCAGTCGGTTACGCTGCGGCTCCGGAGAAACTCTTCCAGTTCCGCTTTCTGAAACTCCAGCAACGGCCTCAATATGGTCAGATTCCACAGTTTGCGTATATTTTTCAAAGACGTTACCGCCGAAACATTACCGCCGCGGGCCAGCTTGAGCAGCATATTTTCCTGAACATCGCCTGCATGATGCGCCAAAACCACCGGCGAGCGGTTATCGTGCTTTCTATACCACTCCAGCCGGGCGCTGCGGGCGGCATCCTCCAGCGAACCGCCGGCGGCAATCGCTTGACTTAAATCCAGTTTTACCAGAGTAAAATCCACTCCGAGAGAAGCACAGAAATCCCGGCACCACGCCCCATCGTCAGTACTTGCCTGGCCGCGCAGACCGTGATCAAAGTGTACGGCTTCGAGCTGGCGGGGACTCCAACCCCATTCCAGCAAAAGCAGCAGCAATGCAGTACTGTCGGCACCACCGGAAAACCCCACACGGAGCTTGCCGGTGCGGTATGCTGCAAGAAAATGCGGAATTATTAAAAGTTTCTTCATCTTCAGATTTGCCAAAAATGCCAAACGGCTTTATGTTAAACAGTGTGCATACATTACATAACTATTACAGGAGATAATATACATGACAGTTATCGTTGCCGCAACCGCCAATACTCACAAATTTGAAGAATATAATGCCATGCTGGGCGGACAGGGAGCCGAATTGCAGAGTTTGCTCGATTACCCCGGCTTTACGCCGTCGGAAGAAACCGGCAAAACTTTCAAAGAAAATGCCTCCCAGAAAGCGCTTGAGGCGTGCATTTACACTGACCGGCCCACCTTTGCCGATGATTCCGGGCTGGAAATCACCGCATTGGATAATGCCCCCGGCATCTACTCGGCGCGTTACGGCAAAGATGATGCCGACCGCATCGCCCGGGTCTTGCGCGAAATGGAAGGCAAAAGCGACCGCAGCGCCCGTTTTGTCTGCGTTATAGCCATTGCCATAAATGGCGAGGTCATTGAAACTTTTGAAGGCGTCATGGAAGGCACCATCATCGAAGCCCCGCGCGGCGAAAACGGATTCGGTTACGATCCCATTTTTGTACCCCAAGGCGAGACACGTACTTTTGCAGAAATGAGTTCTGAAGAAAAGAACAAGATCAGCCATCGAGCCAAAGCTCTGCAGAAAGCATTGGATTTTATCGAAGACGAAATGAGCGTACTCGACGATGAGTTTTAAACGGAAACTGCAACTTTACAAACTGAGTTTTCTCCGGCCGATGAAACGCGGACGGTTTATCTGGCATTTTCTTTTTCTGATTTTTGTAACGCTGCTGCTGCGGCTGGCGCTGGCGATACCGGCACTCAATGCTCCGGAGACATTTTTGCGGCCGGACAGCATGGGCTACTGGAATCCGGCTCTGGCGCTGGCTGCCGGCGATGGATTTGTTACGGGCCCCGGCTCCATGACTCCGGAAGTTGCCAGACCATGCGGCTACCCGTTGTTTCTGGCGCTGGTGATAAGATTTTTCGGCTCCGGATTTCTGCCGGCGGCGCTGGCAGGAATCATCCTGAGCACATTTGGAGTGATCCCCATGGTGCTGGCTTTGCAGAAATTTACCGGCGACCGTCCGGCGCTGCTGGGCGGTTGGCTGTACGCACTGAATATGACAAGCATAGCAGTTGCGCCGTTGATTCTGGCTGATACTCTCTTATGCGTAATTGCCGCCTGGCAGCTTTTTATGATCATTTACCTTATCAGGGAGCGGCAGATGATCTATTTTGCCGGATTTGTGCTTCTGGCGATCGCGGGGTGTTTTGTCAAGCCGGTCAATCTGCCGGTGGTTCTGATCGGTTCTTTCGTAATACTGCTGGCAGTGGTGCACAGCTGGCAGAATTTTCTTTCAGGAGCATTCATTGCCGTCCTGTTTACCGGACTTATTCTGATTCCCACATGGTACGAAAATTACCGGCTTGCCGACGGTTTTGACGGCAACACAGCCAATTTGTATTTCCACAATGGCTCGGCTGTAATGGCACACGCCACCGGCGAAAGTTCCGAAGTATGGAAAAAGCGGTTGTTGGATAAAGCAGATACCGCATTCAGAAAAAACCCGGAAAAATACGGTAATCTTAAAGCGCAGAACGAGTGGAAAAAAGCCCAATTCATCCAACTTGTCCGCCAATACCCGGTTTCGGCAGCCATAACTCATCTGCCCAACGTATTCAATCTGCTGCCCGACCTGCCCTCCATGCTGGAAAACAATCACATCACCAGCGGAGAGCGCGGCACCATGGCCGTATTGCGGCAACATGGATTTATTGCGGCGGTGCAGCATTATCTGGGCGACAAGTGGATGTGGCTGTTCATTCTGCTGCCGTTGCTGGCCGTGCATCTGGCAACCTTGCTGCTGGCAGCGCTGCGTTTGCTCATTTATCTGTTGAGCGGGCAATGGCGCTATATCCTGATTTTCGGAGTGCTGGCGTTTTATTACATCTGGGCGCCGGGGCCGGTTATCAGTCCGCGCTATTTACTGCCGGCCCTGCCCATGCTTATAACCATGGCAACCCAAATGACTTTGAAAATGGATTTTACTACAGAAGATAACACTATTGAAAGGATAAAAAAATGAGCAAAAAAAATATCTCTGTATCGGTCACCGGCTGTTCGCTGGTGGATTGCGTTTACGCCAATGTAAACTTTTCATCGGAAGCATTCAAAAAGTATTCCAGCGTAAAACCCGGCGATGGCGGTCTGGTTCCCGGCCAGCTGGTCTTTATGGAAAGTCTGGAAAAATTCACCGGCGTACCGGCTTTGCAGATGCTAACTGAACTTACTGACAGCGCCCCGGTTTCCGCCCGCAATGTAGGCGGTCCGGCAGTGGTGGCCGCGGTCAATGCCGCGCAGCTCTGCAGCAGCTATCCAGCCAAAGTCAAATTTTATGGAGCCCGCGGCAACGACAGTGATGCTGATTTCATCGAAAGCATCCTTACCCGGACTCCGCTGGATATAACCAATTACCCCAAAGGCAGCGGATTTACCCCCTCGACCCAGGTTTTGAGCGACCCCACTTATCACGATGGCAAAGGCGAACGCACCTTTGTCAACGTGATCGGTTCTGCCAACAGCTATCAGGTGCAGGATCTGGGCGATGACTTCTTTGAATCCGATGTACTGGTTTTCAGCGCCACGGCGCTGGTGCCGCCGCTGCATGACAATCTGACCAGTTTGCTCAAACGCGGTAAAGCCGCCGGCAAGATCAACATGGTGGCAACCGTTTTTGACTTCCGCAATGAAATGCGCGATCCGGTCGGCCGCTGGCCCATGGGCGACAGCGATGAAGCCTACAAATACATCGACATTCTGGCGGTCGACTGGGATGAAGCCCGCCGGCTCTCCGGCGAGGAAACGCTCGAAAAGATCGTGGATTTCTTTGCCAGCCGCGGCGTCAGCGCCATGACCATCACTCACGGTGCCAAAAACTTCCATGTCTACAGCGACGGCCGGCTGTTCAAGAAATTTGAACTCGCGTCGCTGGGCGTGAACGAGCTGGTCAACGAAGACCTCGCCAAATACCCCGAAAAACGCGGCGATACCACCGGCTGCGGCGACAACTTTGCCGGCGGCTTGCTGGCGTCGATCATCATGCAGCTTTCGGAAGGCGCGGCGGTCGGCGAACTTGATATGCGTACAGCCGCGGCGTGGGCCGATGCCTCCGGCGGTTTTGCCTGTTTCTGTCTGGGCGGAACTTATCTGGAAAAATCCCAGGGCGATAAATACGCTCAAGTCAAACGCTACTGCGACTACTACCTTGCCAATCAGTAACTGCAAGAAAGTATCTGATCATGAAAAAATTTTTTCTGCTGCTGTGCGGATTGACATGTTTGAGTCTTTCTGCCAAAGTCGTACTGCCGGAAAAATGGGATGCAAGTTTTTTCAAACTCGATGAAAAAACATTTCTCAAGGGCTTGAATATTACCGGCACCCCGCAAAAGGTCAAACTTACCGGCACTGCATTCAATCTTGATACCATTGCCCAAGGTGCCGACAGCGCCGCAATCCGGGGGTTTATCGATGCCGATAAAGCACAGACCATCTGGCTGGGGATCGGCAGCAAAGTCTTTTCCTTGAGCGTAAACGGCAAGATGATCTATGATTTCCGCGAATACGGTCTGGGCAATGATATGGAAAAAGTCAGTTCCCGCGACCATATTATTCCGCTGGAATTGCAAGCCGGGCGCAACGAAATACTTTTCAATACCCGCCGCACCCATTGGAAACTCGATTACTGCTACGGTAAAAACCGCAATATATTGTGGGATATTGCGGTGGAATATCTGAAAGATTATCAGCCAATCAAAGCAAAACTCGCGCATCCTGAAATGGCTTTGCGTCCCGATAAAGACAGCGTAATGTTCAGCTTTGTCACCACCGAAGCGATCCCAGCCGGAGTGGATTACCGTAAAAAAGGCAGCCGGGAGTGGATCCGCGCCTACGATACCATCGGCGAGTTGATCTTGCGCGAAAAGAGCCGCATACACCGGGTAAAAATCAACGGCATTACCGGTTTCGGTGATATAGAGTACCGTCTGGTACTGCTGGAACCGCCGGCGGGCATGGAGGGTTTGCGCCGCCCCATGCGCTCGCCGCGAGTTTACAAAGAAGTATTTACGCCGGTAAAAACCTTGAGCAATCCCGACAAAGCAGAGTTTTCGTTTCTGCTTTTCGGCGATACGCAGCTGTCTTTCAACAAAAACTGCCAGACATCTGAACAGCGGCGGCAATTCCTGAAGAAAATGCGCTCATTTCCGGAATACAAACAAGCAGATTTTCTGGTGCATATCGGCGATACCGACAGCTACATACACGATGTGGAAAAATATCTGCTGACCGATCTCTTTGATGATTTCGCCCCCGCAAATGGCGAAAAACTCCGGCCGTGGCAGTTGGTGCGCGGTAATCATGACAGCAACGGCGTTGCTGCCGAAAACTGGTATGATCACTTTATGATGCCGGAAGATAAGAGCTATTATACTTTTCAGCTTGGCAGCGTTTTCTTCATAGTGCTGGACTGCGGCGAGTATTTCAGCGCCGGCAGACTCAATGCATTCAACGGGCCCCTGCTGGATATGAATCAGCTCATGACCCGTCAGGCGGCGTGGCTGAAAAAAGTACGTAATTCGACCGAGTTCCGCAACGCTAATTTCCGCGTGGTGATGGCACATGGCGAACCCATGATTTCCAAAAGCAAATTCAATGATACCCTGCGTAATCTTGCGCTGGATCTGCTGCGCGATGATTCCGATAACGGCCGCATCCATCTGTGGCTGGCAGGCCATTGCCACCGCTATTGGCGCGCTGCTCGCGGTACCGATCTGCTGACGAGCAGAATCGAGCCGAAAAGTTCGGCGGCATTGGATATTGCACCGGTAAACTTCGTTACTTGCGACGGCCCTAAAGGAAACGCTGCCAAACCGGATTTCAGCTATATTGCAGTAAAATGTTCGCCGGAAAAGCTGCATATCAAAGCCATTGATGAAAACGGCAGAAAGTTCGATGAATTTGTTATCAATAAAGCCGGTGAATTCAAAGAACTTTTTCTGGGCAGAGATTTGAAAACATACCCCCTGCCGAAAAACAAATAACTCTCCGGTTCATAACAATAATTTAGAAACACTGATAAGCTCATGGCTGTCAGTGTTTTTTTATTCTGCGGCGGCTCTTTTCTGCTGGTATACAGCCGGCAAGTCCGGGTTGTTTCTGCAGCAGTATTGACCGCTGGGCAGATGAAAATTGCAGTGTTTTGCGGCATTGTCCGATCAACTGCGGCTGCCATGAAAGTATATATACCCATTCATTTACAGTAAGAGATTTCAGCGGCGCCTTATTGATGAACCCCGGCTGATGCGCCAGCAGCACCGCCCAGGCTCCGGAAGTAAACTCGCTCCATACATTGCAGAAAACAGCCAGCCGCGGGAACTCGCAGAGCGCCTGCAGCCATTTATGCAAATACTCATTTTTGGCATGCCGGCACTCCGATAAAAACGCGTATTCCTCCGGGGTAAGGTTATCCATATATACAGTTCTCCTGCAAAAAAAGGGCACATTCCGAAAAGTGCCTGCCACCAACGCCTCGCACAGCGTATGCAAAAGAACAACAAATCAGAATGTGCCGCATGCTTATGCATGGACACCCTGATTCAATAAAAGTTCTTTTGCCTGACGTCTGTTTGGTGAAGTGCGAGTTCATGGTGGCAGACATTTATTGTAGAATATGTGTATTTTCAGTTATATTTTTTTATTGTAAAAACCTCTGTACTGTTAAATTTTCAACAATGCTCCGGTAATATACCATAACATAAAAGCTATTGCAAATAAAATCGCAGCCGGCCGGCACTTTTTGCAGTATAGCACCCTCCCCGGCAATCCGGTACAAATTATTTCACCAGATCGATCACATTCACCCATTCGACTTCAGGATCTTCGCTCAAGCGGCGCAGTTTATCCTCATAGTCGCGCCACAATTCAGGTTCGTCGCGCATTTCGTAACTGTGTCCCCAGAAATAAAACACACCGCTGGTGCGGGATTTTTCAAAAATATTCCAGAAATCAGCATTCTGAAAGTGGCAACTGCTGTGCAGCATCATCGTATCCTGGCACGGCAGCACCGCATCGGTATACTTTGTGGTCCGGCCGTAAGCAAAACCCGCTTCGTGCATCATTTCGCAAATTTCCGGAGTATACTTTCCGTAGGGCCACGCAAAACCGCGGCACTCTTTCTGAAAATGATCTTCAATAATATTTCTGGCACTCACGGCATCGGCAACAAAGACTTTGGCATCCACCTTTTCTGCATTCAGGTGATTCATTCCGTGCGAAGCCACCTCAAAGCCGTCATAAATGCTTTTGAGTTCGTTCCACGCCAGTTTCCCCGGATAATAGTTGTTGCGGTATTCCGGGCCGTGTGCCGGCTGCAGCCGTTCATAAGCCGGGTGCAGGCCCGGATTGAGATTGAATGTGGCTTTGGCATTATATTTGCGGCAGAGCTCTGTTACTTTTATATCGTTAACGATCCCATCGTCCCAGCATTGAGCAACTTTTATCATTATAACCTCAACCTTTCTGTGTTATTTTCTGTATAAGATAACATAGTTCAGATTTTTTACAATCTCCATTGCTTATTTTTATCTCTTATTTCTGCAAATAAAAACAGAGAAGCAGAACGTTTGCACATTCTGCTTCTCCTTTGAGTTGCTTATTCAGCAGCGGTAATTTCAGTTTTCACTTTCTTTTTCGATTGTCTTTTCTGCTTCGGCCCGGGCTTCGGCTTCGGAGAATTTGGCTTTATCGGAAAGCGAAACATTGCCTTCTACCGCGCCGTTATCCAACGGGTCGACAATGCGTTTTTCCAGATCGCGGAACAACTTGCACATATCGACCACCCCGCCGATACCGAACCAGAAGGTGGAAATAAAAGCCACGATCCCCGGAATCAGCAATGTAGTGATAAAGAAGTAATGTCCCCACCACTCAATAGGCCACGGTGTTACACCGTTCCAAATTATCACCAGTATAAATGCCAGTATAAATTTATAGACAAAACTGTAAATAAATACACTCCAGGCAATAACTCTGTCCGAACGGGTGTATTCGGGTGTGATACCGATGAGTTTGCTGAATACGGTTTTCCACGACCAATGCATTTTTTCTTTCTTTTCGCCATCAGTATTGTAAATACCGCGGTGCAGCATACGGTCAAGATTGAAGGGTTTGCGCTGCGTAGCAGCCGATACCGCCACATAAATGATCAGCGTAATGATCATAGTGGAAAGGTAAAGCTCGTAGGAGTTGATCGGGAACTTCACCGGGTCCATCTTCCACACCACATAAGGATTGAGCGGCGCGGAAACGGTTTCCAGAAATTTACCGAGCGGCTCCACCCAGTTGTGTTTGGCCAGCCACGGATAAACAATGTCTGCCCAGTTGCGCTGCACAAAAATACTGCTGAACGAAAGCAGCATACCGGAAATCAGCGAAGCAAACGCCCCCGCAGTATTACCGAAACGGCTGTAAAGACCGAAAATCATCACCGGTCCGCAGCCGCCCAGCCACATCATACACATAAGCGTTACAAACAAGTTGATATAATCGAGCTGCGACATGAAGAAACTGCCGCAAAGGAAGAACACCCCTACCCCGATGGAAGCCCAGCGCAGCAGCCACATGTGCTGTTTGGGTGTGGGCTGTTTTTTCATCAAAGGCAGGATCACATCCTGCGTAAAAGTCAAGCTGGCGCTGAATATACGCGTATCGTCGGTGGAGATCATAGCCAGCACCAGCAACAGGCAGAACAACCCCATAATGACCGGCGGCAGCATTTCACGCATGGCCGAAGCCATCATCAACTGGTGATAAAGCGTGCGGTATTCCTGAAATCTGGCGTTGCCTTCGGATTCGCCTTCATAACTTTTGAACGCTTCGTGAGCGGCATTAAGTACGGGAGTATCGAGGTTTTTATCCTGCGAAAGCGGCGCATCTTTGCCGATGGTATGCTTTTGGGCCGGCACATTTGATATGCGCTGAACAAAGTCGGCACGTTTTTCCGGAGCTACCAGTTCCTGCGAAATATGTTCGCTCAAAGCCACTTTGATCTTTCTGGCATCGGTGGCAAAGCTCTTGTGGTTCATCATTACAATGATACCCACGGCGATCAGCACATAAAAAAGTGCATTCAAAGCCCCGCGCCAGGTACCGAGCAAACCGGCCATTTTCTGTTCATGCGGAGATTTGGCCGCTGTACTGTAACCGGCACCGATCCAGCTGGCACGGTGGATGATGGTAGTAACCACCGCCAGCACCACAGTCAGCAAATTAAAGTCGCGCAAGTTGGATATATCGTAGGGGTTGAGGAAGCTTTCATTTGCCACGCGGTCGCTCATCACCGGCACAATATCAGTTGTCCAGTTGAATTTCCACAATATGAAGATCACAAAAACCACCATCAGCGGAAAGAGGAACATACCCTGCAGCGCATCAGTTATCAAAAGCGACAGCGTACCGCCGCAGCAGATAAGCGTGATCGCCAGCGTAAGGCAGATCGTTACAATGATCACAAATGTGGAAATCTGCAAGCCGAAAATATTCACCGAGTGCGGCAAGTCCAGAAAATAGATAAAAAACCGCGCAGCGATCGCCGGCATGATCATATTGGCCAGCATTTCCGAAATGCTCCGCAGGCACGAAGCAAAGATACGGAACGGCCGGTTGTAACGCATTTCCAGAAACTGCCCCAGACTCATCGCTTTGGTTTCGCGGAACCGGTAGGTACAGTACCCGAACAAACTTATAACGATACCCAGCGGAAGAAGTATGTTGTTCCAGAATACCAGCGCAAAACCGGTCTTGTAATGTACTTCCACATATGCGGCAAGACCGATGATCGAAAGTGCGGCCGCCACGTCGCCCACACTTATAACATAACGCCCAGCCACACGGCCGGCAGAGAGAAAGTCCGCCACGCTGCGGACATATTTCATGGAATAAATCCCCACCCCCATAACAACAGCCGTGGGGATGAGCAATATAAGCCAGTCAATCAAACTCATATACATTGTTTCCTTTGTAAAAATATCCCGTAAACAATGTTATGACTGGGAAGTTATGCGCTGCGATTCTGCCGCCGCTCGCGGCGGGATACAACAAAACGTTTTACCATAATATAAGTCAGCGGAGTCATGATTGCCGTAAGGATCGCTCCGCCAATAAAAAACGCTATGGTCAAATTCAATCCCAGCGCCCACAGAGCTTCAAAACTCTGCTGCTCCAGAACGCTTGACATTGCCTCTTGAATATCTTCCCAGGAGAGTCCGCCCCCCATGAGCAGACTCCCGACATAACATTGTGCAGGATAAATGAAAAATATCGTCACATGGTTGGTAAGCAAGGTTCCCACCGTGGCCCCGATCTTGCTGCCGCGCAGAATAAACGCAGCGGGGATCGAGATCAGCAACTGGGCACCAAACGGGATTAAACATCCGCAAAACATTCCAATCGCCCAACCGCGGGCTATGTATTCAGCATCGGCAGTTTCTCTGACGATCCTGGCGTACAAACGCAAAATGGCTTTACGCGAAAAGATTTTTCCCAGTTTCATACCAACATACTCCTGATCGTGAAATATTCACATTCTATTTTGCGATCAGCTCAAGCTTTTTTCGCCCGCATGACCGCTTTTCTTCCTTAACCTGTTGTAAAAAACGATCACCGGCGAAGCTATATACAAGCTCGAATAACTGCCGATGATTATACCCAATGCGATAACCAGCATAAAGTCGCTGATGGCAATACCACCGGCTACCAGCATGACCGCTACCACAATGAATGTGGTCAAACTGGTCAATATGGTACGGCTCAACGTGCGGTTCAAACTATCATCCACAATAACTTCAAAACTCTTATCGGGATGCAGTCTGCGCTCTTCGCGGATACGGTCGAAAATAACGATCGTATCGTTGATCGAGTAACCGATGATCGTCAGCAGACCGGCCACCACCGGCAAACTCATTTCGCGGCCGGACAAAATAAATACGCCAAGCGAAATGACCACATCGTGCAACAATGCCAATATCCCGGCACACGCATAATTGAATTCATAGCGCAGCGAAACATAAACGATCATCCCCAGAAATGCCAGCAAAAGCGAAATAACCGCATTGCGTGTCATTTCAGCACCGACCAAAGCGCCGATTATTGTTGACGAGCCGTCTTTAAGCTGCAGCTGCGGATATTTCTGATTGAGAATTTGCTGAATATGTTCGCCGATACTGCTGCTGCCGGCAGAAAATTTCTTTTCAAAACCTTCCCGCAAAAGTATTTCCACTTTGCGGTTATCGCTCTGCGATGCGCTGCTCTTGTAAGTAACTTTGGCCGGCAGCGCACTGTCGGCAAGAGTTTTTTCCAGATCAGCAACCGCCACGCGCTCTTTGAAGCTGTAACTCACAAGTGTACCGCCGGTAAAGTCCACGCTGAGCATATTTCTGCCCTTGACGGCAAACAGCACAAAACTGGCAATGATCAAAGCCAGCGAAACCCATACAGCCACTTTGCTCTGACGTAAAAACGGTATGGCAGGTTTGCTGAAAAATCTCAGCATCGCAAGCCGCACATCCGGTTTGATCACCAGCAGCCAGTCGAACATTACCCGGCTCATGAAAAGCGCCGTGAACAAACTTGCAACAATACCGATCGCCAGACTTACGGCAAAACCCTTCACCGCCCCGGTACCGAAATAGATCAATATCAATGCCACGACCAGCGTAGTCAAATTGCCGTCCAGCACCGCCGAATAAGCCTGTTTAAAACCGTTATTGATAACAACTGCCGGTGATTTACCCTGATCGAATTCTTCGCGCATACGTTCAAAAACCAGCACGTTGGCATCCACCGCCATCCCCAGAGTCAGAATGATCCCGGCGATCCCCGGCATGGTCATCGTGGCGCCGAATGCCGCCATAGAGCCGAGAATCAGCACCACATTGGCCACCAGCGCGCAAACCGCTATACAGCCGGCAAAACGGTAATATACTATCATAAATACAGCCAGCAGCACCAATGCGATCAAACCGGCACGGATACCATTGCTGACATTATCCGCACCCAGCGTGGGGTCGGTATCGTAGACCGCCTGGACTTCCACCTGAAACGGGAAACTGCCGCTGTTGAGTGCATCGGCAATATTGTTGGCTTCTTCCATGGAAAATCTGCCGGTGATCTCCGCCTGTCCGCCGGCGATCCGGTCCTGAATTACCGGAGCACAATAAAGCTTGCCATCCAGCACGATTGCCAGCTGGCGCTTCACATTTTTCCCGGTAACTTGAGCAAACTGCGCGGCACCGTTACTGTTGAATTTCAGCGAAATGGCGATCGAACCATATTGAGTCTGCACCGCCTGCGCCCGATCCACAGCATTGCCGGTCATCTGCGGGCGTTTTTCCACGATATACACCGCACCGGAACTGTCGCGCTTACCGGAAACTTCCCGCAAGCGCTCATAACCGATCGGCACGATACCGTTATTGGCAATGATTTCGCTTGAACGCGGATGCACAAGCCGGAACTCCAGCTTATTGCTCATACTGATAAGTTTCTGCAGTTTATCCTTTTCGTCTTTGGAAACAATCGGAGCTTTCAGCGAAAGAGCCGTAGCGGCAAATGGTGCGATCTCGCTTTCAAAAATATTCTGCGATTCCAGACGTTTACGCAATGCTTCCATGGCAAGATCGCGGTATTCACGGAAGTTTTCCTTGAGTTTTTTCTGCGCTTCGTCGTAACTCACCCCGCTGGAGGCAAGCGCCGCGTAGTCGGGCTTGAGATCGAGTACAAATTCCACCCCGCCATTGAGGTCAAGCCCCAGACGAATGGAACTTGAGGCGCGTTTGCGGATATTGCTGACAACTTCGGAGTTGTCAAATGCCTGTTCAAAAACAGTCAATTCTTTTAATTCTATACCTTGAGCATCGGCACTTTCCAGCACTGCAGCAGCCGGATAAAGATCCGCACGCTGCTGCTGGGCGGCCTTGGCCCGGGTAATAACACTTTCCACTTTCCTGGCATCGGCATTTTCTTTGAGCGATGCAGAAAATGTCTCATAAAAATCCAGCGGCGTCAAGGGATGTATAGCGCAGGCAAAAACAGCTATCACACCCAGCACCAGAAATGTTCTGAGCCGTAAATAATCTTTCATTACAAATACTTTCCAACGTTGGCTGTCATCCACAAACATACGTTCATGGATCAGTCATATTATCAATTTTTCTGTAAGTCGGGAAGTTATAACAACCGCAATACAAAAAAACACTTCCCGACTGTTTCAAATCATGATCTTATGCACATGGACCAGCCCGCGATGGCAATATTTTTTGCCACAGCCTGCGATAATAAGTAAGTTCCGGCTGTTTATTTGTAAAAAGTTTTCCGTTGATATGTGCATTTATCAATATATCATTGTCAGCGGGAAGCGACCAGTTTGCCGGCGGCGCAGCAGAACGGAGATTACTGCGGTTTTCCCAACGCAATCCGGCCAAAGTCCGCCCATGATAACTCCAGCGCAATGCCGGATATTCATCTTTTTCCGCTCCCGGCTGCGGAGCGAGGTTGGATTGATGGAAATTTGAAGCGGCTCCGACTTCAACCTCAGCAGTCACAGTACAGTTGAAAGCAAGCAAAATCACCAGCGCAGACAACAGCGTAAAAACGCCGCCGATGCGTCGGAAATCATGCATTTTACTGTTCAAATTCTGCAACATACTGTTTCTACACCCTGTAAAAAAAGTTTAATCAGGGTAATATAGCTTAAATAATCGTGCAATGCAAATATAATGGCGTTTTTTTGGCAAGCTATCAATAAGTGTATCTGAAGTCTCACTCCCGAGGGGAGAATGTAATGCTGTTTTTGGAAGTTTTTCAGCTTGCGAAAAAGAATTTTGCCAACAGTATGCCGCCAATGGCCGCGGCTATACCACTTGCATTCTGAAGCAATATATTTAACAGAAATTTGCCGTATGCAGATTCGGCAAGCAGCAGACTGCTTTCCAAAGCAAAGGCACTGAAGGTGGTGAATGCCCCCAGAAACCCCACAAATAATACCGGAAAATACTCTTCAAATCCGGCAAATTTGCTTTTGCACATAATATAGCAGAATCCGGCAATAAATGCCCCTGCAACATTGACACAAAGAGTCCCCCACGGAAAATTCGGCAGGAGCGCGTTCACGCCTTTGACGGCAAAAAACCTTGATAGAGTCCCCAAAACTCCGGCAACACATATAAGCAGAACGATTTTCACCACTCACCTCAAACTTGAAAAAAAATAAAATTTGCTGCTGTCACGACACCAGGTGTACATTATTCCACTGTCGGTACCGTTGTAAGTAGAGTAGGAGTAACCGTTTTTGACTGTTACCGGCGTCGGCTCGTACTTTTCGCTCCGGTGCTGTTCTATAAGGTTTCCGGCTGTGTTGCGGATTGTTTTCGGCTTGGTGATATTTTCCAGTTTCCATCCCCGATTTATTACCAGAAGTTTCAAATCATTTTCGCTCAAAGCTCCTTCGCAGGCTCTGAAGTTGTAACTGTTTATGAAACTTGCGTCCTTCAATATAACATTAAAAAATTTGTATTCAGGAACATTTTCCCCTATATCAGGATTGCGGGTCATGTAAGTTACAGCAACCAGCCACCCCGGTATCAGCATAAAAGGCACCAGAAATGACGCCCCGATACTCAATGCTGTTGCCTCAATGATTTTACGCCACTTGCCGACAGAGTTCCGAATCCCGCACCGGACAATTTTTACAGCCCAGAAAAGAGCGTAAAGCAAGTTTACTATATAAAACAGATTCACCCACCCGGAAATTGCCGCAATCACCAACAAAGCAACAATTGAAAAGTGGAAATAAAACTTTTTGCCGGGCTTTTTCATACCATATATTTGGGAAATATCAATGATAAATGGAGATCATTTCTCTTTGCCGTCACTTAAAGTTACAAGCTGAACGTTTTTGAAGCCGGATTCACGGATCGTTTTCATTACTTCGATAACTTCGCTGTAACTGCGCGAACCATCGGCGCGCAGCAGCAGCGTTGCATCGGGACTGGTTGCCTGCAAAGTTTTCAAAGTCACCAGCAGCTCTTTGGGCGTTATGGGCTGTTTTTCATAAGTCAGCACGCCGTCACGGGTAATGGTCAGGTTGCGGGTGATTTTTTCAGTATCCAGCTTATCGGCATTCATGGTCGGCGGCGTTACATCGATACCGTTTTCCATCAATGGAGTGGTGATCATAAATACGATCAAAAGCATGAATGTCAAGTCCAGCAGCGGAGTAATATTGATCTGGTCGATCGCATCCAGCTGGGAGCGCATTTTTTTGCGGGCCATAGCTTACACCCTCATGGAGTCTTCCGGCTCGCTGCTGTTGTTCATATTGTTGAACGACATCTGCTGCGGCTGCTGGTACTGGTATTGAGCACTCTGCTGTTGCGGAGCGGATTGCGGCGGCTGCTGGTACTGGTATTGAGCGCTCTGCTGTTGCGGAGCGGATTGCTGCGGCTGCTGATATTGCGTCTGTGCTGTTGTATATGCCGGACGGCTGAAAGCTGTTTGAGCTGCCGGCTGACTTTGCGGAGCATTGGCCGGGATCTGCGCCGCGGGGCGGGCAAACATATTGCTGCTGCTCATTGCGGCGGCATCATGCACCGGATTTTGAGCAGGAGCAGAAGTCTTTTTGGCTTCAGTTTCTTCTTTTACCGTCAGCTGCTCGAGCTTGAGCCGCGCCATAAATGATTCGCTGAAGTTGTCCATGGAAACGGTGATCTTGCGGATCATCTGCGTAAGGTAGTTGTACCCCACCAGCGAAGGTATGGCCACCACCAGCCCCGCAACTGTGGTCAGCAAAGCCCCGGCCACCCCGGGCGCCAGCGCCTGAATATTGGCGCTTCCGGCCGAAGCAACGCCGCAGAACGCGATCATTACGCCCCAGACCGTACCGAACAACCCCAGAAACGGAGCCAGACTCACCGCGGTGGCCAGCATACCGATACGTTCTTCGATCACAAATATCTGACCGGAAATTTCCCGTTCCATGGCCGTTTGCACCGCATCGAGCTGCGCCGGAGAGAGTTTGCGCGGGCCCCGGTTGCCGGCGGTCGGCAGATTGGAGCGCACTTCATCGGCGGTCTGACCGTAAAATTCCAATAACTGCTCCATACCGCTGATATAGACTTTCGCCACCGGGCAGGGATTTTCCATGCCATCGCGCAAAACTGAATTCATGCCGTGCTGATTATTGAAAGTATCGGCAAAACGCTCCGAAAGCTTTTGCGCCCGGTAGAGTGCCAATCCCTTTTCGATCATAATGAACCATGCGACCATAGAGCTCAAAAAAAGCAGAAAAACGATCCCTTTCCCCATAGCATCGGAGTTGGCAAAAGCATACCACACACCGGCATCGGCCAACGGAAGAAGATTAGGTATCAACATAAAGTCTTACTCCTCAATCCAAGCTGCCTTTAGTGGAAAGCACGCCCTGAATGCGCGGATCGTAAGTCGTAGCCATATCCAGAGCCTTGGCAAACCCCTTGAAGATCGCTTCAAGGCAATGATGTGCTTCGTTGCCGGCAAGCAGTCTTATGTGCATATTCAGTCCGGCCTTTACGCAGAGCGCCTGAAAGAACTCGTGGAAAAGCTGTACATCGATATCGCCGACCTGCCCGGCAGGCATTTTTACATCGTACACAAGATACGGTCTACCGGAGAGGTCAAGGGCGATCTCGGCCAGAGCTTCATCCATGGGCAGCAGAAAACTGCCGTAACGGCGGATACCGGCTTTGTCGCCGGCAGCCTGCGCGATGGCACTGCCGAGTGCCAGACCGAGATCTTCCATGCTGTGGTGATAATCCACATGGATATCGCCTTTTTCTTCGATAACCAGATCATAGAAGCCGTGTTTGGCAAAAAGTTCCAGCATATGATCAAGAAATCCGATACCGGTATTGATAGAAGATTTGCCGGTGCCGTCGATATTGAAAGTGAGTTTGATGGCTGTTTCGCGGGTTATGCGTTCAACAGCAGCCTGACGGTTCGAGTTTTCCATAAAATAGCTCCCTGAT
>JAZTWG010000038.1:0-12909 GCA_045635745.1 Victivallaceae bacterium
CAGATTTAGAGCAAAGATAGAAAAAGTCCTAATGACAGGGGGCTGGTAAAACTGCTCGCCTGCCAGCTAAAAAAATCTGCAAATTATTTACAAAATCTGTTTTTACAGCTACTTTATAGAAAAGTTATGGGATGGCTGTGATTTTTTCTTGATTTTTTATTATGGCGGATGTTTTTTTACGGAAAAATTCGTAAAAGAGTACATAAATATGATAGAGCAAAACGAAATTTTATCAGCGTTAAACGAGTTATACCGCCGGCAAGGAACTCAAAAAGCACTTGCGGAACTTGCAGAAATAACTCAAAGTACGATAAATGCTTATCTCAGTGGTAAGGCAAAAATAGAAAACATGCCGGTCGGGGTTTTTCTGAAACTGTTCCGGGATATGAAAATTGATTTCTTCGGAGAAAAAACCGGCAATGAAGAGTCCGATTTGCGTCGGACAATGTATTTGGAGATCTTTGACGGTCTGTCTGCCGAGGATCAGATGCGCTGCCTGGCGATGTTTATTGCTAATTTTCCAGATAAAATCAAGGCGGAGATGAAATAATAAAATACAGGAGTGTAGCACGATGAAAGATTTATTAACTCAACTTGCCGAGCGTATTGAGAAAACCCGTGGTGCTGTTTTGACTGAAGAGGCAACCAAAAATGCTTATATTATGCCGTTTCTGCAAATTCTGGGATATGACGTATTCAATCCGCTTGAGATAGTTCCTGAATTTACTGCCGATGTCGGTATTAAAGAAGGCGAGAAAGTTGACTATGCTGTAGTGTTGAACGGTCAACCGGAAATTCTTATAGAGTGTAAGATGTGTGATTCGGAACTCAACGCCGCCAACGAAAGCCAGTTGCTCCGCTATTTTCATGCCAGCAAAGCCAAATTTGGCGTACTGACCAATGGTATTGTTTACAAGTTTTATACCGATCTTGCCGAGCCGAATAAGATGGATTTGAATGCCTTTTTGACAATAAATCTGTTGGAGCCTGATAAGATTAATTACACGGAGTTGGCAAAGTTCAAAAAAGAAAACTTCGACGCAGAGAATATCCGGCGTACCGCAGAAATGCTTAAATACACTTCCTCTATACGCAGGATATTGCTTGCTGAACTTGCCGAGCCAACCGAAGATTTTGTCAGAGTGATTTTTAAGCAGATGGAATCCGGTAAAGTTTTTAATGCTACCCAGAAAGAAAAGCTTACACCGTTAGTCAAATCTACGCTGGATGCAATTATTTCGGAAAAAGTCAAAGCCAGTTTGGATGCGGCGTTAAAGAAAACTGAAGAAACTGCGGCTGCGGCAGAAGAGGTTATCAATACCCCCGTACTTGGAGCTGATACTGGCGTTGTAACAACTCAAAGCGAAACTGATGCTTTCAATATTATCCGGGCGATTGCTTCGGAAATCGTTGCTCCGGATAAGGTTTGTATCCGCGATGCCAAGAGTTATTGTGCAATTCTGTTTGATGACAATAACCGTAAGCCGATCTGCCGGCTGTTTTTCAATAACGAAGCCAATAAAGCGATCGTGCTTTTTGACGGAGCCCAGGAAGAAAAAGTGCTTATTCATTCTGTCGAAGATATTTTCTCCATGCGAAGCCGCATAATTGCTACATTGCAAAAATATCTCTGACAAGCCGAGGTTAATATTGACAACCGGTGCTGTGGGTGGAAGTGCTGCCGGCAGGAAAAAACGGCGGCACCGGTATCGCCGGCGGGAAACAAAAAATGCCGGCTTTATGTCGAAAAATATGGAAAAGTACGGAAAAAATGCTTGCAGAATTAGTAAAATTCAATAGGCGTGATATATTATGAGGCCATCATTACATATAGAACATATAAAAATTTATAGGGAAACAAGTTACAATGTGCAGCGAAATTGAAAAGTACAGGAAGGAAATTCGTGGTTATTTGGCTGATGATTCGGAAGCGATTTTTGGTAATTATACCAAAGAGCACGCTGCCTGTGTGACGGAATTATTCATTGAGTCGGCTCAAAAAAACATAGATATTCTTTCTGGTTGTTTCCCTAAAGACTTTTATGTTTCAAAAGGATTGAACACATTGTTACAAAAAGCTAAAGATCGTGGTGTTAAAATAAGAGTAATAACTTTGTGTGAAGAAGATTGTACTGGCTTGGATGGTATTGAACATAGATCTGCTTGTGCATCTGCCGAGCCCATATCTCATTTTATGATAGTAGATAATAAACGCTATCGTTTGGAAGTTCCACACAATGATGATCCTCAATATGTTAAGGCAGAGGTATGTTGTAACGGAGTCAAGAAGGCTAATGCGTTGTTAAAATGTTTTGATGATGCATGGGATTTTCTTGGGCCGGAGGATGCTAATGCCTGAACCTTATGAATTTTCATTGGATATAGTGCTTCAAATGCTATTTGTATTTGAGGGTGTTTCTTTTTGGCGTCTATCAAGGTTTGCAATAAAGAAAAATCAAACTTCACGAAAAAGTCTAAAAGCTGAATTTCAGATGATAGGTGAGGAAGCTAGTTCTTATGAAGAAATTCCGTGGGGAAAAACATGTTTATTGCTTATAGTGATTTATACTTGGCCAATAAGAACGCTCCTTGACTGGGGGGTTAGATTTTTCAAATATACTCCTCTTGTTAGTGGCATTGCTGTGCCAGTCTGCGTTGTCGGACATTTTGTTGGTTGGATATCGCTTGACCTTCACGAGCCACATTGTAAGCGTTTGGCATTAGTTATAATTTGGTTTATTTTAATAAAGTTATTTGTAAATTTGCTCGCACCAGCATTAAACTGGTTTAGATTCAGATTGCTTTCTGTTGCTGTCCCAGATAAAATTTCTATTAAAAAGAAGAATAAATAACTTGCATCTTGCCCCAGCTTAACTCATTGTCTTTTAAGATGATGGGTTCTTTTTTTGTCTTTTTTGCACTTTTTCTGTGTTTTTTGCCTTATTGTGAAGAGTGGCGTTTTGCGGCGTTGCATTACTTAACTATCTTATTGGCAATAACTTAATTTGTATTATTGGGTTGTTTTTGCACTTTTTCTGTGTTTTTCGCCTTATTGTGAAGAGTGGAGTGTTTGCCGCTTTGCGGCAAAAATCCGGAAAATTGGGTTGAGTTTTTCGGATTTGGCTCTCAATCAGGGTGCGGTATTGCCGGTTTTTCTCCTTACCGGCAATACCTTTTTTTATTCACAGAAGGAAAATTAACATGGAAATTTGGAGCTATCTTGGCAGCAGTGTTGCCGGCGGTGGTATCGGCAGTTTGCTGGTCGGCTGGTGGCTTAAACGCCGGGAGAAAGAACACGACGAACTGAAGCGGTTGGAAAAAGAACGTATCGATAAGTTGGCCGATAAACTGGAAGAACATTTGAAGATCAGCAATCCGGAGGCGACAAACGACAAAATTGACCGGCTGCGCGGTGATGTTAATCGGTTGCATGATGCTGTTGAACGTGACCGCGAACGGCGGGCGGCGGCTGATGCGGAATTGGCAAAAGTGCTTGGCGAACTCTCCGGAGCGGTTAGCGGCATCAAGAAGTGGCTGGATAATATCAATGCTTCAGTTCAGAATCACATCACAAATCAGGAGCTACATCATCATGGGAAATAACAGTAAGATTTATCGTACCCGTCGGGGGCTTTTGATTGCCGTAGCCGACTACGTCAATCCGGTGGATCTGGATTATGTGATCGATCACCCGGCTTTGCTGGATGTCAGCCGCGATGAAGCGGCAGTACAGTGGAATAACTTGATTGAAAACGGTTTTCTGCAAGGTTTACCGGGGAGTGCTATTCTTTTAAAGTTTCAATACAAAAGTTGATCTTGCAGTTTTTTACTTACCACCCCGTATCAGGGAACAAAGCCGATGCTTTTTACCAAGTTACTTATTCAGCAGTTTGCTTAATCTCCGCCAGGCTTCTTTAGGCTGCCGATGTTCATCCACCAGCCCTTTGCGGTTAAAGCCGTTGGCACGCCACTGGGAATTGTAAGATATATAGGTTCTGGCATCGCAATATTGCCACTTCCGCGGGTTCGTGGAAGTTCCAAATTCTGAAATCCATACCTTCCGGAGTGCGCCGCAATCTGGACAGAAGTTTTCCTTTATTGCTACAGCTGATGTGCAGGTTCCAGTCCAACAGCGGACGGAATTTCTGAATACGCTGCTTACTGCTTCGGAGGCAGAAAAAAGCGATTTTTTCACATTTCTCGGAGATGTTTTTTGGACCAGCGACTGCGACAAGACCGTAATTGAGGATTTTGTAATGGTCTGCCGTCAGGCCTCCGGCAACCGCATTCCGCTGGTAATGGTGCGCGGCAACCATGAAATTTACGGCAAAGATACCAACCGTTTCTTTGACTATTTCTCCCCGCCCGAACCGGGGCGCGAGGGGTACTTCCTGTTCCGTTACGGCGAAGTCTGCTTTATCGTGCTGGATTTCTGCGACGATAAACCCAGAGTTCCATTCCCCTCGACCCGTTGTCTGCACGATTTTGAACCCTACATTGCCCGGGAGGCACATTGGCTTGCCCAAGCGGTGGAACTTCCGATCTGTCGGGATGCCAAATACCGGATCGTGCTGGCGCACGGCACGCCACTCGGCGAATCGCATACATATTTGCCCGACCATGTCCGACAGGTGATGGATCCGGTTTTCGCCGGCAGCGATCCCAAAGTAAAAATACATCTCTGGCTGGGAGGACATGTGCACCGACCGTTCCGTAGCATTCCGGGAGAAAACGCCTGTTATTCGCCGATTGCGCCGGACGATTTCCGTCCCGGGCGCAAACATCCGCGTATCGGCAGCAATTATCATTTTCCGGTGTTGATCGCAGGCGGCCCTGAAGAGTCGCTGCCCGCCCGGCTCCAACTGACCAGTTTCAAAGTTGAAGTAATGTCGGACGCGATAACAGTGTCCGCCCGCGACCGTTACGGTAAAGAATTCGACCGGATCGCAGTCGATGCGGACGGATGCGTTACAGAGCTGTTCCGGGAAGATTTTTTCCAATGCTGGGAATATTGAGTGTTGATATGCACGCCCAAAGTTGGACACAACTGAAGAAAAGTATTAGATGTTTCGCTTCTATTGGCTGATACTGTGGCTGGTGTTGCCCGGTCAGGAGTCTTTTCGTACTCATTCCAAGCTTGCGAAAGCAGCAGATTCTTTTCCGGGGGTGCCAGATTGCGGGCGTATTGAACGTGTGCTGCTATTACTTCTGATAATGTAGCCTGCAAAAGATGAACGTGCTTTTCGGCTTCCTTGACAGCTTCCTGCTTATTGCGGGTTTTAAGACTGATTGCTTTGCGGGCGCCGTTTACCTGATAACGGAAGTAGTAAACGCCGTTCGGTTCCTTCTGATAAACGGTACCGATCTTCAGCTTGATTTTTTGAATAGCCATATCTTTTCCATGATTGATTCCCGGATACAGCTTAAAATAATCTGTTTTTAAGGATATGGATCAGTCAAACGGTACCCAATGGTACTTTTTGAGGTAATTTAAGCAAAAAAATGGCGGAGAGGGGGGATTCGACACGAGCACCGCAGGTGCCGTGAGCCGGGCGGCACCTGCCGCCGGCAACCCACTTAAAAAATCACGCGCTCTTGCGGGTTTTCCGCAAAGAGCGCATCAGGCGTAAAGAAAAAAGAACAACTTGCAAGCTTGCTTGTGAAGTTGTTCTTTGCTTTATGCCGTGATTTTTGTCGTTTAAAATAAAAATGGCGGAGAGCGAGGGATTCGAACCCTCGATACCCACGAGGAGTATAACGATTTTCGAGACCGTCGCCTTCGACCACTCAGCCAGCTCTCCGCTACGTATGCTTATAATATATACCTTGTAACGTCAATTTGCCAATTTTTTTGCCAACTATGGATGTTTTTTTTAAAAAAGCCCTTGGGGTTTGTAGATTTTTTTCTGAAAAGAATGTATATTGAGTCAGGTAGTGTTGCCGGTTTGTCGTTATTCATTTAAAATTTTTTCACACAATATGGCGGGAGAAGTTATGTTCTGGATCTCAATTATTTCGTTTGTTCTTTTTACCGGTCTGGTGGCTTTGGGTACTTACCTCATTTGCCGCAAAAGGGAAAGTTCTTCGCAGGATGGTTTTTTTCTTGCCGGACGCAGTCTGACC
Organism: Victivallaceae bacterium; assembly: GCA_045635745.1. Lineage (GTDB taxonomy): Bacteria > Verrucomicrobiota > Lentisphaeria > Victivallales > Victivallaceae > SIG78. Next base: position 6,124 of record JAZTWG010000038.1, read on the forward strand.
TTTCCGGTAATTGCCGGATCTTTGCTTTTGACCAATCTTTCCACCGAGCAGATGGTGGGTTTGAATGGTTCGGCATTTAAAGAAGGTATGGCAGTCATAGCGTGGGAAGTTGTGGCAGTGGTGGCGCTGGTGCTGATGGCATTGTGGTTTCTGCCCAAGTTTCTCAAGGCCGGGATCACTACTGTACCGGAATTTCTGCGCCGGAGATTTAATGAAGTTACAGCCTCTATCTGCAATGGGGTTTTTCTGCTTTCTTATGCGGTTATCCTGCTGCCGATCATTCTTTATACCGGCGCCCGCGGTATGCTCGATATTCTTGACCTCGGTCAGCTTATCGGTGTGGGCAGCGAAGTTATGCAGCTTTATATAATCGTTATAGCTGTGGCGATCATCGGCGGAGCTTATGCGCTCTGCGGCGGATTGAATTCCTGTGCGGTTTCGGATACACTCAATGGTATCGGGTTGTTTATTGGCGGATTCATTATCAGTTTTTATGCTTTCGCCGCTTTGGGCGATGGCGAATTTGCCAGAGGTGTGCAGACGTTTTTTGCTGATGGCGGCGACCGGCTCAACAGCATTGGAGCCCATGAAAGCGAAGCACCGTTTTTCGGGCTTTTTACCGGTATACTGCTTATACACACATTTTACTGGTGCACCAATCAGCAGATCATCCAGCGGACTCTGGGCGCCAGAAGTCTTGCCGAAGGGCAGAAAGGTGTGCTGCTGACCGGTGCATTCAAACTGCTGGGGCCGCTTTATCTGGTAATTCCCGGAATCATTGCCGCCATGCTTTTTATGAAAGGTTCTCTCAATATACCCTTAAATCCGGAAACCGGTTTGGCAGTATCCGACAAAGCCTACGGCGCCTTGGTCAATATGGTGCTGCCCGCGCCGCTGAAAGGATTTTTTGCGGCGGTGCTGCTGGGTGCGATCCTTTCGAGCTACAACTCGGTACTTAACAGCACCTGCACATTGTTCAGTCTGGATATTTACAAGCGCTGGATCAATCCGGCAGCTGACGACCGCAGAGTCGTGAAAATGGGGCAGTTATTCGGTTTTATTGCCGCCGCGGCATCCATTATCATAGCTCCCATGCTGATGAATGCAGGGAGTATTTTCGGCTACTTGCAGAGTATGAATGGACTGACTTTCATACCGCTGCTGGCAGTGGTGGTTGCCGCCATGACTACCCGGAAAGTTCCTGCCAGAGCGGCCAATACTGTGCTGGCCGGCGGCATTGTGCTGAACGCTTTGGGGTATTTTGTCAAACCGTTCAGTGATTGGGCGGCATATATCGGACAGTTCCACTTTGTGGCGATCGTATTTGTGCTGATGCTGCTGGCAATGGTCATCTGGGGCCGGATAGCTCCGCGCAGCACCCCTTACGAAGAATACGATGCCAAAGTCATTGATCTTACTCCGTGGAAGTTTGCCCGGGTCGCAGCGGTGATCCTGCTGATCGTTATAGCTTTGATCTATGCGGCATTTGCGGATTTCGGAGTCTTCAAAAAGGGCAAAGTCGCTTATCCGTCATGCACGGTAAAAACAGTTCAGGCAGCAAAGTAAAATGGCTTCTCCGGTGCTGTGGCTTGAACATCTGCCGCGTAAATTGAACATGCTGCCGCATTTGCGGACAATGGAGCATTGGCAGGATTTTCAGCTCAATGGTGGAAAATGTGACTCTTTGCAATTCTGCTTCCGGCTTTCGGGTAATAATCTTAAAACACTTAAACTGAAGGTCAACGGCAAACATTATGAAGTGGGTTTTCCGCACCTGATGATAAAATATCCGGGGCAGGAGGTTGAATTTCTCAATGCCGAAAGCGCCGATGTTTTCTATTTTTCCTATCAGCCGGAAGCGGCGGCGTTTTTTGCCCGCAGCGGTTTGACAGAAGATTTTTGTATTGCAGAACTGCCTATGCCGGAAAGTCTTACGCGGGCTGTTGAATTGCTGAAAAGTTCCCGCGACCGTTTGCGCGAACCGGGTTTTGCCGACAAACTTGATCTGGCGTGTTACACACTGGTGCACGATGCTATGCTGCTGCTGGCAGAAAAACAGATAGTCTTGAGTGAGATTGACAAAAAAATCCTGAAGATAGCATCGTATCTGCAAACGCATTATGCAGAAAAGTGCGATATAGACAAGCTTGCCGCCAAGTATGGTTTCAGCCGCCGGAATTTTCTGCGCTACTGGGATAAATTTTTTCATTGTACTCCCGGTGAATACTTAAGCAAGCTTAAACTGCTTGAAGCTAAAAGAATGCTTAAAGAAACCAATCTTCCGCTGTCGGAGATCGCCCAGCAGCTGGGTTTTTGCGACAATGGCTATTTCTGCCGGTTTTTCCGGCGGCATACCGGCTTGACCCCGCGTAAATTTCAGGATATGTGATTTTTTGGCAAAAAAATCCAATTTGTTTGACGAAATTATCCTTGACGATATATTGATATTGTTGTATTTTTATAACCGGAATCTTATTTTAAAAGTTTAACGGGAATTTTTTGTTATGGATCGCAGAGACTTTATTAAAAACACTTTCACCGCTGGAGCCGCCGCTGTATTGTGCGGCTCAACCTTTGTGACCGGTTCCGGATGCCGGAGCACTATTGTGAAATGCAAAAATGGCGGCGCCCAAAAAGCCGGAAGTCAGGTTTTGAACGGCATCGACAATACCAATGCGTTGAAAAATGCCCTTAAAAATCACAAAATCGGTCTGGTAACCAACCCCTCTGCAATCAACCGCGAGGGGCATTTTCTGGCCGATTTGCTGGCAGCGGAAAATCGCGTGGAAGTATTTTTTGCCCCTGAACACGGTATCCGCGGCGATTTGCAGAACGGGGTCAAATTCGACGATACCATCGACCCGATCTATAAGAAAAAGGTCTATTCCATATACCGCCCCACTTTGCATCTGACCGAAGAACGGGTCAAAAATATTGATGCCATTGTTTATGACATCCAGGATGTCGGCAGCCGCCCGTTCAGCTATTTGCGTTCGATCGCTTGTTTGATGGAAGATTGTATAAATCTCAATAAAGAGCTGATAATCCTTGACCGCATAAATCCGTTGGGGCTGGAGAGCTTTGAAGGTCTTGTGCCGGAGCCGGAAATGGATAAACGCTGGGGTTACGGCGTAACGCAGCGCTTTGGTCTGACCCACGGCGAATATGCCAGAATGGTCAACAAGCGTTACTTCAACAACGCCTGCCGACTGACGGTGGTGGAGTGTTTAAATCTCAAACGCGATATGATGTTCGACGATTTTGATATGTTCTGGAGCAATCCTTCGCCGAATCTGCCCAATTTTACCAGCGCATTGCTCTACGCTGGATGCGCCTGCTTCGGGCAGACCAATATATCCGAAGCACGCGGCACCACCCGTCCTTACGAAATGTACGGCGCACCGTTTGTCGATGCCTACAAAGTGGCCGATAAGCTCAACAAACTCAAGCTCGATGGCGTATTCTTCCGGCCGTGTGCATTTACAGCCGGAAGCAATGCTTTTAAAAAGTATGTCAATGAGTGCTGCCGCGGTGTGCAGCCGTTTGTGACCGACTGCCGCAAGATCAATACTTTTGAAGTCGGCATGTGGATGCTGGAAGTTTTCCGCAACACTTGCAAAGAATTTGTTATTCCGTTCCCCAACGGTCGCTGCGATGTAAGAATTTTTGACCCGGTGCTGGGTTCTTCCGACTGGCGAACCGGCAAACAGAGTACGGCTGAATTCATTGCCCGCGGAGCCAAAGAGAGTGCCGAATTCAAAAAGAGCGTCAAAGAATTCATGATCTACTGAAAAATCTAATCGTTGGAGCAGAAAATGATCAATGATCAGGTCATGAACGGCATCGACAATATCAATGCAGTAAAAAATGCTTTGAAAAACCGTAAAGTCGGTTTAGTCACCAATCCTTCCGCCATCAGTATTCAGGGATACACGGTGGCAGATCTGCTGGCATCGGAAAATCTGGTGGAAGCTTTTTACGCGCCCGAACACGGTATTCGCGGCGATTTGCAAAATGGCGTTACCTTCGATGACACCATCGACCCGGTGTACGGCAAAAAGGTCTATTCCATCTACGGCAAAACCGCCCGTCTGACCGAAGACCGGGTCAAAGATATTGATACAGTAGTCTTTGATATTCAGAATATCGGCAGCCGTCCTTACAGCTATTTGCGCACGATGGCGTATCTGATGGATGACTGCATCAAACTCAATAAAGAATTTATCGTGCTTGACCGGGTAAATCCGCTGGGCTTGGAAAAATTTGAAGGCATTGTATCCGAAGAAGAGTTTGATAAACGCTGGGGATACGGGGTAACTCAACGCTTCGGCTTGACCAATGGCGAATATGCCAAGATGGTCAATAAGCGTTATTTCAACAACGCCTGCCGACTGACCGTGGTGGAGTGCTGCAATCTCAAACGCGACATGATGTTTGGCGATTTCAATATGTATTGGATCAATCCTTCGCCGAATATACCGACCTTTGAAAGCGCGTTGATTTTTGCCGGTTGTGCGGCTTTTGAACAGAGCAGCATTGCCGAAGCCCGCGGCACCACCCGCCCGTTTGAAATGTATGGAGTTCCCGGTGCCGATGCATACAAGATAGCCGGCAAACTCAATGCTCTTGAACTGCCGGGAGTATTCTTCCGGCCGTGTGCATTTACGGCAAGTGAAAACTCTTTTCAGAAATACATCGGCGAGTGCTGCAGTGGTATTCAGGTTTTTATCACTGATTGTTATGCGGTAAATGCTTTTGAAATGGGTATGTGGATGCTGGAAGTTTTCCGCGAGGTCTGTCCGGATTTTTCAGTGCCGCACCCCAACGGAGTGAACAGCGCACGGTTGTTTGATGCCATACTCGGTTCATCGGATTGGCGACTGGGCAAAGTCAGTACCGCTGATTTTATAGCCCGGGGGGCAAAAGAAAGCGGGGAATACGAAAAAAGCATAAAAGAATTTATGATTTATTGATTCAAAGGAAGGGATGAGATCGTTATATCATGAATAAAATTTTATCAACCATTGCATTATGCACTGCAGCCGTGGCTGTGCTTGCCGGCGGTACCGGAAAATCCGCCCCGCACTCTTCTGCTGCAAACAATAAATCTGTTAACGGGAGCAGTCAAATGATATTCAAACATAAATCAGTAAATCTCCAGGAAATCGGTCAACTCAAGCCGATGACATCCAAGGCAATCGCAAACTCTCCGATCAGTATCGGCTTTGAATGTCTTGACCGCCAGATGTTCGATCCTGAACGCTGCTATGAGCCGCTGGGGAAAACCGGGGTGAAATGGGCGCGCTGCCAGACCGGTTGGAGCCGCTGCGAACAGCAGAAAGGTGTTTATACTTTTGAGTGGCTCGACCGGATCGTAGACAGTTTGCTGGCTCAAGGTGTCCAACCGTGGTTCAATGTAGGCTACGGCAACAAGATTTACATGAAAGATGTTTACAGCGATGCGGCGGTGGGTTTTGTGCCGCTCTATTACGGCGAAGAAACGCTTCAGGCATGGAAGAACTATGTCCGGGCGTTGGCTGAACACTTCAAAGGCAGAGTTGAATATTTTGAAATCTGGAACGAATCGAATATTTCCAACTTCTGGCAGCCGCGGAAAGCCGATCCGGCAGAATATGCCCGGTTTATCAAGATCACTGCTGATGAGATCCGTTCGGCTATCCCCAATGCTAAAATCGGCGGCTGCGTCAACACCCATTCGACCTGGGTGCGGAAAGGCTTTGTATTTAAGTTGTTCCGTACCGGTATAGCCAAAGAGTTGAACTTCTTTTCTATCCACGCCTATTGCCAGCAGCCGGAATTGAATTATCCGAAGTTTGTAGCTTCGCTCCGGAGAATAATGGATGAAAACGGCGGAAAACATGTGGAACTCTGGCAGGGCGAAGCGGGTTTTGCCTCCTGGTTTCCGCCGGTGCATCAGATGGAACCCTATGTGTTTGAAAGCGAACACAATCAGGCGATCTGGATGCTCCGCAGATACTTTCTTGATATATCTCTGGGGATGAAAAAAAGTTCGTTCTTCCAGATGGCAGATATGATGAATGTCTATAAGATGGGCAATGTCACCAAGAAAAATCCGGCACGGCACGGTATTCTTGACGGCGTGAATTATCAGCCCAAACTCTCTTTCAAGACCATGCAGCATCTGGCGGTGTTCTTTGATGACAAGACCAAGCCGGCAGAACTCTATTGTGCGGCCAACCTCCGCGAAGCTCTGCCGCGTTACGAACGCCACCCGCGTTTGATAGATATTGCCATCCAGACCTATACTTATGAGCGCAACGGCTATCCGTTCTTTGCGTACAGTTTATCCGAAGATGTGCAGTACGGCTTTGAAGGCATTGCGCCATTGATGCTTGCCGGAGAAAAAAATCCGGCACTGAAGCCTATCGAAAACCCGGTGCTGGTGGATATGCTCTCCGGTAAGATCTACCGGGTGAAAGACTGGAATGTGGAAGCTTTCGATGAACTCTATTTTTTCAACGGATTGCCGCTTACCGATTACCCGTTGGTTATTTGTGATGAAAAAGCATTGATTTCTTGTGAATTCAAATAAAAGAAAGGTCGAGTAATTATGGTTAGAAATGTATTTTCCGCCCATGGGCGGGTGAAGGAAGATTCCTTCACCCTCATTGAACTGCTTGTAAAAAGATCACAACTCTGCGGTAATCGTGTTGACTGTAACGAAGGGGGATGTTCACCTGTGCATGGACAGGTGAAGCAGTACTGCTTCACCTGTCCATGGACAGGTGAAGCAGTACTGCTTCA
>JAZTWG010000039.1:0-25480 GCA_045635745.1 Victivallaceae bacterium
ATTTTTTAGAAATATAACATGTGATGTTGAGTTGCTTGAAATAAAATTTGAATTTTATTCAGAAAAGGGAGATTTTCATCTTGCGATTCACGCTGAAAAAAAAAGTAAAAATATTCCGGTGCAAATTAGTTCAAGCGACATTGACAAATTATACGAATATTTTTCTGCGATCCGCGAAAAATGTATCGAAAAATGGAATATTGCCGAATTGAAATTTTATCCTGATGGAACTTGGAATATTGATTTTGTTTACGGAGAAATCCCGGAAGTCGAAGATGACGAAGAATAACACCGCAAACCAGAATTCATCCGGTAAATTCGTAAAGGTCGTCAGCCGTTTTGCTGTATGCTGTTTTTGAACGGAGCGAATAGTAAAATAACTGACAGCCGACCAGGTATTTCTGCTTGACGGAGATTTTCGGAGAAGATTTCGTCAAACTGCATCAAGCATCATTCTTGAAAAACTTTTCCGATTTTGGGGTCAAGAGAATTTTTCAGTTCTTTCTTATAACCTCCACCAGACCTCGTTTTCTCTACAATCCCGTCATTTATGATGGAATTTTTTTATGCCGCTATTTTACCCAATGAATGGCAATGACTTACAACATTTTACCCCCCCCGAACAGAGAACACTCATAAATGCGGTATTTTCTCCATTTGGGGTGTGTTTGCATAAATCATTCGCAATTTCTCTGTTGGTAAAAGGTAGTCTGTTATTTGACAGATTGGCAATCTTGAGCAGAAAAGCCTTGTCTATAAAGATTTTCCGGCAAAGGCTTTCGGGGAACCTCTGCCGGAAAACGGATTTTGATTATATTGCCGGGTCAATTCTGATTTACAGAATCTTGCCGGTGCTTCTGGCTGTATTTATAGAGCAGCAGCGGAATTATTATGAATACTACCGTGCCGATCAGCAGAAATGCTATATAGCCCAATACATACGCAGTGCCTTTTTCCCTGATGCCCGGAGTCGGAATAAATCCGGTGATGATCGCAAAAAGCGAAGTAAGGAACGCAATCCCTGCAACCAGCCACATGCCGATTTTGCCGCCCGGTACCTTATATGGCCGGGGAATATCCGGCTTGCTGTACCGCAGTTTGATCGCCGCCGCGAACATCAGCAGATACATGACCATATAAAGCTGCGCTGTAAGTGCAGACATCAGCCAGAACGCACCGCTGATCGTAGGCATAAAAAGAACCACCAGTGCCAGCAGCGAAGAGATCACGGCCTGAATTATCAGGATCGTGGTCGGCATTCCCGCTGCGTTGCGATGCTGCCAGCATTGGGGCAAATATCCCTCTTTGGCAACTTCCAGAACCCCTTTTGACGGTCCTAAAACCCAGGTTACCACCATGGTCAAAGCTCCGTACGAAAGCAGAAAACACATAATCGGTGTCATCCACGGCATGTGGAATATCTTGAACATCGCCGCAAATGCCTGATCAGCTCCGGCGGCAAGACTTATTTCGTTGGGCGGAATCACCAAGGCAATAGCCAGAGCGCCAAGTACGCTCAACAGAATCACCAGAAAACATGCTGTAAAAATAGCTTTCGGGAAATCCCGCACCGGATTTTTCATTTCGGTAACGTGTATTGCCGACATTTCCATCCCCGCCAGCGCAACCATCATTCCCGACAGCAGCATGAGCTGATTCCAGTTGCCGAGATCAGGGATTAATGCCTGGGCGCTGAATGCAATTTGAGGCGTTTTGCCTGCAATAATATAGCCAACAGCCATCAGAATTATTGCCGCCCCGGGAATCAGAGTTCCAGCCAATGCACCAGAACTGCTCAACCATGCCGAAAGCCGCATACCACGGAAGTTCAGGAATGTAGCCAGCCACAACATGATCCAGATCGTGATCAGCACAAACCAGCGGTTCTGCGCCCACGCCGGATTGAACACATACGCTACGGACGATGCCACAAAGGTCAGAACTGCCGGAAACCACGGCAGATTTTCCACCCATTGCATAAAAACTGCCACAAAACCCCATTTGGGGCCGAAAGCCTCTTTCACCCAAAGATAGACTCCGCCATCCTGCGGCCAGCTGGAAGCAAGTTCGGCAGAAACCAGTGCAGACGGCACAAAGAAGCATATTGCGGCCATGGTAATATAAAAGATCACGCTGTAACCGTATTCAGCTTCCGACGGCAGATTACGCAAAGATAATACCGCGGCAACTGTCAACAGCGACATGGTCATAACGCTCATATAACTTTTTTTCATACTTTTATCTCCTGAACTTATTTTTTGATACACAAAGTACGGAAGCATGTCTGATCACCACGCCGTTCACGGGTGATTCCATGAATATCGCCTTCATAACCGGGGAACATATTTTCAAATTTTTCCCGGGCAAGCAGATATTCTGCAATGGCACGGGCTTCGCCGGAAACAGTTTCACCTCCCATCATTACCGGAATACCCGGCGGATAAGGCACCAGCATTACTGCTGCAGTCCGGTTTTCCAATTCTGATACATCGACCATTTCCACATTGCCGCGCACCACATGTGCCGCTGCTTCCACCGGCAGCATAGCGGGGTGCGGTATAACCTCAAAAGCACGGTGCATCAACTCCAGAAGCTTATGTTCGCGCAGATAACTGTGCATGGATTCGCAATGGGTTTTGAGTGTTTCGCCGCAATATCGTTCCGGATAACTTCTGATCAATTCCGGAAATACTGATTCCAGCGGAGTATCGGCATCGTAAAGTTTTTTGAATTCAAACAGTGCCGCCAGCAATGAGCCCTGTTTGGCGCGGTTGGTTCCGAGCGAGTTCAACAGTAAAAATGAGTAATAATCAGTTTTTTCGCAGACAATATTGTGTTTGATCAGAAAATTGCTGACGATCGATGCCGGAATACCGCCGCGCTCAAGCATATTGCCGGAATTATCAATACCGGGGGTGAGAATTGTGAGCTTGATGGGGTCAAGCATCACATAATTTTCTTCAATATCCTCAAATCCGTGCCAGTTATCCTGATCATTGAGTACCCATGGGGTTTGATTTTCTGCCAGATAATCGGTCGGGCAATCGGCAAACTCCACTGTATTGCCATTATATTTTACAGTCGGCGGCTGCCACATGCTGAAAAACCAATCCCCGTTCCGGCGCAGATTGCGTTCCAGATCCGCCATTTTCCGGCGCAGCTGGATAGCTTCCCGGATAATGTCGCCGAGAATCGTTATACCGTTGTCTTCCATCATCTTGGTTGCCACATCCAGCGAAGCGATCATGCTGTACTGCGGCGATGTGGAGCCATGCATCATATATGATTCATTGAACAGTACCGGATCGATCTGGCGTTCAGAACCATTGCGGATGTGCAACATCGAAGCCTGTGAAAATGCAGTCAGGAGTTTGTGGGTAGACTGCGAACAGAATACCGGGTGTTTGCTGTCTTTTGCCGCCATGCCGTAATGACCGGTATAGACCGGATGAAAATGAGCATAAGCATACCATGCTTCGTCAAAGTGGAAATTTTTTATCATTTCATTACGGCAGCTTTCTGCAAAAATCGCCCCGGTACTGTAACATACGCCATCGTAGGTGGAATTGGTAAGCGCACTCATTTTTATATGAGGGTTTTTATCCGCAATCAAAGGGTGTTCCGCAATCCGTTTTTTTATGGAGTCGGCTGAAAATTCCGATAATCTGACCGGCCCGATGATTCCTCTGGCATTGCGGCGGGGAATCATATAAACCGGAGTTGCACCGGTTATAACCATGGCATAATTGAGCGATTTATGACAGTTGCGGTCGACCAGTGCAATATCTCCGGGCAGTACCTGACTGCGCCAGATGATCTGATTTACTGTGCTGGTGCCGTTCAAAACATAATAAGTTTGATCTGCGCCGAAGACTCTGGCGGAGTTGCGTTCGGCATCTCCGGCGGCGCCTTCGTGATCCAGCAGCGATCCCAGTTCCGGTACCGAAATGGAGAGATCGCTGCGGAAAGTATTTTCGCCGAAAAACTTGAACATTGCCACTCCGGAAGGAGCGCGGAGAAACCCCTGTCCGCCCAGATGACCAGGTGTGTGCCACGCATATTTATAGCGTTCGGAATACTCCACAAGTTTTCCGAAAAACTCCGGCAGAACATTTTCTGAATAACTCTTGACCCAGTTGGCAATACGTCCGGCAATAAATTCAACCGTATCGGCAGTTTTCCACAGACAGTCATTGATCTTATTCAGTACGCATTGCGGAAGATTTTCGGTTTCAAGGTGATCGGTCAACAGTATTACCGGAATTTTCCGGTTCCGGCTCCGGATCTGTTTCAGCAGAGTTTCCGGTGGCATTTTTTCGCTGCGCTGCTCAAACTCCAGATCCCAGTCGATCACCACACAACCAATGTCTGCCCGGCTGGAGAATATTTCTCCGGCATCTTCATAGCTTGCAGCAGAAATAACGCAGCAGCCGGAAGTTTTTTTCAATTCATTCAGCAGCTCACGCAAACGGTGTCCCTCATTACTGTTTGCAGAAAATTCTCCGGATACAACAAGTACCGGCCAATCAGCAAGTGTCATTTTCATAATACTCTCTCCCTACGTTTTACATGGATTCTGTGAATCTTTTTTTTATTTGGATCCAGAAGCAGACTCCATGTTTTTCATACCATATTGATATGGCATATGCGAATAGAGTTCCTGATATTCAGTGCAAATAATAAAAAAATCAATGGATATTAAGCGCGAAAAAGCTGGATTAAAATGATTATCGGCGAGTGGCTTATTTCCCGGTGCGGCTTTTATTTCAACAACGCTCTGTTCTCCTCCACCTCCCCATTTTCCCAATATAGATTATTTTTACCTACCCTTATTGGAACAGAGCTTTCAACAAAAAAATACAGGCATGCCATTTGCGGAGAAAGCCGTTCTCTGTTTTGATTTTTATGCTTTTGAGAAATGTTTTCCGAAGAAATAGCATAGTTCAGCAAGATTGCGTAGTCAGCAACCATTCTGAGCTTCCAGAATTTTTTATGAAGAAAAAACACCCTCTTGATTTTTTCAAATTGCGAGCCAATAATAAAGTACTCTTTTTTTACTGATATGATTTGCAATCTACCAGCCTGTGTGATATATTATCCCCGATATTTACCTTACTGTGGTATAAGCTTTTAGAGAAATATCATAAGGAAAAGTTTGTAACATAGCAGCAAAGAGCTTGAGAATTATGAAGAAAGTTTTTGTATCAGGATGTTATGATATGCTTCACAGTGGTCATGTGGCTTTTCTGGAAGAAGCGGCCCAACTGGGTGATTTATATGTGGGACTTGGTTCTGATGCAACAATCATGGAGCTGAAGGGGCGCCGCACGATCAATAGCAATGCAGAACGGCTTTACATGGTAAAAGCATTGCGTTGTGTAAAAGATGCCTGGATAAATTCCGGCTCCGGGATCATGGATTTTGAAAAAGAGGTTACAGAATTAAAACCGGACTTTTTCTTTGTCAATACCGATGGCTATACGCCTGATAAAAAAGCCTTCTGTGAAAAACTGGGTATAAAACTGGTTGTCAGCGAAAGAATTCCCGAAGCCGGTCTTCCGGCGCGTTCAACCACTGTTTTGCGTCAGGATTGCCGTATTCCTTACCGGGTGGAACTTTGCGGCGGCTGGCTGGATCAGCCTGCAGTTAATTCACTCTGCCCCGGATCCGTGATCACAATGTCCATAGAGCCGAACATAGTATTCAACGACAAAAGCGGCATGGCGACCAGTTCGCGCAAAAAGGCAATTGAAATGTGGCAGACTCAAATTCCCGTTGGCAATCGGGAAGAACTGGCCAGATTACTTTTTTGTGTAGAAAATCCCCCGGGATCAAAAACGATCAGCGGCTCGCAGGATCAACTTGGCATGTTGCTGCCGGGGTTGAATAAATTGAATTACAACAACGGATACTGGCCCGTTTCTATTGAATCCAAAACGGATTGCGAGACATTGGATTTCGTAACCAGGAACCTCTGGTTGGTGATGCTGCCGCCACGCAAAAAAGGATACGATGTTCATGGGAATACGCATATCAATGCTGTCAGTGCAAAAAAGTTGGCTGATGCTGCAGAACGGGCCTGGCAAGCGATTTTGGATCGTAATGTAAAGGCTTGGGGAGAAGCGACAAAGGATTGTTTTGCGGCGCAGATCGAGATGTTTCCCGCAATGATTACGGATGAAATGCGCGCTGTTATTGAAGAGTACAAAGATCAGGCATACGGTTGGAAAGTCAGTGGTTGCGGCGGTGGAGGTTATTGGATATTGATTTCTGACAAAAAAATCCCCAATGCGATCAAAGTAACCCCATGTTATAAGGATTATTGACGAAGCTGGCGGCTATGATGTATAAAAAACATCAACATGATGCAGTTTCCCGGTAAAAATTTGGCAAAACGCGAAAAAAATTATATTATTTTCCGGCTTCGTTTAAACTTTCATATTAAGCAGTTCTGTTTTAACAGCTGATCATTGTGAAATTTCCCCTGAAAAAATTTTCAGGAAGTGTTTCGCATTAAAACAGTCGAATTCAGCGAAAGTCATCCAAAATCCCGGCTTAATATTACTTTTTACTTGAAAAAACATTTCCATATGTTATAGTATGCTTCAAGATTTTTTGTATTTATAAATTTCTGTGGTACAGCAGTGAGCAATAACAGTCAACAACAGACACCGCCGGTACTTTATATTGTATTCAACCGGTTGGAAACGGTCAAGCGATCTTTTGAGGCGATCCGCCAAGCGGCACCCCGCAAGTTCTTCATTGCTGCTGACGGACCGCGTGATTCACGCCCTGGAGAGGATGAAATCTGTCAGGCGGTACGGAATTACATCCTGAATCATATCGACTGGGAGTGCGAAGTAAAAGTCCACTTTCAAGAAAAAAATCTTGGCTGTAAACTGGCTGTCAGCAGTGCTGTTGATTGGTTTTTCAGCGAAGTGGAAGAAGGCATAATTCTTGAAGATGATTGTCTGCCGGGTAAAGACTTCTTCCGTTATGCAGAGCGGCACTGGAATTTTACCGTGACGATCCGCGGGTAATGCACATCAACGGCAGTTGTTTCGGAAATCCCGGTGATTGTGGAGAATATTGCGGATTTCTCTATCGTTATGCCCACGTCTGGGGATGGGCTTCATGGCGCAGGGCATGGAAATTTTATGATGTTAATTTGAAAAATTTTACACCACGGAAAATGTATGAAATTTTTCCGGATGACCGGCGGCAAGCGGCGAGATGGAATGAGATCTTAAAAAATGTCATTAGCGATGCCCCCGGATTCAACACATGGGATTTCCAGTGGACTTATACGGTTATGATTAATGGTGCATGGTGTGTTTCACCCGTGAAAAACCTTGTATCAAACATCGGTACTGAACAAAGCACGCACGATATGGATTCAGTTTCAAATGTTATTGAACTTTTTGTGTATAAAATGCCGGAAAAACTTTTATTTCCTGTGCGGAGAGATCCTGAAATTTATTTTTTTGAAAGAAAAATTTTCAATCTGTTTTGGAAAAAAAGTTCGTTTTTCAAAAAAGTATGTTCGTTTTTAAGCTCAAAACTGAAAATTTAGTAATCAACTATGAAATGCCGAATTTGCAACAATGATACCAAAGAAATTTTTTCAGCGGAATTAATGAAAAAATATCCGGTGCATTATTCTTATTGCGATAATTGTCACTTTTTGCAGTTAAATGATTTATCTCATTTAAGTGAATCGTATGAAAATCCAATAAACCGGACTGACGTCGGATTACTTGCACGAAATTATCGTTTTGTTGAACAGTTGGCTGTATTTTTTTATTTTGCCGGAACAGCTGCTGGGCGTTTCCTTGATTATGGCGGCGGATATGGTGTTTTTTCACGTTTGATGCGTGATATCGGTTTTGATTTCTATTCTTATGATCCGTATACTGAAAATATTTTTGCGAAACAATTTTCTTCTGAACCGGAAGGAAATTTTTCAGCAATCACTGCGCTTGAGGTCTTTGAACATCTTACCGATCCACTGGCGGTTATTTCAGATTTGACAGAACACACGGATTTGATAGCAGTAGGTACAAATTTATTGGAAAGCTGTTCTGATAATGATTATAAGAATTGGTCTTATTTAGGGTTGGATCATGGCCAGCATATCAGTTTCTTTTCCACAGATACAATGCGTTTTATTGCCAAAAAATTTAACTTGAAATTTTATTCAGACGGCAAATATCTGACATTGTTTTCCAAAAAGGAGCTTTTGCCTTCCGCTGTCGCAAAAATCAGCTTGCGCCATCGTTTTTCTATTTTTTTTCTTGAATATGTTAAATTCAAAATGAAATCAAAGATATCATCAGACTATGAGTTGTTAAAATGAAAATAATCTTTGACCATCAAATTTTTTCCTCTCAACGCTTTGGCGGTATTTCCCGTTATCATGTTGAATTGATAAAAAATATGGATATCCAATGGGATATTCCGGTTTTTTTCAGCAATAATTTTCACCTGAAAGATATCAAGTCTGTTCCTGAATTTTTCCCATCAAAGAATTTCAGGGGAAAAAACAGAATTCTGGAAAGAATCAACCGTATCAAAACGCTTTCTGCAATCAAAAATAATAAATTTGATATTTTTCACCCCACATTTTATGCAAGTTACGCTCTGCCTTATCTGAAAAACAAGCCGATGGTGTTGACTTTGCATGATATGACTCATGACCGTTTCCCGGAATTGCCGGCGGCACGGTGGGAAAAAAAAGAAAAATATACAATGGCACACCGAGCTGACGCCATTATTGTTCCATCGCAATTTACAGCAGATGAATTGATGGAGCTATACAATATTCCGGCTCAAAAAATACATGTTGTCCACCACGGCGGACCGGGGTGGCAAATATTGCCGGAGCCTTTGGTGGAAAATCGTTTTCTGTTTGTCGGCAACCGGACTTATTATAAAAATTTCACCGTTGTTCTTGAAGCATTGAAAATGGTTCCGGAAAGCACATTGCTTATTGCCGGACCGCCTTTAAGCAGTACAGAAACAACTCTTGTCAATACTCTCGGTATCAGCGGGCAAATCAAGGTTGTCAATGCTTCAGATGAAGAGTTGAAAAAACTTTATGCATCAAGTTCAGCATTGATCTTTCCATCTCTGATGGAAGGTTTCGGGTTGCCGGCACTGGAAGCTTTTGCGGCAAATTGTCCGGTTATTTGTTCTGATATTCCGGTTTTTCATGAAGTATGCGGCGATGCGGCACTTTATTTCAAGCCGGATTCAGCGGCGATGCTTGCCGATGCCATGAAAGAGAACATAAAGCACCGTTTTACCGGAAACATAGTCCAACAGCGTGCTAAATTCAGTTGGAAAAAGTGCGCCGCGGAAACCATGAGTGTCTATGAAAAAGTTTTACAAATATGAGGGGATGAGATAAAAATGTTTTTTTCAAAAACTCTGCGCAATGCGGTCAAACGGAAATTCCGGAGAGTTGCCGAATTTTTCGGTATTTATCGCTGGTCCGCACCGGCATTGCATGAAATTGATAAACGTCTGGAAAAATATCTTCCGGAAACTTGCGGCTTTTTTATTGAAGCCGGAGCACACAACGGCTACTCACAAAGTAATACTTACTATTGGGAAAGGGTCAAAAATTGGCGGGGAATATTGGTCGAGCCGATTTGCGAACAATATCTGGAGTGCTGCCGGGAACGTACAAGGTCGCGTGTTTTTCACAATGCCCTGGTTGATTTTGCATATTCTGAACCAACGGTGCCGATCTACAGTTTGAGTCTTCTTTCTCAAATGGTTGATTCAACACAAACTGAATCACAATGCGAACTGCGCAAGCGCGGCATGCAGTTGGAAAAAGGTGTCTCCGGAGAGATTGAATATGTTCCGGCACGCACGCTGACATCTATACTTGATGAAGTCAAACCAGAGCAGATAGACTTCTTCTCTCTGGATGTGGAAGGCAACGAATTGTCTGTTTTGCAAGGGCTGGATTGGGAAAGGTATTCTCCCGGGGTGATTCTTGCAGAAGCTAATAAACCAGTTGAACTGGAAGAATTCTTATGTGCAAAGGGCTATAAAGTTATTCGTGGTTTCAGCCCCAATGATCTGTTATTTATCCATGAACGCAAGGCCGAGGCTTCCTCTTGCTGACATGTCGCTGAATTGTTTTATCAGAGGGATAAAATCTCTCACCGGAAAAAACTTTTCAGGATGCGGGGAGAGTTTTTTATCACTTTCATAAGGAAAATCAGCCGGGCTTTCAACGGATTCTGACCGTACCGCAGCTTGACGGTCAATTCATCTTTCAAACACCGGTAAACATAGCGGTCGGACAAGCCATCTTCCAGATAAAAAGCCACCGGCTGCGGCACATAAAGGGGAGCAATGTTTTTCACATTCACCGCCCGGTACATGAAATCATAATCCCCCAGCAGTCTGAAACTTTCATCGTAACACCCGATCGTTTTATAAATATTGCGGGGGACAAACATTGATGGATGCGGGGCAAATGCGCCCCGGTAACGATTCTCAGCCCGGAAACCTTTGACCAGCCCCAGATGCTGATAGATGACATCTCCCCAAAAGATCCGGTCAAGTTTACCGTAATCTGCAAAACTTTTGGCCACAAGAGCGAGTGCCCCTGGCAGGTAACGATCACCGGAATTGATCATGCCGATAACATCTCCGGTGCAATGAGCAATTCCTTTATTCATGGCGTTGTAGATGCCGCTGTCTTTTTCACTGACAAAAAAGGCCAGTTTACCGGCATATCTTGCAATAATTTCAGCAGTTCCGTCATCAGATGCGCCATCAATGACCACATATTCCAATTCAAAGCCTTCACCGCTTTGTTCAAGAACGGAATTCAACGTTTCCTCAATATGAGTGCAGTCATTCCGGACAATTGTAACAACAGATATTTTCATGATTTACCATTTTTTACAATCAAATTGTTGGCAATATTTTTTTTGGTAATGTTCCAAATTTTGCGAAACTGAAGTGTTAAATTATATCATTTACGCTTTATAAATATAACACACAAGTTATGATTTGTCAAAAACAGCAAAACTACGGCTTGCCGCCGGTGGATACAGAGCAAGACAATGTCGGGTTTTGCTAAACTATATCGCCAACGGAGTGTTTTATTTTCAGATATTCAACAACTTGGCTGCTTTTTTCCATATTTTCCAGGCTGTCGAATTCAGCAATGCTGCCGCTTCGGTTGTTTTTCCAGCCTTGAGCAGCTTGCGGGCTTCGGCTTTCGCCTGACCATATTTTGCCAACGACTCTTTTTCAAATTTTGTCCAATCTTCCGGGATAGGAGCTTCCAATTTCAGCTCTTCCAGCCGCTTGAATGACTTCATTGACCAGTTGCGTTTTTTCATTACTGATGGAATATTATCTGCCGTAATAGGGATCGGCACGTAAACCGTGTGCCGCGGGTGCCCGATAGCAGCATACATCGTTGAAAGTATTTGCGGATACTCTTTATCGATTTCAATACTGGCAGCAGAATTGGTCGTTTTTCCGCAAATAGAGCGCTTGAACGGAGATTTTTCCGGGGGTATATGATGCCGCGAGTGATCCAATATGCCCGGCAAAGTGATCTTGCCGTGTTCATCCAGCATCCGGTTGAGTCCCGACATGGCAATGTAGGCCCGGGAACTGGCTTTCAAATAAATATCGATATCTTCTCTCGAATATTGGTACATGTTGGGGTTATGCCAAACACTTGCCCGGACTGTATAGCCGTGGTCAAAACGCTGCGCGTTGCAGAGTTTGCCGGTCGTTTCGCAGACATAGCCCTCGCAACTGTCCATAAACATGAAAACAGAACCGCGTTTTCCATGCGAATAGTCGCCATCTTTGACCAACTGTTTTAATTTTTCGACCGCCTGGGCTGCGGTATCGCTGCTTTCAAGAATGGCTTGGAGCATTTGCGGTGTGCCTTTTTTAGCTTTGCCCCTTCCAGGAGGATCAATACATTTTTCTCCGCTGTTCATTATACCGGCAAGTCCGGATGAATTAAACCCGATATTGGCTCCGCCGCCGCCGAGCGAAATCCATTTACGCTCCCCCTCTGCCCGGCCGGAACTGATAAAAACCTTAAGCGAGGCCGAATCCCGGTTTTTGTGCAGAATATTAGTGTTATTACCGGTAAAATCCGAAAACACCATCCAACTGGTACAGCACACCCCTTGCATCGGAGTCATAACCAAAGCCCACACCAATAAAACAGCCATCAAAGCAATCGATTTTTTCACGCTCAATTTTTCCTTTTTTCCAAATAAAAACATACCTTCTGAAAAACTGTATGAATATTAATGCAGCAAACAATTACGTTATTTACTCACAATACAATTTTTTCTCAATTTGCCATAGCTCCACAGTCCCCCCACTCTGACGGAAACTTTTTTTCACCAGATGCTGAAACCGAATCCCGGCAAACCATTTTACCGCCTTGCGCCTTGAATTTTTTTACAATAATCTTCTGCCCGCTGTTGTTACACTTTTACTGCAATCATTCCGATTTTGAATATAACACATGCCGATCATAAATACAAATTACCGGAAATATTTCTCAAATGCTTTGCAATCATGCAATTTTTATTTGTAATACTGTTTTTCGATGTTATATTTTCCCGCAAAAACATTTTTACATCGCAAATCATATAACGGAACCAGAAAATATGAAAGATAAACCCGTTCTTTGCCAACCCGTTCCCGGCGGTATGACCGAACAGGAAAAGGCTGAAGCCGGCCTCCTTTACAACCCCAACCGCACCACCGAAATGGCCGCTTACCGTTTCAAGATTCAGGATGCCATTCATGAATACAACCAATTCCGGCCTTCGCAAGTACAGGAACGGCGGGATTTTCTGGCCAATATCTTCGGCAAAATCGGCAAAAAATGCAATATTCTGCCGCCATTCAAGTGTGATTACGGATTCCGCATTGAAGTCGGGGAGAACTTTTTTGCCAACTACAATTTTATCGTACTCGACGGCAACTACTGCCGCTTTGGCGATAATGTCTGGATCGCGCCCAATGTCTCCATTCTGGCGGCGGGACATCCGCTGGATATGCAAGACCGCATAGATGGCTGGGAATATGCGTTCCCGGTAAACGTAGGCAACAATGTATGGATCGGCGGCTCGGTTACGATCATTGGCGGGGTTAATATTGGCGATAATGCGGTGATCGCCGCCGGATCGGTCGTTATCCGCGATGTACCACCTGATACGCTGGTGGCGGGCAACCCCGCGCGCGTCATCCGCAAAATAACCGCTGAAGACCGCAAAAAATATCAATGGGCTCCGCAAGACGAACATTAATATTTATCAGCAATCACAGCTGTCCGGCAGAATGGAAATATTTTATTTTGGGCTCGGGATATCGGATTTTTTACCTTTGCTCATCGGTAAAGAAACCCGGTAGAACCGGAGATCAGAGCAAACAGCAGGATTTAAAACTGCAGTCATGCGGTGAAATGCCTGCAATACCATTTTGCTGCTGACTTTTTCAGGATTTTTCCCAAAAATGCCGGAAGATGAAGTTGAAAATTTGAGAACAGATGATATTGTAATGCATCGTTCGGGTTTTTCGTGTTAAATATTAAATATTCAGACGTTTTTAATATATGACAAGTCCCGGCAGTTTCAATCATGACCGGTAATTTTTACCGGGCAGCAGTAAGATGCAACAGGTATTTTTATGGATAAAAAAATTTATTCTGAAGTTCATGAGTTTATTGAAAAGCTCATGATGCAAGTCCGCACCGAACCCATGGGCCTTTTTGATTATCCCATGCTCAGCACCACAGCCAGCAAGTATTATTCAGCGGCGGTTTTCACTTGGGATACCCACCACATGACTCTGCGTTATGCCATGAATGGCGAAGCAGAGTTTATGAAATATTTTCTGCTGACCATGCTGAAATTTCAGCGCTCCAACGGCTTTGTGTCATGCACCTGCAACCCGGTTGACGGCGGAGTGCATACCCGTGGTTTTCATGCCCAGCCGTATCTGGCGCAAAATGCCGCCATCTATCTGAATACGACCAATGATATTGAAACGGTCAGCGGCATTTTCCCCAAACTTGAAAAATATCTCGCGTTCTGGGAAAAAAATTACTCTGCACCTTACGGCCTCTACCGCTGGGGGGAAACGTGGATGTCCGGTTTTGACAATGAGATCACCGGCACGATCCACCCCACTGGCGCGATAATTCCGGCAGATTTACCGGCGTTGCTTTATCTGGAATACCGGGCCATGGCATTTATCGCCCGCAAACTCGGTAAAGATGATACTGCTTTTGAAAAGAGAGCTTCTGAAATCAAAGCGGCAGTCAACGAGTATTTGTGGAGTGATTCAATGCAGACCTATTCTGCATTCAACTTATTGAGCAATAAAGTCATTACATCTTTTGACGATCCGTTTTTAGCCGGAGAAGTCGGCAAATATTCTTTCATAAGCTGTCCATCGCTGCTGATACTTTTTGCCGGTATCGCCACGCCGGAACGGGCAAAAGCAATGATTGAAAAATATGTGCTTGCACCTGAACATTTCCGCAGTCCTTTCGGGATACGCTCTTTGAGCAAATCCAGTGAATACTACAACTCTGCCCGCTGGGGAAATCCGCCCCGGTTCGGCGAATGGAGCCGCCTTACCAATTCCAACTGGCAGGGCCCGGTATGGATACCTTTGAACTGGTTTGTCTTCCACGCTTTGTTGCGCTATGGCTACACTGATGAAGCTGAGGTGCTGGCCGATGACACCGTAAAACTGGTGCATAATTCGATCCGGACTCTCGGATTTATGCGTGAAAATTTCGATGGGGAATCCGGAGAACCGCTCTATGCCGATAATTTTGCCTCGTGGAATATTCTGGCTGATAAATTCCATGCCTGTCTCGCGGGCGAAGGATTACAGATTTTCCCGTGGGAAAATCTGTAAATATCAGTTTTCTGAAACCGATATTTGCCGGGGTACAAAGTAGGAGCCGTCTCTTACTTCGAGCAGACCTTTTCCTGTCAGTGTTTCCAGATTGCGCAGACAGGATGTATCGCCCAGAAACGGATATTCTTCAAACTCGCTCAAACCCTTGAATATTTCTGTAAACGAGTGTTTGCCGCGGGCAACGAGTGTCAGTATATTGCGTTGAGTCCGGGTCAGGCCGGATTTGTCAGGCAATTCTCCGGCGCACCGGATCAAGGCTTTTTTCATTGCAGAAAGGCGTTCAAAGTTGCCCTCACCGGCTAAATCGAGCATACTTTCAGCATCTTGACTTTGAAAAGCTTTCCATGCTTTTGTCCCCAGCAGCCAATCCGGCGGCAAAAGCTGGATCTTTTCGCTCATGCCGACTTGAAAATCGTTGATTGTCAGACAATTGCTGTTGCAGCAATATAGAAATACATTCAACTTTTCACACTTTTTCAAATCAAGCAAATACAATATCCGCATCAGGATCGTCTGATCAAAAATGCAGCTGTCGAACCACAGCATTATTGTTGAATTTTCCGGCAGATTCAGTATTGATTCATCCATTCGCTGCAAGTGGTTGTAAAGTCGGATTTCATCAACAGACGCAATTCCGGTAAGGTACTTTGCCCGGGCCAGACGAAATATATGCAAATCATCTGTTACCGGCAAAGTACCTTCCAGATAGATCTCTTTCCAGACCAGTGCTTGAGCTTGAAAATCACATTTCTGCCACAGTTCAAAAGCAATATCGCCATTTAATACATGCAATTCCGGCATCGTTCTACCAATACAGAGAAGTCAATTCAATACATTGTGTTATAATATACCGGAAAATTGGAAAAATACAACTTGCTCCGATAAAAACGCTGCAGAGATTTCGCTTGACACCTTTACTGTTGTTCTTCAGAAGCAGCCGTTTTCAATCTTGCACTTAAACGTACCGAACAGAAATCAGGTCCGCACATGGTGCAGTATTCGGATCCGTGCAAACTGCCGGATTGACTCTCCTGCAATGCCTGATTGCGTAATTCCCGGGCCCATTCAGGATCAAGTGCCAATTCAAACTGTTTTTCCCAGTCAAAACTGGCGCGGGCATCGGAAATTGCATCATCCCGTTCCCGGCAGCCGGGTTTGTGTAATGCCACATCTGCGGCATGGGCCGCGATCTTGAATGCCACCACCCCGCGGCGGACATCATCACCATTGGGCAATCCCAGATGCTCTTTCGGGGTAACATAACAGAGCATTGCCGCCCCGTGATAAGCCCCCATCATACCGCCCATTCCGGCAACAAAGTGGTCGTATCCCGGAGCGCAGTCGATGACCACGGGGCCGAGAATATAAAATGGCGCATCGTCGCAAACTTTCCGCTCGCGCTCCATATTTTCCTGTATCTGATCCAACGGCACATGCCCCGGGCCTTCCACCATTGCCTGCACTTTGGCTGCACGGCAGCGGCGAACCAGTTCGCCCAGCGTATCAAGTTCGGCAAATTGCGCTTCATCCGAGGCATCAGCAATACACCCCGGACGCAAACCGTCCCCCAAAGATAAGGTTACATCATATTTCCGACAGATTTCCAGAATATCATCAAAAACTTCATAAAAGGGATTTTCCCGATTATTTTCCTGCATCCACGCAGCCAGCAAAGCCCCGCCGCGACTGACGATACCCAATTTGCGTTTCAAAGCAAGCGGCACATATTTCTGCAGCAAACCGGCATGGATCGTCATATAATCCACCCCCTGTTCTGCCTGTTCGCTGATAATGGCAAGGATTTTATCTTTTTCAAAATTCCGGCTGCCATAACGGGCAACAAATTCGTATACGGGAACCGTCCCCAGCGGAACGGAGCACTGTTCCAGCAGAGACTGCCGGATGGCAATTATCCCGCTGCCGGTACTTAAATCCATAACAGTATCGGCTCCATAGTGCAACGCCATGGCAAGTTTGCTTTTTTCAGCGCCGGGACAACTGGAAAGCGAAGAATTGCCTATATTGGCATTAATTTTGGTTGTGAGTTCCCGTCCGATCCCGCAAGGAATCAGATTTTTATGATTGATATTTGCCGGGATCACAACAGTTCCGGCGGCAACATGTTCGGCAATAAATTGAACAGAACGCTGTTCAACGTTGGCAACGTGTTGGATTTGAGGAGTGATTATTCCATTTTGGGCATATTCCATTTGTGTCATAGTGCTTTTAACTCCACTTGGTTGAAATAGTTTTTTTCCGGCGGATACATTTGCGAGAGCGCGCTGCTTAAACTCGCGTTTTCGCAGAGCGAGCCGTAGACAAAGGCCTTGGCATTCATCAGAGCTTCCTGCCAATCTTTGCCCAATGCCAGATTTGCCGCCAGTGCCGCACTCAAAGTACAGCCGGTACCGTGCGCGGTGTTGCCGGCGATCTTCACCGCCGGTGAACTCAAAGTAAAGAGTTTACCATGATAACAGACAATATCGGTAACTTTATCTGAAGTTATGAAGTGACCGCTTTTCAGCAGGCAATTACACTTATACAACTCGTAAAGTTGTAAAGCAGCTTCGGCCAGATCATCCGTTTTTACAATTTTTCTCTTGCAGATGAGTTCGGTTTCCGGTATATTGGGGGTGATCCATTCTGCAACCGGAAAAAGGTTCTTCTGCATAGTTGAAATTGCAGATTCAGCCAACAGCCTTGCGCCTGAAGTGGAAACCATTACCGGGTCCGCTATCAGGTGCAAATCATACTTTTTTGTTTGTCGGACAACACATTCAATGATCATGCTGTCAGCAAGCA
The DNA here is from genome assembly GCA_045635745.1 of Victivallaceae bacterium. Classification (GTDB taxonomy): domain Bacteria; phylum Verrucomicrobiota; class Lentisphaeria; order Victivallales; family Victivallaceae; genus SIG78. The sequence goes on from JAZTWG010000039.1 coordinate 17,749, forward strand.
TTCCGGTTTTGGCATAACGCACCGGAATAATATCCAGCACGCTTTCGAGCTGCGATTCCACAGCTTCCGCCGGCAATACGTCAACTCTGCGGACTTCATCGGGATTCTGCGCCGTAACCGCGGTGATTGCGGAACAGCCGTACACTTTAAAAGCATTAAAAGTCCGCAAATCGGCCTGGATCCCTGCCCCGCCGCCGGAATCACTTCCGGCAATGGTCAAAACAGCTGGTTTGATATTATTCATAAACCGGCATCTTTCATTATCTGCCGCAGCTGACGTACTTTGGCTTCAACATCGGCTGCCTGCGTTATTTCTGTGACCATGGCTATATGTTTGAAACCACGGGAAACCAGAAGCTGCAAATGATGCGCTTTTATTCCGCCCATGACCGAAAATGGACATGTTACAAGCTCTTTGAGTTCTTCGATCTTTTCCAACCCCAATGCGCCGCAGGCAACACTTTTGGTACTGGTAGGGAACATGGGCCCTATATTCAGATAAGAACATCCACCGGCAAGAGCCTGGTTGATTTCTCCGGCATTATGCGTGGATACACCGAAAAGCATTTCCGGCGATAACTTTCTGGCTTCTGCAAGCGGAAAATCATCCTGCCCCAGATGCACCCCGTCTGCCCCGGCAGCCATGGCAATATCCACACGGTCGTCAACGATCAGCAGCATCGGATATCTGTCTGTAATAAGCTTGCATTTCTTTACAAGCTCAAACATGGCACAATCAGAAATATTCTTTTCGCGGATCTGTACGATCTTTGCTCCGGCGGCGGCAATTGCAGCCACAATATCGCAAACGTTGCGGTGGTTGCAGAATTCGCTGCTCACCACCGGATAAAGATCGGAAGATTTGAATATTTCAATGCGTTCATTCAAATTACGCATTTTCAGTTGCCTTTTTCAATGATGAGTTTGGCAACTTTTCTGCCCGACATGAGCATACCGCCGAAAATCGGTCCCATGCGGTAACCGCCCATAACATTATTGGCACTCATGCCGCAGGCATACAATCCCGGGAAGTAGCAGCGGGTATTTTCCACAGTGGAAGCTTCGCCATTTTCCACCCACATGGGTTTTTCACCAATGATATCGCCGGTGGGGGTATCGAGCTGTATCTTGGCTTTTTTTACTGCCAGATTGAGTATTTCGCTGGGGTGACCGGTGCCATCGACCACATTTTCGGCAATAACCGTCAGCGGGTCAACGTGCAAACCGAGCCGCTCAACACAGGTCCAGTTGATCACCAGTCCATTGACTTTGCCGTTTTTGAATACCAGATCTTCCACGCTTACCGAGTTGAAGATTTTTGCACCGGCTTTCAAGGCGCCGAAAATAAGCCCGCTTGCCATTTCCACCGAATCAAGAGTGTGATAGCCGGGGGCATTTTCCAAAGCTTTATGGGTGATATTGAAGTCATCGAGAATATCCAGTGCTTCATCCTGCACCACGACTTCGTTGAAGAGCATCCCACCGCCCCAGGTGCCGCCGCCGGGAGCGAGTTTGCGTTCAAAAACCGCAGTCTTCAAACCGGCTTCGGCCAGATAGCGGGCGGCAACCAGTGCGGATGGGCCGCCGCCAACCAAAGCCACATCGAGTTTCAAACCGTCGATGAGTTTAGCGCTGAATTTGTTGATGATTGCTGTGGAGATAATGTTTTCTGCTGACATACCGCAGAGCCTTTCCGGAGCTGATTACAACTCCATTTCTGGGCATGTCGGTGCGGAAGGCACCCGATAAAAAGTGTAACAAAATGTTTTTCATTTTCTCTTTCCTACGCCGGCATTACCCGTTTCAGGTTCAAAGGGTTTGATCTCAGCCGCTGTCCTCCTGACAACAGCACCCCTGTGTTACAATAAAAATAATATAAGCCTGTTTTCAGAAAATATCAAATACAGCTCAAAAAAAAATCAAATATTTTTATACCGGCTTGATTTTCATATACTGCGGCAGTATATTACCCTCCGGCTTTATAACCAGAACTTGAATCACCAAAACAATATCGATCCGGAAGAGTTATGAATTTCAAAGCGGCAATTTTTGATATGGACGGCACTCTGCTCGACAGTATGTACATATGGAGCAATCTCTGTCGGGAGTTCCTGCTTCGACACAATATTGATCAGGATATTGATCTGGATGGCAAACTCGGGGTTATTTCCATGCGCAACGCCCTTGAGTACGTAATCAACGAATTCGGCCTGAATGTCACTGCCGATGAAGCCGCACAGGAATCATGGCAAATCATAAAAGATTATTATCTGACCCGGTCGCAGATCAAACCGGGAATCATAAAAATCCTTGAATATTTGAAGAAAAACAATATTCCGTGCGGAATCATCACCGCCACCGAATCCGGACTGGTCAATGCTGCATTGGAACACGCAAAATTAAGCGGATATTTTACAGAAATTTTCAGTTGCTCTGATATGCAGACCTCCAAACGCAAGCCGGAAATATTTTACCGGATGTCAGAAGTATTGGGAGCCAAACCGGCTGAAACGGTAGTTTTTGAAGATGCATTGTATGCCGCTCTTACCGCTAAAAATGCCGGTTATGCAGTTGCCGCGGTTTACGACTTCAGCGAAAAAAATCCGGAAAAATTAAAAGAAACCGCTGATTGGTACTGTAACAGCTGGGACGAATTACCACTTGATGTTCTGTGAACAAATCTGCAATTTATACAGCAGAGATCTTTTATTTGCATTTCAATAAATCAAGTTATATATTACTCCGACCCACCCGGAAAGGATTTTTTTATGAAAAAGTTTTTATTTTTGCTGATTACAGCAGTATTATTATCTATTTTCTGCGGCTGCAGTTCGGTAAGCGCTCCGGCAGCAGTCCCGGCAGAAGAAACGGTAAAAAAACTTAAAGTTGGGCTTTATGTGGATAGCGGGGCCTCCGGCAACGGAGTTTTGCATCTGGCGGGTTTGATCGCCTACTCGCCACAGACAGAACTAATACTGCTGATGGCCGAAGATATCCGCGCCGGTAAACTCAAAGAGCTTGATATTTTAGTTATGCCCGGCGGCGGTTCACGCAAACAATGCAATACCATCGGGCAGGAACATCTGGAAAAAATCCGTGATTTTCTGCGTAATGGCGGCGGTTATATCGGTACCTGCGCCGGTATGTTCAATGTTCTCGAGTGCCGCCTGAAACTTCTGCCATTCGACCGGCATCTGAATGCCGGCGGCAACACCGCCTATGTCAGCGTGGATGTTTCTCCTGAAGGGGCAAAAATCCTCGGCATCAAGCCCGGCGTGCGCGTAGTGCGTTATTCCGGAGGACCGGTGGCATATAAGCTCGAAAACAGTCAGAGTAAAGCCACTGGCATGGTCCTGGCAACTTACAAAAGTTCGGTCAGCCGCAATAAAGAGCAGGAAGGCAAATTTATCGGCAGTGCGGCATGGATCTATGGAACTTACGGCAAAGGCAAAGTCGTGGCCACCAGTTTCCACCCCGAATATTGGGAAAGCACCCACGATATGATGCTGGGGTGCTTCTATGCAATAAGCGGAGTGAAAATGACTCCGGTATTCCCAAAAAAGAATTTCCGACCGGTGCGGGTCGGACTGCTCACTATCGGCATGAATGGCAGAATCACGATAGATACCATGCTGAAGCTGGAACGCGATCCTGATATTGATTTGGATTATGTCATGAGTTCGGAACTCAATCAGGGGATTTTCCGGCATCTGGATGTACTTGTAATCCCCGACAATATAAAAGCTGTTGTTGTCAAATACCTTTCCAGCAAACAACTTGCAGATTTTATGAATAATGGCGGCATAGTAATTACATCCGGCGAAGTTGCAAGTATGGTGCCCGAGCATAAAAATTCTGTGAAGCTGCCCCGGAATGCCGATATAAAAAAGTATATTATGCAGTAATTTTTGATTATTCCTCTCCTGAAAATATGGAAAATTTTGAATATCTCGCCCGGAGAAATAAGCTCCGGGCCATGAAAATAATTGAAGAATGCAACATAGCTGCTGCTTGGCAATCAATCGGTGCAACCGTAAATCAGGTCGGATCGCTGGCGATGGATCTCTTTATGAAGCACAGAGATATTGATTTTCATATCTATACCGATCAACTGGATATTGCCGACAGTTTCAAAGCTATTGAAAAAATCTGCGCCAATCCGGCGGTAACGCGTATGGAGTACCGCAACCTTGCCGACACTGCCGAAGCCTGTCTGGAGTGGCATGTGTGGTATATGTTTGAATCTGAAGAGTGGCAGATCGATATGATTCAGATATTGAAAGGTTCGCAATTTGACGGCTATTTTGAACATGTTGCCGAGCGGATCAAAAGCGTCCTCACACCTGAAACACGCCGGAAAATTCTGGAACTCAAATACCTTACGCCCGAACATGAACACATTATGGGGATGGAATATTATCAGGCAGTGATTGCCGACAACATATCAACCTATGAAGATTTTATGCTCTGGCGCAAACAACATCCGGTAAATGGTATTATAACATGGTGTCCTTAAAGTGAATATCCAACTGAAAAAAATCGAACCGCACGAATTCGATCTCTTTTACCGGGAAATGAAAATTTCTTTCCGGCAGGGTGTTATCGATCGTTTCGGAGATGAAACCGCCGCCCCCATTCCATCGGCTGAAGATATCAATGACAGCTCAAGCGATTCTGATATATTCATCATTACCGCCGATGGCGTTCCTGCCGGCGGTACGATCATAAAAAAAGAGGAAAATCACAAGTATTCGCTGGATCTGCTTTTTATTTTCAAAGCGTTTCTCAATAAAAAAATCGGCTTTGCCGCTTGGCAGACGATCGAATCGCACTACCCCGATGCCCGGGTGTGGGAAACCTGCACGCCATACTTTGAACGCCGCAACATTCACTTTTATCTGAATAAATGCAATTTTAAAATAGTAGAGTTTTTCAACGAATTCCATCGGGAAAAACACGATTTGACCGATGAATTCAAAGATATCAATACTTCCGGATTTTTCCGCTTTGAAAAAGTTATGAAGCAGTAAAAAACGTTTGCCTAAAAACTGCCGAAATATATTTGAGTTACTTGCGGCTCGGTTACTGTATTATTTTCTGCAAAACGCCGGAAAACTGCCCGTAGCTCATCCATAAAATGCTCAAATTCATCATCTTCTGCGGTTAAAGCATAAGAACGTGACCGCATATTGCCTTCAAACGCGGTCAGATCCATGGTAAACGGGTTGTCGAATTCAACAACTTCCACGCTCCTGAAATACTCATGGCGCAAAAAAGCATCGCCCTCTTCCGCAGAACGTTTCCCCGCATGCCCTGAACGGAAACGGGGGCAGTACTTCTGACAGATCAGGTTGCGTTCAACAGTAAAATCGCACTGTAAACTTGTATTCCAGATAATTGCCACTTTACCTGCCGGACGCAGAATACGCATGGCTTCGGCCTTAAAACGCTCCGCATCCAGCCAATGAAAAGCCTGGGCAACCGTAATAAGATCAAACGATTCAACCGGAAAACCGGTTGCTTCGCCGGAACCGCCGGAACAATAAATTCCAGGCAGAAAATCCGCAAAAGCTTCCCGCATATCGCGGTTCGGTTCAACGGCGGAAACATTTTGGAAATACCGCAGCAGCTCTCCGGTAAAAATCCCGGTTCCGGCCCCTACATCCAATACCGTCTCGCCGGATATTTTCGATTTCAGCCACTCAACAGCCGCCGCCGGATAAGCTGGCCGGAATCTGGAGTAATCAGCTGATTTGCGGGTAAAAAGTTCTTTATTGTCGATCATGGTGATTTACTCCGTTATATTTTCTCCCCACCAGTCGGGGAGCTGCTCTCCGAGCCTGACAACTTTCAAAGGCTCCAGCGAAAGCAGTATTTCTATATCTTTGGCTCCCTCGCCCAGCTGCAGCATAAATTCACGGCATACACCGCAAGGCGTGCCGGAACTGCCGTCGGGCATGACCGCAACAACCTTGGCGAGCATATTTTCGCCATTGGTCAGCATATTGGCAATGGCATTGCGCTCGGCGCACATACCCATTCCGCAAGCGGTATCAATGCAAACACCTGTATAAATATTGCCCCGGGCACTCAATACTGCCGCGCCAACGCTGCCAGTTTCCATAAAAGGAGAAAGTCGGCGGGCGCATTGCACAGCTGCCGCGCGATCATACAACGTTTTCCATATATTATTTTCCACAACCAACCTCTTTTATTTCAAACTGCGGCAATATATCCGTGATGTTTCATCCCACGGGTGATAACCAATACCAATATAATTGAAAGCATATTTTTCATAATATCCGGAGTGATCGGTACAACAATAAATATTTTCAAATCCCAGTTCACGAGCAGTATTGGCAGCAAACTCAATCAGCTTGCCGCCCCAACCGCGATTGCGGAAATTTTCCTCCACATACAGTGCACACAGCCATGGCATAAGATCCATGCGGCTGATAAAATCATTGGTGATCAAACCGCATCCACCGATAAACATCCCGTTTTTCTGCAATAAAAACCATTGCGGTAATGGCGATCCTGTTTCAAGAGCGTGCTGCATACAGTTGCAGTAAATATCTTTTTTACCCCAAATCCGGGCAAAATAACTGCAAAAAACATCCAGCAATTCCGGATTGGAACGCAAAGATATGATTTTTGCATTCTCCATACAAACTGATCCTTATATTATACCCGGGCCGCGATCACCGCAAATTTACCGCTGGAATAGATACATTCAGCACTTTTGGATCCGGCATTCCGGAGCATGGCGACCTCGTCGGCGATGGTACACTCCCGATCGAGCTTGCGCCGTTCGCGCCAGCGGGCGAGTTCGTTTTCAGAAAGTCCGCTGCTGTAAAGATGCTCAATCCAGTATCGGTTCACAATATCGTCCATTTCCGGCGAGCTGCAGCAGAATTGGTCGTAATTGATAAACCAGCAGCCGGGAGAGAGTTGAGATTTGATATTGCCGAAAAGAGCTGCTTTCTGCTCATCTTCCAAATGATGGATCGAAAGCGCTGAAATCACCAGATCAACATTTTCCAGAAATAGAGACTCCGTATAATCAAAGACCTGATAACTGATGCGCGGAATATTTTCAAAGCGATTTTTTGCCACTTCGAGCATATCTTCAGCAACATCGACCAAAATATATTCAGCCTCCGGAAAATGCCGGAAATAGTACATCGTCAGCAAGCCGGTTCCGGCCCCCAGATCAACGATACGGCGGGGCGCGCCGGCAAATGCGGCAGCAAAAGCTGTAGTTTTTTCGTAATAATCGTCAAAACAGGGTATAAACTTCCGGCGGCCGGAATCATATCCGGCGGCCGCCAGATTGAATTGGGTTTGGATTGCAGAATAGTTTTGCATTTGCAGTACTGACTAAAAAAAATCATTTTCAGCAAGGAATATAATTTATCAAATGCAAAATACAAATTTTCAAATGATTTTTTTTCCGGCAATAATAATGTGTTCTCTGGCATCGCCGGTAAGGTGGAAATACAAGGGGCAACAGGGGAAAAATCAAAAAAAACAAACCGCAAGTTGCACTTGCAGGGTTGATTTTTATTTTTCAACGTGCCTTTTGACGTTTAAAATAAAAATGGCGAGAGAGACGGGACTTGACGCGGAGCTGAAAGCTCCAGCGAGCCTGAGCATTACAGCGAAGCTGGAAGCGCAAGGCAACCATCCTCAAAAAGGCACGCCTCTTGCGTTTTCATACGCAAGGGGCAAC
>JAZTWG010000040.1:0-63968 GCA_045635745.1 Victivallaceae bacterium
TCTTAAATTCAATCGCTTCCCCGCTTTTACTTTATCTGGTTGCAGTTATTTTTTGCTGCGCAGAAATTCCAGAGCTTTGGTGCGGAATTCAGCAGCAAGGCTTTCGTTGTTATAATTGGCGTTTACCTTTTTGAAGTATTCATCGGCAATTTTTTCACCGCCGGGAATCTGGCGCAAGAGTTTCATATAGCGCATATCATCCAACCCCTGGCGGAGAGCTTCGCTGCGGATACTTTTGACGCAGCGGTCGCCGTAGCGGTAAGTTATGCCGCCGGACTCCGAATGCTTCCAGCTGGTTGCACCGGATGCTCCCCAGGAGCTGTTGATCATATGATAAAGCATAATCGGGTCGGTGGTGTTGCAGTCAACGGCTTTCCAGGCGTGCATACGGTAATAGTTATACAATGATAACTGCATAGAGGTACTGCACGCGTAAAATCCGCACATCTTGCCCTGACTTTTGAACTCTTTGATCATCTTCTGAAAAGTATCGCGGCGGGGCAGTCCGTGCCAGAAAACGTGTTCAGAAAGGTAGGGATCGAACTGCCGGATATGTTCAGCTTGATGACGTTTTACCGTACCGCCGCCATCTACGCACCAGGTGATGGATATACGCATTTTCGGGTCAGCCAGACGGGCAAGCCGGGCAGCTTCCAAATCGCGCTTCATATCTTTAAGTACAGGCTCATCAAAGAGTTCCAGAGTGTATTCATCGTAACGCACTCCGGCGCGCTTCATACTTTCGGCAATGCCGCGGATCTGCTCCATCCACGCCTGACGGCCGCGGGGAGTAAAAATATCCAGCTTGTTGATACGGGTGGTGGAAACGATAAACGCACTGTATCCGACAAAAAACTTAGTTTTGATATGGGGATATTTTTCGCGCAGTATCTTTACTCGTTTGGCAACATTGGGCAGCTCAATATATTTTTTGATGCGGTTGCCTTCGGCATCAAATCCGAATTTGAAAGAATAGGGCGAAACGATGAATGACCCGGCGTTCATTTCCATATTGAAGTCAAAAAAACTTTCGTTTTCATCTCTGCCCAGAAGGCATATATCATCCAGATAAGGCAGTTTGAAATCCAGAACTTCCACGTTCAGGGGATAATCTTTCATTTCACCCTGATATTTGGTGCGGCTGACCACTGCCGGTTCGCTCAAAGGCGTGATGCGCAGAAAGCCCGGATAGTTACCCGCTTTTGCCTGGCGGCAGTCAAAGTTTATCCACAAAAGAGCACTTTCGCCGGGAGCGATGGTGACTACACCTGCGCTGTTAAGTTCGGGCAAGGGATCGTAACGGCGGCTCGGCACCGCGGATTCGCTGTCCTTGACTACCACAGCTTCGTGAATGATTACTTTGGGGGCATTTTCGCCCAGAGAAAGTTTTTCATAAGAGCTTTTAGAGCTGTTCCGGTGAACCGCGATCTGATAGCGTTCGGTGCGGTTGGTGCGGTTGGTCAGAGCCAAAGGCAGAGAAGCTATCTCATTGAGAACCGCCGAAACTTTAACAGTTTCTTTTTCGCTGATCAGATTTTCCGGATAAATGATCATCGGTTCCGCGCAATCACTGACCGTACTGCGGCTTGAAAGCAGGAATTTAGCTTTACCCAGCAGGATGTTGCGGATCTTGTCGCGCAGGTTTTCTGCGGCGGCAGGCAGCTTGGACAGCGGCATATTATCCAGCGCAGTTACCTGCGCTGCCGCTGCCTGCGGAGCGTTGGCAAACTCTTTTTTGACCGCCGCACGGTATTCCGGGAAAACCAGCACGGCAAAGTGCTTATGATCGTTGAAGTCGACTACGTTGACCGCCAGCGTGACGGTGGAGTTTTTGTCATTGGAACGGGCAATATTGAACTTGATAAGCTCTTTTTTGCCGATGAGAGTGTAGGGAAAACGCAGTTCGGCGTGCCAGGATTTGTCACTTTTGGCAGTAACTTTGCCCTGCCACTGGTCGATCTTGTTGTATCTGCCGCCGCCGGCTCCGATGGCAAACTGCTGATCGCCGAAGAAAACTTCCAGCACATCGCCTTTCTGCCAGAGTGATTTACTGTCGGTATTGCCGTCGCGGAGCTTGCCCGCAACTTTACATTCTGCTTTGATCAGCAGCGCGTCACCGTCGTCACTCATCTGCACCAGCACCGGCGCAGGAGCTTTGCCGCCTTTGGGGTAGAGGTGATCAATAGTCAAACTGGCAGGCAGAGTAATTGCATCAGCAGCAGGGGCGGCGGCAGTTGGAGCATCCGCAGATGAATCAAGCATAGTTTTGAGGTTGGAAATTTCGCGCATTTCCACATTGTCGATCATATAATAATCGCCCAGCTTGACATTGAAATTTTTCTGCTGGCTCTCATCTGCCCACGCCTGAAAGATCACGGCGGCGGTTTTAGCGGTCGAACCGGTACGGAAAGTGGTGCGGCAACGTGTCCACGCATTGGCATTGGCGGCGAATTTACCCTTGCTCACGCTGAGACGTTTGCGCCCCTTTGCCCACTGGCTGGTCGGGAAACTGTCCCACGAAACAGCCCGAACCCCGAAAGCCGTACCAAAAGTGCTTTTTAAGGAAAAAGTCACTTCGTATTCCGTATCAGGTTTGACCGGCACCCCGTAAAACTTGTCTGACTTGCCCACTGCGAGATAACCGCTGACCAGACGGGTGCCTTTGCGGTTTTTCATAAATTTCTGCAATTCCATCCGGTAACACTTGTTCCAGGAGGCTTCTTCGGTATGAAGAGTCGGCTTCCATATTCCCGGTGCACAATCGAACCAGTAACCGTTTTTACCCTCAAAATCCCCATTGGGGATCAAGTTGGGGTTTGCCGCAGTAAGTATGCCCCAGGAAGAAGCCATCAGCATTGCCGGCAGAATTTTTTTCAGAAATCGCATTGGACAAGATCCTTATTTGGCGGGAGCAACTTCGCGCAGTTCCACGTTGTCGACCATATAGAACTGTCCCTGCTCAATGCTGAAATTACTCTGCTGGCTTTCATCGCCCCACACCTGGAAGACCACAGCCGCAGTCTGGGCGTTGGCACCGGTACGGAAAGTTACACGGCAGGTAGTCCAATCTTTATCGTTATAGGTAAAACGTTTGGGGCATCTGATCTGTTTGCGGCCTTTGACCCACTGACTGGTGGTAAGAGTATCCCAAGTGGTGACGCTCACGGAAAAAGCGTGAGGCACGAAATTGGATTTGAGTGAAAAACTGATTTCGTATTCGGTATCGGGTTTGACCTTTACGCCGAAGTATTTGCCGGTTCTGCCGAGGGCCAGAAAGCAGCCGACCCGTTTGGTGCCTTTGGCATTGGTCAAAAACTTTTGCAGCTCCATACGGTAGCACTTGTTGGAAGTTTCAGGTTCGGTGATAATCGAATTTTTCCAGGTGCCGCGGGCAAAGTCGGTCCAGGAGTGGCCTTTGCCTTCAAAGTTTCCGTTGGTGAGCAAGTTGGGGTTTTCGGCAGCAAAAACAGTACCGGCGGCTGCCAGCAGGGCAGCAACAGTCATTTGAAGTTTCTTCATATATAAAAACCTTTATTTAATGTATATGGTTGGTTATTGATCTTTTTTTACTGCATAAATCGGATGCCACGACCAGGTATCCAGAGATTCAAAGTTCAGGGCTTCAACGTGACCGTCCACCATTGCCACATTGCCGCGGCCGTTGTGCGCCAGATAAACCCCGTAGTTATTGGAAGAGGCCTTATCTTTACAGATAATGGCATAATATGAAGTCTTGGGTGACTGATCTGGCCGGATGGAATCGCCGATCATAATTGCCTTGGTGGGGTCGCCGGGATCTTTACCGTCTTTTATACCGCGGACAAATGCTTCGATTTCGTAGGTCCAGCCGCTGTGATGACTGGGGCTGTAAAGAAAACCGTAAGTATGTTTTATATCTTTGGTTGTGGCGTAACTGCTGAGTTCACCGCTGCCGGGGCAGTTGATCAGATCGGGATTTTCGGGATGCCACGGCGATACTGACATCTGCGGTATATAACCGGTTTTGGCAAGAACATGAGTCCACGCTGTGCCGTAACGATCCCGTCCGGTCAGACAGTTGGACCAATCCGCAGCGTACATCAATTCTGCCATTGCCAGTGATTTCAGATTGCCCTGGCATCTTGCCGACTGAGCCGAAGCGCGCGCCGAAGAAAGTGCCGGCAGCAGCATCGCTGCAAGGATGGCGATGATGGCAATTACGACGAGAAGTTCTATTAAGGTGAAGCTGTACAGCTTCACCTGCCCATGGGCAGGTGAAAGACCTTCTTCTTTGCCATAAACACGATCACAGCAGAGATGTGATCTTTTTACCAGCAATTCTATAAGCGTGAAGCGGTGCGGCTTTTTTGCACCACTCCCAAGTGAATCATTTTTACCAGACAGTTTCATTTTACTACCCTCCAAATTCAAATTTTAAATAACGTTTTGTGCTTTTACGCCACAAATATGATATTGATAATATACTATTTTTTTTCAGACTTGTCAAGGGGAGAATAATTGAAAATTTGATAATATATGCTACTCTATATCCATCATTCGGGATTTTTGATCATCTGCATAACTCAACCGGGATTTATTATGAGAATTGCCATTTTACCCGTTTTGCCGAAGGCTTCCTGACAGTAAAAGTTTTGCTGCATATCGGACAATCAACATCCATACCGTCCCATTCGTCCTCTACCTGCAAGTCATTATTGCAATGCGGACATTTTGTAATAAACTCTGCCATGACACAATTCCTCTTTCTGTTGCATTTTGAACAAAAAAAGAGGCACATTCCGAAGAAGTGCCCATTCCTACGCCTACCACAGCGCTACAATACACACAAAACCGGGATGTGCCATGCCATTTATGCACGGACACGCCGATTCTAAAAATGGATTTATTTACGTCTTTTTTGAAGTGGTAGTTCAGGAATGGACGTCTACAATCAGTTTGCCAAATTTTTTATTCAGTTATCTTTATTTTTGTTTATACCTCTATTATTTTTTCGGAAATGCAACACGCACTCCGTTTGACTATAATTTATCATGTAGAATAATGAAATGCAAGAACAAAATTCAAAAAAGGAAAGTTTTTATCAAAAATGCCGCTTGGAGAAGGCGAGACCGCTGCCGGATTTGAGATAGTGTTCAAACGCAATGGATTTTTCTTCAGAATCAAAAGCAATGTATGTTTCGACTTTCCAGGGACGGAATTTTGCCGTATGCGGGACATCGCCTTTGTTGTGTTTTTTCAGGCGTTCCCTCAAGTCCGCAGTATGACCGATATAACGTTGATCAGGATGATTGATGCTGCGGATAATGTAAGTGTAAAACATAGCTTTTCTCACATTCTGAACCGTACAGCCCTCCGTCGCCAAGAGCTTCCTCCTGCGCATAAAGCTACGGAGGATAAATTTATGGGCAGCCTTCGCACGCTCCGTTGCACTCCGCTTGTTTTTGCTGGCGCAAAAAAAATCTGCGGATGGCAACCATTTCGGCTTGGTATCGTGTAAATCCGCAGACCGATTCCGGTACCGTACAGCCCTCCGCCGCCAAGGCTTTGGAGGGCATCCTTCGCTCGCTCCGTTGCACTCCGCTTATTTTTGCTTGCGCAAAAAAAAATCTACGCATGGCATTCCTGACGGCCTGCCATCCGTAGCTTTAGCGAAGGATGGTGGGCGATGACGGACTCGAACCGCCGACATTTTGCGTGTAAAGCAAACGCTCTAACCAACTGAGCTAATCGCCCTTCTTTTTGAAGTTTAATACTATAACTCTTTTTCGGGAATATTGCAAATCTTTTTAGTGCTTTTTTATAAAAAAACAACTTTATTCAGTTAGCTGAGGGCGATAAATTCAGCGCAAGGCACACTCCTGTTAAAACTTTTTTATTATTATACAGTCTTTTTTACTGTTGATTTTTAGTGTTTAAGGTTTGACAAAATTATTTTTTTGTGATACAATAAACTGAAACATCATATCTTAACCAAGGATTTATTTATGAAAGTACTATTGGTCAACGGCAGTCCGCATCGTGATGGTTGTGTTTTTACCGCTTTAACTGAAATCGCTCAAACCTTAACTGCTGAAGGTTTTGAAAGCGAGATATTCTGGATCGGCAATCAGCCGGTACAGGGGTGCGCTGCATGTTTCAAGTGCCGCGAAGAAGGGGCCGATGGTTGCGTTTTTAATGATGATCTTTATACGAACTTTGTGAAAAAAATGCAGTCGGCTGACGGCGTTATTATCGGTTCTCCGGTTTATTATGCCGGACCGGCAGGAACTTTGTGCGCAATTTTGGATAGAGTCTGCTTTTCAGCGGCCGGTTGTTTCCGGCACAAACCTGCGGCATGTATTGTTAACTGCCGCCGCGGCGGCGCCAGCGCTGCGTTTGACCGTTTGAACAAATATTTTACCATATTGGAAATGCCGGTGGTTTCCAGTCGCTATTGGAACTCAACTCACGGCTTTACACCGGAAGATGTCAAACAGGATCTGGAAGGCTTGCAGACTATGCGCGTTCTGGCCCGCAATATGGCGCATTTGCTTCGCTGTCAGGAAAAATCTGCACTTGCTCTGCCGGATGCAGAAACCCCGGTGATGACCAATTTTATAAGATAAATTCAATACAACTTATATGTGGGAGGGTGCAAAAACTCAAACCGTTTTGCAATCCCCCCATATGATTGGCATCTGCAGCACTTTTCAGATTTGGGAAACATTTTCAAATACGATATTCCGCGTGTATTCTTTTCCGGCTCGGTAAAAAACATTATCGCCTGCCGGGTTGCAGTTTTTCACATTGCTGAAGCTGGAGTCAACGAGCGAACCGCCTATGAGGATTGCCGCTTTACTGTATGATATTACGTTTTTTACCGTAATATTATATGTGTCGCCCATTGGCGCAACCCCGCCCCAGGCCGCAACGGTATCGCCAACCCGTACTGTTGAATTGCAATGGTTGGGGGCCGGTGAGGTATCTTCCACGCCGTCAAGAGTTATATTGTACAGCTTTATGCCGCCGGCATTGAGAAAACGCACAATATTGCAATGACCGGCTGAAAAGCCCTTGACATTTTTTATGGATATATTATAAGTATATTCATCTTCAATGTTTTCACTGCTGCCGAGAAATTCATGTTCGCCGAATTGTCCGGCCGGGCGGCTGGTGGTGGGGATGGCGGTCAATGCCACCAGGTCGTCGCCGGTGGCTCCATAAATATTTTCGATATCTATATTGCGACAGCCGCGGCGCAGATCAAGCCCGTCTTTATTCAAGGTTTTTTCGGGTTTTCCATTGATTCCCATGGTGCCATCGGAGTAAAACCCAAGATTTCTGACTGTTCCGCCGGTGCAGTATTCCAACGAGATCGCCCAGCCGTGGGAATTGGTTATTTTGAAATTTTTCAAACTGAAATCCGCAACTCTGACCAGCAATATACCGATGTTTCTCCAGTCGCCGGTAGGGGTTTCGCCGGATTTACCGGCATCAGATCCATAAGTGCGGTCGCCGAGATATTTGACTGCATCGCCGGTACTGCGGGGATCATCGGCTCCTTCAAAAACTGCTTCGCCTTCGCCGATAATATGCACATTGTCTATATCAGGAACAGCCGGATCAAGAGTATTGGCGCTGCGGATGAAGTTGTCGCGGCAGAGATTGGAAAGTTTTATCTTGCAATCGCTGATGATCAAAGTCATATTGCCTGGGATGTATATGGCTGAATCAATAAGCCAGAAATCGCGGCTGCTTGCCGCATCGCTCCGGCGTTTGGTGATTTTTACGCAGTTGACAGTGCCGGCGGCAGCGGCAATGGCTGCATTGATTTTTTCAATATCGCTGCCGGTAAAATTATTGGGATCAAGGTATTTCATTGTATGGGAAACCTTTATTTTTTTATTGTTATAACAGTATAAATTTCAAGCAGTTCGCTTGCCAGTATTATCTGGCTTGAACCATTGGAAAGATGTTTTACCGGCAATACTTTTGTACCGGTAAAATCCGGCGAAACTGCTGTTGCCAAAGTGACCTTTTCCGGCACGGTAATAACCAGATCTTCCGCCGGGGAGATAAATTTTATATCTTTGGCGGTAAGCGGTTTCAGCACTTTTCCGGACTCGGGATCCATCGGTACTGCAAAATTCAGCAGCTGGATTATTACATTGCCGTTTCTTGTATCGTTACAGCTTTCGATCATAACTTTGCTGCCGGCTCCGGCAAGCATCACCGGGTAGCTGGTGTGACTGGTATAGCCCAGCAACTCATTCAATACAGCGGCTCCATCGGCTGTTTCAGTTCTGGTATAAGGTTTGCCTCGCAGGATGATCGGGTCAAATGCTGCCATGCCGGGTGTCAGCGGGGTGGTAAGCACAAAGCCTTGGCCGTGATCTTTGCGGATGATTTTCGCCGTGCCGTCGTCAAAACGGGCAATCACTTTGCCGTCAAGCACTTTGATCGGGGCAAGATGGGTGTTTATGCTGTTGGTTGAGCTTTTGTGCACAGCCGCTGCCGGCAGCTGCGGCGCAAGAAATTCCACGCCGGTAAGCCCGGTATAGCGTTGGGCATTTTGCCGGATATATTTTTCGTTAAACGCACCGAAAGTTCCGGTTATAAGGAGTTTCCCGCCTGCCTTAACAAAGTTTTCGAGCACTTTGATTTCTGCATTGCTCAATATGGTGGCGTTGCCCATAATCAGCAGTTTGAATTTTTTCAGACGTTGTGGTGTAAGAGTCATAACAAATTCGTGCGGAATATGTTTATCGCTCAAGAGCTGACTGATGCCGAATTGTTCGGTGGGCAGATCCGGCTGATCTGCCCGGTAATAAGCATCCCAGCGGTGGAATACTGCCACATCGGCAAGCGGCTGCATATAACGGAAATCCGGCCAATGCGGCCAATCAAAATGGGTGTTTTTCAATGCGGGGTGCCCTACATAGGTTATTACACCGGAGCGGTTCAAACTGCAGAACGCCCGGTAGATGTAACGGACTGTCGGCAGATCACTCAAACCGCTGTCGCGGTTATGGATGTGCCACTGACTCTGACCATGCTCATCGGCGTAGCCGGCTTGCAGTTTGCGGCAGGCAAGCAAATGGCGGTAATTCTGCAGTAAACAGTGATTAGTTCCCTCAATACCCAGCACATCCACATAGGGTGCCAGCATTTGAAAACGCCCGATGGGGTGCTGGAAATCAACACCGTAACTGGTTATGAGAATATCTTTTTTGATTTTTCTCAAGCGTTCTTTCATTTCCCGGAAGAAACTGCCATCCTGTCGCATTTTCCACTCCATCCACACCGCGTTGAGCTGGTTGCCGGGGGTGAAGAGCTTTGCCTGGTCGTCGGGCATGGGCAGCGAATATCCGGTGTCTTCAGCAAATTTTTTGCGGCAGTATATACATGCACAGCGGCCGCCGGTACGCAGTATATAGAGTTCATCGATCATCAGCATATCGCATTGGGTTTCGCGCACATATTCTTCGAGAATGCTTATTACATGATTCCGCAAATAGGGGTTGCTGATACACCCCGCTCCCTGAAAACTTTTGAGTGTACCCAGATCCACCGGAAACCAGCCGGCGGCTTCTGCCGTGGCATAAGCTCCTCGGAAAATAGTGTTGAAGCTCGGTCCGTCGGCATGACGGCTCAATTTCAAACCCTCTTCGTGTATGATTTTGGCCAATGCTCCAAGATTTTTCATGTGTTCTTTGCGGGTTTTTTCGTCGTAGCAGAGATTCCAGAACAGACCTTGCTCCTTAATCACATTATATCCGGCTTGCCTGATTGTTTTGCAGAGCTGGCGGAACTCTTCATTGGGGCGGAATATCATGCCGCTTTCATTGTTGCCGCCGCCGATACTGGTGGCAACAATGTTCCAAGCCCAATGCTCCCGGGTGGTTTGAGCCAGCGGCGGGAAGGGCGGTTGCGGATAAATGTTTTTGCCGGCATTGGGGTAAACACCATCCTGCGGGATCTCTTCGGTAACAAACCTGCCCATTACATTGGCCGGTTCCGGTTCGGTATGATTCGGGGTGTTGGAGTAATCGACCGCCAGAGCAAATTCGGGCAGATTTTCTGCCTGCCAGAATTTGTTTTTCCAAACGTAATCTTCCTGTTCTGTTATGGTGTTGCTCAATACAAGCTGATTGACGGCATAATTTTTGCCGTCGAACTCCAGAATGGCATGTCTGGCCGGGCTTTTTACATAAACAGAAAAGAATATCTGGCGGAAGTTGCCGGGGGGTACTGATATATTTTCAGCCACCACCATGTCATTGCATTTTATTGTAAGATTTTCCACCGCCTGATGAGTGTGCCCCACCGTCAGCGAACCCATATAAATACCGGGTTCCAGCGGCACGGAATATACGCTTTTGCCCTGCGGGACAAAAATGCCGGCACTGCCGGGAAATTTACCATCGGTCTGATAAGTTTTAAATCCTGCGGCGCGTTTTGTCCAACCCGGCATAATCAGCTCAAGACCTTTTTCCAGCACCGACGCACTCTGGAACGGCATTTGGTAAATATCCAGCCACCACGGAAAATCATACAGCGATTTATTGAGTTTTGCCGTAGCTTTTTTATCCGCAAAACTTATGTGATAACCGATATTATCGAGATACGGCCCGGAAGGATAAAACGTTACTGTATTGCCGTGCCGGTAATAGTGGTCGATATCTCCGGCGTGGATCCTTACAAAAAATCCGTAATACTCCGGATTGGATCGTTTGCTGAAGTCAAAAATTATCTTGTTTCCGCGTTTATAAATAACATTCAACACCTTCTGCGGTTCCTGGCAATAGGGCGTGATTTGCCCGGATACGCTCAAGGGCGAAAAATCGAAGACCAGTTTTACATCGTTCTTTTCAATGTAAAGATAGTGTACATGCGTGATTGGCTTGCCGGTTTTCGGGTGTACCAGAATATTTTTCATATTACCTTCCGGCAGTTTTATCCGGCCGGCAACATTGTTGTATTTATTGCGGTGTCCGTGGCGGACTTCGAACTTGGCGCCGTCAAAGAGTTCTGCGGGCAGGGCCAGGCGGTAGCTGTAATTTATTGCATCGGATTTTTTATAGACACTCCGCATGAAAATTTCCAGTTCGCCATTGGGCATGATGCGTGCTTCCCGCCGGAAATCTACGGTATCATCGTTGAGCTGAACGAGGTTATGGGTGGCGATTTTGCCATTTTTTCGGGATGTAATGCAGGATTTTTCCGGCAGGGATCCGAGATTTTTTACGCCGGCAATCGCAGTTTCTTCCAAAAAAACTTTGCCTTCAAGCGCTACTTTCAGTTTTTTGCCGGGGAAGATTGTAAAAGCATCCTTTTTTGCCCGGGGCGCATCGGGGTAAAGCGCCAGAGTTTCTGCCTTGTAAAAGAGTCTGATGTTTTTCAGCATAAAATCGCTGTTGTTGCCGGCTGAAACAACTATCTTGGTATTTGTGCCCGCAGCAAAAAGTTTTTTCAGACTGTACATGTAGTTTTTGCTGCCGCCATCGGAAGTGTTTCTGCAATTAAGCAAACGGGGCAGATGCCGGTGGTCAAGGCGGGCAAGGGGTTTGTTGTTGACCGCCAGGACAGGCTGAACAGCTGCAGCATTGTTTTTCATAACAAAATCAAAGCTCAATACCGGCACATAGCCATTTATATCACTTATCGGCGGCAGCTCAAAACTCCAGGTTTTTGCATAGGATTTTTTTTGCGAAAATTTTACTGTATACACAAAATCCGGGTTTTTCTGCGACTCTTTGGCGAGTTTTGCGGCGGTGACTTCCGGAATTTTACTTTCCGCCGGAACATTTGCCGGGGATCCGGTTGCTGCGGCAAGTTTGGTCATTCTGATATTTTTGAACGTGAAAACACCATTCTGCGATGCCGCTCCAAAGTTTATCAGCAGTTTGCTGCCTTTATCCCAGTTGCGGGTATAGGCTGGATCGGGCATGACAAAAGTGTATTCAAGAGTTTGCCATTTGCCGGCATGAGTTTGAAGCGGAACGTATTTTGAAAAAATCGTGCCGCGCACGCCGCGGTTTTGATCATTTACCGGCTGAACCATCAGGAAAAGTTGGGCATTGCGGTCGCTTACGCTGGCGGCGTTTACCTCCACTGTGATCTTGAGCTGTTCGCCTGTTTTCATAAAATTGGCATATCGCCGCATCCAGCCGCGAGATTTGACTCCGTTGCCGGAGGTGAAGTCCATGATAAGTTCATCATCTTGAGCTCGAAATTTCAAACCGCAGGCATCGGGTGTTTTGCCGGGAAGATAGTCTGCAAGTCTTACTGCTGCCGGAAGCAATGTCGCCCACAACAGTAAAAATGCCAATGTAATAATTTTTTTCATAGGTCAAACTCTGTTTTTTTATTGATATGAATAATTCTGCTGATCATCGCAGTTTGGGGTCACTCCATAACGATCGTTGGTCTCTTTGGCCTTCAGGCAAACCGCTGCCGTCAATTTGGTTTTACCGATTTTCAGTTATTATTGATCAATGATTTTTACACTTGAGCTTTGAGGTAATAATCATGAACTCAATATTGATTGCTTTTTCATTTGTTGTTTTTCTTTCAAAAACTGTTTTATTGAAAAAATGCTGATTTGCGGATTATAAGTTTGCTGGGTATACGCTCGATAAGCGATTGAGCTTTGTCGATTGCTATATCGGTAAAAAGTACATCCAGTATGCGCTGTACCCGGTATTGTATATCGTTGCCCAGCGTGGTTATGCATGCTTCGCCCAGCGGCAGATGGCCTCGCCCTTCCAGATCACCGATTCCGGTAATATTGAAATCCCCCGCCTGATAGCCGCGGTCTGTAAATGCCTGATAAAAACCGAATGCGGTCAAATCAACTTCGCAGATATACAACTCCTGCGGATTGGGAGTAATATTCATTGCCCAACGGTATGCCTGAAGCTGGCTGTGCGGAAATGGCAATTCGCACAAAGTATATTCATTGGGCAGCCAGTTGCCCAGAACTGCGGCCCACTGCATGACATTACCGAAAAATTTCCGGTGATAGCAAAGATGACACTTTTTGATGCCGTGCATCCGGGCTTTATTGAATATTTCTGTCAATCCCGGCAGATAGTCCGGCAGTATCTGATTGCCGTTCTCTAAAACCGGTTCATTGCCCCACAACCACACTTTGGGCCCCATAAATCCGGCGGCAAGAGCCCGGGCGTGGAGCGAGCTCATACCAATCTCCACCAGCAAGCCATCGGTGTGGTCAAGCAGCCGGCTGCTGAAATTGGCCTGTTGAAGATCATACAGCGAATAGAGTTTGAAGTCGCAGTTACGTTTTTTCAATTCGTTGATCAGTATTTGGAACCGCCGCGGTGCTTCAGAACAGTTCTCCGGACGCAGATGGCTGAAGTCACTGGTCATAAAACAGGCAATACGGGGACGGTTGTTGCGTTGAATTATTTCGGGGAGTGCACCGTGCCGGCATTTGATGATCCCTTCGGCTTCAAGCAGATGCAAGGCGTTGTTGGCTGTAACATGCGATACATTGTAGAGCTCCGCTGCTTGCCGGCTTGAGATAAACTCGTCGCTTTTGCTGTATTTATCTGACAGCAAAAGTTCCCGCAGTTTTTCGGCAATTTTGCAAGCTACATTATCGGAGTGTTTCATATTTTAATCCCTTTATTGCATAAAGGGAATTTACCACATATTGCTGTTTTTTCAATGGATCATACCGTAAAATTGCTTATATTTTATTATACTGTTAGCAAAAGTGTAAGCTAATTTAAAGGGAGATTCTTCCACCGGAGGAAAGCTTTTGCATGATAATACAATAAAAAAAGATATTATGAGAGAACTCTTGTGTCTCTCATAATATCTTGGGTAAAACTTCAGCAGCTGCTGTATGTTACTTGCAGTTGCAACTGTTTTTTCAGAGGTTTTTCACCGCTGCCTCGATAATGGCATCGGCCGCTTCGGGCGCAACGGTATTTATGCCCGGCTGGACTTCGTAACCGCCGCGGGCAAAACATTCTTTCATCGGCACATAGCCGGAAACTGACTGTGCCAGCTCGGCTACAAAAGTATATTCAAACTTGCTGGCTTCGCGGATGGCACGCGAAATACCGTTGAAAGGTTCACCCGGCAAGCTGACGAAAGCCAGTGAATCGCCGATTTCGATGCTGGTCAGGCGACTGTCATGCGAAGGCGTGCTTTTGGCGCGGCAATCCAGTACACGTTTTGCAAAGTGACGCAATGCGGCAGGAACCTTGTTGGCAAGGTCCTGGCTTTCGAAGTCGCCTTCTTTCTTGATATCCGGCACGGTATCCAGCGTGTGCTGGGCGGCTGCCAATTCTTCATCAGAGATCTGGCGGTGGGGAATCGTAACGCTGGTGTTTTTGATAACCAGTTTGTCTGCCGCGATGGGTTTGAGATTTTTCAGTGCATCTACTACGATTCTGGCATAGCCGCGGCCGACGCGGACAGCTTCATGGTAACCGGTCTGATTGATATCCTGGTGGAAGTCAAAGTGGTTGATGTCGCCGGACGCATCGTCCAGAACCATCACCGGCAAGCTGGTCTTGAGCTCGTGCTGGACTTCCTGGGTGAAACGGCCATACCAGTCAGCAGAGATCAGATTTCCGCCGATGGTATCGCCATGGTTGGCGATGTTGCAGACCAGAGCTGCGATTCTGCCGCCCTGCTTGATCGCCAGAATGTTGATGGTACGGTCAAAATCGCATTCGGGTTTGTCGATATTGGGGTTGCGCCAGCCGGGGTTGGTCACGATATCACCGCTCTTCATCCAGTAGCGGCGGACAAAACCGTAGGGGTTATTGTAAACTTTTGTCGCTTCAAATTCGGCGGGCAGCAGGTTCATGAACGCGCGTTTCAGACCGCGGATAACGGCATCCACAGTGCTGTCGAAAGCATACTGAATGGTTTCATTTTCCTGCTTTTCCTGATTTTTAAAGCGGGGGCCGGTATGGGTGTGAGTGGCGCAAATGAGGATATTTTCGTACAGTCCTTCGCCGAATTCGGCATCTACTCTGGCTTTGATGGCATCGAACATGACTTTCATGATGCTGCAGAGCTCAAGAGTTACGAGGGCGGTGCGTTTGCCGTCGATTTCAATGGCAATAACTTTGACAAACAGGTCATCGTACATACCTTCGTTGAGGCGTACATTGAAGTAACCGGCCAAATCAATTCCGGTAGGCGGGGTCATCACTTCCTGTGCATAACCGACTTTAAGCATTTTTTCTTTCTCCTTGGATTTATTCAGAAAAGGTTTATCTTCTTCATTTAATGTATAATTCCCAGACCTTACTTGCAAGAAAAAATTGTTATTATCGGCAAATTATACATTTATTCAGCAATTTTTTACAACTTGTTTTTGTATCCGGCAATCACCCCTGCGAGTTTGTCGCACGGCGTTTTTACCGCTGCCTCGTCGATGATCATGGCGTTGAAGCTGTTATCATGTTTCATGGCTATGGGCAGGGTGGTGAGTTTTCGTACTGCATCGGCGCCCGCCGGATCATCGCAATAAACAATACTGCCGGGCATACCGAGCAATTTGCTCAAACGCTCCGGCGGAGTGCTTTTGCTTACAGCAATAACGATTTGGATATTGTATTTTTCGGCAAAAGGCGCGATTTCCGCAAATTCTTCGCAGGGCAGGTCAAGAATGCGCAATGCATCGATTTCAAGCGCCGCAAGATCGGCAAAGAGTTTTTCGTAACCGTACTGCAGAAAAATATTGGAGTAGCCTGAAATTATCAATCCGGCTGCCGGATAGTTCTGCCGGAGCTTTTTGAGCATATTTATAATCTTGCTCAAATCGGCACCGTTCTGCAGTGCCTGCTGATAGGCTTTCTGGATGGCGTCCCCATCAGCCATGGGGTCGGAAAAAGGTATGCCCAACTCTACGATGTCGGCCCCGGCATTGAGTATTTCTGCAATGCGTTTTTCCGAGGTTTGCATATCCGGAGCCCCGGCACAATCTAATACGATAAGGGCTTTTTTATTGCCGGAGAATATTTTTCCAAAACGGTTCATCGATGGCTCTCCTTATAGTTGCGGACGTTTTCCATATCTTTGTCGCCCCGTCCGGAAAGGTTGACAATTATAATGTTTTCTTTGCTGTATGTCGATGCCGTTTTGATAGCCTGCGCTATGGCATGGCTGGATTCCAGCGCCGGAATGATGCCTTCAAGTTTTGAGAGGGTGTCAAAAGCATTGATCGCTTCATCGTCATTTATTACCGTATAATTTGCCCGTCGGGTATCGGCCAGATAGCTGTGTTCCGGGCCTACGCCGGGATAGTCAAGCCCAGCGGAAACAGAGTGCGTTTCGGTGATCTGTCCGGTGACTTCCTGCAAAAGATAGGTCTTGCAGCCGTGCAGAATGCCTACTGTACCGCCGTTGATACTGGCGGCATGTTTGCCGGAAGCTATCCCGGAGCCACCGGCTTCCACCCCGGTAAGTTTTACGCTCTTATCTTCCAGAAATCCGGCAAAAATACCCATGGCATTGCTGCCGCCTCCGATACAGGCAATAACTTCGTCGGGCAGTTTGCCGGTTTTTTCCAGACATTGCATCCTTGCTTCTTTGCCGATAATGGACTGGAAATCTTTGACGATTGCGGGGTAGGGGTGCGGGCCCGCTACTGTACCAATACAGTAAAAGGTGTCGTGAGCATTTTCCGCCCAGTAGCGGATCGCTTCGTTCATGGCATCTTTTAATGTGACGCTGCCGGATTTTACGGCAATGACTTCAGCTCCCAGCACTCTCATGCGGTCAACGTTGGGGGCCTGGCGCTCAACATCCACAGCACCCATAAAGACCTTACATTCCAAGCCCAGCAAGGCTGCTACGGTGGCGGTTGCCACTCCATGCATGCCGGCGCCGGTTTCTGCAATAAGCTTGTGCTTGTTCATGCGTTTAGCCAGCAGCGCCTGACCGATGGTGTTATTGACCTTGTGAGCGCCGGTGTGATTGAGATCTTCGCGCTTGAGATAGATCTGTGCCCCCTGACAATACTCTGTCAGGCGTTTTGCATGATACAGCGGCGACTGTCTGCCGATGTAGTTGGTCAGCAGATCGTCGAGTTCAGTTTGAAATGCCGGATCTGATTTTGCTTCAAGATAAGCTGTTTCCAGCTCATTGAGTACACTCATTAATGCTTCGGGGATATATTGCCCCCCGTAAATACCGTAGTGAGAATCCATTTTTTGTTTCCTTATATATTAAATTTGTAAAAAATATCCATTAAAAAAGCCTTCCGGCGGTTTTCCGGAAGGCTGGCTTCTGTTCATAAAAAAAAGCGGCTTGCACAATTTCTGCAAACCGCCATCAGGCACAACAAAACTCTGCGTTCCGGCGGTCAGGACCGCCAACGCCAACTGCAAAGGTTTATGATTGTAGCTGCTGAGTTCTTCATAATGTTATCAATATAGCCCAATAAAAGCAAAATGCAAGCGTAAATATTACTTTTTAATCAAAGATTTATTTTCAAGCACAAATTTGTCGCGGGTTTTGCCGTTGGAATCAATGCTTTCGATGAATACCTTTTTATCTTTGAGTGTTACAAGTATCGCGGCTCCGTTGACTGAACTTCTGGCGCCGCCGCCCAGAATTATAAGCGGAAACTGCCAGGATTTATCAGCCGGGAGCGCCTTGTAGACATGGGTGTGCCCCGCAAACCAGAGATCCACCGGATATTTGGCCGGAGAGCCTTTGAAATGTCTGGCGGTCATCTTCTGCAGCCGCGGCAGCATGTGATTGAACCCATCCGGCTGGCTGTGCGGAGATACATGGGCAAAAACGATCCGGTAATCGGCTTCGGCAAACTCCTTGCTTTTTACTACTTCATCCAACCAGGCGGTCTGTTCGGCGAGCAGCGTATCAAGTTCATTCAGACCGGTGAATTTCTGGAAACTGTTGGTGGAATCCGGCGGCAGATGGTGCCCTGTATCCAGCACAATAAAAAATATATTGCCCAGCTTGAATGCCTGATAACTTTTGTTATTTTTGCTTCCGAAATACTTGAGATAACGACCGGCCTGTGCGCCATCGAACTCATGGTTTCCGCGAGCAGGCACAAGGTACTGGTGTTGGGGAATATACTGGAAAAAACTGCCGAAAAGCGCCAACTCTATATCATCCTGATTGCTGCTTATATCTCCCAGATGCATAAACATATCTGCATTGCCGAGATCCGGGCGTGCCTTGAGCAGATTCTGCAGCGCTTTGACTTTATCATAATTATGCGACTGGGTATCGGCCATGATCCAGAATTTGAAGTTTTGCGGTTTGTCGCTGAAGGTTTTGAATGTACGCACCGTACCGGGTTCTGCTTGCCGCAAATCGCGGCCCACCCGCTTGAGCGCCCGGTATTCATAAACCGTATCCGGCGCAAGACCGGTCAGATCAAAACGCATCACCGGGCCTTCATCAAGCAGCTGACCGCCGCGGAGCAGCTGCAGCTTTTTCCAGGTTTTATTCCCCTTTTTGCGATATTCAAGTTCAATCGGCTGCCGTCCGCGGACTACATAACTTATGGTAACAGAATTGGGGGCAGGATTGGTCAGATAGGGCCCATACACCACTTGAGCCTTTTCAGGCAAATGGCGCGGTTGGTTGACTTTGGCATCTGCCGGCGGTTTTCCTACGGCCAGAGTCCAGCCTCCGGCACCGCTGCGGGTAAAAATCGTAAGCTCATTGCGCCCCGCGCGCAACGGTACTTCAAAGACAAAACTTTTGACCGAAGGCGGCCAGAAAAGATTACCTGAATCGGTGGTTCCGAAAATATATTTGCCGTTGCAGTAGCAGTCAAACCACCAGTCGGCACCCATGCCCATGCGCAGAGTGCGGGGCTTTTCTGATTGGATAACAGCGCTGACAGCGGCGCACTGAAATTTTTTCTGCGGGTCAAGGGTTCGCAGATCAAGTATATTGCCGGTGATTTTTACAGGCTGTGCGGAGATTTGTGTTTTTTTATCCAGAATCAATACATCATCTTCAAAGCGCAGCGAGGCGGCATTTTCAGTAGTTATCTTATCTGAAAAAAATACTTTGAATTCCTGCGGATAAAGTTTTTCGGAGGCACTAAGTTGAGTGGCGATTATTCCGGCGGTCAGGATCGCAAGTGTTTTTTTAGCCATATATGGTTTTCTCCCTGATTTGTTTAAATATCGTATTGAAAAAAAAGTGACATATCTGCTTTGTTTATTCTTTATGTTTTAATATATCCGGGAGTTACAGCTTTTTCAAGATTTAAATAAACTTTTTTGTCTTTTTATTGGCATACCTGCTTTTAAAGTCTGCATCCGCCGCCGGTTTTTGCGTGGTATTGGCTTTATAATGCACAATGCGGCAATCTGCTTTGTCCGACTGCCGCCGGTAACTGTACAAATTACGGATCACTTGGGCAAAAACTTATTTTTCAAAAGAGATAATGGGATTCCATGTTTTGCCCCAGCCGTCGATGCGGAATGTTCCAACACCATTTTTTCCAACAAATTTGCCGTTGGCATCCGGGCGGGTTCCCAGAATAATCACAAATTCGCCGGGCTGCAGCTTGACTTCGGCTTGCAATTTCATATAGTGGCGGTTGGATTTGCTGCCGTTGCGGTAGGTCTGCATGATGTTTTCCACAGCATCGGGATTGTTGTCTTCTACGATG
Organism: Victivallaceae bacterium; assembly: GCA_045635745.1. Taxonomy (GTDB): domain Bacteria; phylum Verrucomicrobiota; class Lentisphaeria; order Victivallales; family Victivallaceae; genus SIG78. Next base: position 19,637 of record JAZTWG010000040.1, read on the forward strand.
GTTGTGAGTTTATTTTCTTTATCCATCTTGCAAACGTAGATTTTTGCTTGTTCACTGTGCCACAATCTGCCTTCGATATAGCAAGTTACTTCGCTGTCGAAGGGGTTTTTTACTCCGTAAGCCATACCGTAAGTAAGTTTGGTATGCACGATGGTCATGTTGGAATTGAGCAATGCCGGGAACAGAAAATTGCCGTTGGGTTTGGTGTCGTATGCCAGAATAGGGGTGTAATTTTTCCATGTTTTGGCCCCTTTGCTGTCGGGCGAAACTGCATTGAGGGGCGCAAGTTTCACCGTATCCGGCGTTACGCCGGATTCCACGCACCAGAAGTGCCATACATCTTTATAAACTTTGCCGTTGATCTTGCCGGAACAGGAATTTTTGCCGGTCATGGTGCCTTCACGCCACTCTTTTTTGAGCATGGGCATGGGGCCTTCCAGATTAAATGTTTCGGCATTGGCTGTTAAAAGAGCAACTGCGGCAATGGCGGAAAAAAACAATTTTTTCATTTTTCAATCCTATATTATTTTACAGGTTCTACCAGCAGCAGACGGCAGCGGCGGTCGGCCGGGAGCTGGATGGTAAAGTTTTTGTCGGCGGCAGTCATTTTTGCCACGATTTCATCGGTTTCAAGGTCTTTGAGCGTTACGGCTTTGCCGGGGGCGTAGTTGACTTTTACACTCATATCCTTGCCGGTGAGGTATTCCGATACACTGATGATGGCTTTATCTTTGTACGCCACCCCGCGGGTGAATACCGGTACTTGATTCTTCCAGGTGGTTTTTTTGCCGTAGAAGTGATCGGTTACATCAATATTTTTCAAATTGGTGGTCAACTTGAAGGGTGTACCGTTCATAACAATATCTTCGATTTTGGCAAGAATGTTCATAGCTTCGGAAGTCTGGCGCAAGGTATCGAGGTCAGAAAGCCCGTAGTGCCAGCTGATGATACCTTTCATGCCCCACGAAAAGGCTTCCATACAGGCGTATTTGTAATCATCCTTGTAAAGCGGAGCCAGCGAGCCATAGTGATAGCCTTTCAGTGCGTGCGGGCAGGGCGTTAAGATAACATTTACTTTGATATCAGGGTAGGTCTTGGCAAAGTTGTCGAGTTTTTCCTGCGTTTCGCGCACACCGCGGTCCATGGAAGTGTAAATATCCACTTCGATCGTATCAAAGACTTTGAAGAAGTTACCGTTACGCAGGCACTTATTACGACCTTCTTCATCCCACGGACGGCGGAAACTCCATTCGCTGAAGAGTACGCCTTCACGCGGGGAGCTGGAAATGCCCTTGAGCCCTTCTGCAAAGCGTTTTTTCATTTCGGCAAAGAAATCCGCCCACTGGTCGCACTTGAATTCCACCCACGCAGTGTGGTAGAAGGGGTATTTTTTCGGATCTTTTTCAAAGACTTTGGGGTCTATATATTTTTTGCCGGGGTACTTTTCAGCCCAGTGCTTTTTGAAGAGTTCCAGCGTGCGGATGTTGAAATCGCCCTTGTCGGCGTAACGCTGGATGTAGCCTTCCATATCAAAGGGGAAATACGAGATATTGGCTTTTTTGCAGAACTCGATCTCGGTTTTGATCGCTTCATCATAATATTTGCCGCGGTAGGTCGGCGAAATGTGGAAACTGTCGCCGTTGGGTATATAGAAGCCCGAGATGTCTCTGGCTCTGGCACTGCGGTCGTCACGAGTCCATTTGTCGTAGGTTCGACTGCCGGCGTGCTTGGCACCGCTGGGCCAGAAGTAGCCGGCTCGCGACACATAAAAACCGGCTTTCTGCAAATCAAGCGAAAGCTGTGCGGCGCTGTCGCTGTAATTACGCACGGCAAAGGTGTTGACCCCGGCACGGCTGATGGATTTGGCTTGCTTGAGATCGGGCCAGAAGTTGTAGAAACTGGAAATGAATTTTTTCGGCAGCGGAGCATTTTTTATTTTAATTACTCTGTAGCTGATTTCCTGCCAATCCTGCAAACCGCCATCCCACTGGAGCTTGTAGCGGATCTTGCCCTGCGAATTTTCAGCAAGAGTGGTGGTAAAACGGCTCTTGATCCAGCCGTGGGCACCGTAGGCAAATTTTTCTTTCTGCGCCCAGGTATTGATGACTTTGCCGTCAACGGTTTTGCTGGAAATTTTCTTGGCTTTGGAGGGGGTAATACCTTCAGGAATTTCAAAGACCAGCTCGTTGGCGATCTTTACCTGAAGCCCCATGCCGCGTTTGCCATTGGGCAGATTGTGGCGGCTTGTCCAGATCAAAACCGCTTCAAGGCCCAGACCGCCATCAAGAATGATGGTGTTGTCGGTCAGATTGCCGGGTTTGATTTCAAGTCTGCCGCGGGGCAGGGCACAGGTGTAATTGTACAAAACTTTACCTTTGGGGCAAGTGATTGTGAACTGCACGGATTTTTTGTCGGCGGGCAATTTGTAGGCAAATTCGGTTTTGCCGGCGGCGGGGATGGTGTAATTCTTGCCGCCGGCATTGATTTTAACATTGAGTTTGGCATCGCTTTGCAAATCAAACGCCAATTTGCTCTTCAATTTAAGTTCCGGCAGCCGGGTGAAATTGAATGTCGGAACCCGGTCAAGCATTTGCAGTGTTGCATACTTATCGGTTGCCAGCCAGTCGATTTTTTCCAAACGGGCAAGCGAAGAATGGCTCTTGCGGCTGTGGTTGCGGACAATGTTGAACTTAAGGTCGCCTTTGCCGATTTCATCGAGAGGGATAGCAATTTCCAACGCCCAGAAGTTTTTGCCGCGACTGGCAGCAACTTTTGCTTGGGTTGCAAAGCCGGTGCGATCCCAGGTGTGGCGTTCGTTCTGGTGGGCATCCATCGAGCAGGAGCTGCCCGCGTAGTCGAACATATACTGCCGCACGCCGTCGGCTTTCAGGAAAAAGAGCTCTACGGAGTCATATTTCCAAATCTCGGTGTTGTTGCGCGTGGGGGTTATGGTCGGGAGTTTCTCCGCATTTTTCTGATACGCTTTGATTGCACAATAAAGATATTTACCGTCGCGGACAAAGCGTATTTCGGTCTGGTCATTTGCATAGTTCAAACTTTTAGGGTAGACCATACCGCTGACAGTCATAGCTTGCTTATAAGCTGTATCGTTAAGTTTGCCGTCGATTTGAGGCGCAGCGGCGGTTTTGCCCACGCTCGCAAGTTGACCGGCGGAAAGCACTCCGGCAGTCAGTATGGTAGAAAATGTTAAAAATGTTTTACGCATAAAAAATCCTTAATTTATACCGGTGTAGAAATAATAGAATATATCATTGTGCAAAGCTGCGTGATATGGTCCTTTGCCGTTGAGGTCAGCTCTTGATTTGCTCTCCACATGGCCGGCGACAAACAATATATTTGTGCGACCACTATGGGGAAATGCAATCATGTTAGAGGCTGTCGGCACATCGGTTGTTGAAACAATGCCGCCCCCCATACGGTTAAGTCTTGCGCCGGAAGCATCAGCGGCATATCCGTTAGTTTCAGGATATTTGAGTCGCGAAGTCGGATAGCAATGTTTGGTTTTGCTGGTTTGCGTATTAAATCCGGCACGATCAAGCCAACCGTAATTTACCGCTTGATCCATAGTATAGGTATTGGCTTCGCAAATGGTCAAACGGGCGGGGCCGGTTCGTTTATTGTTGTTGTCGTTTTGCTCTTCGGTAAAAGTTCCCATATTTTCCTGGGCGTAGGGGGCAAGCTGAACATACCAGTTTCTGGCATCGGTCCAAAATCCGTCGATCCATTTGCCGCTGCCGGTAGATGCGGGAGTGTAATATGGTACGCAGTAATCCTGATTGTCTGCTGTATACATGTGTGCCGCCACGCCCAGCTGTTTGAGGTTGGAGGCACAGTGGGCGGCTCTGGCACTGTTGCGTGAAGCGGAGAGTGCCGGCAGCAGCATTGCTGCCAGAATAGCAATGATGGCAATAACCACCAAAAGTTCGATCAGCGTAAAACGCCGCTTGCAAGCGGGTGCATTACACCGTAATGCACCAAAGGAACACTCGTAACTAATCATAATAAAAACTCCTTTTATTTGGCTTTATTTAAGAATCAATTCAATTACGGGTACAGTTGTATCGGGTGCCGTGGGCGGAATCTGTAATATCATGGTATCTGCCGACGCACAGGGCGTCATATTGCCGTGGGCTGCGGGGGGGGCCATCATCTTTACTTCGCTGTGATCGTTCAAAAATCGGGCAAACTTGACTTTTCCATGCAGACCCGGCAGGAAGATGAATTTTACCGGATAGCTGAAAATGTGCAAGTACAGCCGTTTCTTTTCCGGATTATAAGTATACATACAGTTTTCCGGCTCTTTGTATTCGGTCGGGGCAATGGTACAGTTGTAGATAGCATCGGAGTGCTCATCCATCCACTCTGCCATGCTTTCGAGTGCCTTTACCGCGCGTTTGTCGAAGCGGCCGCGGGCATCGGGCCCGACATTCAACAGGAGATTACCGGCTCGCGCCACATGGCCGACCAGCATGGTGATAAGCTGGTGAGGAGTCTTCCATGTAGTCTCATCGCGGGCATAACCCCACAGACCGGAAAAAGTCTGACAGCCTTCCCACGGTACGAGATCGCCGTTGCCATTGGCATCACGCATACCGTCACGCGGAACATACTGTTCGGGGCTTTTGAAGTCGCCGGCCCCGGGCAGACCCAGCCGGTCGTCGATCAGGATATCGGGGGCAAGTTTGCGAATAAGTTTCAGCAACTCTTCGGATTCCCAGTCTTCGGCGTTTTTTCCGGTTGCCCGGGCGTAGGTAAAGTCGAACCACATTACATCGATCTGACCGTACTCGGTCAAAAGTTCTGTAACCTGATTACGCATATATTCGCAATATTTGTGCTGGTCACGATCTTTGTTGAGCTTGTCCCATTCCGACCACGGCACAGTATCACGCAGCGGGTGATTGTCGTCAATGGTGAACTGCGGGTGATTCCAGTCCAGAAGCGAATAGTACAAGCCAGTGCGGATGCCTTCGGCACGGAACGCATCCAGAATTTCACGCACATAATCGCGTTTGGCTTTGTAGTTGGTGTACTTGCTGTCCCACATACAGAAGCCATCGTGATGTTTGGCGGTAAAGACCATGTACTTCATGCCGGCGGCTTTGGCGAGTTTTGCCCATTTTTCCGGTTCAAAACGGTCGGGTTCAAAGTTTTCCACATAGCGTTCGGCATATTCTTCGGTCGGGATCTTTTCAATAGTCTGCATCCATTCGCCTCTGGCCGGAACGCTGTAAACGCCCCAATGGATAAACATGCCGAAGCGGGCGGATTGCCACCATGAACGGTCGCCGTGAGGATACTCTTTGCTCATAGTTGTACTACTCCTTATACTTTACATACTTTTTACAGTTAAGTCTTCTTTGTTAACAAAATACGGCCGGGTGCTTAAAACAGCTCCGTCGCTGAACATTATATTGAAATAGCCAACGGTCATATTGTGCGGTACAGCTGCTGAAACTTTATTGCCGTTTATTCCTGCCGGCAGTGTTTTCCATAATCTGCCATTCCAGGCGCCGGAACCGGCCGTATAGCAGAATTGAGCACTTACAGCTCCTGCCGGAACTTGACTTGTCAGATTATTATTGTTGTATTCTGTTGCTGCTGTTGCGGGCAGGTTTTCTCCGGCAACAGCTTTTTTTGCAAAGAGCTCAACAGCTTTTTCCGACCACGATATTTTATGGTTATGCGGGTAATCAGGATAGATCAAATGGCGTACTTCGCCGGAACACTTTGCTGTTGAGTGCCAGAAGGCATCAAACGGAAATGCAAAATCATTGGTGCCCGAAAAGAAGAAACACGGTATATTGATTTTATCCAGGTAATTAGCCGGATCGAACAACTCCTGCCAACGTTTTAACATTGCCGGTGTGGTTTGTGGACTGCGGGTCGGTATTACCGAATCCGGGTGAATGAAGTAACCGGTACCATATACCGGCAGCGCAAATTTGAAACGCTTATCATGTGCCGCCGCCAGCAGAGTAAGCACCGCTCCCCAGGAGATGCCATGCACGCCAATCCTGCCGGAATCGACTTCCGGAAAACTGCTCAACAGACTGTGCCCCAGAATCGAAGCACACAGTGCGTGATAGATCCATTGATCTTCAGCCGGTTCCATAGCCAGTTCTATCTTGCCCCATCCGGCCGGGCCGCCATCTTTATGCCGGGGCCAGTGTTCGCTGTAATAAGGTGTTTTTGACCAGCAGGGGACGCAGCCGCAGCAATCCATGGAAATTGCCGCAAAACCGAGATTGTTCCAGAATTCCACCCAGTCTGCCAACGCCGTAGCTCCGCCGCCGTGAATCAAAACCACGCCGGGAACCGGATGATCTTTTGAGGCTTGCTCCGGAAATCCGCAACAGGCAAAAACTTTGGTCGGTTTGCCGTGGTAAGGTACACTTTTATAAAAAAATTGCCGAATACCCGGGTAGGGGAAAAGGTTGACTTCTTCAAAATCCGGGGCGTTATACAGTTTTTCAATATTTTCAATAAGCATACTAAAGAGCCTTCTTATGCAAAAGCAGCCAGTCCACTTTTTATTCACTGCTATATTAAGTATATCTGATATTTACATTTTTTCAAGAGCGGAGGTGGAGAAAAATTCATTTTTATTGGCATGGCCGCTTTGACATGTTCACTTTTGAGTGTTATAGTATTCGCAGTGCGGACAGTAATCACATTTAATTGAGAGAGGCGTTTTTTTTATGGGTAAAGTAGAAGAACTTACTGATAAATTGCGTGAACTGCTTGCCTCCGGGGCTTTCCCTGCCGGGGCAAGATTTCCTTCGGAATACGAATTGCAGGAGAGGTTTTCTGTATCGCGGGCAACCGCCAATAAAGCTGCGGCCCTGCTTGCTGCCGAAGGTTTGCTGGAACGCGGCAAGCGTGGAAGCGGTACTTTTGTAAAAAAAATAATACAGTTCCCCCGCGGGTGGATCGCCGCGCTCGAAGATTTCAAACACCCCTATAATATGGGGATGATTGCCGGTGCGGCACAGGAGGCTTTTGCTCAGGGGTATATGCTTTCGGTTTTCCGGCCGGAAATCAGCGGTATGGGCAGTATTGTCAATAAATTACGTTCATCCGATTGTCTCGGGGTACTGGGTGTATCTTATCAGCTGGAGGCATTTCCGGCAGATTTTGACAAGCCGGTGATCTATCTGGATTGCGGAATGGAGTCCCAGCCGGGGCGGTTGACTCATTCGGTGATGTGTGATAATTACGGAGCGGCTTTTGAAATGATGAGCAAAGTCATATCATCCGGCAAAAAGGAAGTTGTTATGCTGGGGATCGAAAGCAGCATCAACCGCAAATACCGTATGCGGGGTTTTGCTGATGCTATGGATAAATTCAATGTGGAAAATGTGGAAAAACGCAAATTTGTCATGCATCATGGCTCCCGGCATGAAGTCAAACTTGCTTTGCAGAAAATAATGCGTTCGTATCCCGGAGTGGATTTTATCGTTACCGACAGCGACGATATTGTTTTCAACATTATGCAAGTGTGGGCAAGCGAAGATTTTTCGTGGCGCAACCGCATTGGTATCAGCGGCTTCGGTAATGTTCACGGTATAGCTGATCTGCACAACATTCCCAGCGTGAACCAGCATCCGTGGCACATCGGGGTCGAGGCTGTGAAGGCTCTGCTGGATATAGTAAAAAATGGCGAACCGGAACACTCGATTGCAATCGAAGTTCCGGCCGAAGTGGTAAATACCGGCTATATTTGAACAGATCCGGAAAATATATCTGCAAAAAATATTTCATTTGTTTCTTAATACTGCCAGCTGCATAAGGTTGTTTTCCGGCCATTGCGCTGGAGCGGAGAAAGTTTTTTGCAGGTTTTGCAAGTTCTGTCGATTGCAGAAGAGAAAAGCAGTTTCTGTTTCTGATCGTCAGAGCTTGAAAATGCAAATTTTGATAAAGGGATTTGATTTTTGAGCCGGATATGCTATATTTCACCCTTGATTCAAGCATGGAGTGTATTTTATGAATGTTGCAATAGTACAAGTACCTTATCCCCAGCCGGGTGAGGCATTGAAAACGCTGCAATGGCAAATTGATTTGTTGAATAATTGGAGTGAAAAATCTACTGATTTGATAATTTTTCCCGAAAATGCCAACTGTACCGGTTATACCGACAAAGCCAATATGCTGGAGCTTATCAATAATCAGGGGAAACTTTTTGAGCAGGCCATGGAAGAAACTGCCAGACGGATCAACTGCACCATCGTTTCCGGGCTTATGACGATCGACAAAAAAGGGGTTTTACGCAATCGGCTGGCAGTTTTTCCGCCGGATGGGGAAAGATTTACTCCTTACACCAAAGTGCATCTGGTTGAGCCGGAGATCGCCAAAGGTATCGAAGCCGGGGCGGGAGCGACTGTTTTTGAGTACAAAGGCGTGCGTTACGGTGCGGCGATCTGTTTTGATTACTACTTTCCTGAACTTTTTGTGGAATATGCCAAACAGCGTATCGATGTTATGATCATCGCCAGCCATCAGCGGCAGGAACGCCCCGAGATTCTGGACTTTGTGACCCGGGCCCGAGCTTTTGACCTGGGCTGTACGGTGCTGCGCGCCGCACCGGCAATGTATACTCCCGCGGTGGGCGGTAAAAGCATGGCCGTTGCGCCGGATGGTACGGTAATCGCCGATGCCGGCGGCGTGCCGTGTGTGCTGGAATGCAAAATTGATCCGGCAAAACGTTTCACGCGCCCCGCATCATACGGTGAACCGGATAAAATCATTGACTACCGGGAAGCATTGCTGCTTTCCCGGAGTCATGTGGATAAGTGATTTTCAAAGCGCCTTTTTTATGGCAGCAGTCAGGGCGGCAGCGTAGATTTCCATGCCCTGATCGTTGGGGTGTACTCCGTCAATAAAGAGCTTGTCATCTTTCGGGAAAATATCGTTGCCTTCGATCAGGATTACTCCCGGGCAGTGCTGCTGTTCTTCGCGGATGATATTGCTGTAAAGTTCCCGGCGGCTTTCCCATTCGGCGGTGGTGGGAATAGGTGTTACGATAAATGCTTTGCCGGAAGAATTCTTCAGTATTTCCAGCACTTTGCGGGTGCGTTTCCGGAAAAGCTCCGGCGCAATATTCTGCGCGGTATCATTGGCTCCAAACTCAACAATGGTAACAGCTCCATTGAGTTTGACTGCTCCGGCTGCCGGGATTGGCTGCATGACGGCTCCGCCGACGGAGAGATTGTGCAGTTCCATACCCAGATTGCGTGCGGTAATTACCCCCAGTGCTCTGGAGGGTGTGGAGCAGGTCATGCCCTGCATGATGGAGTCGCCGCAAAGCACCAGCTTGGGGAGTTTTTCTGCAATGGGCAAAACAACACAATCATTATCCACTGCCACTTCCAGCGCCGTGAGTGTCAGCAGGTGCGGAAAATGGATCACTACTGTTTTTTCTCCGCTGCCGAGTTCCAGCTCGTGAGGACCTTCGCCATCGAGAGTGGTAAGGTGGTTGTTGACAAAAATATCGGTCGTATAAATGTTGCGGGCAAATTGACCGAAAGTCATGGCTATCTTGAGTTTTGCCGTATCGGTTTTAAACTGCATGGTTACGGCGGAGGGACATTCGGCGCGGAGATATGCCACATTGCTGTAACTGTAAAAATCCAGAAGCTCTTTGCTCATACGGATAAGCGGTGCAACGGTTCCGGTGAAAAGCTCCGGAGTGTTCTGCCAGTCGATTTTTTTCATGGTGAGACCAAATTTTTTTATTGTTGTAAAGTTTGAGTGTTTTACTCGTGTAATATACCACATTTCAACAAAAAATCAATATCTCTCCCCCAAGTTGATGGTTTATTGAAAATAAACTTAAAAAATTATATAAAAAAGCCGGAAATACATTTGACCTTGCAGAAAAAGCAAGTTATGTTATCAGTCAGTATGATTTGAGTTCATTACATAACTATAAAAAATTTGCAGGAGGTTCAAATGTCATTATACAGTGAAACTGAAAAAGTCTACCGGGCTTTGGGCGTGGATGTGGAGTCCGCTTTCCGGCGGGTTGCCGGAATACCTGTTTCGCTCCATTGCTGGCAGGGCGACGATGTTCGCGGATTTGAAAATGCCGGTTCGCTGGATGGTGGTATTGCGGTTACCGGTAATTACCCCGGCAGCGCCCGCAATCCGGAAGAGCTGCGCGGCGATATTGATAAAGTTATGAGTCTGGTGCCGGGCAAAAAGCGGCTCAATGTGCACGCGCTTTATGCCGAGTTTGACAAAACCGGCAAAGTGGAACGCAATGAGCTGACGGTTGAAAATTTCCGCAACTGGATGGATTGGAGCCGGACCAACGATATTGCTCTGGACTTCAACCCCACCTTTTTCGCTCATCCGATGGCCGCCGATGGTTTTACTTTGAGCAACGCCGATAAAGCTGTCCGCAAATACTGGATCGAACATGGTATAGCCTGCCGCCGGATCGCGGCTGAATTCGGTAAGGCTCAAGGCTCGGCATGCATCACCAATTTCTGGACTCCGGATGGCTTCAAGGATACACCTTTTGACCGCGAAGCACCCCGCGCAAGGCTTAAAGATTCGCTGGATGAGATTTTTGCCGTACAGATCGATGAAAATTATAACCGCGATGCTGTGGAAAGCAAACTTTTCGGTATCGGCGCAGAATCCTGTACTGTTGGCAGCCATGAATTTTACATGGGGTATTGCATGAAAAACAACAAGATGGTGTGTCTGGATGCCGGGCATTTCCACCCCACAGAAGTTATTTCCGATAAGATCTCCAGCGTGCTTCTGTTCTCCGATGAACTTTTGCTCCATGTCAGCCGCGGCGTCCGGTGGGATAGCGACCATGTGGTGACTTTGAATGACGAACTTTATGCCATTGCACAGGAAATAATCCGCCACAACTACGACAAACGTGTGCACATCGGTTTGGATTACTTCGATGCTTCGATCAACCGCATAGGCGCATGGGCGATCGGCGCCAGAGCTATGCAGAAAGCTCTGCTTGCCGCCGCGCTGGAACCGGTTGATCTGTTGCGCGAAGCCGAAGAAAAAGGCGATAATACCAGCCGTCTGGCACTGCTGGAAGACTTCAAAACGCTGCCGTTCGGTGCGGTTTGGGAGGCTTATTGCGAGTACTGCAAGGTTCCCGGCTTCAGCTGGCTCGATCAGGTTAAAGAGTACGAAAAAACAGTTTTGAATAAACGTTGAAATATCAACCAAAGGATTTAATGATGCTTAAAACTATCACCCGGCTGTCCAATATTCTGGGCAGCGATCCGGAATTTGTGCTTGCCGGCGGCGGCAACACTTCGTGCAAAGATGAAAAATTTCTGTATGTGAAACCCTCCGGTGTGAGTCTGGCCAAGATCACCGAAAGCGACTTTGTCAAGATGGATCGCTCTATTATCCGCGAGTGTTTTGCCTGGAATGAGTTTGCCGATGCTTCCGAGCGCGAAGCCAAGATCAAAAGTCTTATGGCCTACGCGGTAGCGCCCGGTTCTGCCGGACGGCCCTCGGTGGAAGCTCCGCTGCACGAAATCATGGATTTCAAATACGTTGTGCATCTGCATCCGGCGTTGGTCAATGGTATGACTTGCGGTAAGCTCGGTGCCGAAAAATGTGCGGAGCTCTTTCCCGAAGCTTTGTGGGTGGAATATGTGGATCCAGGCTACACTCTTGCCAAAGTAGTTTATGAACGCGTTGAAGCCTGCAAAAAAGCCAAAGGCAAAACTCCTGACGTGATCTTTCTGCAGAACCACGGCGTATTTGTCGGCGGCAATGAAGAAATGGATGTGGTCAAAACTTATGGCGACATTATGGGCCGTCTGCAGGAATATTATACTCAAAATAATGTTGATTACGCACCCGTCGAAGCCGGCGAACCCGATATGGATACGGTCATGAATAATGCACCGCTGCTGCGCGGTTATCTGGCCGCTGCCGGCAGCGTGGCAACGGTAAAAAGCGCACTGGCTTTTACTCCTGCCGCCGGTCCGCTGACCCCCGACCATATTGTCTATGCCAAGAGTTTTGCGCTTACTTGCAATGAAGTTTCTGCCGATGCTGTTGCGGAATTTGAAAAATGCAAAGGCTACAAACCCAAAGTTGTATGTGTGCCCGGCAAAGCTGTTTTTGCCGCCGGCAATAACGCATCCGGTGCCGCTACTACGCTGGCTCTGGCTTTGGATGGTGCGCGGGTTGAACGCCTTGCCGGAGCTTTCGGCGGGGTTAATTATATAAGCGATGCTCATCGTGAATTCATTGAAAACTGGGAAGTTGAGTCTTACCGCAGCAAAGTAACTGCCGGCAGCGCCAAAAGACTTACCGGTAAAGTAGCGATCGTTACCGGCGGTGCACAGGGATTCGGTTACGGTATAGCCGAAGTGCTCGCCGCCGCCGGTGCCGATGTGGTCATTGCCGATATGAATGTGGATGGCGCCAATGCCGCCGCCGCCAAACTCGGCAGCGGAGCCAGCGGCGCGGCGGTGAATATTGCCGACGAAGATTCGGTGGCCGCCATGGTACAGAGCGTGGTGAAAACTTACGGTGGTGCGGACCTTTTTGTGGCCAACGCCGGGGTTTTGCGTGCCGGTTCGGTCAAGACTTTGAGTAAAAAGGATTGGGACTTTGTTACCAATATCAACTACAGCGGTTACTTTTTGTGCGTCAAGCACATTGCTCCGGTAATGGCATTGCAGAACAGTGCAACTGGTGCCTGGTGCGACATAGTGCAGGTCAACAGCAAATCCGGTCTGGTCGGCTCCAACCGCAACGGTGCTTATGCCGGCAGTAAGTTTGGCACCATCGGTCTGACCCAGAGTTTTGCACTGGAACTGGTGACAGACAGGATCAAGGTCAACAGCGTCTGCCCCGGCAACTTCTTTGACGGCCCGCTGTGGAGCGATCCCGAAAAAGGTCTTTTTGTGCAGTATCTCAACGCCGGCAAAGTTCCCGGCGCCAAAACTGTTGCCGATGTCAAAGAGTTTTATGAAAAGCAAATTCCCATGCATCGCGGATGCCTCCCGGTTGACGTGGCCAAAGCCATTATTTATGCCGTGGAACAGCTCTACGAAACCGGGCAGGCTATTCCGGTTTCCGGCGGACAGGTTATGTTGAACTGATTTACAGAAAAGGATTTGTATTATGGATATCAAGGCATTGGAAAAAAGTCTGAATGATTTTGATCCGGCAGTGCGTAAGGCCGCTCTGCTGGAAGCTGCAGCCGCTTTTGAAAGCGGTGAAATCAAAGCTGCCAACCGCACCACGGCACACAATATGCATTGTCACTCGTTCTTTTCCTATAACGGCTATGGTTACAGCCCGAGCTATATAGTTTATCTGGCAAAGAAAATGGGGTTTTATGCCGTTGGACTGGTTGATTTTGATGTGCTTGACGGTGTGGATGAATTCCGCGAAGCACTCAAACTTTTGAAGGTTCGCGGTACCTGCGGCATGGAAACGCGGGTTTTTATCCCCGAGCTGGCGGATAAAGAGATCAACTCGCCCGGCGAACCGGGAATAGCTTATCATCTGGGGTGTGGTTTCAAATCCGGCAAAGTTCCCGCCGCCCAGAAAGAGTTTGCCGAAATGCTGCGGAGAAATGCCAACAACCGTACCCGCAAAGTGGTGGATCTGGTCAATGGCTACCTTGCTCCGGTAGTGATTGATTTTGATGAAGTTGCCCAAAAGTACACTCCGTTCGGCAATGTTACCGAACGGCACGTCTGCAGCGCCTACCGCGATGCGGCAGCAGCGCTTTTTGCCGATGAAAGCGATCTGGCGAAATTCTGGAGCGAAAAGCTGGGTCTGGAGTTTGATGAGGCTGTTAAACTTATCGGTAATCCTGTGAAGCTCGAAGGCGTGATTCGCTCTAAAACCATGAAGTCCGGCGGTGCAGGCTATGTCAAACCCTCTCCGGAATCTTTTCCGACTCTGGAAGATATGAATAAATTTATTACCGGATGCAAGGCTGTTCCCACGCTGGCGTGGCTGAATGGGCTTTCGGCAGGAGAAAATGATCTGGAAAAACTTATTGATCTGCATCAGCAGTATGGTACGGCAGCGGCAACGTTGATTCCTGCCCGCAATGTGGAAGGAGCCACTCCGGAAAAAACTGCCGCCTTGCAGAAAGAGCTTGACCGCTTTATTTTTGCCTGCGCCGATGCTGATCTGCCGCTGTTGGCCGGAACCGAAATGAATGCCCCCGGGCAGCTGCTGGTCGATGATTTTGAAAATCCGGCATTGAAAAAACATCTTGCGCTGCTGCTTTTGGGTGTGGATAACTTCTGTTGAGGTATTTATGGCTGATAAAAAATATTTTCTCGCATTTGACCTTGGTGCCTCTAGCGGCCGTGCCATACTTGGAGCATTGGAAAATGGTAAACTCGATCTGCAGGAAGTTCACCGTTTTGAAAACGGCCATAAGCGGGTCGGCGATTCGTTGTACTGGGATTACCCCACTCTGGCTGAAGAGTTGAAAATCGGTTTAGGCAAAGCCGCTGCCATCACCAGAGACATTGCTGCAATAGGTATCGATACCTGGGGCGTGGACTATGTCTTGTTTGACCGCAGCAGTAAAGAGTTGGTGCGGTTGCCTTATCATTATCGCGATGAACGCGGCGACCGTGGGGTGGAAGCGGTCCGTAAAATCATCAGTCAGGATGATCTTTACAAACGCACCGGTATTCAGATGATGCCCTTCAATACGGTATATCAGCTTAAAGCTCACAGCATGGAACATCCCGGAGAACTGAAAAACAGTACTTTTCTGCCGATTCCCGATGCTCTGGCTCTGGCGCTGGGCGGTGATTTTACTGCTGAATATACCCATGTTTCAACGGGTAATCTGCTGGATCCGGCCAAACGCTCATGGGATTGGGAGCTTATTGATATGCTGGGGCTGCCGCGGGAGATTTTCCCCGAAATCGTTCAGCCTTGCACCGTAGGCGGCAAACTTTCAGATGAATTGGCCGCAAAGTATGGTTTGAAAAATATACCTATAGTTAAAGTCGGTTCGCACGATACGGCAAGTGCCGTGGGCGCGGTGCCGGTGCCGGCCGGTGCCGATGCGGCGTATGTAAGCTGCGGGACCTGGGCGCTGTTGGGCTGCGAACTCGCAGATCCGTGCTGCGATGTAACCAAACAGACCTTTACCAACGAAGGCGGTCTGAACGGCAAGATCCGTTATCTGACCAATATCATGGGCTGCTGGCTGTTGCAGGAATGCCGCCGTGATTTCAAACTCCGCGGTATGGATGCAAGTTTTGATACGCTGGAAGCCATGGCTGAATCGGCAAAGCCGTGCGGATTTCTCTTCAATCCAAATTCGCCGGACTTTATGGCGCCGGATAATATGCCGGAACGGATCAAAAATTACTGCATAGCCACCAAACAGCCGGGCGCGGAAAATATGAGCGATGCGGCGATTTTGCGCGCGGTTTACGATTCGCTGGCGCTTTGCATGGCCGATAAACTTTTTGAATTGGAAAAGTGTGTCGGCAAAGAGTACAAAGTTTTGAATATCATTGGCGGCGGCACCAAAGACGGCCGCTTGATGAGCGAAACCGCTTCAGCAATCGGCAAACCGGTGGTAGCCGGTCCGATCGAAGCTACTGCCATTGGTAATATTCTGGCGCAGGCCGTAACGGTTGGAGCCATAGCCGATTGGGCAGAAGCCCGCAATGTGGTACGCAACAGTTTCCCGGTAGTGAATTACGAGCCGGATGCCGGTTTGCAGAAAATCTTTGCTGAAGGCATGAAGAAATTCAAAACTTTGGCGTAAAACAGTATAACGATAAAACGGGGCTGTTGCAAAACTTTCGCAGGGATTGCTTTTATTGTTTCAATAAAAGCAATCCCAACTTGTTTATTATAAGTAAATTGCAATATTTTTTTGTAAAAGTTAACGCTGTTGCAAGAAAAAAAACTAAAATATTCTGCTGCGGTTTGACAAAATAAAAAAAAGGTTGCTGCAAACTTTTTTAAGGTTTTGCAACCCCCCGTTATTTTTTATTCTGCATCAGGGGTGACTTTTTTCAGCATCTTGCAGCTGATAAAACCTATAATGAGAGCCAATACGGTAATTATGTACGGCAGGAGCTTTTTCAGTAAATCGCTTGCTGTATGATCGGCTTTTTTGAATGCGTTATTGATTTCTTCCGAACCCAGTTCAAGGAAAGTGTATGCTTTGCCCTGGTATTTATCTACATAGTATTTGAAGTCAAATTCCGGCAGCTTGCTTACTTCGCCGCCGTAATAGAGTTTGAAATCTCTTACATCGCTTGCCGGGTCAAGGATGATGCCCTCTTGCGGGGTCGTCCATTTGAAATCAACATCGGTCAGTGGCAAATCGGCTTGATTTTCAATGGTCAGGATGGCTTTGTCGGCTCTTATATCGTTGAATTCCAATTTATTATCGGGTTTAAGCACTCCACTGAAACGGCTCAACGCGGCTTCTTTATTGGTTTCTTTAGTATTTACCTTGAACTCAAGTTCATATTTCCGGTGATAGTTGGGCGTGGTACTGACTATCTGCAAATCTTTTACTGGGTAATTATCAAGCGTAAACTCCCAGACGCTTTGATTGGATTTGCCGGCAATTTTCCGCATTGGAAATCTTTTCAGTTTGACCATTTCCCATGCCGGATAGAGTTTGGTTTGGGCTTGGTAAAAGGTGATTTTGTTGAGATTAAGCTCTTCTGTAAAAATTCTTTTTTCGGTAAAATTTTCTTTGTCGCCGCTGCGGACAAGCTTGCCGGCCGGGGAATATTCTTCGGTAAAAGGAGAAATTTTTATACGGATATTTTTGGTTTTTACCGGGGCAAATTCAAAGTTGTGCCGGGAAAAGTCCACTACGCTCTGGTGATTGAAGAATTTGAGATTTTCCACCTTGCTTTGATCATCAAACTCCAGCGTAATAGTTTTATTGAACTTTTTTCTGCCGTAAGGCTGCAGCAACAATTTGCCTATGGACTGCGCTGCATTTCCGCTTAATTCATACTCAATTACCCCTTCGTTTTTCCGGCGGTCGATGTTGAAATTGATTATCTTGCCGGATAAGGGGGCGTAACTGGTGGTTGTCTGGTACTTGTATAGTTTTTGTATTACAAAGGGCAGAAGTTGATTTTGAGCATCAGCAACGGCTATATTGGTATAAGTGGAGTTCAGTTGTTTGTAAATATTTTCATCCAGCACGATCACCGGTAAATTGCCGTTCAATGGCAGCAGCTGGCTGAAACATTGACTTTTGGTAGTGCTGAAAATTCTGGGCAGGGAACCAGTCCGGACTCTGGTATAGCCGCCGGCGGCAACTTCGGTTGCCGGAAGAACTGCACTTGCTGCAAAGAATAATAATAAAAGGTATTTGGCAAACATTATTTTTGATCCTTCTTTTCTATAAACATATCCTTGCAGCGTATGTAGACTACCGCGCCGACAAGCATTACCACCCCGATGGCGGCAAACGCCACAATGCGCCAGATCTGTTCAAGCTGGGCAAGGTCGATGAAAAATATTTTTAATGCAACCACAAGGAACAAGCCAATTCCACACATACGCAATATTTTACGCTGTTTACGCAAGCCCCACAGCAACAGGATAAATGCCAACGCGCTCCAGTAGACCGAAAGTCCGCCATCGCGGAAACTTGCCAGGTATTGCATCAGGAATTTATAGAGTTCGTTACTGCTGTAAATAAAGAACAATATGCCGGATAGTGTGTAGAGCGTTATGGCAATGATCTTTGCATTTTTGCTGAATTGTTCCGACTGCTGCCGGGCTTGGGCGATCTTGAGAAATTCCCGGCCGGCAAGGGCAATGCCAAGTGTGTAAATACCCGCGGTGGCAAGCGTATAAGCAAATCCCTTCCAGAATTCGCCGGGGAAAGTTCTGGAATTTACAAGCATCCAGAAACCCGCCAGCACCAACAGTGCCAACGGTATGAAAAAGAGTTGATACAAGCGGTATTTGTTGAGCAAATACGCTGTTACAGCAACGAGTATGCTCCAATAAGCAACCAGAATTCCAGCTTTGAAAATTATAAAATAACAGTGCATTGCCCAATGCAATTCATAGCTTGTAAAGTAGAAAAAGAGCAGTCCGGCGATGGTAAGAAAAATTTGAGCCAAACCGCTGATAACTCTTTCTGATTGCGGTTCGCTGTCAGCAAGTTTATCCGGATTTTTGAGCAAACGGAATGCAGAAGCGGTCATCGACGCTATGTAGATGCCCGCTGTAAGCAGTACATTGACCAGTTGCGGCAGGAAAGATTGGTAGCTTTGGTTGAATGCCTGCGGCAAATATGTTTCAAACCATGCCGCTGCAATGTAGGTTATTACGGCAAAAACAATCAAAGTTTTACTGCGGACTTTGATTGCCGCATCCACCAGCAGATATGCCAGAATACTCCACGCGGCGATCACCCATTGCGTACCGAACAGCAGCGGCACCGTCAATGCCAGGGCAAAACAAAGCTCGATCTGCAGAAAAACTGCCAGTACTTTTGCAGATTTGAACTGCGAGCGTTTGATCAGATAAAAGAGTTTTATTGCCGACAGCAATGCTGCAAAAATGGTCAGCAATGCCGGCATTTCCCACTCATTGAAATATTTACCCGCACCGGGCAGGGCAGCGGCAAGATAAAAGATTATGTTGCCGCAGAAAAGCAGTACTTCGGCAAAACTCATATCGCGCCGGATCGATGCGGTGTAATTCTGTATGCCGAAAATCGCATAGTTCAACGCCAGCAGTGCAATCACCGGCAGGGCATTGGCATCGGTAAGATATCTGCCGATGGCAGTTCCGCCGATCGCGGCATAGAATACGAAGCTTGCCGCGTTGAGCAAGACCCAGTTGCGGTAGCGTGCCGTCAGCAGCGTGCCCGCACCCAGAATGGTCATGTAAATAAAAAGTGCGGTTATATTTTGTGAACTGGTATTGATAAATACCGGTGTGAGATAGCCGCCGGTACAGCCCAAAATTGCTGTCAGCAGCGCATTGGTCCCCAGCGCACTTGCCATGGCGCCCACGGTGACGGCGATCATAAAGCCGAATGCAAACAATGCCGGGATAAGTTCATAGAGTTTGTACGCCGTCATAATGCACAGATACAACGTTACAAATCCCGCTCCGGCAAGGGCAATGGACAGAGGGCGGTATTTGCCCTGACTTTTCCATGAACCCGTTACTGCCATTGCCAGACCGGCAATCAGCATGAGTATTACCCGCACTACCGGAGGAGTCCAGTTGCGGTCGATGGAGTATTTGAGGAAAAATCCGATGCCGCACAAGAGGATTATCACTCCCAGCCGGATCAACCACGTTGTGGCAATGGCGTATTCTTTGGCCACATCTTTACTACGGAACTCTTCTCCCACGCAAATCCAGCTCCAGATGCGTTTGAAAACAGCTGCCGATCGTTCTTCAAATTCAGACAGCCGGGCATTGAGCTTGTCGCTTTTTTCTTCCAGCACAGCTGAATAAGTGCGTGTGTCGGCTGCGTAAGTTCTTGCCGGTTTGGCTGCCGTTTCTGTCGGAACTGCAACTGCCGCCGGTTCATGATATTCCGGCGCGGCTTTGATTGCAGATACCGGCTCAACGTTTGCCGCCGCCGGTTCTTTTGCCGGTTTCTGTTCCGGTTCAGCAGCCGGTTCCGTTATGTTTTGAGGTGGCGGCGAAGGCTGATTTTTTATATGCAGAAGATTTATGCGGTATTCTATATCTGAAAGTTTGTTATTTATGGAACGCAATTTATTCATGCATATTATGGGAAATATAACAAGAAAGACAAAGCCGGCAAAAAGCAGAATACCCAAGAATTCTTCCATGACAACAACCTTTCAAAAAAACAGAGCTAACGTAAAATATATCCGGGATGATCAAAATGCAAATTTCCATAAATTCTTTTTATCTTTTTGCTCTGCATGCTCAAGTATATGGCAGAGTATTTTGTATAGAGTTCCTGCCGGTATCGTGGTTTTTCATAAAAAAGTACACCCGAAAAGTTGAGTTCAGCTTTTCGGGTGCACTTAAATTTACTGCGAATACTTTTTTCAGATCGCGGCGCTTACGCTTTCTATTTCTTCAGCCAGCGAACCATTGAATTTGCTCTGGTTGTAAACAATTCTGGTTGCCAGTTCCACCGAAGCGATCACCGGTTTGTATTCTGCGGGCAGGCGGTTGATGCGGTCAGCATACTTGGTTGCCAGCGTTTTGGGCAGGAGTGCCAGAATGACTTTTTCCTGCAATTTATCCGGATTGGCAGCAAAATATTCAGCAATGGCAGCATTTTTGGCATTGATGGTGCCGCTCAACTCTTCGGTAAGATCTGTAAGATACTTGCCGGTTGCTTTATGCTGGGTAAAGAGCCATTCGGCTTCGCCGCGGGCGAGCAGTGCAAGTTTTTCGAGTACTTCGCTGACAATGGCGGATTTTTCCTGTTTGAATTCATCTTCGTCAAGCAGCAGACCCGAAAGGATCTCATAGCTGGAAGTGATGACACCGCATTTGTTGGCCGAAGCATCTTTCACAATCGGGATGCCGGCATCCTGCAGCTTGATACGCGCTTCCGGCGTGATAAAACTGTTGCCGCCTTCCACGATCGCCCGGCTGGAGGCTTTGCCGTTGGGCAGATAGTTCAGATAGTTGTTGATGTTTAACGTGGAGGGTCTTCCGCCACAGGGGAGGAATATATCCGCATAGTTATACAAATTGTCCTGGAATATGCTCATGTATTCGTTGCGGTCAACCATGCGTTCGGTATTTTTGCCATTCTGACGTTCCACGAGTCTGTACATATTATCGACCGGCTTGCTGAAGAGCATATAAGCTCCATCGCTATTCAGTTTTGCCGGATCAAAACTGTCAAGATTGGCTTTCAGAACCAGCTTGCCCAGTTCTTCGCGGTCAATCCCCGCCGGATCATAAACAACGGCAGGACCATCGGTGATAGCCACGATTTTGAGCTGCTCATGTACATAGCTGCCGTCAGCTTTTCTGGCCAGCAGAAGTTTCATCATATTGCCGGCTACGTCGCCGCCGGGGCCGCCGGCAATCTTGACGCTGAAGTCAGAAGCCGGATCAATACCCAGTTCTTTCAGTGTTCGCAGAAAATACTGGTAAACCCCGAAACTGGTAACGCCGTATTCTTTGTGGTTGATCCCGCTGTCGGGTTTGCCGGAAATCAGACCGGAACCGAGAGTGTAACCGACTTTGGCGGCATATTTACCCATCCACACGATCATATCGTCGAACATATTTTCATCGGGACCGATTTCGATGATCTCTTTTTTACCCAGCAGGTCAACAATGTTTTTATCTTTGAGTTTGCCGTTTTCATCGTAATTGATCAACGATACAAACGCTTCGCAAACGGCGCGCTGTGCTGTCCACAATGCCGGCTTGAAGTCCGCCGACGGTGCCGCATCAAGCAGCATGATCATCTTGGAGCCGCCTTCGTAGATATCTTTGTTTTTGAGGTGCTGGGTGTGTGCCAGAACAAAACCTTCGCGGAAGATTTCATCATTGGCCGCATCGAAAAGCGCCATTTCATCGAGCTTGCTTCCACCGCGTTTGGGTACTACTGTACGCCAACCGCCGCGGGCGATTTCGGCAAACCGCACCTGGAAGCCAACCGCATCTTTCCGGTAGAAGAAAAACACACCGTAAGGACGGTCGGCCGGAAACGATTTGTTGTAAGAATCATCAAGATTGCCGTAAAAATCCATGAATGACGGATCCAGCCGGAACGCCAGAGCCGCTTTGTTGAGGCTGTAATAATTGCTCTTGCGGATCACCTGCATGAAATTTGCAACCGCATTGAGAATATTTTTTGCGGTAACATCGTTGTAAAATACGCCGCTGTTGATGCTGTTGATATCTTCGTAGATACTTGCCGGGAACTCCGGTGCCGAGCCTGCACCGGGAGCGAAGCAGGCGGCAAAGTTATTGAGCATTTCGCGCAGTATTGCACTGTTGAGCGCCATGTAACGGTAAATATCATACTTGTTATAGCGGCTGCGGTCGATAAACGAGAACTGTGTGTGCAGAAACTCTGCTGCGGCACGCAGAAGATTGGCTTCAGCAAGAGTTACAATGCCCGGTTTGATCAGATATTCTGCAAAGAGGTCTTCAGCAGGACACCAGAACATCATCACCATGTCTTTGACAGTTTTTTCCACGTCAGCGGCATCGGCAAAAACGTATTTTGCAATGTAAACGGGCTTTTCATCAAACTCTTCAGGTGAATTCTGAATAGAGAGCTGGAAGAATTCCGCATTTTCGGCTTTTATCCCGCTGACCTGAAAATATGTGTTCAGTCCGGCCAGATAAGATTCTGCACCGGTAAAACCGGGAACAGCCAGCGTAACAGTATTATTTTCAATAATTTCAACCGGGTAGTCGCAGGCTTGGGCCTTCAATGCTGCAGAGAGTATTGTTTCCGGCACATTGCCATTGTATTTAGCGACAGCCTCTGCAGTAAGACGCGCCAAAAAATCTTCGCGGTCACTCATAGAACAACTCCTCAAATGTTTACGGGATTTTTCCGGATGAAAACGGTTGATCCCAAGTTAAAAATTTGTCTGAAATTTTGCCGGCGTATACAATATATATTTTGTGAAAAAATGCAAATACGATTTTCAAAAAAAGTGCAAAAAAAACTGCTGACCCGTTTCAGTAATATTGCTGACGCATTTTCAGCAGTTTAGCTGACACATGTTGCAGTTTTTTTCAGCAAATCGCTTTTGTCGGTTAAACAGTTATTTTGACTCGAAAAATCATGATATGGATGCGCTTGCATCCGGTAATTTTTTGGCGTGGAATTAAAACGTTTTACAAAACTGCGGTGAAAGACTTCAACATGTTCAAAACCGCACAAAGCAGCAACTTCTTTGATGGGCATATTGGAACTTTCCAACAAGCGGCGGGCTTGATCAAAACGCTTTTCGGCAATATAACTTTGCAGCGAGGTGCGGAGTATTTCTCTGAACAATGAAAAGAGCTTATTGCGGGGGAGCTTCAGCTTTTCCGACAGGGTACGGCTGGAGAGGTCGCCGGAGAGATTGTCTTCTATATACATAAGTATATTGCGCAACACCACTTCATCGGCTTGGAGCGTTTGTCCGATAATGGATTTGCCGTCCAGATCTTTCAGCGCCCATGCATGCATCAGAAGTTCGCTCAAACAGTACGCCCCGACAATTTTTGATTGCTGCAAATTATTGGTGCCGGCGGTAAATACCCGGTGGATCTGCCGGACAAAATCTTCAAAGGCTTCGAGGCTGCCCCGCCATGAACTTACCCGTGGTGCCAGCCGTTCGGCAGTTTCGGCGGCAAACTGAAAAACTATGCAGCGGTATGGAGCGCTGCGGCTGGTATCAAAAATGGTCATATCACCTGGAATATGCCAGAAAATAGTTCCCCGGCGGTAGGTCCGTTTTTTGCTGCCGCTGCCGAAATAGACTTCGCCGCCGGTGAGCATTTCCACAACATGCAGATTTTCCGGTATCATATACGGAACGGGGTTGCGATCTGCCGGGGCGGTATAGAGCATAACTTTTTTCAGCGACAAGAGATTTTCGGCAAAATTCATATAAAAAACATCTCCGGTTATTGATTGTCAATTAAAAAAGTACGAATTATCAATAAAATGCTTGGTTTGACTCTTGAAAACATTATTTTTTTGTTTACATTAAATCAGTGACGAAACTATAGTTCATCAAAAACAAATTGTCAAATCACATTATCCAAAAAAGGAGAAAAAAATGAAAAAAGATCTGGCTGTACAGCTTTACAGTCTGCGGAAGTATGCCGCCAAAGATTTTTACAAAGAGCTGGAATTTGTTGCCGAAGTCGGTTACAAAGGTGTGGAACCGGCAGGGTTCTGGGATATCCGCCCTTCAGAATTCCGTAAAGTCTTGGACGATCTTGGTTTGAAGATGGAAACCAGCCATTCGCCCTGGGCGCGGCTCAACAATATCGGCGAAGTTATGGATATAGCTGCTGCGGCAGGTTTGGATAAAATCGTCTGCGGTTACACTTACGAAGATTTTGCCGATCTGGATGCCATCAAGCGCACTGCCGAAACCACGAACAAAATCAAAGAGATCGTGGAACGCAACAACTTTACGCTCTTTCAGCACAACCACGATTTTGAATTTGCCCGGCTCGACGGCAGACTCAAATACGATATTTACCGGGAGCTTTGCCCCGGTGTGAAATATCAGTTGGATTGTTTCTGGTCAACCAATCTCGGGAATGAAGATCCACTGGAAATGCTCAAAATGTTTGCCGACGATGTTATTTCCATACACATGAAAGACGGCTTTGTGACCCAGAAAGTTTCCGGCAGCAAGATGGTCAACGGTATTCTGGAGCGGCCGGTGGAGCTTACTCCGCTGGGGCAGGGTGAACTGCCCATAAAAGAGCTGGTGGCGGCACTCCCGGAACAGGTGAACACTATTGTTGTAGAGCTGGATTTCTGCTGCAAAGAAATGCACACAGCTTTGCGTGAAAGCTACGAATACATGACTCAAAACGGCCTTGCTCAAGGCAATAAATAAAAGCTCTGTTCCCAATGCGGGTAGGTAGATAAAAATGACAGATATACCTGTGCATTGAGAATTTTTTCAAAATTTGAATGGCATTTATCTTTTTGCGGAGCAAAAAGATAAATGCCGGTAAAAGGTTTGGAAAAAAGGGGTGGAGTTTGAGGAGGGGAAAAAGGACCTTTCCTCAAAAGGTCTTTTTCCCCTCCTCTAGTACCGACCCTTGTTGGGAACATAGCGTAAATAACAAGGAGATTTTTTTATGGAAAAGACCAAAGTAGGTGTAGTCGGCTGTGGTATGATCAGTGATTTTTATCTCTCGGCAGCCAAGCGTTTCCGCAATCTGGATATTGTGGCATGTGCCGATATCATCCACTCCAGGGCGGAAGCCAAAGCTGCGGAGTATAGCTGCAAAGCCTTGAGCTGTGAAGCGATCATGCAAGACCCTGAAATCGAAATGATCCTCAACCTTACTCCGCCCAAGGAACACACCAAAGTAGCCATGGCGGCACTCAATGCCGGCAAGCATACTTATTCGGAAAAGCCTTTCGGGGTGGATATAGAAGATGCCAAACAAGTTCTGAAACTTGCCGCCGAGAAAAATCTGCGGGTAGGATGTGCGCCGGATACCTTTCTGGGCGGCGGCTTGCAGACCGCCCGCAAACTGGTGGATGATAACTGGATCGGCAAGGTAAAATTCGGTACCGCCGTGGTTGCCAGCCGGGGGCCGGAAAAGTGGGGGCATGCACCGTTTTTCTACGATAAAGGCGCCGGGCCGTTTCTGGATATGGGGCCGTATTATGTAACGGCATTGGTAAACATGCTGGGCCCCGCCAAAAGTGTTACTGCTGTAACATTCAAAGGCAGCGAATACCGTACGCTGGGTGCTTCGGTGGCCGAAGAGTATCAGGATAAATATGCACCGTTTGACCGTTACCCGGTCAATGTCAATACCCATTTTACCGGCGTTATTGAGTTTCACAGCGGCGCGGTCATTTCGCTTTTGAGCAGTTTTGAAGTCTACCGCCACGCGCACTCACCTATTGAGCTTTATGGCGAACAGGGGTCATTGCTGCTGCCCGACCCGAACCGTTTTGACGGACCGGTAAAACTTTTCCGCCGCGAGTGGAAATATGAAGAAGGCTTTAAGGAAGTTCCGCTGGTTTACGGACACAGCACCCCCAGCCGCAGTATCGGTGTGGCCGATATGGCAATGGCGATCAAAAACAACAGACCTCACCGGGCCAACAGCGCTCTGGCGTTTCATGTGTTGGATATAATATTGAGTTTTGAAAAGTCAAGTCAGCAGGGCTGTAAGGTTGAACTGACCAGCACTTGCGAAAGACCTGCCCCGCTGCCGCTGGGGCTGGAAGACGGCATGATTACCGATTGATAGTTTACAGACCGGGGGGGGAGGATTGGGCCCGTTTCCCCCCCCCGTTTTTTTTCAGCATGAATACGGTTTGCTGTTGCGGTATTCACTCAAGGTTTTGCCGGTTATTCTTTTGAAAAAACGGCTGAACGCGTAGACATCGCGGAATTCGAGCTGATGGGCTATCTCATTCAGGCTTTTACTGCTGGTACATAGTATTTTGCCGGCAAAGTCAGCCCGTGTCTGGTCGAGGAAATTTTTCAGCGAAGTGCCGCATTCCTGCCGGAAACGCAGAGCCGCGTGTTTGCCGGTGCAACGCATATGTTCGCCAATATCGCCCAGACGCACATCGCCCCCCTGCCGGGAGTAGACAAACTCTTTAACCTGCCGGACAAATTCGCTGGTTTTAGAGTTTTGATTTTGCATTTCAAGCACAAATCTTCCGATAACTACACTTAAAGCCGAGTTTACTATCGACATGGATGCCGAGCGGCTCATAAAATGCGGAGATAACGCTTCGGTAATGATTTCTGCGGCATGGGTCAGCATGGCTTCGCTGTTGAATATTGCCGGATCAAGCGCTTGTACTGTGCTGGTGAATTTTACGCTCATCCAGCTTGAAGGCTCCAAATCATAGGCAAAACAGTGTTCGATGCCGGGGGGGATGATCACGGTATCGCCGATGGAAAAACTCATCTTGCAGATTTGCTTTTTCTGTTTGAACTGCAAAGCTCCGCTGCCGGCAGAAATGAAATCCACTTGCCAGAATTCGTGACTGTGATACTGTTTTGATACCGCATTACCATTGGGAATACTGCGGAATTGGTGAAATAAATACTGCTCCATAAAAATCTACCCCTTAATAACAGTAATTCCAATTTGATTTTTTTGCAAATTTTTTAAGCCATTTTGCAATCAAAAAACTATTTTCAATCTTTCGTTTTCTATAATATAGAATTTATATGCTGAAAAACATTATTATGTGTAATGCGCCATTTTGCAATCAAATATGTTATTTTTGCTATTGATTTGAAATCGAATTTGACATATATTTTCATTGTGACATTTTGTTTGCGGCAGTAAGATGGAGATTTTGTTTATGAAAAAAACTTATCAGCATGGCGATATAAGCTGGTGGCAGCATGATCGCTTCGGCATGTTTATTCACTGGGGTGTGTACAGCGTGCCTGCCCGTGGCGAATGGGTGCATACCCGTGGTTCTATCATGCCAGAAGATTATCAGCGCTATGCGGAATTCTTTACTCCTGACAAATTCGAACCCGCCAAATGGGCTAAAGCGGCAAAAGATGCCGGTATGAAATATGTGGTATTCACCGCCAAACATCATGACGGCTACTGTATGTGGGATACGGCTTATACCGACTACAAAGCTGACCGCGATTATGTGCGGGAAATCGTGGATGCATTCAGGGCGGAAGGTTTGCGTATTGGTTTGTACTATTCGCTCCTCGACTGGCACCACCCGGATTTTCTGGTCGACCGCTACCACCCGTTGCGGGATCAGGATCGTGCGGCTTTGAATAAAGACCGCGATCAGAAACGATATTGCCAATATATGCGCGATCAGGTACGCGAGCTTCTGACCAATTACGGTAAGATCGACATTATGTGGTTTGATTTTACCTATCCGGTTGCTGATGGCAAATGTGCTGAAGACTGGGAAGCTGAAGAGCTGCTTGCTTTGATCCGCAGTCTGGCTCCGGAAATCATTATTGATGACCGCATGGGGTTGCCGGGGGCGGGCGACTTTGTTTCGCCGGAGCAATATGTGCCGCACCATGGATTGCGGGGCAGGGACGGTGAACTTTTGCCTTGGGAGGGGTGTCAGACTTTCTCCGGCGCATGGGGATATAACCGCGATGAAAGCACCTGGAAGACTCCGCATCAGTTGATAAATCTGATTGTAAGCCATGTGGCAAAAGGCGGCAATATTCTTTTGAATGTGGGGCCCGATGCCCGCGGCAGATTTGATAAACGCGCGATGAAAGCCCTTGATGCCATTGCCGGCTGGATGCGTGATAACAGCGATTCGATCTACGGCTGCACGCTTGCACCGGAAGAATACCCCGCGCCGGAAGATTGCCGCTATACCTACAACCCGGCAACCAATAAACTTTATGTGCATTTGCTGGCGTATCCGATAAAGTTTCTGTTTCTGCCCAATTTGAACGGCAAAGTCAAATTTGCCCGTTTTCTCAATGACGGCAGCGAAATTGTTATGAAAAAAGCCAATGCCGAACACAGCAACATTACACCCAAACTTGAACAGGATGTACTTATGCTGCAAATTCCGGCAATCGCCCCGGATACACTGGTGCCGGTAATTGAATTGACCTTGAAATCAAATATATAACTTTAACCCTTATAGAAAGGCAAATAAAAATGAAAAAGTCAACAATGTCAAAATCCGCCCATGGGCGGGTGAAGGCTTATACCTTCACCCTTATCGAACTCCTTGTCGTTATCGCCATCATCGCCATTCTGGCGGCAATGCTGCTGCCGGCACTTTCGGCGGCCCGCGAGCGCGCCAGACAGTCTAACTGTACCGGTAATCTCCGTACTCTCGGTCTTGCCAATGTTATTTACGCTAATGATAACAATGACTATGCGGTTCCGGCTTATGCAAGAGCCGCCGGCGCCAAAATATCCAATGACTGGTTTGGTTTGCTTGCTGATATGGGCGGACAGGGAAATAAGAAAGGCGTTGCCGGTCCTTATGGCGTAACCTGGCCGTCAACTTTTGAATGCCCCAGTGCTCCGGAAAACCATTGGGGAGTTGGTACTCAATCTGTGGGTGCCTGGTACACAAATTATCTGCTGAACGGCTATCCTTATAACAAGGATGATGCACGCTCTGTTTCGGACCGTTATTTTACTTTGGGACAGGTTGATGACACTTCGGCAACATTTTTCCTCTCTGAAAGCAAGGCAGCCAATGATGTTTCTGCTGAAACGGCTTCACGCATCAAGTATCGGCATGGAACCAATGCCAATCTGGTTTACCTTGACGGTCACTGCGGTTCCGGCAATTTGCAGTTCTTTACTCCGGAAAACAACAATTACAAAGCCTCTCCGCTCTGGATGGCACGTCCTGAATAATGCCCCTTAAAGAAAATTTATGAATAATAAAATTCTTACAAAACGGGTAATCAACCTGCCCGTGCGGGGCATTACGTCCGTGGTCAGTTCTTACAGCTGCGGTGGTGCGCGGGAGTTTTACAGCGAAGCCGATTACTGGTGGCGCGATCCCGCGGACCCGTCGGGCAAATATATCAACCGCGATGGCGAAAGCAATCCGGATTGTTTCAATTGCCACCGTAAACTTTTGATGCGTTTGAGTTGTATAACCGGCACACTGGCAACCGAATATTTGCGTTCCGGCGACAAGACTCTGCTGGATAAATTCTGCGAACACTTGCACATTTGGTTTGCCGACGAAAATGTTTCCATGCTGCCGCATTTGGAATACAGTCAGGCGATCCGCAATCAGGTTCCCGGCAGAAATTACGGTGTTATTGATACTATACATCTGGCGGAAGTAGCTCTGGCGGTTATCAAGCTGCGTAAAGATATGCCGCAAGCGTTGACAGATTCTGTAACTCGATGGTTTGAAAAGTATCTGGCATGGCTCTGCACTTCTGAATTGGGTGTTGCCGAACGCAATACCATGAACAATCACGCTGTTTGCTGGTATTTGCAAGCGGCGGCGTTTGCACATCTGGTCGGCAATAGCGATTTACTGGATGAATTTAGAAATGATTTTAGAGAGCACTTACTCGAGCAGATCGCTCCTGACGGCTCGCTGCCGCAGGAACTCAAACGCACCAAACCATACGGCTATGCTCTTTTTACCATGGAAGCATTTGCCGGACTGGCGGCGCTTTTGAGTGTGAAATCCGACAATTTCTTTTTGCTGCGTAAAGGCAGCGGCGGCACCGTATTTGAAGCCGTGGACTTTATGTTCCCATATATGGAAGATAAATCCAAGTGGTTCGGCCAAGCCGATGTCAAATACTTTGATTATTGGCCGGTTCGGCAGAACTCTCTTTATCTGGCAGACGCTTTTTGCGGAAAAATGGAATATATGAACCTCTGGAAAAAATTGCCGGATTACCGCTTGAAATTTGAATTGGTTCGTAATTATCCGGTACGCAATCCCGAACTTTGGATCATCTAATTTAGGAGATATATAATGAAAAGAACCCTTTTATTGCTGCTCGCTTTTACGGCAGCAACCATGTTTGCGGCGGTGCCGGAAAACGTGACTCTGGTCAAAAACAAAAAAGCACAGTTTCAGGTGGTGATTCCTGATAAAGCCGACTGGCCGACCAAACTTGCGGCCGAAGATCTGGTAAATGTGGTACGCGAAGCATACAGCAATCGCGCCAATATCGTTACCGAAAGTCAGCTGGCGGCAAAAAAATCCAACCTCATAAATATTCATCTGGGCTGGAGTAAATACACCCAACAGTTTGAAAAAGAAATGCCCAAACCCTACGGTTTTCTGGTCAAATTTGTCGATGAAAAAAACATCGTCATCGGCGGCAGACTGCTGGTCAACGATAACTACAATACACTCGATGGTGTAACATATTTTCTGGAAAAATTCCTCGGTATGCGGATCCTTATGCCCGGTGATCTGGGTACGGTGATCCCCAAAGGCGGCAAAGATCTGGTGATCCCGGCAAAAGATTTCACCCGGGTTCCGGATTTTCCCGGCCGTTCTTACAGCGGCAGCCACGGGCCCTTCTACAAAGGCGATAAACTGAAAAAGAGCATCAACTGGACCCGCCGGGTGGGTATGACGGTATCGAATGTACTTAAAATGGTTCACAATGTCGGTTATCTCATCGACCCCGAAATTTATGCCAAAACCAATCCGGAATTTTTCCCGCTCATTGACGGCAAACGCGTTTTTCCGAAAAAGAACAACCGCTCCGATTGGAAACTTATGTATTGGGAACCCTGCTACACAGCTCCCGGTATTGCTGAAGCGGCCGCCAAGAGCGTGATTGAATTTTTCAAGAAGAACCCCAATTTGTACAACTGTTCGCTGGCAGTCAACGACAACGGCAATATCTGCCAATGTGAAAACTGTGTAAAAAAGAATGCCCATCTGCCCAAAGGTTCTGAAAGTCAGAGCTACTACGAATGGGTGAATAAAGTCGTTGAAATCGTTAAAAAGGAATACCCCGACCGTTATTACGGTGTACTCAATTACTGGGTGACCAAAGATATGCCCACGGGTATCAAACTTGATCCCGCTGTGGTGCCGATGGTCTGTGAAGAATTCAAATTCTATGTTGATCCCATTTACCGTGCCCGGTTGGAAAAACGTTTGCAGAAATGGGACGAAACCGCTTCCACTCTCGGCTGGTGGGATTACGGTTTTGAAGGCAGCTTGCTGGTTCCGGCGTACAATCCGAAGTTCAATGCGGCGTTTCTCAAAGAGCTTTATCACAAACACAATTTGCGGTTCTATTTCTGCGAATGGTCTCCCGGCCCGGCATGGAAGAATACCCCTGAAGTATACATGATGGCAAAACTTATGTGGGATATCGATCAGGATGCCGATGCTCTTATCGACGAATGGTTCGATCTTGCCGTGGGCAAAGAAGCCGCGGTGCCGTTCAAAAAATACTACGCTGTGTGGGAAAATTTCTGGAACAAAGAAATCATCAAGACTCCGTGGTTCCGTGAACGCGGCGACAAGGAAATACCCTTTTTGCAGCGTCGAGACTGCCGCTATCTGGATGCTTTGACTTACGAGATGATCGATGAAGCCTTGAAATATATCAACGAAACCGTGGAACTTGCTCCCGCCGGCAAAGAAAAAATGCGTGCAGAGTTTTTCCGCGATTGGTACGTCAATGCTTACAACAAGTATTATCTGCCCTATTTGAACGCTAAAGAGCTCAATAAGAGCGGCTCCAAGTTTCAGGGCAAACAGCTTTATCATTATACCTTTGATAAGAGTGTAGAAAAATGGGTTCCGTGGCATAACCACGGCATGACCCCGAAGATGTATCTGGACAAAACCGTTGGCTTTAATGGGAATGGTTCGCTCAAGTGCGACCGCTCCAAGAGTTTGCCGACCGGTATGGTCTGGTTCCGCCGTCCGCTGGATTTCAAATATCAGCCCGGCAAAAACTACCGTTTCAGTGTTATGGTCAAAGCCGAAAATATCAAAAAGGATGACAACGCCAGTATATCAATTCATTTGCCCAACGGCAAAAATTCCGAATTGGGCAAAGAAGCAAGCAATCTTAAAGGGGCAATCACTTTTCAGAAATTCCTGAAATACGAAGACCTCAAAGACGGCAAATGGCATAAGCTGGAAGTTTGTCTGCCGGTACCGGAAACGGCGTGGATCGGCGATGTGCAGGCCATCAACTGTCAGTTGAGTGCTCATTCCAACGAATACAATACGGTTGTGTGGTTTGATGATTTTACGGTTGAAGAAATTTCCGGAGCTGAACTGGATTCCTTGCGCCGTCCGGAACTGAAAGTTGCCAAAAAAGTCAAGACTTCCGGTAATATCACCGATCCGGCGACCGGCGAAGTCCTTGGTCCGGAACTGGTCACTGACGGCAATATGGAAGAACTCAACCGTGATGTCTGGCACAATAACCACACCCCGAAAGTCGGTGAAAAATCCACTGAATTTGCCCACAGCGGCAAACAGTCGCTTCATATTGTTTCCGACAGCAATGGCGACGGTATGCTGCAGATCATCAAACCCGTGGAATGGGATGGTCTTTTTATGGTTAATAAAAAAGGTCTGCAATTTGGTAAAACCTACAAAGTTGAGCTGTGGGTGAAAAATACCAATCCGGCGCAGTACGAAGAATTGCGCCTTGCCGGCAGCAGCCTTAAAGCTAAACTCATTACCAAAGATAGCCGGTGGACAAAGTTCACTTTTTATACCAAATTTGATAAGAAAATTTCCACCCCGTACGTCTGCATCGGTTACGGCTCGACCAAATGCGACAGTTACTTTGACGATCTTTCGATCCGCGAAGTGATCAAACCGGCGACAAAATAAGGGCAAATGGTCTATGCGTACAGATTTCAAATATGCGCTTTTTTATGATTTCCACACCCCGGTGACGGTGCCGGGGGTGCTGAGTAAATTCGATGTGGAAGCATTTACTGATCAGCTGGTGCGCTGCAAGGTGGATTTTCTTACCTGGCACGCCCGCTGCAATCAGGGCGGGGCGTATTATCCGACAAAAATCGGTATTCAGCATCCCGGTTTGGATTACGACTTTTTCGGAAAACTTGCCGGGGCGTGCAAGCGTAAAAATATCCGTTTGAGCGCTTATTTCAATGCGGGGTTGAGCAGCGAAGAACTTTTGCGCCATCCCGAATATATGGCGATCAGCCCGGAGGGGTTGATCTTGCGCGAAAACCGCAATTCGCCGTTTGTCAGGAGCGTATGTTATAATTCGCCTTTCCGCGAGCATTTGCGCGATATGGTGCTGGAGGTGCTGGAAAATTATCCGGTGGATGGCTTTTTCTTTGACTGCCTCAAGGTCTATCCGTGTATTTGCCCGGTTTGCATGAAAAAAATGCAGGAGCAGGGCATTGATTTCACCGATGCTCAAGCGTTGCGTAAATTCAACAGCCAGAGCTATGCTGAATTCGGTAAGATGCTTACCGAGGCCATCCGCAAAGTCAAGCCTGATGCGCTGATAGTTTTTAATTGCGACGACAAAGAGTTGCTCGACAGTGACCACAGCCATTTTGAGTGCGAATGTCTGCCCACCAGTCATTGGGGATATGACTATCTGCCGCTCTATTGCCGCTACAACCGGGCACTTGCCGGAGAGGATCGGCAGGTACTTAATATGACCGGCCGTTTCTATAAATGGGGTGATTTCGGCGGTTTGCGCCCGCAGGCGGCTCTGGAGCATGATATGTTCTATGGCGTTGCACAGGGGCTGCGGCCTGATATCGGCGGGCATTTTCATCCCCGCGGCGATATGGATATGGCGGTATTCGACCGGATTTACGCGGTTTACAGCAAGCTTCAGCAATACGACGAGTTTGTGCTGCCGGCGGTCAACAACAACGATATTGCGCTGGTTTTCGACAAAACCAACAGTCTGCCTGCCAAAGGTCTGGCGCGTATGCTGGATGAGTTGAAGATCCAGTTCGATGCAGTTACAGAATATTGTGATTGGAGCAAATATCAGTTGCTGATCCTGGCCGATGATCTGGCTTTGAGCGATAATGCTGCTGCAAAACTTACAACACATCTGCAAGCTGGTAAAAAAGTGTTGGCCATAGGTAAAGCGGCATTGAAAAACAATCGGTATCCGGCGGCGTTTCCCTGTGAGTTTATTTGCGATAAACCATTTGATCCGGCGTACTTTACACCATCCGGAGTTCTGGGCGAAGGATTGCAGGATATGCCGCTTTCGATCTATGCTCCGGCGGTAGGCATGAAAGCTGAAACTGACTGTGCTGCAATGAAGTTGGTAAAACCGTATATGAATGGCGGCTGGGATGGATTGCGCTGCAATTATTATACCGCTCCGGAAGGGGCGAGTGAATATGATTTTACAGCGGTAAATGATCAGGTTATATGCTGCGCCGGAAATATTGGCACGGGGTACTTCAACCGGGCGCCTTATCAACTGCGTACCCTGCTGGGAAATATGATTGACAGATTGTATGGCCAGCGCAAGGTCTGCTGCGACCGTCTTCCCAGTTTCGCCCGGGCGGCGGTGCAGAGTGTGCCGGATGGTGAGTTGCTGCATGTTATAGCATATGCTGCCGAAGCACGCGGTATGTGTGTAAGTATGGAAGACTCCGTAACATTGTGCGATCTGGAACTGAAGTTCAAGCTTGCCGATAAGAGAAAAGTCCGGAATGTGGTACTTGCTCCTGATTGCCGCAAATTGGATTTTTCGGTACAGAATAATACTGTTGTGATAAATCTGCCGCGTATGGATGGTTATGCGCTGATAAAAATTATTTACCAATGATACCGGAAAAACTTGATTTTTTTAATTGGTAATGTACATTACTTGCCATCGAAAGGAATTTATATCATGGATTTGGGTAATACATTGCAGAGTTTTGCCGTTTTGCAGCGGAACCGTGAAAATGTTTCGGCGCATGCTTTTATCGGTATTGCAAACTGCAGCGGAGAAGTCTTGCTGACGGTCAGAAAAAATGACCGGATCATAAGCGGTTTTGATAAAGTAGTTGTTGGTTCAGCAGCAAGGAACAGAGTCCGCGGCGTTATCAAAGGTATTCCCACAGGCGGCCCGTATACGCTCACATTGCAGATCGCCGGATCAAAGGAAAAAGCGATTTTCAACAATGTACTCGTAGGCGATCTCTGGCTGCTGGCCGGACAGAGCAATATGGCTGATTACGGTGTGCTGCCTTCGCTGGCAGAAAGTAATCCAATGGTGCATGCTTACTACATGACCAATCAATGGAATATTGCCTGTGATCCCTTGCACGATACCGGACGTGCCGTTGCTCCGGTGCATGGCGGTGATCCGGCATGTCATCCCAAAACAGTCGGCGGGCGCGGTGCAGGGCCGGGATTGCCTTTTGCGCTGGCTATGTACGAATATACAAAAATACCGCAGGGCGTGATCGCTTGTGCTCATGGCGGTACGTCGCTGGCGCAATGGGATCCGGCTTTGAAGAAACTCGGCGGTAAATCGCTTTATGGTGCTATGTATGAGCGATTGCGTGATCTGGGCGGTAAGGTTGCCGGATTGGTGTGGTATCAGGGATGTAATGATACTCAATCCCAAGAGCAGGTGGAAAATTATTCAACCGCCACACGCAAGGTATTCAATGCTGTCCGGCGTGATTGCGGAAATCCGGATCTGCCGGTGGTTTTCGTTCAGTTGGGGCCGTTTATTTACAGTTCAGGTGATGTGAAAATGTTTTCCAATCGCTGGATGCATATACGTAATGACCAATATCTGCTTGCTCATAAGTTGAAAAATGCAGTTTGCGTGCCGGCTATCGATTTGGAATTATGCGATCAGATACACCTTTCCAACCGCGGCGTGAATACGTTGGGCAAACGATTGGCCGATGCCATGCAATCTTTGCGGGAGCCGGAAAATTATCCGCCCCAGATCAAGGTGAAAAGTCTGCGCAGTATGTCGGATTTTTCGACAGCCAATGCCAAACTCGAAGTTACTTTTGACAATGTTTGCGGCGAATTGACCGCCCGGGGCGGTATCCCATGCGGATTTTGTCTGGTGGATAAAGAAGGTAATTACATTTCTGATGCGATAAATTGCCAGCTTGAGGGTAATAAAGCAATCGTTATCCTGCGGGTGCCTGCAGTATTTTTCAATGAAAATTTTCAGCTGGCTTACGGCGGCAGTTTTCAGCCCCACGCCAATGTAGTTGACAGTAGAGGCCGTTCGCTGCCATGTTTTATGCTGGGAGCTCGTAAGAAACCGTCTAATATGACAGCTTATGTTACCGCGGCTCTGGTAAGCGGTCCGAATTACGGCAGCGAAGCACTGGAAGATTTGAATTTGCCGGAGTGTGCGGAATGGGAAAAAATGAAGTTTGTTCCGGCCACTGCCGGTCAGATATATATGTTGTGTCCGACTGCAGAAGCAAATACGGATCCCAAGGCCGAGCGTAAATATTTTTTCCGGTATCAAATAGATGTGCCGGAAGATATGGAACTGAAGGTGCTTTTCGGTTCGGATG
The DNA here is from genome assembly GCA_045635745.1 of Victivallaceae bacterium. Lineage (GTDB taxonomy): Bacteria > Verrucomicrobiota > Lentisphaeria > Victivallales > Victivallaceae > SIG78. Next base: position 56,285 of record JAZTWG010000040.1, read on the forward strand.
CACCTTTTGCGCTTTATTGTGATAAAAAGGAGCTGCGGCGCGAATTTACCTCCAACCCGGTGGTGCTCGATGAATTTACCAATAAACTGAAGCTTGCTGCCGGCCGGCACGAATTTGCAGTAGTTTTTGCCTCCAACGGTAATCGCGGCTGGGGAATATGCTGCCGTTTTGTGCGGTTGGATGGCAGGGAAGCCCCAAAACTGCTGCCCTGTTGCGATTTCAAATAATTTAGCTGAAACAGTACAAACTTAACTGCAATGAAGTGCTGCAAAAATGACTGAAGATTTGCAGTACTTCATTTTTTTATGCCTTGTTTGCTATGTGGGCACTGTTTTTGCTGATTGCGGTGTAAAACAACTGAATTACGTCTGTGTTAATGCTTTTTGTGATGGCAAATCGCCGTGGAGACCTCTTTAGCATACATCTTTTTACTTCACTTATTTTTGCAGACAAAAAAAATCTGCAAACAGCAAGATCAACTTGCCATCTGCAGCTTTAGCGAAAGATGGTGGCTGGAGGTGGATTCGAACCACCGAAAGCACCGCTAGCAGATTTACAGTCTGCCCCCTTTGACCGCTCGGGAATCCAGCCTTATATTTTATATCGGGTGTTCGGCAAACTGGAGCGGGTAACGGGAGTCGAACCCGTATATCCAGCTTGGAAGGCTGGTGCACAGCCGTTATGCCATACCCGCAATAGATTCAAAACCTACGAGTGTTTATGACACCCAATTATTTTTTTATGGTACCGACGGTGAGAGTCGAACTCACATTCCTCGCGGAACACGGACCTGAACCGTGCGCGTCTGCCAATTCCGCCACGTCGGCTTACCAAATCAACACTGCACTGCTTGGTGCATGTCATTTAATATATACCCAAGAATAAAATTTGCAAATCTTTTTGAGCTGATTTTCAGGAAAATATTTAATTTTTTTTATTTATGCGGCTTTTTAATGTTTTTATGGCCATTTCCGGAGTTTATCGCAGCCGGAAAAAATTATTTTTTATTCCGGGACGCTTTCAATGCCGGCAGTTCTTCAAACCCCACGATATTCATATTGAGTTCTCTGGCATGTTTGAGCAATGCTTCCAAAAGTTCAGAAGGCATGTGTATACTTTTTGCTTTCGGCGCAATATTGTGCGAGAAAAATACGATCAGGGCATCACGCTTGTGGGCTTCATTCAGCAGAGCTTTAAGTTTGTTTACATCGCTTTTATAATACGCGCCAATTCCGCCGCCGCCCATTACTGCTTTTTCCGGAATTTCGGCTATCGGAGTATAGATCGGCTTTTTGCTTTTGCCCCATCCGGCGCGCAGGTAATCAAAATATTTGAACAGCGCCTGATCGGTCTGTTCGGTGCGGCGATTGTTGGGGTAAGCAAAAGAACGGACTTTTATTCCATATTTTTTGCAGGCTTCCAACTGGGGCAAAACCTGATCGGCAATGTATTGCTCAATATTCCAGCCCTGGGGCAGGGGATTGGCATTACGGTGTTTCATAGTATGCAAGCCAACTGTATGACCGGCGGCTTGCAGCGTTTTCATGACTTCGGCCTTTGGGGCGGTTATTTCGCGTACAACGAGAAAAGTGGCATGGGCATCATATTTTTTGAATATGGCATCGGCTTTGACCCAGTTGGGGCCGCTGTAATCATCGAACGTAAAACAAACCGCTCCACGGCGCGGAGCAGCATCGGCGGCTATGCCGGCGGTTCCGGCGGCGAATACGGCTAACAAGACAGAGATAAACTTTTTCATAATGTAATGATCCTTTCTTTGATAAATACTATATCACACCGGAAAAACGATTGCCAGTTTGCAGGTGTATTTGTTTGCAATTTTTATCTGAATATATTATATTATATTTATTGAGAATAGTTATGGCGTTTTTTATGAAAAAGAGTTTTTTGATTGTTTTGTGTGCAATATTTGCTGTATGCTCTATTGCTGCTGAAGTGAAAATGCCGATGATTTCCGGGCACCGCGGAGACTGCGAATTGGGGCTGCAGAATACTATGAATGCCTATAAGGCAGCGTGGACAAATGGTGTGAAGGCAGTGGAAATCGATGTGCGTACCACAGCCGATGGCAGAATCATTTGTTTTCATGACGCCGATTTTATTAAAATGGCCAATGATAAACGGCAGGTTCGCAAACTTACTTATGCTGAAATATTGAAAATCGATATCGGCAGTAAAAAGCACTCTATGTTCAAAGACGAAAAACCGCCGCTGCTGGAAGATTTTTTCGCTGCCATGCCTGTTGGTACTCATGTATTTCTGGAGTTGAAAAAGAATTCTGTGAACGGTGATTTCCCGTATGTTCTGCGCGATTTAATGAAAAAATACAATATCGACCGTTCGCGCGTAACGGTGGTATCTTTTTATGAAGATATGCTCATTAATCTGAATAAAAAAGTTCCCGGTATGCGTAATATGCTGATCGTGGGATTGAGTTCCTGCCGCCGGTTCGGTATGAAAGCTCCCGCTTCTGACCCGAATTCAGTACTGAATAACATTCTTGCCAAGCTCAAAGAAATCGGCTGCACAGGTATTGCGTTCGGCGCCTCGGATAAACGGATAAAATATGATGACAGGTTTCTGCAGGCGTTCGTAAAGGCCGGATATGAATTGAATGTGTGGACCGTTAATGATATATGGGATGCTTATCGTCTGGCCCGGGCCGGTGCCGCTTCAATAACCACCGACCGCCCGGTAAGCATGAAGCAAGCGTGGAAAAAACTCTTCAGCAAAAAATAATACATTATCAAACGGTTATAAAAGCAGACGGCTGTTGCAAACAAATCTTGTAACAGCCGTCTGCTTTTTATAAAAACTTGTTTTTTTTTATTTGTATTTTCTTTTACTTAATGTATATTAGCATCGCAACCAAAATGGTTGTGGCTAATTAAAAACTGTTCGCATTTTACGACAAATACGTCCAAAACCGACCAAGTAAAAAACGTTTTGTCTACTACACCCACAGGTGAACTGTGTCCAGTGAGATTGTGTCTATTTTGCATGATCTTGCCGGATACTCCTATTTGCATTGGGTGTAGTGGGCTCTTGGTCGGGCCTTGGACGTAGTGCAATTCTGGGGTGTTCGGCTTTTTTGTTGCCTGATTTACCTCTTTATTCCACGCTATTCACTGAAGACCCGTACTGTCCTGTGAGTTTCTTTGTTGTTTGTGAGAACAATAAATCAACGCTTTTATAACCAAACAAAGAAACAAGGAGAAAAAAATGGAAAACTCAAATGTAACCGTGTCGGTTAGTGTTGAACAAAAAAAATCTAATGCCGCTTGGATTTGTGGAATAATAGGATTTATAACAAGTCTCCCCAATTCACTGTGTGCTTTACTGTGTGCCGGCGCAGCTACAGCAGCTGCTGGGCTTACTGAAGAAAATCCCGCAGCAGCAAATGCGGCAATGGAAGATGCTGCGAAAGGGGCAACAGGGTTGCTTATTGCTGTTTTGGCAGTTTCTGTTATTTGTTTTATACTGTCTTTTATGGGAAAGAGCAAAAACTCTCTGATCACTGGTATCCTTTTGATTTTGGGAGCTCTTTTTATTTTGATCAATGCCTTTGTCGGCTTTGGCAATATGGTATGGGGTGGAGCTACTGGTGCCCTTTATTTAGTTAGTGGTATTGTATCTGTTGTTAATCGCAAAAGAGCCAAGTAAGAAAAATAAAGGAAGCTACACCAATGTATCCGGTATTAGATATGTTTGGTTATAAGATAGGGGCGTTCCCTGTTTGCGTTGGCATTGGTTTGGCTTCCGGTGTTTTTTTCATTTTTTGGCAATTAAAGAAAATCGCAGCATCACTGGAACATGAAAATTTGGTAATGACGGCAATTCCACTTACATTTATCTGCGGTATAATAGGAGCACATGGGATAGATGTTATTTTACATGCCGGTTGGAAAGCATTAATAAAAACTCCACTTGCTTATGGATTGACATTTTATGGCTGGCTGCTGACTGCATGTATTTTTCTTATGTTGTATTCCAAAAAATGCCATATATCTTCAACATATATGCTGAATTTATTTTGTCCGGCATTTGCCATTGCTCAAGCGTGGGGGCGTATTGGGTGCTTTTTAGGAGGGTGTTGCTTCGGAATGCCTGGAAAATATGGAGTGATTTACCCGCCGAATACTCTGCCTTATATACAGTATGGAGCAATTCCGTTGATTCCAGTACAACTTTATGAAAGTGTATATTTATTTGTACTATTTTTTATAGTAAGCAGATTTATCAGCTTTCAACAGCGTATCGCATGGTATTTTATGCTGGTTGCTGCGGGGCGGTTTGGATTAGAATTTTTCAGAGCCGACAACAGAGGTGCATTTCTTAATGATTTGCTTTCTCCATCGCAATGGATCAGTATTGGAATATTTATTATTGGAATCAGCATTTTTTTATACAATAAAAAAAGGAAAAAAATATGTCTGTGAATAACGATGAAAATATAACTTTTACCCGATGCCCATTTTGTGCAGAAAAAATTAATGCATTGGCAAAAAAATGCCGTTATTGCGGTGAAATAATCGACCCGGCGTTACGCCTTGCCACTGATTTGAAACCAGATAATAATTCAGGAGTAAAAGTCAATATTGTTGCTAACAGCGAGCCGCAAGCAACTGTGAATAACATTGCATTGACAACCACGCCACAAAAAGAACGGATCGCCTATGTTTTATTGGGTGTTTTTCTCGGCTGGTTGGGGATACATAACTTTTATGCGGGATATTCAGGGAAAGGCGTTACACAAATACTGATGACATTATTAATTGGTTGGCTCATTTTTCCTTTGCTTATCATTACTATTTGGAATATTGTTGAAGTATGTACCGTAAAGAAAGATGCCAATGGGGTGTCTTTCTGTTAAAAAAAATCAAATAATATCAGGTTTTACTCATGAAAAAGTTTTTAGGATTTTACACAGCTGCTGCTTTGTTGGCATTAACTGGCTGTGCCTCGTTTGAAGATGTAAAAAATCAGGCAGATGCCGGTAACAGCGACATGCAGTACAAAGCAGCCATAATGCTTTTGGAAGGCGATGGAACCACAGTAGACCGCCAAGCAGCAGAAAAATATCTCATGCAGGCATTCAGAGCAAAAAATACATCTGCCGCATGCCATATCATTAAAGATATTTTTCGTACTAAACAAAAAGATCAGGCAGAATTATTGCTGGAGGCTTACGATATTCTATTTGCTCACAAGGGAAACGCAGAAATAGAAGTGTTAGAAATTTTGGCTTGTTATCCTGAAAATGTAATGGCTTATATAACTTATCTTGACAGCAATGGATATCAGCAATCTGCATTGATAGTAAAACAACATGCATTGGCCAATGTGGGGAAATGTCCATTGCGCAGTCGCTATATCAGAAGGTACACTCAAAAAATAAAATCATACAAAACTGCATTTGAAAAAGCGGAAGAAAAACGTATCGCCGAAGAAAAACAACTTGCTGAAAAGCGTAAAAAGGAAATGCGTATAGCAGAAGAAAAACGCAAAGTTGAAGAAGCAAAACATAAAGAAGAAGCAGTGAAATTCCCTTTAAAAGATAAAAAAATTCATACTCCGGTAAAAATCTATAAAAATCTTTATTCCGGAATGTCAAGAAGATATGTCTATAAAGAGATGATCAAAGAAAAAGATTTTGATAAAGTAACTTTATTGTGGGAAGATTCATTTCTTAAAAAAATCCCTAAAGATTCATATTCTTTTATAAGCGAGTGTGGTGGGGAAAGTAGCGAATGTAAAATTTATTTGGATTCTGCCAAACGCCCGAAAGCAACAAGCTATGCCTATATCAATAGTACTGATCTAAAATCTTATTATCGTGCAGGAAAAGGAAAGTTTCTTAGTATCGATAACGATTACAACAGTCAATTGTTTTTGATCGGAGTAAAATTTGATATTCAAGAAACAAAAAATGTAAAAGTTCAAACTTACATTGATAAATTCAAAAAGGATTACCCTGATTTGAAACAGCAAGGTTCTATTTATCCAGATAAAAACAATACGAAAAATACTGAAAAAATAAATGCTCAAATTACAGAAGCATATCAAAAACTCAATACGCTGAAAAATAAACTTTTACCCAATAATATTAACAAACTTACACAAAAAGAAATCAAATCAATACAACAGGAAATTTTTGATATACAAAAAGATTTAATATATAAAACTCAAGCATTAAGTATTCAGACATCAACAAGTAAGCAACCTGAACTTAAACTTTATAATGATAATGTTTCAATCTCATTTGTAAAGCATAGTTATGATCCGGCTATCACAATTACTGTAACAGATGTCAAGTTATTGGATTATCGCAAAAACTTGGATAAGGAGTTTGATAAAATAGTAAAAGAATATGATAAAAAAACAAAAGAAAAGCAAGAAAAAGAACTGTTGAATTTTTAATTTCAGATCCCAATGGAGATTTTACATAATGCAAATTATAGCTTTAAGCGGTCGTGCCAATGAGGGAAAAACAACTACGGTAAGAAAATTGATTGATATTTTGGTTTCAGAATCCAGCAAACGCAATTATTCAATTTCGCAGCGTAAATGCAGCAATATTTGTGTTGTAGAAATTTCTGAATTGCAGTTGACCATTGCATTGGGTGCCGATGGAGATACAGAATATCAAGTTCAGGAAAATTGTTCAGCTGCAGCTGAAAACAAAGCCGATATTTTTATCCAAACGACACGCACTAAAGGTAAAGGAGTGGATGAGTTATTTTATTTTGCTCAAGGCAAGTATGATATTATTCAAATCGGAACGATAAGTAAATATTTTGGTTTGAAATCTCAATTTTTCTCAAATGAAGCGGGAATAAAACGCATAAATGAAATTCAAACTCAAAATGTATGGAATTTATTGTTGCGTATATTGCAGGAAAATTATAATTTTTAATTTTGGCGTTTAACAGCTTGATGCGTTTGTATTTTTAACAGATACAAACGCATTTTTACTGTATGTGCGGTAGATATATTGTGCCATTTGTGAAAATCCGATACATATCTTGTTGGCAGGAATGGTTGTCGAAAAACTGTGTAAAATAAATTGGAATTGCTTTTATTACTTGTAATAAAAGCAATTCCGGTGAAAGTTTTTGGAAAATAGGGTGTGGGGAAGAGAACCTTTTTTCAAAAAGGTTTCTTCCCCACAAAACAGTTTTGCAACACCCCCTGCTTAAATTTTTATTTGCTGTGGTATTTTGTATGCAGCAGATGGTGGGCTTTTTCGCCGCCGATTTCGCCCAGATATTCAGCATAGAGCTTCTGAATATCTTTATTTTCGTGCGAAAGACGCAGGGTTTTGCTTTCATCTTCAGTATACAGACCCTTCATGCGTTTTTCCAGCAAAGCCGAATCTCCGTGCAGGAACGGCTGACCGCCACCGTTGATACATCCTCCAGGACATGCCATGATTTCGATCGCCTGGAAACGGTTTGGTTCTTCTCTGACCATATCCAGCACCTTGCGGGCGTTACCCAGACCGGAGCAGACTGCATCTTTGATCGTTTTGCCGGGAGCAAGTTCGACAGCGGCTTCTTTGATGCCATCCAGACCGCGCACCGCGCGGAAGTTGATCGCATCGCCTTCAAGATTTTTGCCGTTGAGCATGTAGTATACCGAGCGGCAGGCAGCTTCAAGCACA
>JAZTWG010000041.1:0-2856 GCA_045635745.1 Victivallaceae bacterium
GACCGTCTGCCTCGCTTGCGGGGCAGCGGTTTTGATATTGATGGCAGGCTTTTTCATACAGCTCCTGTGGGCAAGCAGTGAAGCGTGGAGCAAGTTTGGCTTGCAGTTGCTCGTTTCAAGTGATTGGGATCCTGCCAACGAAAAGTCTGGGGCATTACCATCAATCGTGGGAACACTGGTCACAACCGTAATTGCACTGTTGATCGCTCTGCCTCTGGCTTTTGCGGCATCACTTTATATTGTGGATGCTCCGAAAAAAGTCGGAATGGTTCTGGGGTATGCGGTTGATCTGCTTGCCGCTATCCCCAGCGTCATATACGGCATGTGGGGATTATTCGTGTTGGCACCATTGATGCAGAAATATATTCAGCCTTTTATGGTAAACACTCTGCACTTGGACAAAATCCCTTTTGTCAACAGTTCTTACAACGGGTTCGGACTTTTTACAGCCGGGGTGATTCTTGCTGTCATGATCCTTCCTTATATCTGCGCAGTATTGCGTGATGTTTTGCAAATGACACCACCCGTTTTGAAAGAAGCCGCCTATGGAATCGGCTGTACAAAACTGGAAGCTAATAAGGACATTATCTTGCGTTATGGCATCCGCGGAGTCCTTGGTGGTATATTTATCGGCCTCGGACGGGCATTGGGAGAAACGATGGCTGTTCTCTTTGTCATCGGAAACATGATGAATATGCCCAAAGGGATCTTTGACTCGGCAACGACCATTTCCAGTACACTGGCTAATAATTTTGCCGAAGCAGACGGCTTGCAGAGAAGTGTTTTATTTGTCCTGGCCGTGATATTGCTCCTGATGTGTCTCGGTATTCAAATCACCAGTCAGTACTTTCTGCATGTCACTAAAGCGAAAAGAGGTGAAAAATGAAACAACGTTCTCTATTGTGGCGGAAAATAAAAAATCATCTGCTCAACTTTTTTTCAATACTTGCCATTGTCTTTGCCATATCCATTATGCTTTGGGTGATATGGACAGTTGTCAGTTATGGAAAAGAAGCATTGACACCGTCACTTTTTGTGAACTGTTCTGCACCATACGGCAGTATGACTTACGGTATAGGCAATGCCATTGTTGGAACATTGCTTATGACACTTGGTGCGGCAATTATCGCTGTCCCCCCCGCGCTGCTGGCGGGAATCTTCCTTTCTGAATACAAAGAATACCGCAGACTCGGCAATGTAATAAGATTTTCCTCCAATGTGTTAATGGGAATGCCATCCATTCTGGTGGGACTCTTTGTATATATGCTTATCGTTGTTCCCACCGGTAAGTTTTCCGGATTTGCCGGTTCCATCGCATTGGCAATACTTATGTTTCCAGTGATTGTTCAAACGACTGAAAATATGCTTGCAATGGTCCCCAATACCCTGCGGGAATCAGCTTTGGCACTGGGGATGACCCGGATGCGGGCAACGCTCTATATCGTTTGCCGCAGTGCAAAAAACAGTTTACTAACTGGTATTCTTCTTTCCCTGTCAAGAGTTTCCGGGGAAACTGCCCCACTGCTTTTTACTGCAATGTTTGCTGACAGTTTCCCCACGGGGTACTTTACACAGCCTACGGCAAACTTGCCGGTATTGATCACGGAATACGCAACCAATTCACCCTTTGAAGTAATGCATCAAATCGGCTGGAGTGCCGCGTTGGTAGTGATGATGATGGTATTGCTTGTCAACATAACAGTTCGGATCTTTTTCAGGGAGAAAAAATATGGAAATTAAAATTCAAACCAAAAAACTCAACTTCTATTACGGAAATCATCAGGCATTGTTTGATAATGATCTTATTATCCCTGCCAACCAGATTACGGCAGTTATCGGTCCCTCCGGATGCGGCAAATCAACTCACTTGCGTATCTATAACCGCATTTTTGAACTTTACCGTGAACAGCGTGCTGAAGGAGAAGTCCTGATCGATGGAAAAAACATCCTTGATGATGATGTAGATGTTCTGGAACTTCGCCGCAAAGTCGGCATGATTTTCCAGAAGCCGACACCGTTCCCTATGAGTGTGTTTGATAATGTGGCATATCCATTGCATTTGCACTACAAACTTGATAAAAAGACTATCGCAGAAAAAGTTGAACAGGCTTTACGTGGAGCTTCGCTTTGGGATGAAGTCAAAGATAAACTCCACTCCAGCGGCCTTGCACTTTCCGGCGGGCAGCAGCAAAGATTGTGTATTGCCCGCACGATCGCTTCTGAACCGGAAATCCTGCTTATGGATGAACCCACCAGTGCCATTGACCCCGTGGCAACACTGAAAATCGAGGAACTTATGGAGAGTTTGCGTGAACGCTTTACCATTGTTATCGTTACGCACAATATGCAGCAGGCGGCACGAATCAGCGATCAGACGGTGTTCTTTTACAAAGGACGTATTGTTGAATATGGAGAGACAAAAGATATCTTCACCAATCCTAAAAACAAACAAACTGAAGAATATATAACCGGGAGGTTTTCATGATGAAAGGACATTTTAATAACGCATTAACTAATTTGCAAAGTATGCTGGGCTCAATGGCAGCCTATGCAGAAGAAGCAGTTTTACTTTCCGGCAAAGCGGTCGAAGATGTTTCGCTTGAAAAAGCAGCGTCCGTCATTGCCGGAGATGAAAAAATTGATGCAATGGAAATTGAGATTGAGGAAGAATGTCTGAAGATCCTTGCTCTGCATCAGCCGGTGGCTTCGGATTTGCGGCAGGTTATCACGATTTTGAAGGTCAACAGCGAACTGGAACGCATCGGTGATCTGGCGGTAAATATGGCAGAACGGGTCGGAAATATTGACTCTTTCAAAAATCATAGAATTGAAAAATTCGATTTTTGTGATATGTTA
>JAZTWG010000042.1:0-206456 GCA_045635745.1 Victivallaceae bacterium
TATGGAGTATTACTTCAAGATGCCCGATCCGGCAAAGACCCCCAACTGGAAAGACGGCAAAATGCTGATGATTACTTTTGACAGTTATGCACTTACCGGCAAAGCAGAATTTAAGGATTTCAAAACCGAAATTACTGATGCCCCGCTTACTCTGCTGGATGTTCAGCCCGGCAAACTCCCGGCGGCAAAGAATGTTAAATTCGCTGTTGAAAACAATATTTCCAGCATGACTTTCGGTCCCGGTAATGCTATGGGCTCCCGCGCTTGGATGCGCCGCTATCACCCGATGCTCAAAGCCGGTCAGAAACTCCGTATCACCATGCAGGTACGCACTACCGATATGATGGATCCCCGCTCCAAGGTCGGCTATCTGGTGCAGACTCTGGGAGAAAAGAATAAATATCTGGCAAGTCAGCCCTTCACGTACTATACTGCCGCCAATGAATTTGACGGCGAATGGAAGACTCTCGAATATATCTTTACCATGCCCGATCCGGCCAAGACCCGCAACTGGCAGAATGGTAAAGTATTGTTGATCAGTTACGAAGCTGTTGCTCTTGAAGGTAAGGCTGAATATAAAGATTTCAAGGCAGAAGTTATTGCCGAATAAGGATTTGATAAATGAAAAAACTTATGTTGAATACCCTGTTTGCTGCGGCTTTTATCGGCGCATTGCCGCTTGCTGCTGCAAAAATCGAATACAAGGGGCGCACGCTTGACGAAAAACTTGCCGAGCCCAATGTCCGCTTTCTTGCCACTTTTGACAAACGGCATATCAACTCAGACAAGGCTGCCGGTTATAAAAAGGCACTCTCGCACTCCGGCATATCGCTGGATTTGCGTGGGGCTATGGGCTTTGACGATAACCCCGCATACATCCCGGCGAGGGATGAAGAGCTTGCCTACATGCTCAAAAAGAATCTGGATATTAAAAACGGTGCGCTCTCGTTCTGGTTCCGCTGCGATGAGTTTGACCCCGCGGATGCCTCTCTGAAAAAGAATATCGGTATATTTAATGTTGAAATACCGCTTAAAAACGGTGTTTTCAACGCGTTCGGGTATATTTTCGGCGGACAATTCTACATTGCCAGTCGCTTCTTTGATAAAAACGGCAAAAGTCTGGGTATTCCTGTCGGCGTAAAAGTACCCGGTGCCCAGCTCGGTAAAGGTGTCTGGAATCAGGTTGCCTGGAGTTTTGACAAAGAAAACCGCCATCAGTTTTTCCTGAACGGCGAACCGTTGAACCGCCCAACCTTGCTGGTGATTCCGCCTGAAATAACTGATTTTGAGGTCAATAACAGCTCATACATGGCGTTCAGTTGCCGGGTTTGGACTCGTGTGCCCGGACAGAACCGCCCGCATATTGTGGCGTTGGATGATATTATTGTCTACGACCAGGCGTTGCCGGAAGCGGCAGTGCGTGCCAAGTATCAGTCTATGCTCAAGAGTGGTGCTAAAGAAGTAAAATTGCTGGTGTTGAGTTTTGACGGTAAAGAGCGCGGCATTGATAAAGTACCGTATCTGCGTTGCAATGTCGATACCCGGGCTATGAGTACTGCAGTAAATACTGTTTCCTTCAAGCTTAAGCATAACAATAAAGTTATTAAAAAAGGTATAATTAAACTGACCAACGGGCAGGGCAGCGTGTATTTGAGCGTTCCCACCAAGCCGCAGGATTATGTGTTTGAAGCAACTGCCGGAAAAGTTACTGAAAGTATTCCGGTGCGCACTCCGGATTTCAGCTTTATCGGCAAATATCCGCGCAAAGATGTGGTTCATTCGCCGTGGACGGTTCCGGTATATAACGCCAAAGAGCGTTCCTATAAAGTGTGGAACCGCAAATACTATTTCGGCAAAGGCCCGTTCCCGGTAAAAATCGTTACCGACGGCAATATAAATATTCTGGATAAAGGTCCCGAACTTTATATGGACGGCAAAGCGGTCGTCTGGAGTGCCGGAAAGGTCCAGACCGGCAAGAGTTTTGTGATCTTCAGCGGCAGCGGCAAAGGCAAGGACAATTCGGTTGTAAAGTACACCACCCGTCTGGATTTCGACGGTGCCATGAAGACCGATTTTACGGTCAACGGCAAGCCCGCTGTTAATAATATGACTCTGGAGTGGCAAGTCGGCAAGGATTTGCGTAAATACCTGATGACTCCGAATTATCAGACTCCGACTGCAGACAATGTATATAAATTCAAATATCCGCAGGGCAATATCTTCCGCACCCCCTGTCTGTTGTGGGCGGTTTCCGGCAAGGCCGGTTTCTGCTGGATGCCCGAAGATGACGGCAACTGGCTGCACTCCGGCAAAAACGATGCTTTTGTTATTGATTTGAAAACCGGTAAAGCGGTGGTCAAGTTTATTGCCAAAAAATGTGTTATTCCGGAAGGCGCGAGCTACAACTCGTGGTTTGCGGCTACTCCTACCAGAAAAGCTCCGGAGCAGAAGCGCGGCGTTTATGGTAAACACGCCATCCACAACTGGTTCGGTAACCGCCACAATGCCGGTTGGGAAGTCGATCCGGTATTGGCAGAAAGCTACATAAGAGTATTTGCCCAAAAGAGTTTCGGGCCTTACGGTATGGGCCACGGTCAGGTTCTGACCAATCCCATGGCGAAGTATCTGGAAAAAGACTGGGATGCCCCCGGCTGTTTTATCTACGGAATGGCATGCCGCAGAGTGGATGAAGAAAACAAACTTTACGAACACTTCCTCAAAACTTATAAAGTAGCCAACAGCAATCCGTGCCCGCGTTTGAATACATTGTTCAACGAGTGGCAGGTCAGTCAGGCTGATAAACTTTTGAGCAGCAAATACGGCGACCGTGTGGCAATGCTCTATTATGATTTGGGGTCTCCGTGCTTCTTCTGCAGCAACGAAATCCACGGTTGCGCTTACACTGACAAGTTCGGCAGAAAGATTACCCCCACACAGGTTACCGGTTTCCGCGATCAGTACATAAGATTGCTGGATGTGGCACGCAAGTATGATACTGAAATCATGAGTCACGCTCAAGATCAATACATACCCTTTGTCAACGGCATTACCGACTGGTGGCTGCCGGGCGAACAGTGCAGCGGTATTCTGCGGGCGGACAAGTACGCGTTTGTAAACAAACTGCGTCCTTATTACGATACAGAAATGAACCGCGATGTGCTGGGTAGTGGCGTGTTGTTCTACACACACTCGGTCGGTTCCGCCGGTCGTGAGCACGTCCGCACATCGGAAACGACCGAAATGATGCTTGCAATGCTTATGCTCTACGATGTGGAGTGGAACAAGCCGACCGAGTGGACCGGTTTCAACTTCCGTATCTGGGATACCTACAAGCATTACGGAATGCACGATAAATCCGTAAAGGTTCATCGTTTTGATACTCAAAAAGAGATCAAATTGAGCAATCCCGCTGCTGAAGCCACCTGGTTCGATTGTCCGGAAGGCTATAAACTGGCAGTTGTTGCCAATGCTACACACAATGATATTACCACCACGGTCGATGTCAGCAAGTTCGGCATTACTTACGGTGTGATCTATGATGAATACCGCAATAAGCCGTATCAGCTTAAGGATGGCAAATTTACGGCAAAAATCCTGAAGCGCAACTTTATTCTGATCGGGTTGCCTGCCAAGGCGCGTTTCCCGTGGCGTGATGATTTTACATTCCCCTGGTTCCGCACATTAGGCAACCGTTTGTCGTCAGTGGGGACTCCGCAGTTGGCGATTCCGACTAACGACTTTGGCATGTATCGTTCGAAAGCTCCGGCATTGGGCGCGTGGCCCATCGGCGGTGACTTTGCCGGAGTCAAAGGCGAGGGCGGCAGCAACTTCCTGTACGGCAAATTTGTGCCGGTGCGCACCGATAAGGAAATGACGGCAACGGTTTACTGCCGCAGCAAAAACGCTGCGCCGGGTGCTAAAGTTGCAATGAAAGTTATTGTGCTTGATGGAGATAATAAACCTATAAGCAAATACTTTGAAGTTAAATCCACTGGTTTGCACCGCAACGATTGGGAAAAACTGCAAGTGAAAATTCCTGCAATGCCTAATGCAACATGGCTGCACGTGCTTTTGCACGCCTACGCCGGCGGTAGGGATGGTCAGATCGTTTTCGACGATTTTTCGCTTGAATAATTATTGCTAAACACAAAAGGCGGCGTAAAAACCGCCTTTTTCTTTGAGAATTATGAAAAATAATCCTGCTGTACAAGATAAATTCGGGGTGTTCTGGTATAATGATCCCGAACTTTTTGAGTGGTCTGATATTGAATTTGAAAAGAAAGCAGCCGAATTTGCCGCTGCCGGAATCAATATTGTTATGACTTTCAGCTGCACGCATTTCCGCTGGAGCTGTTATCCCTGGTGGGATCTGATAAATTCCCGGCTTGCTATGCTGGTGAAGGCTTGTCACCAATATAATATCCGTGTTGTGGAGCACCACAGCAGCCATCTGACATTCAATCCGCTGGATAAAAGCGAATGGGACTACGCAGCAAACATCTTGCGGGTCCGCAAAAGCACGCTCGACAGTTTCCCCGGACTGCGGGAGTTTATTGCTGCCGGCGATCCCGAAATCGTGCCGGGTGTTTATCTTTCCAGCTGCCGCCAGATCGACGGACGCACCGGCGGATATGCCCGCACATCTTATCATGGTTATGGATTGTGTTTCAATAATCCAGATTACCGGAAAAGATATTTTGAATATCTGGCAACGGTCTACCAGACCGGAGTTGACGGCATTATGACCGATGATGTGCAGTACTTCGGCAACGGTCACGCATGCGCCTGTAAGTATTGCCGGGAAAAGTTCAAACAGCAATATGGTTATGAATTGCCTGCGCCCGACAGCTGGGGACGGTTTTACGGCGACTACCAGAATCCGGCATTTGTGGCGTGGCTGCGTTTCCGCAATGATTCCACGGCTGATTTTCAGGAAGCGGTTAGCGCGCATGCCAGAAGTCTGGGGTATGATCTCCTGCGGCCGAATTATGCAACCAGTACGTTTTACCGGAATCTGACGGGGTATCCGTTTGAAAAAGCAGGACATTTGTGGAGTCATGTATTTCAAGAAAATATGTTTTCCAGCGTAATGCGTGCTTCGTGGCCCAGCTGGACTGCCGATGCCATGCATCGCCGTGCTATGGCCAAAAAATACAGCGTTGAGCCAATGAGCATGTTTTATCCGGCAAGATACGATGACTACTATTTTTGCTGGGCGCTTTCCCGGGCCTGGGGGCAGCTTTTGATGGCAACGCCTGAAGGCAGCGATCTGAATGCAGTTGAGCAAAAGTTTTTTGCTTACGAGCAAGCACGTCCGCGTTGGAGCGGCAAAGCCCAAAAACATGCCCGGATCGCTTTTATGCAGCCGAGAAGCTCGTTGGATCTGGCCGCTGATGCAGTGGAAGCTGCCGGCAGACCTTTTGCCGTCTGGACTCAGGCGGGAGTATTCCGTAATTTGAGTTTTGATATTATTTTTGAAGATGAGCCTTTGGCGCGTTTTCAGAAATATGGTCTTATAGTAATTGCCGGAGCAAATATGTTGAGCGATCAACAGCTTGAATTGCTTAAAGAGTATTGCGAACAGGGCGGCAAACTGCTGATTGCCGGACCATTCGGTATATACAACAGCGATGGATCTTTGCGCGGAAACCCGGAAAAAATCTTTGGTTTTTCTGTTTCGCTCAAGGGAATGGTGCCGGTTGAGGAAGGCGTTTTCAACTGGCGTTCAAAACGCATAGCTTTAGCGCCGGTTGCTGAAAGTTATTATTTGAGTGATGTTGAAGGCGATTGCCAGACGGTTGCTCAAACCGCCGACGGTAAAACTCTTGGGGTTGCGGGAATGAAGGGCAATCTTATCTGGCTTGCCGGCGGCGTGCGTTCCCGCGGAGTGGATGCCGCTCATTATGCGTTTTGTATCTCCCGGTGGGTAGATGGTCAGAGCGTGTCGGCCGAAGCACCGGCTTATGCTGCCGGATATATTTACGATGTGCCGGGCGCAATATTGAGTGCGTTGGCTGATGATGAGCAGCAATTCGAGCTTTCAAGCTGCGATTACCTGCTGGAGTATCTGCAGAAAGGTAATGTCCGGCGTTTTTATCTGGTCAATGTGGCTGAAACTTTAGCATGCCCGCCGGAGAAAATCAGTCATGGCGATATATTCCGAAGGTTTACAGAAGATGCTTTGCCGGATAATCCGGATTTGACTTTAACGTGGCGTGTGAGCGATCAGGAGTCAATGCCCATGCAGATCAAGGCATATTCACCGGAGTTTTCCGGCAGCAAAGTTCTGCCGTTTGAGTTCGACGGCAAAAATATTGTTAAAATAAAAATTCCCGCCGGAATTTTTTCCGGATATCTGGAAATCGAGTGCTGAAATATAAAAACGTATTTTTTTGAAATAATCTGTAAAAGTGTTATATTACTAAAAAACAGAACAGATATTCTGCCGTAAACAGGGTTTATAATATGGAAAAATGGGATTTTTCAAAAATCAATACCAGATGCTCTTTGCATAATCACTCAAATTTCAGCGACGGAGCTTCGTCGCTGGCTGATATGGTACGGGCGGGAAAAGCCGCCGGGCTTGAAATACTGGGAATTTCCGACCATTGGGTGGTTCCGCCGTTTGAAGGCTCGGATTCGGAAGAGTGGAGCATGGATCTGTCTCGGCTTGATGAGTATGTGGATACATTGCTGAAACTCAAAAAAGAGTATGAGTCAGATTCATTTGTGCTTAAAATCGGATTGGAAGTGGATTTCTTCTTTGAAAATGTGCATGATGTAGTGAAAAATCTTCAGACATATCCGCTGGATTATATGATCGGTTCGGTGCATTACAGCGGTAATTTTTCTGTGGATCACGATTCATCAGACTGGCTGCCTTTGAGCGAAGAAGAACGGCATGAAGTTACTCTGGAATACTGGCGGAAACTTGAGGGGGCTGCCAATTGCGGACTTTTTACCTTCATCGGGCATTTGGATCTGCCGAAAAAGTTTGCCATGATTGACAACTCCCGCTATCTGCCGCAAGCGGTAAAAGTTTTGGATGCTGTTCAGAAAACTTCCGGCTGCATTGAACTTAATACTGCCGGCTGGTATAAACCGGCCGGTGAACCGTATCCCGGCAAGGAGATGCTGCAAGAAGCTTACAGGCGTAATGCAGCTGTAACGATCAATGCCGATGCTCATTGTCCGGAGCATTTGACACGCGGTTTTTCCGAGGCGGCAGCGCTTTTGAAGCAAGTCGGCTACTGCTGATAAATCATTGTATTTGACAAAAAAAGGTGTTGCAAAAACTCAAACGTTCTGCAACACCCTTTTTTCTGTTAAAGCACTGATCTTCAGGCAAAGAGCTGTTCAGGATATTCGCCTTTTTCAGCGAGAGCTTTTAACGTGGCAACTGTCTGATCGCGGTCTTCGCGGTAAGTCACCCCGAACCAACTGGCATTGGTGGTCAGCATTTTAAGCTGCATCTTGCCGGATTTGATCAGGTTATCCGCCACGCTGGGAATATAGAATTCGCTCTTGAGTTCGTTGCCCTTGAGCTGCAGAAATTCATTCAAAAGCCGTTCGATTTCCGGAAAGATCTCCGGCGAGTATCCCCAAAAGTTCATAGATACAAGCGTATCTTCTGCCAGCTCAACACTATTGCCATTATCAAGCAGACTTTCAATTTTGCCTGTTTGAGTGTTTCGAACGATCCTGGTGTGTTCCTCTACGCTGGCGAGATTACCATTTTCCACAGCGCAGACTCCGCGGGAAACAGTGCCGTTTTCCGAAAGGGTATTAGCTACTTTGTAGCCGCACATAGCCCCGTACAGACCGCCGGCTCCGGCGCGTTCATCCAGATAAGCAGCGAGCTTTTCGTAGCTGTCGCGCCCATAGAAGTCATCGGCATTGATCACTGCCATTGGGGTTTTTACCACATTGCGCGCAGCATAAAGCGCGTGAGCCGTACCCCATGGCTTGACCCGGTCTGCCGGCGGCACAAAACCGTTGGGCAGATCTTTCAGATCCTGAAATGCGTAATCAATATCCACATGCCCCGCATAGCGGCTGCCGATAACACGTTTGAATTCTTCTTCAATATCCCGGCGAATGATAAATACGATCTTGTTGAACCCCGCCTGCATGGCATCGTACACCGAGTAATCCATCAATGTTTCACCGTGCGGACCGAGAGTGTCAAGCTGTTTAAGTCCGCCGTAACGACTGCCCATGCCGGCAGCAAGAAGAACTAATGTTTTGTCCATAAAAAAACCTGTTTTAAGCTGAAAGTTATTATTGGGTGATATAATATAATCCATATTTGTAAAAAATCAATATTGAGTTGATTTTTTATTCAGTTGCTGCGCAGCACGTCAATGGGGTTCTGTTGGGCAGCTTTCCACGCCGGATAAGTACCGAAAAGCACCCCGACAAAACTGGAAATAAGCAATGCCGCTATAATGCTTATCGGAGAATAATAGGTTGGCATATTGGCGTAAAAAGTGATCAGACTGCTGATCCCTACACCCAGCATGATACCCAGAATACCACCCATGCTGGTGAGAAATACTGTTTCGATAAGGAACTGAAACAATATATCGCCTTTTTGTGCGCCCAGCGCACGGCGGGTGCCGATCTCTTTGCGCCGTTCATAAACGCTTGCCAGCATAATATTCATAATCCCGATACCGCCCACGATCAGCGAAATACCGGCAATGGAACTCATAACTATTGTAAAGATGTTCTGTGTGGCTTCGCGCTGTTTCAAAAGATCCAGCGGAATGATCACATCCCAGTCTTTGATTTTGCTGTGGCTGGTGCGGAAATATTGTGTTACCCGGTTGGCGGTATTGTCGATATACTCCAGCTTATCCACCGTAATTATGAATAAGTCAAAATCGACTTGCGTTACTACCGGCACTGCGGTCTCTTTATTTATGGTAAAGCTGCCGAAGAGCGCTTCGGACAATGTAAGCGGTATAAATACCATGTTGCCCGGAGTGCCAAGTTCCGGATACTGGGTGCCCATTTCATTATCAAGTATGCCGATGATCCGGTAGCTTTCGGTATCGATCTTGAGCATCGAGCCGATAACATCGGTTTGACCGAGTTCAAAGAGTTTTCTCCGTGCTTCGGTACCGACAACGCATACCGGCTGTTTGTTGAGCATATCCGGTACGCTCAGCCAGCGGCCCCGTTCGATGATCGAGCCGGAGTCTTTAAGAAAGCTGGGCGTTACGGCAACAAGCTTTACATCCAGCCGCTCCAGACCTTTCAATACGTTTTTCCGGGTGTTGCGTACAATGGTAATGCGTGAAATATTATCCATTTTCATCAGATTGTCATAATCAGCCTGAGTCAGCCCGTAGCTTTCGGCATATTGTATGGAGCGGCTGGTCTGGCTGTCAACCCCGCTGGGCGGCGGCTTTTGAGCGTAAACAATGATCTTGTCAATCCCCATGGCTTCGATCTGCCCCAGTGCGGCGCGTTTTGCCCCTTCGGAAACCGCCAGCATAGCTATAACGCTGCCCACCCCGAAGATGATCCCCAGCGAGGTAAGTATGGAACGCACTTTGTGCAAAAGTATATTGTGCATTGAAAGACGCAATGCATCCGAAGCCAGCATCATTTTTTCCGGTACTCCTGATGTACGATCCTGCCGTCACGCAAATGCACGATTTGATCAAAATGTTCGTCAAGATCCGGGTTGTGGGTAACCATAATGATCGTAACTCCACTGTCATTGAGTTCATGAAAGAGCTTCATGATCTCCAGACCGGTTTTTTCGTCCAGGTTCCCCGTCGGTTCGTCTGCCAGCAGAAATGATGGGTGGTTGCTCAATGCTCTGGCGATCGCTACGCGCTGACACTCCCCGCCGGAGAGCTGATTGGGCCGGTGCCCGAAACGGTGCCCCAAGCCTACTCTTTCGATCAGCTCATGCGCCCGCTGCCGGCGAACTTTGCGATCCACCCGGCCGTAGAGCATGGGAATTTCCACATTCTGTTCAATGGTCAGGTGGGGAAAGAGGTTGAACCCCTGAAAGATAAACCCGATTTTCCGGTTGCGGATGGTCGCCAGTTCCGAGTCGGTAAGCAAGTCGACCTGTACTTCTTCAAGCTGGTATATCCCGGCTGTCGGCACATCCAGCATGCCAAGAATATTGAGCATGGTCGATTTTCCGGAACCGGAAGTACCCAATATGCCGAGAAATTCACCGCGGCCCACACTCAAATTCACATCTTTGAGTACCGGTACCGGGTTGCCTCCGGCATAGTAAGTTTTGAAGATATGCTCCAAACTGACGATTTTATCGCTTGAGTCCAATCCTGCCAATCCTTTGTATTGTCAGCCTATTTCGTATCGGTACGGCCCTGATGCGGACGGTAGAGATAGATTACATCGTCTTCTTTGAGCCCATCGAGGATCTGGACAAAGCGATCGTTGGACTCTCCGATTTTAACATCCACTTCTTTATTGCCGCCGCCGGGTGTCTGCATGTATACATAGAAGCGTTCTTTATCTTCAAATATCGCTTCCACGGGTATGTAAAGCGTATTTTTGATCGTATTGGTGATCACTTCGATCTGCACGCTCATGCCGTTGACCAGCATTTCTGACTGTTTATCAAAGCGTATGCGCGATTTGTAAACTTTGGGCGAACTTGAATCCCAGAAGATGATGTTGACCGGCAATGTCGGGATGATATCCACCGAGCCGTGAAATTTTACCGAAGGCATGCTGTCGGGAGAGATCACCACGCGGTCGCCGACCTTGACTTTGCTGCGGTACTGTTCGGGCAGATCCAGATTCACCACCATATCCGACATTTCCGGTATGGTCATCAGGATCATGCCGCGCCACACTTCCATACCCGGTTTGATATCGGGGTTGCTGTGGGGGCGGTCGGGGTTACCGTAGATCACAATACCGTCGGCCGGAGCGTAGAGAGTCATCATCTGCAGAAACTTTTCATTCTGCTCGAGATTTTCACGCACACGGCGGATCCGCCGGGTATAGTTGTGCAGACTGCGGGTGGTGCGTGCACGGCTGGACTGGATGGCTACTTTCACTTTTTCCATATTCAGATCAGCCTGATCCACTTCATTGTAAAGCGCTTTGAGTTTGCTGGGATCATCGTACATCTTCCACAAACGGCGGGAACTTTCGTTGTTTTCCAGTTCGTTTTCTGCTGAATCGATACTCGATTGGGCATTGGCAAGATTTTTCTTGTACTCTTTCTGCTTATCTTCGTCAGTATCGGTTTCAGGATTGGCTTTGTAATTGCGGTACGTCTCCCGGGCATCTTCCAGTTTACTTTCGCTGCTGGAAATACTCAAATCCAGCGAATCACGCTTCTGGCGGCGCTCAAAACGCAGATACTTTCTCAAGGCATCATCGGCTTTGGAGACCCGGTCTTCGGCGGCTTTCATGTTGGCGGCCTGAGTACTTTCTTCCAGTTTCTGGGTTTCCAGGGCAAGTTCCTGTTCTTTTTCCAGGTTTTCCAGCTCGATCTTGCCGTCGAGGATCCGGTTTTCCAGATCGGTGGAATCCAGTTTTGCTACGATATCGCCCTTTTTGACTCGGGCGTTTTCTTCAATGATCCAGACGATCGTGGAGCGGACGTTGGCCTGCGGCACTACCCGGTGCTTCTTTTTGGCGCTGACGGTTCCCGGCTGGGTTATGCCCAGTACCAGATCTCCTCTTTTTAACGTGAAAGTCCGGTCAATTCCCTGAACTGCGCTCATTTCGGCAGTGGCTGCTTTATCTTCGGCACGCGTATAGTGCCACGCCAGATAAATCACCGCCCCGGCGGAAATGATAGCTATCGCCAGAAGTATCTGCCGTAATTTTTTGCGGTCGATTTTCATTACCATGCCTTACTTTTTATCTTTTGCCGGTTCTTGAGCTTTTTCTGCTGCCGGAGTAGTTTTGGCTGCAGTGCGGTCGTTGCGTTCCGGTTCCGGATCGTTGGCCTTACGGCGGCGTTCCGGCTCGTCTACAAACTCTTCCTTGAGCTGCTGAAGGGTCGATTTGAGCTTGGGCAGCGATGAGGAATTCTGCAGGATTTCGCCGATCTTGCTGCTGGTGTTGGCAACTTCATCGGGGTCAAAGGTTATGCCGGAGGGATTTTCTTCCGGACGCAGAATGTGTACACGCATGAAGAATACCAGCTGCACAATTTCCTGTTCGCGGTTTTTGGAGGTGAAAAGTTCACCGATATAAGGTATATCGCTCAGAAGCGGCGTGCGGTCTTCCTGCATGCTGGTGCGGTTGCTGTAAAGACCGCCCATCATGATCACTTCGCCGTCGCGCAGGGTCAGAGTTGTATCCAGATTACGGATACTGATCACCGGCACCTGAAACGAAATCGCTTCGCCGGTGGAGGCATCGTACCCCTGATTGATGCGCTGATACTGCTGCACGGTGGAGACTTCCGGCGCCACACGCAAGGTTACCAGATTATCGTTGATGATCATAGGAGTAAGTGTCAGAGTCACCCCCACGCGGCGGAAGGTGGTGGCAATATTGGTACCGCTGGAAGTTGTGCTCATTTCCTGGATCGGGATATCCTGCCCGGTGGAGAGACTTGCTTCTTCATTGCGGCTGATTACCAGATTGGGCGAGGTCAATACTTTGGCGTCCTGACCATTGAGCACCCATTGGAATGAAGTTTGCAGACTTTTGGTCCCTGATACATAAGGAAACCAGTTCAAATTCATTCCGGCAGCTTCCGAGTTGCCGCTCAAATTGTTATTGATGATGCCGCCGGTGGATTTGAGCAAGGTATTTTCGTGCAGAGCATTTCTGCCGCGGTCGCTGTCGTTGAACTGCAGCGACAGACTGCGGTTCATTCCATCGGAGAACAATACTTCGATCACTTTTACTTCCACGACTACCTGCGGCATGGGTTTGTCGATGGCCAGCAGGGCGTTTTTGAGGTTCTCAATGTTTTCAGAACTGTCGTAGATGGTCAGCAAATTCTGTTCTGAATGAAATTCCACCGAGCCGTTGCGCAGCATGTTTTCAATAGCAATAACGCTGGCACGGTTGGCCTGAATATATCGGCAGCGGTAGATGAGTGTGGATCTGCCGTTGCTGCCTTTGATGATCGTAAAATCCGGTTTGGGCAGCGGCGTTACGATGCGTTTAGCGTTGGCTGGGACAGGTTCGAGCAATGCTTTAAGCTGTTCGGCAACGCTTTTTACATTACGCTTGCCCTGTGCCAGATATTCCGGAGTCTTTTTTACCGGATCGGAAGCGAGAAACGAGTTTATTGCATCGTTGGCGGCGCACTCTGCTGTGCTGTGCAAAAAAGAAAATGCAGCGGCAGCAGCCGTCAGGCATTTTACAAAACCAGATAACCGGGGCATTTTATAGCTTTCCTCTATTTTTAATAAATCCCAAAAAACCCTTGCGGGGTAATATTTCAGTAGTCCAAACAAAATAGCACGTTTTACGGATTTTTCAAGATTGAAACTTGCTTTAACTGCAAGAAAATCGCTTAAAATCAGATTAGACTGCATAAAATCGATGTTTGCTCTGTAAAGTGAATTGATACAAAATTATTTTTTTCAGAATTTTTTATTGACAAATAACCAAATGCTGTTATATTTTTTCCGGTAACAAAAATAACCGGTGTATTCAGGAAGAGGATGAAAAAGCATGGTATTGGTAAGTAATATTTTTCCGGTGGAGTTTTTGAAGGAACACGATCTTGGAGTGGAACTCTACATAACTACTGAAACTGATTTGAGCAAACTGGAAGTTGTCCGCGATTACGCGCGTACACTTCACTTGCAGTATTCCGGTATCAATCTTGCGGCCCATGACGAAGCGGTTCGCCGTCAGAGCATTAACGATATAAAGTACGGGATCGAAGCCGGCATAAAATTCAATATCAAAACCATGATCCTTCATCCCTGCGGAGTCTTTTCCAGCAAAGGCGAGGATGTGGGGACTTATGGGCCTATGATTGACTCTTTGCGGGAAATTGCCGACTTTATGGCCGGTAAGGGCGTGACTTTGAGCTTGGAAAATCAAGTATTGCGTCATCCTGATCTGCGGATCATTGCCGGGTGTTCCAGTGATGAGTGGTTCCAGCTTTACAAAGATGTGAATCGCAAAAATGTGAACCTTACGCTGGATACCAGCCACGCGGCAAGCGCTTCGGCTCACGAAGATACGCTGGAAAAACGGCATGAAAAACTCTGGAAGTTTATGGAACACCCCGAGCTCATCGGGCACTTTCATTGGTCGGATGCACGTTTGATTACCGATGATTGCCAGTATGCCGATATCCATCTGGTGCCGGGGCAGGGCGATCTGCCCAGAGAGTTTCACAAGGCGATATGGGAGCATCCGGCGCCCAAACTCTTTGAACAGAAATGTTCCGCTGAAGAACTCAAAGCCGGATTGCAATTTGCATACAGCCTGTAAGTCGGAGGGTTGGTAGAGCTGCTCCTGATCTTCAGAGGGATTTTATTCATCAGTTTTCCGGCAAAACTGCCATTATTTCCTGGCTTCTGCATATTGGCTTTTCTGCCTGCAAACAGCCGATATTGTTATTGCATTGATGGAGAAATACGCATGTGGTGTTTGTGTTTGCAATCTGAATTTTTTGAATAATGGATTTTTTGTCATGCAAGCCGGTGTTTTGAACTGTTTTTGCAGTTGCATTTTCTGTTTTTGGCTTTATATTAAGTGCGAGACAATTTTTTATATCTGGATTTTTGATTTATGAACGAATACAAAAGCTTTTTCCGCTCTGCCGTCGATGCCATGGCAGGCTACGCCCCCGGTGAACAACCCAAGATGCTGGATCTGGTCAAACTCAATACCAACGAGAACCCGTTTCCTCCGTCGCCGGCGGTGTTGGGCGCGTTGGAAAGTTTTGATGGCGCCATGCTGCGGCGTTATCCCGATCCCATGGCCGACAGTTTGTGCAGTGCCATTGCCGAAGTAAACAATGTGTCACGCAATATGGTCGTTGCCGGTAATGGTTCTGACGATATATTGACCATGACTTTCCGGGCATTTACTGCCCCGGATAAGCCGGTGGCGGTGCTGGAGCCGACTTATTCACTCTATCCGGTACTGGCCGCCATGCAGGAAGCTCCGGTCATTAAAATAGCGTTGGATAAAGATAATTCCTTTGCCATGCCGTCGGACATTCTTGAACAGGCAAAAGGCGCCAATATCCTTATTATCACCCGCCCCAATGCCCCTACCGGCAATACGTTTCCCAAGAGTGATATACGCATGTTGGCAGAAAAATTTGAAGGTATACTTTTCATTGACGAAGCTTATGCTGATTTTGCTGACGATAACTGCATGGATCTGGCAAGCGAATTTGCCAATGTCATAGTCAGCCGCACTTCCAGTAAAAGTCTGGCGCTTGCCGGTTTGCGTTTCGGCTACGCGGTGGCGCACCCCATGATCATTGATGGTTTGAACAAGCTCAAAGATTCCTACAATATGGATATGATCACGCAAAAGCTGGCCGAAGCCGCAATCCGCGATCAGGAGTATTTGCAGACAACCATCGCCAAGGTCAGAAATTTGCGTGCCGATTTGGCTGCTGAACTCCAACGACTCGGTTTTGATCTGGTGCCGTCGCAGGCCAACTTTATTTTTGCTGCTCCGCCGGATGGTGATGGCGCCAAAGCGTTCAATTTTTTGCGTGACCATGCGGTGATCGTCCGTTATTTCCCGGGCGAAGTTACTGGCAGATATTTGCGTATAACCGTGGGCACCGCAGCTCAGAATAAGCGTCTGATCGAAGTATTAGAAAAACTTTACAAGTAATTTTCCCCCCGCTGGGGTTATGAAATCTGTATTTGCAAGTGATTTTGAAGTCAGCACCGCTTCTCCGTGGCGTTCGTGGTGTTATATCAACGATGGTTTCAAAGATGATTTTTTGAGTCTTGTTGAAAGTAATGCCTTACAAAAAGATGGTGAATTTCCGGTTATCTGGAATACTAAACAGAAGTATGTATTGAAAGTCCAATGCGCTTCCGGCAGAGTTTTTGCCTATAAAGCTTACAACAGACTCAAAAAACAGTACAAGTTCTTTTTCCGGCTTTCTCCATGCGGTGCCGAGGCGGCGAACTATCAGCAAATAAATTCTCTCGGTATAAAAACTCCGCAACTGCTTGCTGTTGGCGATACCCGGGTCCGCGGTGTGCTGAAAACAGCATTTATTGCTACGGCGTTTGCCGGAGACTATCAGGATGGCAGAGCATTTTTTGCCGATGGTGCGCTGTATGGACGTGTTGACCTTTGCGATGAATTCATTTGCCGCAATATGCAGCTGCTCGCCCGCTTGCACGATCACAACATACTGCACCGCGGCTTTACGCCCATGAATCTGCTTTTCAGGGAAAAAATCAACCCGGCATCCGGAGATGATCTGCTGGATATTATGTGGATCGATTTGGCAAGCTGCCGCAAGTTGCCGCGTTTTATGCTCAAAAGACGCCTTATTGTGGATTTTGAGCAGTTTTTCCGCTTTTTTGATTTTTCAAGCGAAAAGTTGCGTAAATATTTAGCCTGTTATCTTGCTGCGGCGGAAAATCCGCTGGCTGCTTCCGAAGATGTTTTACTTGCCAAACTTGAAAAATCTCTGCTCAAGCGCCGGAAAAAACACTGTTAATTGGGCTTGTAATAATTTCGGTAAGCTGCCGGCGGCATTCCGAAAAGTTTTTTGAATTGCCGCGAAAAATGAAAGCGGTCCTTGAATCCGGCGGTGTCGCAAATATTTTCGATCGGCAGATCGGAATTTTTCAGCAATCGCGCCGCGCAGTTGTAACGCTGCTGCAGTAAATATTGATAAGGTGTTATACCGCACTCGCTTTTGAATAATCTGATCATTGCTTCGCGCGACATGCCGCAGCGTTTGGCCAGAAAATCCAAAGCAATTTCTTCTTCAAGATGCGTATTTATATAATCTCGCAACGCGGTAATGCGGCTGTCCATGGCAGGAGCGGTAAAGTTTTGTTCCGGCAGATATGTCAGTGCTTGAGCGATCAAACTCAATGCTGTCAGGCGGACGGTCGGCATTTGTGCTTCTCCGGAAAGTATGCGGCTGCGTATTTTTTTTACGGTTGCAAGATCAAATTCTTCCGGCAATAATATTATATTGTCGTTGGTTCCTGCTCGGCAGTTTTGCAGCTCGGCGTGGATAAACAGCTGTTCCGGAGCTCCATTGCAGAAACTTTCCAGATTGCATGACGGCGGCAGCAGATAACAGCGTTTGGGCAGAAACTCTTTTTTGCGCCCCCGCACTACCACCCCCGCTCCGGGCGCGTTATGATAATAAAAACGCCAGTAATCTCCTGACAGGGTTATACTGTTCCAGAATTGCCCCAGCGTAACGACACCCATTGATTCCAACTGCAAATTCAAGTCGCTGGATGTGCGGATGTCAATTTTATTCATAAAATCAGAAATATTGTTCATAGTATAACTCTTGACTTGACAACTTTATTACTATATATTTCCAAAGAGTAAAAAACAATTTTGCTTGAGTAAAAAATAAAATTTTTCCCATAAAAAGTGGGAATATAACAAGGAGAGTCGTTATGAACTACCCCAAAATCGGTATCCGTCCTACAATCGACGGCAGACGCAAAGGTATCCGCGAATCGCTGGAAGACCAGACTATGAGCATGGCAAAACAGGCTGCTGAATTGTTCAGCGCCAATTTGCGCTATACTGACGGCACTCCGGTTCAATGTGTTATTGCCGATACCACCATCGGCGGAGTGGCCGAAGCTGCCGCCTGTCAGGAAAAGTTCAAGCGCGAAAATGTAATGATCACCGTATCGGTAACTCCCTGCTGGTGCTATGGCTCGGAAACTATGGATATGGATCGCCACACCATCAAGGCAGTGTGGGGTTTTAATGGTACAGAACGCCCCGGGGCAGTTTATCTGGCGGCGGTGCTTGCCGGTCATTCGCAGAAAGGTCTGCCGGCTTTCGGTATTTACGGCAAGGATGTGCAGGATGCCGACTGCAAAGAGATCCCCGCAGATGTGGAAGAAAAACTTTTGCGTTTCGGCCGTGCGGCTCTGGCGGCGGCGCAGATGCGCGGCAAGAGCTATCTTTCCATCGGCAGCGTTTCCATGGGGATTGCCGGTTCCATCCTCTGCCCGGAAATGTTTGAACAATACTTTGATATGCGCTGCGAGTCGGTCGACTCCACTGAAATCATCCGCCGTGTGAACGAAGGCATTTTTGATGCCGATGAATTCGCCAGAGCCTCTGCGTGGATCAAAGAAAACTGCCGGGAAAGTGAAGATTTCTACAATGTCGGCGAGGCCCGCAGAACTCCCGAAAACAAACGCGAGATCTTCGATTACTGCGCCAAGATGACCATTATCGCCCGCGACCTGATGGTTGGCAATCCCAAACTTGCAGAAATGGGTTTTGTTGAAGAATCCTGCGGACACAATGCCATCATGGCCGGTTTCCAGGGGCAGCGTCAATGGACTGACCATATGCCTAACGGCGACTTTATGGAAACCGTGCTCAACAGTTCATTCGACTGGAACGGTATCCGGGCTCCTTACGTTATGGCTACTGAAAACGACGGCCTTAACGGTTTGGCTATGCTTTTCGGCCGGTTGCTGACTAACAGCGCCAGCGGTTTCTCCGATGTGCGTACCTACTGGAGTCCTGAAGCGGTCAAACGTACTACCGGATATGATCTGGAAGTGCCCGGCATGATCCACCTGATCAACTCCGGTGCCACCACCATGGATGCCACCGGTGCCATGACCCTTGATGGCAAACCGGCAATGAAGCACTTCTGGAATATTACCGAAGGTGATGTGCAGGCGGCTTTGAAAGCCACTACCTGGTGCCCCGCCAACAACGGTTATTTCCGCGGAGGCGGTTTCTCCTCGCGTTTCTTTACCAGAGGCGGCATGCCGATAACTCTGGCCCGAGTGAACCGTATCCATGGTCTGGGCCCGGTATTGCAGATTGCCGAAGGCTACACCTATGCGCCGCCGGCAGAAGTGCACGATATTCTTGATAAACGCACCGATCCGGGCTGGCCGACCACCTGGTTTGTACCTCGCCTGACCGGCAAGGGTGCATTCAAAGATGTTTACAGCGTAATGGCCAACTGGGGCGCCAATCACGGTTCGTTCAACTACGGCCATATCGGGGCTGACCTGATTACACTGGCAAGTATCTTGCGTATTCCGGTCTGCATGCACAACGTGGATGAAAAAGACATCTACCGCCCCAGCGCATGGGCGGCATTCGGTATGGATCCGGAAGGCGCCGACTACCGCGCTTGCGCCAACTTCGGTCCGGTATACAAATAAGTTTTTTGCGAGTTATAGTCTTACAGCTCTTGAGATTTGCCTGAAACTGAAAAATGTTTCAGGCAGAAAAAAAGGAGTGCTGCAATATATTCAAGCAGCACTCCTGATTTTTTTTTACAGCAATTGAAATTGCTTACTTTTCCACGATCACCGAGAAAAATCTCCGCAATCCGGTCAAATCGATTACCACTTTTCCGTCAACAGCCGGGAGCGTTCTGACTTCGGCGAGATCCGGCGAATAGAGTTTGGCAGCTTTTATGTTGCCTGCGATCTCTATAACTCCGGCAAGATCTTCGTAGTTGAGCGATTCAACGATCGGGTGACCGACCTTCTGCAGCCTGATCGTCGGGTGCAGATTGGCGGTGATCGTTACCGGCATGAAATGTACTGCGTAATTGCCCTTTTCATCAGTATAAACTCTGTATCGCAAACTGTCGGGCAGGGCGATGTCAAGAGCGCTGCCGACCATTGTTTTTACCATGGCGGCAACATTTTCTGCATGGCTTTCGGCGTGACCGGACAGCGGACTCCACAGCAGATCGTCTGCAAGCTGGTAAAAACCGTATGCATTGGCGGCTGGCAGATTTTCTTTGCCGGAAAATTTGGTTTCCGTTGGAATTGAACCGGGTATTTCCCAGAATGTGTGCTGGAAATACTCCTGTCTGACTTCCGGTGACAAGGTTCGGTCGACCTGGGGCAACTCCGGCGTTATGCCGTATTGTTTCAGCAGCGAACCACCGGCTCTGTTTTTGCCGGTTTCGTCGCGTCCGCCCAGCAGCCCGGTGGCGATTATAATACCGCCTGACTGCTGATAATTTTTCAACTCCGCAAGTTCTCCGTCACTCAAGCAATCGCAGTTTGAAAGAATAAGGTATTTGATCTTATCGGCATTTTCCGGCACAAGATGAGTTACATTTACCGCCACATTGCTGCGGTAGAGTGCCCGGACGATATTCTTAAAGCCATCTACATAATCCTCGGAAAAACTGCCGTTGAAACTGCGGGAGTTACTGCTGAACAATACGGCAACTTGAGCTGTATCAGTAAGTTCGCTCAATTCCGGATAGCGGGCGTCAAAGTTGTAGGCTTCGTGCACGATTTCAGGTTCGTCCGGCAGCAGACGCTGTTCTTCA
This sequence comes from Victivallaceae bacterium, assembly GCA_045635745.1. Taxonomy (GTDB): domain Bacteria; phylum Verrucomicrobiota; class Lentisphaeria; order Victivallales; family Victivallaceae; genus SIG78. The sequence goes on from JAZTWG010000042.1 coordinate 20,456, forward strand.
ATGGTCAGGCCGCAGCGGGTTTTGTGGGTGGAGATCCAACTGTCGCTGTTGAAAAATTTATTGAGCGACCAGGTCCGGAAGCCTTCTTCCGGGAAAAACGCGTACCCAAGCCCCAGACAGGGCATGTTGCCGCGTTCGGCAATGCCGCCATTAAGGAGCATATCGGGTATGCGTATTTCAATGGAGTTTTTTCCTCCGGAGATATTGCCGCCCATTTCCAGCATTACTGTATTGAGCGAACTTGACCATACTGACATATCCAAACCGGTGCTGTCGTTGCTTTTGCCGGTGGAACTGCTGCAGCAGCTGGTGAGCAGTTTGCCTTGGGGAATGGCTTGGCGGACCATGGCCAGAAATTCTCTGCCATCGGTGGCGTGCTGCTTGAGCCATACTCTGAAATCAGGGTTTTCGTAGTTGCCCCAGAATGTGAAATCGCTGGTCGGGGGCAGGCTTTTGCCGGTGGCAAGGCGGAACTTCCGGCGGCAATGCTCGCAGCCGCAGGTCGCCCAATGGCCGTAGTGGCAGACATCGTCGCACATAAGTCCGTCGATATCGGTTTCGGCAAAAAGTCTCTGCACATAGTTTTTATAGGCAAAGCGGAAATCCGGATTATTTACACAAAAACACTCTGCATGATAATGCGTAAGAAAGATCGGAGTATTGTCATCTACACGCAGCTGCCGCAGGCTGTTGAGCTTTTTCCCGGCATAGCTCAAGCAGTCGATAAACGCCGGATCAGGTGTCATCGGCACATGGTGGTGATTACGATTGAAGTTTTCCACGCGGTCTTCCCAGTTGCGGGGACGGTATGTCAGCACCGCCGAATGATGGTCGATGACTTTGATGCCGTATTTGTGATATTCCGCAACGGTAAAGGCAATAAGTTTGTGTATCAGATCAAAGTTGAACACATAATCCCAGCGAAAGTGATAGCCGAAAACCACCGCAAGTTCCACTTTTGCCGCCGCCGCTGCCGCAACTTTTTTGCGTATGCGTTCTTCGACTGCCGGATTGGGAAAATCCATATCTTCCCAGGTAAACCAATGACTGATCGTTCTAAAGTGATTAGTACGCATAATCCAATATCCTTGAAGTTGTATTTTTTTTCAGAGCACACCCTGCTGCTTGAGTTCGTACATAGCTCCGGCGATCCCGGCATAACTGCCGATATCGCGTTTGAGCATACTCGGTACAACCTCGCAAGCTTCAAGCGTTTCTTTCCAGGCAAAATCGGGCAGATATTTTTTTACCGGCTCCATAAAGAAATCTCCGGCTGCATAGGCGATCGTACCCAGCACGATCTTTTCGGGGTTGAATATATTCATAAGCATCCCGAAAGCCTGAGCATCGCGCAAACACATTTCATCCCAGAGTTTTACGGCATATTCAACACCGTCGCGGGCGGCTGTTTCCAGCGAAAGCATATCCAGATTTTCCAGAAGATCATCTTGGGCATATTTGAGCATGGGGTGATTTTTTTCGCCAGCCAGTTCTTCTTGCATACGCTGTGCTATGGCCCGGCCTCCGCAATATGCTTCCAGACAGCCGCGCAAGCCGCAGTTGCACAATCTGCCATGGGGCACTAAAACCGAGTGACCGATCTCGCCGGCCAGAAAACCGGTGCCCTGCAGCAGTTTGCCGCCGGCAATGATTCCGGCGCCGATACCGGTACTCATGGTAAGATAAATCATATCTTTGCAGCCTTTGCCGGCTCCGAAATACCATTCGGCCAATGCAGCACAGTTGGCATCATTTTCAAAACACCCTTTGATCTGCAATGCGTTTTCCAGATAACTTTTGATCGGCACATTGCGCCAGTAGGGGTTATTGGGCGGAGTGGTGATTATGCCGTTGGGTATATCCGCCGGAGATGGCGTGGAAATACCGAATGCCAAAACATCTTGGCTTGAGATATTTTCTGCTGCGATCTCTTGTTTTGCAATATTGGCCAGCAGCGGCAATATTACTTCAGGATCAGTATTTTTATTGTCAACGCGTTCACTTTGCAGTATCTTGCCGTCAACGGTCCCCAGTCCGATGCCGATTTTAGTGCCGCCAATATCAAAACCAAGCAGATATTTATTGCTCATAATATATATAACCTTTCTTTTTCAGGATAAAATTTTACCGGCATTTATCAATACTCGTGGTGAACGGGTCAATGCTGCTTTCAGCAGCGCATTGCACTCGTTCAAACTCATATTGCTGATGATCTGCTGACTGTTCAAACTTTCCTGCGGATCATCGCCGTAGAAAAGCGCCAACTGGGCGTGCATGAGTTTTGCATCCACGCTTTCCATCTGCCGGGCGAGTGAACTCAAAGCGGCAAGACGGGCGGCAGAGAATTCTTCTTCACCCAGACCTTGTTCGATCACCCGGTCCAGTTCGTCACTTAAACAATTCAATGCTTCTGCGGCCTTGGATGGTTCCACTCCGGCATGAAGAGCTGTTATGCCCTGGACCAGACCGCAATTTACAAAAACCCCCGTGGAGTAAGCCAGCGAACGCTTTTCCCGTACTTCTTTGAAAAGACAACTGGCCAGACCGTTGAGAGCTGCATCCATTATCAGCAATGCGTAATACTCCCGGGTGTGGGCAAATCCGCCTGCTGTTGCACAAATAACTGTATTGGGCGTGCGCTGTAAAGGTATATTTTTTACTTCAGCAGTGCGGCGCGACTGCAGATATTCCATGCTGGCCGCTTCCGGAGTGGGCAACGGCGCCTGCCGCCACGGCAGTATGGCGGACAAATGTTCAAAGAATTCTTTTACCCCGGCAGCTGTCTGATCATTGGCAACGGTGGCGCCGAAATTTGTCCGGATGCGGTCAAAACGCGACCGATAATATGCCACCAGTTCTTCAAGGTTGATCGCTTCGAGTTCTTTAATGCTTTCCAGCCGGTTATTTCCCGCTGCGTGATCGCCGAATATCAGGCGTTTTGCGGTGGTTATACCCACAAAGTTGGGATCTTCCAGCCGGCTGGCAAGCTGATCTGCAAGATTTTTTCTCACCCGCTCAAAAATATCTTTATCAAACCGCGGTGCGGTCAGCAGATCGATCACGATTTTTTCAGCCTGTTTGCGTGAACGGGGAGGAAAACTCAACTCTACAGCCATAGTATTATTGCCGCAGCTGGTATCCAGATCAATACAATATTTATCCAGCAATGCATAAAAATCTGTTTCGCAGATATTCTTCGTTCCTGTGGCAAGCATTTTGCTTAAAAGCTGACTTATGCCATGATGATATCCATTTTCCCAAACCGGTCCGGCGGGCAGGATCAGCGATATGGTATCTATAGGAATGTTGTTTCTTTCAAGCAGAATATATTTGACATTACCGGAGGTTTCTCCGGTATGCAATGGCAAAGCTGTATTCTTTGCTGCCGATTTCCTGCTTTTCGGTGCTTTTGGTTCCGGCTCCACCTGAACCCATACCAGACGGTTGGGATCAAGATAATCAGTCAATACCTTATTGACCTGATCGACTGTTACTGCCCGGAGTTTTTCCAGATAGCCGGCAACATCCGGCGTGTTGAAATTCATCACCATACTGTTAACCAGATTGACCGTGGAAGAAGAACTTTTCAACAGCTGATACATGGTCTGTTCCTGTTGGCGTTTTTCACGTTTCAAGGCTTCTGCGGTAATTCCGGTATGACGGATTTTTTCCAACATAGCGGCGATGGAACTTTTCAACTGCTTTTGTTTGCGGGGTTCACATGCTGCACTTATACCCATTACCCCGGCAAAGGTCATAGCATCAAACTCCGAGGAAAGCATCAACGCCAGTTCGCGGCGGTATACCAGTTCTGCCGGCAGCAGCGAGCTGTCGCTGCCTCCGAGGATCCCCGCTGCCAGATCGAGGGCCGCAGCATCGCAATGCGATGCCTGCGGAGTCCGTACTCCGCAGACGATACGGGTAAGCGGATCGGGAAAAACTGCAGTTGTATGGATGGCAAAAGATTGCTCCGGCAATGGCTGCATAACAATATCCTGAAGATTGCCGCGGGCAAAATTTGAGAGCTTTTCTGTTAATACATTCTGTACGGTGTCTGTATCAAGTTCTCCGGTAACGATCCAGTAGCTGCGCATGGCACCATAGCGGCGCTGATAGTAATTTACCATGTCACTTCGGGTAACTTGAGCGATCTTATCACCATAACCAATGATGGGAAAACGGGCCGGGTGATCCGGGAAAAGCTCCTGCCACAAATTCTGGATCAGCACCTGATTGGGGCGGTTGGCTATCATATCTGCTTCGCGCTCGATGACCTTTTTTTCCGAATTGAATTTTTCTTCCGGAAAGACCGGTTCGGCTACCATACTGGTGATCACATCAGCTGCTTCGGCAAATTTTTCCACCGGCACTTCCACATAATACGCCGTGTGGTCAAATGTGGTATAGGCATTGCAGTCACCGCCGAGGGCATGGATTTTATCCGAAGCCGAATTCCCCGGATATCGTTTGCAGCCCTGAAAGAGCATGTGTTCCAGAAAATGCGAAAGCCCGCAGCCGGCATCCGCTCCTTCGTGAATGCTGCCGGTGCGCATTACTGCCTGAATACGGGTCAATCGTGAATTGTTGCGTATGTGATAAAGTTTCGCCCCGTGGGGCAGTGAACGTACCTCTACTGGTACCAGCGCTCGGTCATTCAATTTCAGGTATCTCCGGAAGCCGTGCTGTTTTGCGGCGGCAGGTTGGTTGCTCTGCAAGGGTAAACTCCACATCAAAATCCGAGCGTTTATCTTCGGCTGATGCACTCAATATCTGCAATTCGATAAGATCAAATATGATTTCGCCTATATCGGAAGCAGATTTTATATTCCACTTTTCAAGGATAAGGTTTACAAGGATACCGAATTCGTTCTGCAGCTGTTTTTTTACTCCCTGCAGAACTTCAAGTGCCGAAAGATGGCGCGGTTCTTTCAATGCATTGACCTGTTCAATAACTGCTGAAGTTATGAACTCGTATGCATCAGGAGCGTATTTGCCGGAGCGGTCATAAAATTCATTGATTCTGCGCCGGGTTTCTGAAATATTCTGCATGGGCTGTCCTTATATTTTTATCAAGTATATAAGTTAACCCAATTACTGGAAAGTTCAAGTTTTCAAGCCTAAAAAAAGCGGGTTTTTTATTGGTGTACTGCGGTGTGGGGGGAGGGGGGAGTTTTTATTTTCTTAAACGACGGCAGTGGAAGTGTAATATTTCGGAGTTTCCCGGCGATAATGAGTATTGCCCCCTTATTCTTCGGGTGTTATACCGTAAGTTTTCAATCTTTTCAGCAAAAGTTCTCTGCCGCGGGATAAGCGGGATTTTATCGTGCCCAGCTGGCATTGCTGAAGTTGGGCTATTTCTTCGTATGCCAGATTTTGCAGATGCCGCAACTGCATGGTTTCGCGCAATGACTCCGGCAGTTGAGCCATTTCGGTATTCAGTAATTCACCGAGTTCGGCGTTATCAAGTTCACGCACCGGAGAATTTTTGCTGTCGGGGATATTGAAATCTTCCTGCTGCTGATCGCCGCCGGGTTCCGGCGGACGGCTCAAACTCAAATTCACTTCGCTGCCGCGCCGGCGGTTCCAATGATATTTGTTATGGGCCTGATTGATAACGATCCGGCAGAGCCATGTCAGCAAAAGCGAGTCCCCGCGAAATCCCGGCAGTGCCCGGTAGGCTTTTATCAGAGCATCCTGTGTGACTTCTTCAGCATCATGGTGCGAATTCAATATGGCAAATGCGGTTTGATATAATCGCTGGTAATAGCGGTTGACTATTTCTTCAAAGGCGCCCGTATCGCCGGCTTGGGCGCGTTGGATCAACTCGTTATCGCCGGAATCTTTTCCGGCGGTTGATGGCTGGCTGTTCATTTAAGCATATATCGCTTTCTTGCAAAAAAATTATTAGTCTTTATATAGTTTGACTCAAAAACGGTCAGTTTTTGTTCCATTTTTTTGTATTTTTACCGCAAAAAAAGAGTGCTGCAAAGCTTTCTTGCCTTGCAGCACTCCTGATATTCAGACTGCGGAGATGTTATTTGCTGTGATACTCTGTATGCAGCAAATGGTGCGCCTTTTCGCCGCCGATTTCACCGAGAAATTCGGCATAAAGTTTTTGAATATCTTTATTTTCATGCGAGAGACGCAGGACTTTGCGCTCGTCCTCGGTATACAACCCTTTCATGCGCTTTTCCAACAGCGCTGAATCGCCATGCAGGAACGGCTGTCCGCCGCCGTTGATACATCCGCCTGGGCATGCCATGATTTCAATAGCCTGAAAACGGTTGGGATCATCGCGCACCATTTCCAAGACTTTGCGCGCATTGCCCAGCCCTGAACAGACTGCAACTTTTATGCTCTTTCCGGGGGTGATTTCCACCGAGGCTTCTTTGATTCCGTCCAGACCGCGGACCGCACGGAAGTTGATGGCATCGCCTTCCAGATTTTTGCCGTTGAGCATAAAGTAGACCGAACGGCAGGCGGCTTCCAAAACACCGCCGGTAACGCCGAAGATATCTGCCGCACCGCTGGATTCACCCAGCGGACTGTCAAAGACATCGTCTTCCAGATTGGCAAGGTTCACACCGGCTTCTTTGAACATCTTGCAAAGTTCGCGGGTGGTTACCACGTAGTCCACATCGCGCACGCCATCTTTGGAGAATTCCGGCCGGGCGGCTTCGTATTTCTTGGCCTGACAGGGCATGATCGAAACGACCACCAGATCTTTTGGGGCTACGCCGATCTTTTCCGCGTAATAAGTTTTGGCAATAGCTCCAAACATCTGTTGCGGCGATTTGCAGCTTGAAGGTATGTGCAGCAGATCCGGGAAGTTGTGTTCAATAAAGTTGATCCAGCCCGGACAGCAGCTGGTGAGGATCGGCAGATTTTTATTGGCTTTGATCCGCGCCACGATTTCGTGACCTTCTTCCATGATCGTCAGGTCGGCTGAAAAGTTGGTGTCAAATACTTTGTCAAATCCCAGAGCCCGCAGTCCTGCCGCCAGTTTGCCGGTTACCGGAGTTCCCGGTTCAAAGCCGAATTCCTGACCGATCGCCACGCGCACAGCCGGAGCAGTCTGCACCACCACGGTTTTGTTGGGATCATTGATGGCATCCCAGACTTTCTTTACATAACTTATACCGGTGATCGCACCCACCGGGCAAACATTCACGCATTGGCCGCAAAATGTACAGTTGGAATCTGCCAGCGGAATCAAGCTGGCTGTTCCCACTTTTGCGCCGAAGCCGCGGCCGTAACCGGTCAGCGCCCCCACAGTCTGGATCTTGTTGCAAACGGTTTCGCAACGGCGGCACATGATGCACTTGGAAAGGTCCCGGCGGATCGCTTCACTGGAGGCATCGGGCTTGAAACGGTTGCGTTCGCCGGAATATTTGATCTCTTCAATGCCGAATTCCGCAGCCAGTTTCTGCAGTTCGCAGTTCTGGTTTTTTGCACAGGTCATACAGGTCTGCGGGTGATCGCTCAACAGCAGTTCCAATATGGTGCGGCGGGCGTTCAATGCTCGCTTGCTGTTGGTATGCACTTTCATTCCTTCCATAACCGGTGTGGCGCAGGAGGGCGCCAGATTGCGGCGGTTTTCCACTTCTACCACACAAATACGGCAGGATGCCGGATTGTTGGAAATACCGCAGCCGCCGATCTTATCGCAGTGACAGAGCGTGGGGATCTTGATATTGAGCTTTTTGGCCGCATCAAGAATAGTAGAATTTGCCGGTACGGATACGGCTTTGCCGTTTATCGTAAGGTTGACCATTTTGTTATCCATAATAAATACTTATCCTTTGACAATCGCTTTTTTCGGGCAGTTATCGATGCACTGGCCGCACTTGATACATTTGGCCGGATCAATGAAGTGTTTCTCTTTAAGTTCACCTGTGATCGCCGCCACCGGGCAGTTGCGTTTGCATTTTGTACAGCCTACGCAGTCGTCGGTGATGGTCAAAGTATAAAGGTTCGGGCAGGAGCCTGCCGGGCACTTTTTATCGCGTACATGTGCAAGATATTCATCTTTGAAATAACGCAATGTGTTCAGAATCGGATTCGGTGCCGTCTGCCCCAAACCGCACAAAGCAGTATCGGCAATAGTGCGGGCGAGCTGCTCAAGTTCGTTGAGCATATCTTCGGTGCCGGTACCGTTGCAGATCTGTTCCAGCATTTCCAGCATACGGCGGTTACCGATACGGCACGGTGTACATTTGCCGCAGGATTCATCTTTGGTGAATTCCAGATAAAATTTCGCCATCGAGGGCATACAGTCTTTATCCGAAAGTACGATCATACCTCCGGAACCCATCATAGAGCCAATGCGCTGCAAATTGGCATAATCAATGGGGGTATCCAGATTTTCAGCCGTAATACAGCCGCCGGAAGGTCCGCCCGTCTGGACTGCTTTGAATTCGCGTCCGCCGGAGATGCCGTCGCCGATCTCGTAGATGATTTCGCGCAAAGTTGTGCCCATGGGTACTTCAACCAGACCAACGTTATTGATCTGTCCGGCCAGAGCAAAAACCTTTGTACCTGAGTTACCGCTGATGCTGCGTACCCAGTTGCCGTTTTCATCAAATTCAGCTTTCCAGTTACCGATCTGGCGGTACCATTCGGCACCTTTTTGGATGATGACCGGAATCGATGCATAAGTTTCCACGTTGTTAACATTGGTCGAACACCCCCAGACCCCGCCGCCAATGTTGGCCGGGAAGGGGGGCTTGGTGGTCGGTTCGCCGCGCAGACCTTCCATGGAGTGAATGAGGGCGGTTTCTTCGCCGCAGACAAAAGCCCCGGCACCCAGACGGAAGTCGATATCAAACGAGAAATCTGTACCCATGATATTTTTGCCCAGCAAACCCAGTTCCCGGGCCTGTTTCAGAGCTCCGATCAAACGGTCGAGTGCCAGCGGATATTCTGCACGGATATAAACATAACCCTGTTTGGCGCCGATGGCATATGCACCAATAGCCATGGCTTCGATAATGCTGTGAGGATCGCCTTCCAGAATGGAGCGGTCCATGAATGCACCGGGGTCGCCTTCGTCGGCATTACAGACGATGTATTTTTCATCGGCCTTAACTCCGGCAGCGATCTTCCACTTGAGCCCGGTGGGGAATCCCGCACCGCCGCGGCCGCACAAACCGGAGTTCAATACTTCCTGAACGACCTGATCCGGAGTCATTTCAAAAAGTGCTTTGGCCAGCCCCTGATAACTTTCATGAGCAATATATTCCGTAATATCTTCCGGATCAAGCAAACCGCAGTTCCGCAAGGCAATACGTTTCTGCTTGGCGTAGAAAGACATTTTTTCGTAATCGTGGATCCGTTCTTTAAGCATGGGGTCGATAAAGAGCAAGTCTTCCACAAGTTCTTTGCCGATGATATGTTTTTGCACGATTTCGCGGGCATCGCCGGGATTCACCTGCACATAAAAAACATTGTCAGGCATGACTTTAACGATCGGCCCCTGGGCGCAGAATCCGAAACAGCCGGTTTGCACGACTTTTACATCTTCTTCCAAACCGTTTTTACGGATTTCTTCGCGCAAATGCTGCATGAGCGAAAGCGATTCAGAGGCGTGGCAGCCGGTACCGCCGCAGCAGAGGATCTCTTTTTTGACCGAATGTATATCATGCTCATTGGTCAGGCGCAGCGCCAGTTTTGCTTTGGATTTGTTATAAAGTTCAAGCAATGCTGCCTGGGAAGTGATTTTCTGCATAATGCTTACCCCTGCTTCTTGTATTCGTTGATGATTTCAATAGCTTTGGCAACGGTCAGTTTGCCGTAAACTTTACCGTTTACGATCATCACCGGAGCCAGACCGCAGGCGCCAACGCAGCGCAATGCCGAAATGGAGAAAAGACCGTCAGCAGTCGGTTCTGTATCGGCTTTGACTCCCAGCATACGTTCAACTTCGCTGAGAATGTTCTGTGAACCTTTTACATAGCAGGCGGTACCCAGACAAATATCGATGCAATATTTACCTTTGGGTTTGGTGGTAAAATAGTTGTAAAAGCTTACCACGCCGGAGACCTGGGCTTCAGAAAGATAGAGCCGGTTGGCAACATGCTGTTGTACTTCGCGGGGGAGATAACCGAAAATCGCCTGTGCTCGATGCAGCGAACGAATGAGCCATCCGCGACGGCGTTCATCTTTCCGGTCAATATTCAGAGAGTCAATAAAACGATCAAGCTCAGCGAATTTGGCTTTCGCGGCTTCCGACAAATGTTGGCAACACATGTTTTTTCGGCCCTGTCTGGTTAAAGGTTGTAAGTTCGATCTTTAAAAAGACTCATTTTTGAGTTAACGTAGCATAATAAATACGCTTTGCAAGTAAAAAAAGTTGTATTATCAATAAAAAAAGAAAAAAATATTGCATTTTTTTGCAAAAATGTGCGAAAAATATCATTTGAGCCATATTGCAACCTTTTTTTATTATATTCCGAGTACTTATTTTTTATTTTTTTTGCAATATAACAATATCACACATGCAGAACCGGCAATACCGGTCAGCAGCAATATAATACGCCAGAAAGTGCTTTTCAGTAATACTGCAGAAACAGTCAGCGAGATCCACATGCACCCGAGAGCCAATAATGTTACTGCCGGGCTTATTCCTCGCGATGTTTGACAATAATCCAGATATTTTTTCAGAAATCTGTTATTATGAATAAACTCTTTTATTTCAGGATCATTGGCAGCAAAGTATAAGGCAGCCAGAAGGAAAGGCACAGTAGGCATAACCGGCAGCAGGGCTCCGATAAAAGCCGCTGCAGTACAGATGATTGCAAAGATTCTGAAAGTTTTTTGTTTCAGTGTTTTTTTACTCATAGCGCCATACAGATCAATTTTCCAAGTCAGATATAATGCTGATTTTTTATCCGGCAATATATCATTATGAAAAAAAATTCAATTTTTATGACTCCTGTAATTGCAAAAAGATCAATATGGGGTATATTAAAGTCCAAACAAGTGTGCCCGTAGCTCAGTTGGATAGAGCGTCTGCCTCCGGAGTAGAAGGTCTCGCGTTCGAATCGCGACGGGCATACCATTTTTAGATGTTCGGCGGTCAGTTTTTATTGATCGCTTTTTTTGTGGAGTTGCCAGCCGGATGAACCGGCTGGCTCCGCGGCGGCTCCGCCGCCTTACCGGAAATAATTACACATCCTTACTTGTGCAAGCGAGCAACTTTACCATTATTGGGGAAAAACAGTTTACTTGTTCATCTGTTATTGCTTCTGGTATTTCTGCAGCTGGGCGCAACCCAAAATCACCCGGTTTACCAGACGGTCGTGGGCGTATATCGCCTGATTGTTGGGGCGTTCTTTGTTGATTATTGCTGCAAGTTCGCGGAATTGCGGTTCGTAACGGTCTTTCAGCAGCGGGAAGGTCAGCTTATGCAAGCCCTGCGGGTAATCACCGGAAGCTTCAGCCAATGATAACGACAATTCCAGAGGTTTATAAAAACACTCCACCGGACTCATTTCTATCACCCCTTTGGTCCCGGCTATACGCAATCTGCGTCCCAAACCGTAATCTTTGCTGCAGGAGCGCAAAGTTACTGTGGCAAATTCGTATTCCATGATAGCTACACAGTTATTCATTGCTTCGACCGGCGAATTCGCTGTGCGTTTGATCATCGAAACAATATTTTCCGGCGCTCCCATCATGCTTACAACCGAATCAATCAAATGACAGCAGAGGTTATACATCAAGCCGCCATTGATCCGGCGCAGATACTGGCTGTATTCTTCGCCGCCGTAATGGTGGTGCATATCGGCCTGAATTTCAAAAATATCTCCCAACAGACCTTTTTTTACTGCATCGATGCAAAATCTTACTGCCGGATTGCCGCGCAGCATATAACCCATCTGAAAAGGTATATTGCGTTTTTCACATTCAAGCGAGAGCTTTTCAAATGGCTCGATTGTTTCGCCGCCGGGTTTATCCATGTGCATGGCAATATTTTTTTCCAGACATTTCAAAGCTGTTGGCACCAGATCGCTGTTGGCGGTTTCGATGATAACTGCCTGAATATCCTGCCGCCGGAAAAATTCTTCAGGAGTGATAAAGTTCAATCCTTCATAAAGCGACATATCAACTTCCTGCGGAAAACGTGCAGCGCTACTTGCCCGGTCGTCGATCACGCCCACAATTTCAAAAATGTCGGTAAGTTTCCGCAGCGAAGCAATTTTGCCTGCCGCATGTTCGTGGGTTACACCATACTGAACGATTTTTATTTTTTCCATGACAAATAATCCTTATATTGCACATTGTTTGTTTTACTATATACTGACAGAATTTTTTTTGCAAATAAAAATTGGCTCAATAATCAATAATTGCCATCTGAAAGAGATTTTTTTAACCGATATTATTGTACTGCTTATACCGGAATTATAGGCTGTTAACAGGCTGAAATACCTTAAAAATCTCTGTTTGGCTGAATTGTTCACTTTTTTGTCTTTATAGTCAAGGTTTTTGTGTTAATGTTACAGTATAATATTACCGATTGAGATGTGCATTTTTTATAAAAAATCATAGGAGATATAAAAAATGAAAATCGCAACATTCTCCAATATAATCACACCTCCTGTCGGAACTTGTGTTGCCGGTTACGGAATCAAGGATGTGTCGGTTATGAAACAGGATGATTTGACCCTGCAGGGTATTTGCATAGATGACGACGGTAAAAAAGCTCTGATAATAAGCTACGATCTTATCGGTATGGATATAGAGGTCGTAAAAGTTATCCGCAAACGCTGTGCTGAACTTATTGGCGGCAGCGAAGTTGATGTGCTTTTAAGCTGCACTCATACTCACGGCGGACCGCATACCCGTTATCATGAGGGGGTGAAGGGCAGGGATGAAGAATCGACCCGACTGGTTATTGAGCGAACTGTTGAAGCAGTTGCCGCCATCAGAGATGAAGATTTTATCGAAGGCACCTGGAGTTATTACACTGCACACTGCAAGGTAAATATCAACCGTCGTTATGTCGGGCCCGAAAACAAGTGCAAGATGCTCTTCCGCAACTGCGAACTGGAGCCCATCGGCGACGGTTTTACCGATGATGAACTCGGAGCGCTGGCTTTTATCGACAGCAAGCGCAATGTTATTGAATTGCTGGTCAATTATGCGGCTCATCCGCTTGCATCACACTCTCCGGGTACCGGAGGTTTGTCGATCACCCCGGATTATCCCGGCGTTTTGCGTAAATATTTGCAGGATACTTTGGGATGCCACATAACTTTTATCTCCGGTGCGGCCGGAGATCAGTTCCCGCGTGACGCCCAGATCGGGTTTCAGGCAATGGACAACATTGCGCGGCCGCTTGCCAACGAAAGCGTGCGCGCTCTGGTGAATATGCGGAGCAATCCGGATCGCTTTGCGCTCAAAGATGCTCATATCAAAACCATGATCAAAGAATTCAAGGTCAATGTAACTACTTGCGAAAATCCGCGTCAGCTGCAGCGGTTCAAGCAAAACGGAGAATATACTCTGGAATTGCAATTGTTGAGTATTGGCGATATATGCTTTGTCGGTGTACCGTGCGAACTGGTGGCGGAACTGGGGGCGGAAATCAAGTGGCATTCGCCGTTCCGCAAGGCATTTATCTGCTATAATTCAACTGATTATGTTGATTATATCTGCCACGCCAACGCTCTGGTTGCCGGTGGATACGAGCCGGAATGTCAGCAGTTTGATCCCCGCGCCGGATTGCAGCTGGTGAATGCAGCAGTTGATGCCATGTTTGAGTTGAAAGAAAAATAAAAATATATCAGTTTCGGCTGAAAAATCAAAAAAGGGTTGTTTTTATGTTAAAAAAAGTGTTGAGTTGTGTTGCTGTTCTGCTGTTGGCAAGTGTGGTGAGTGCTGCTCCTGTCAAAGTATTTGAAAAATTTGTTGCTGCGCCGGAAAGCGCCGCCGTCAAGGCGGGAGAGATCGTAAAGTTCAAACTTGCCTTTGAGTGTGTTCCCGGGGCAAAAGTCGGCAGCTTCAAGGCTTTTGTTCACCGCAAAGAAGCTCCGGCAGAATTTTTCGAGCGCAACAGCGACCTTATCCGCTGGAGCGACCGCAAAAACAAAAAAGCCAACGGCTATGATGCGATCTGGATCACCGATGGCAAAAACTTCCCCGTGCAGCTTGCTGCCGGTGAGTGCGAAATCGTGATCAATACCAGCGGCATGGCTGCCGGTGATTACAGTATCCCCATTCAGGGCTGGGTGCTCAAAGATAAAAAATCCCATTATTCTGCAACGCGTTTTTATCTTACCATTACCGAAGAAGACGGTAAAAAGTTTGTCGCTACTCCGCAGATTCTGCCGGCGGCGGCCCGACAGGTCAAGGCAGTGAAAAATCCGGCGTGGATCAAGAGTTGCAAATTCACCCCCGCTGAATTGGCAGGGGTTGCCGGGGCCAAATATCCGGTAACATGTGATTTAACGGTCAGCGATAAATACTTTTTCGGCGGCTATTGCGTAAAAGTTCTGCGCAAAGATGCTCCGGAAGCATTTTTCAAACGCGAAAATTTGGATATGCGCTACCGCTTCAAAGACAAAAAAGTTGATGGCTACGACTACGCCATATTGGTGAAATTCAAGCACATGCCGTCTGTGGCAAGTCAGAAGTTTGAGTTTGAACTGGATACCACCGCTTTCCCTGTGGGGAACTACAAGATCGCCGTGGAAGTCCGGCTGGTTGACCGGGCTACCGGCAAAACCAGTTATCCCTCGGTATTTTTACCGATGATTTTACAATAAGGTTGAGTTATGCGTAAAATCCTTTTGCTGTTGGCTGTAATCTTGTTCTGCGGAATTTTGTGCGCGGAAAAAATTGTCGTGCCCAAATATTCCTGCAATGGCAAACCCGGCAGCGTGTTGAATGTTGCAATTCCGTTCCGCAGCAACTTCTCCATCAATGGAGCCCCCCACAAAAAACCGCTGGCGCAAACGCATGTCAAGCTTTTTCACGATGGTAAATATATGTATGTGGGGATCAAAGCCGATGAGCCGCACATCGATAAAATGCGTTACCGGGAGGATTTTGCAGCATTTTCCATTTGGAACAACGATTCAGTGGAGGTCAACTTTGACCCGGACGGTCGCAACCGTGCGTTGGGCAAGATAATTGTTGATTGCCGCGGCAATATTGCTGACTTTTACGGGTTGGATGACAATACCGGCAATGACCGTTTTGTACTCGAACGCTGCCGCAAGAGTTATACAAAAGTTATTTCTTACGCTCAAGGAGCAGATTTCTGGAGCGTTGAGCTGGCTATCCCGCTCGGGGTGTTTTATTACGGCGAAAAGAAAGATAAACTTGCTCCGCGTATCAATATAGCCCGTACCCGTTATGCTGTGCGCGAGGGCAGCGACCTTTTCCCGCTGGATAAAGATTCACATAACTTCCCGCGCAAGTTTCCTGAATTTGAATTTGCCGGATTGAATACTGCTGAATTCGGTTATGCAGTCGAAGGTTTGTCGTTTGCAAGCAGCAAAAAAGACGGCAAAATCGTTGCCGATGTATCTGCCAAAGTCATCAATCCGGCAAAACGCTTCCGCAATATCAAAGCAGTGGTGCGTCTTTTGGATCAGCGCGGCAATCAGATTGCCGCATCAAGTAAAGTTTTTCCGGCATTGCCCGGCAAATTATCCAATGTGGCAGTTACACTGATACCGGAAAAACTCGGCAAATGCAAAGTTGAGTTTGCGCTTATGGATCTTACCGGAGTGCTGTTGAGCAATCAGACTGTGGAAGCGGTAATTGCCTATAACCCCATAACTGTTCAGGTGGTGGAACCCGCTTACCGCAACAATATTTACGCTTCGATGCCGGAAGTCAAAAAAGTCAGAGCCAATATAAATCTGTCTGAAACCGACGGTAAGCCGCTGACTGTGACTTTGACCGGGCCGGATTACAGCAAAAAAGTGGTTATCCAAAAGCCGATGGCTGTCAACGCGGTGGAATTTGACTTTGCCAACACCAAAATCGGCAGTTATGAACTCTCTGCCAACGGAGTCAAAGCCGTTATAAAGAAGCTCCCGCACCACCCCGGCGAAGTCTGGCTGGATAAGAAGGGTGTGGTGCATGTTGACGGCAAAAAGCTCATGGTTTTCGGGCAGAGTTATGCACCGGCGGATTGGAAGCCCCGCGGCGTGACCATTTCGGAAACTCCGGCGCGCTGGACGAGTGTTGAAGAAGCTCTCAAAGCATTGGATACTCTGCATAAAGCCGGGATCATGCTTAAACTCTATCCTTATTACCGTCCGGTTCCCGGCGAAGATCCGTTCAGCGATGCCGGTCGCAGTCAGGGTAAACTCAACGCGCGGCAAAAGGAGCTGCTGCGTGAATTTGTGACCAAAGTCGGCAAACACCCCGCCGTGTTGTCGTGGTATATGGCAGATGAACCCGAAGGGCACGGCCATAATGAGGACTGGTATGTTGACGCCCTCAAATTTATGAAAGAGATCGACCCCTATCACCCGACAACGATTTGCAACTATGGTGTAGCCGGGCAGAAAAGATTTTATGCCGGGTGCGATATATTGTTTCCCGATACCTACCCCAATTATTTTCAGGATGGTTCTACGGAACTGGGCAATCGTGTTACTTACGATCACGCTGTTCATGCTGTAAACCTGCGTCCGGCGTGGCAATGCTTGCATGGGTTTGACTGGGGCAAGCGCAATTCGCGCGATTCGCACAGCAGAGCTCCGACTTACGATGAAATGCGTATGCAGTTTTACAGTGCATTTCTGGCAAATGTCAAAGGTGTGACTTATTATGCTTTTGACAGCTGGGGCAATTACAGTAACCATTTGAGTATCGGCAAAGATCACATCGGCACGGAAGCCGACAGTTTGAAAGATTTCTTGCTGGAAGATACCGAAAACAGTGTCAAGTTCAGCGGCGTTAACAGCCGTGATTTCCTCTGCGGCGTAAAGCGTTATCAGGATAATTTTATTATTATTGCAGTAAATCTGACCGACAAACCCTGTACGGTGAATTTCCAGAGTGCCCGAATACTTCCGGCCAAACTGGCTGTATTCGGCGAAAAACGCTTTGTGGCAACTTCCGGCAACAGCTTCAAAGAGCGTTTCCGCGCTCACGAAGTGCATGTTTACGCCGTGGGCAAGGTGGATATTGATGCGCTTGATCTCAATGCGGTGCGCGCAATGATAAGTAAAGCCGATGCTGATCGTTTCCGCCCCGGCAATCTGGCGGCGGCGGGCGAATTGTCGCTGACTCAAATTATGGAATATCCGGCAAGTCTGCCCCGCGGAGCCGCCCGGATAACTTGTTCAAGCGAAATCAAGAGCCATCGACCCAAAGGCAACAGCGTTTATTTTCTTCAGGATGGCGTTTACCGCAAACACTTTAATGCGCTGATGACCTGGACCCCTGATTTTGCCGATAAAACACCGTGGGTGGAACTTGACTTCAATAAAGTTGTTACTGTCGGCAGAAGTGTTATACACTCCGGCGGCGGCGAGCGGTTTTCGTTTGCGGAAGCTGGTGTTCTGCAGATACCCGACGGCAATGGCGGTTATAAAGACGTGGCAAGTTTCAGCGGCAACAAGCAGGAATTTCTGGAAATAAAGTTTACTCCGGTAAAAACGCAGAAGCTCCGGCTGCTGATCAAAAAGTACGGCCGTCGCGGCAGACTTATGCACGAATGGGAGGTCTATGAAAAATAAAAAGAGGGAATATTTTTCAAATAACAATCAGTAAAAAACAATGTAACATAAATAAAAAAGAAAGAAAAACACTATGAAAAAACAATTTACACTTATTGAGCTTCTGGTGGTTATTGCTATCATTGCCATTCTGGCGGCAATGCTGCTGCCGGCACTTTCTGCCGCCCGCGAATCAGCAAAAGGTTCCAGCTGTTTAGCCAATATGAAGCAGGTTTACACTTACTGGTATCAGTATGCCAATGACAACAAAGACAGCATGATGCTCTACAAAATGAAGTATAACAACGGTCAAAGCTGGTTCCCGGAAACGCTTGCCATGTATATGGGGGCAGATCGGACCAAGCTCAACGATATATGGGTGACCAGCCGGATCTTGCATTGTCCTTCAGATGCTGATGAACATTATGCCCATAACTGGGCAAAATGTCATGCCAGTTATGGATATAATTCATGGATTACCGATGTAAATGCAGAAGCCAAAGACGCCAATGCTATTACTAACATGAATCAGGTTCGTGAGAATATTGAGCACACTATTCTGCTTGGCGACACCTGGGTTGGTTTTGCTTCTAATATCTGGGCATTGGTGGATGCCGGACGCCTCTCCATCGGCAGTAAAAAAGCTCACTCCGGCGGAGCCAATCTGCTCTTTATGGATGGCAGCGCCAGATCCAGCAATACCGTAAAAGTAATTTCCACCAATAAGAGAGAATTGAGTGTCTGGAGCCAATCCGATTTGAAGGATTACACCAGATAAGCAATAATAAAGTTTGAAAGTTAAAAGATGAAAAAACTTATTATCTTTTTGTTGGCAGTTCTCTTTGCCGGGAGTCTGTTTGCCGCGCCCGCCAAGCCCTACGAATATTTTACGGTCGATCCGGCGGCGGCAAGTGTCCAAGCCGGCACTCTCCTGACGATCAAAGGCAAGGTCAAAGCACAGGATGGCTTTATGTACAACGGCGTAACGGCATTGGTTCAGCGCCGGATGGCACCGGCAAGTTACTTTTCCTCCCAGAGCGCCAAGGTAAGATTCCATCACAAAAACCCCGCAAAACCCGCTCCGTATGACTCGATAGTTTTGAATAAAAAAATCCTGAAAAAAGCTGTCGATGAGGGCGATTTTGCAATCACCGTAAACACCGCCGGTATGACTCCGGGGGATTACGCCGTGGTACTGCAGGGGTATTTTACCAAAACCGGAGCCAAAGCATCTTACGCAAGTATCTATTTTGCTTTGAGCATAAAAGCAGCTGAATAAAAATTGATTGCAGGTATAATGATGAAAAAGACCTTTTTAGGCTGTTTAGCCTTGACTGCCGCATTGCTGGCACCTGCTGCTGCGGCGAGCGGCGTGCTCGAAGTCAGCAAATTAAATGATCTGGATAAGCCCGGCGCAATGTTGAACGCCAATTTGCCGTGGCACGGAAATTTCACACAGCTTTTAACGCTCAAGCCCGGCAGTGTCCAGACCCGGTTCAAGATAGCTCACGATAACCGAAATCTTTATCTGGCGATCGAAGCTTACGATGATATGAGCAAACTTATCTGCACGGAATATCCGCGTGACGACCGCAAACGCACCCATAATGATAATCTGGTTATTGATTTTGACTCCGAAGGCAGCAATATGGCCGGCGGCAAGATAGTCGTTGATGCCAACGGCGGTATTACCGATTTCTGGGGCAACGATGATAATACCGGAACCGGGCGGTTTATTTTTTCGCCGGAGTGGAACAGCAGCGCCAAAGTTATTTCTGCCAAAAAATATTCTGACCGCTGGACAGTGGAAATGAGTATTCCGCTGGGGACATTTTTCCGGAATGTGAAAAATCTTGATAAACTGCGTTTCAATATTGCCCGCGAACGCGTAAAAGCCAAAGAACTGCTTTCTTACGCAAAAAATCCCAGCTTGAATTTTGCCGCATCCCGTTACTTTAATGAATTGAAACTTAAAGATTTTGATGCCGATCCTTTTCAATGGCTGATCGCTTCTGTAAAAGTTGACGGCAAACGCAGCAATGGCGAATGTAAAGCGATCATTTCAGCCAAACTCTGGAATCAGAGTAAAAAATGGCGGATCGGCCAATGCCGCATTTCTTTGCGCGATACTCAAGGCAAACAATACATCCGCAACGTGGGTATTCATGCAGAAAAAATGCGCAGCTTCAATATCAATGAAGTGATCCCGCAGGCAGCGCCGGGCCGCTTTGTGCTGGATATTGATTTGCTCGATACCAGAGGGAATCTGCTTGCGGCAAGCAATACTCAACTTGAACTGGATTTTCAGGCCGTGAAGATACAAGTCTTGGAACCAGCCTACCGCAACAACATATATTTTACCCAGAAACTCAACAAAATAAAAGCCGGGATCCTGCTTACAGAAAATATCGGTAAACCGTTGAAAGTTACGCTTACCGGCCCTGAAAACTTCAGCAAGAGTCTTACCATACCGGCAGCTGAAGAATACAATATTGCCGAGTTTGATTTTCCCGGCAATATGCCCGTAGGTGAATATATTCTGAAAGTCGGCGAATGTACCAAAGTTATCCGCAAACTGCCGAAAAATGCCGATGAAGTGCGAATCGGCAAAAATAATGTAACCTATGTCAACGGCAAAATTTTCCTGCCGATGGGCTACTTTACGATCGATCCGGAGTGGAAATCCCCGGGAATCAATCAGATGACCTATTTCCGCGATGTGTGGAAAGATGGTGCTGAAATCAAACGCTTCCTTGACCGTCTGGCCAAAGCCGGAATGCGCGGGGTGATCTATCCATATATAGAACCCTCCGGGCAGAAAAAGGTTTTTGCCTCCAAAGCCCGGCAGCTTGATAAACTTACAGATGAGCAAAAGCATTTGGTGCGGGAAGCCGTTTCCGTTTGCCGCAACCACCCCGGTCTGCTGGCGTATTATGTGGCAGATGAACCTGAAGGGCACGGACACAATGAAGAGTGGTATACTGATCTTTACAAGCTTTTGAGCGAACTTGACCCTTATCACCCGATAATGATATGTAACTACGGCACGGCCGGTATCCAGCGTTTTTACCGTGGTGCAGACATTGTTCAGGCAGATGCCTACCCGGATTATTTTACAGATAACACCAACAGCAGACCTTTGAGTGTCTGTTACGAATATGTAAAATATGCTTCGGCATTGCGTTCGCCGTGGCTGGCATTGCACACTTTTGACTGGGCTTTGAAAAACCCGCGGGGATCTTACAGCAGATCACCCAGTTATGATGAAGTACGCGAACAGATGTTTCTTGGGGTGCTTGCCAATGCCAAAGGTTTTACCGGTTATATAGCAACAATGCCCGGATCATTGAGCAATCAACTGCGGGTAACCAAAGAACATATCGGCAAAGAAGTATCGGCACTTAAAGAAATTGTGCTGCAGGATACATCGGCAGTTAAATTTTCGCCTGCCAATAAAGCTCTTTATGCTGGTATTAAACGGCTGAATAAAGAGTTTGCTCTGATTGCGGTGAATACCTCAAGTGTTCCTGTAAAAGTGACTTTCCAACTGGATAAAGGCGTTGCCGAACTGGCACTCTCCGGCGAAAAGCGTTCAGTAAAAGTGAGCAATGGCAAATTTACCGATACGATTCCGCCGCACCGCGCACATCTCTATCTTACTTCGGGATTGAAAGCTGATTCGGTCGATCATCAGGCGGTGCGTAACGAAATTGCGCAGCTGGATAAAGATCGTTTCCGCCCCGGCAATCTGGCGGCTGCCGGCGAGCTGAACCGGCGGCAGATACATGATTATAAACAGGGGATCATTCCTCCGCATGTGCCGAAAATAACCGTTTCCAGTCAGCTGGAGCACCCGTCGTACAAAAAATGTGCTACCCAATATTTCCTGCAGGATGGCATCCGGGAAACCACCGGCATGCAGTTCATGACTTGGGCTCCGGCGCCAAACGACAAACATCCGTGGCTGGAATTTGAGCTGAAAAAAGATTCTACGCTCGAAAAAGCAATGATTTATCTGCACAAATCAACTCTGGGCGCGCAGTTGAAATCCGGTAAGATTCTGGCTGTGACTCCGGAAGGCAAATATATTCAAGTTGGCAGTTTTGCCAATAATGATAAATTTGTTATCGAAGTAAAATTGCAGGCGGTCAAAGCCAGAAAAGTCCGTGTTGAACTGACGGATTTTTCAACCCGCGGTCGTATGCTTGAAGAAATAGAAATTTATGGAAAATAATGGTGAAATATGTTTGATGTAAAATGGTCTTTGGATAGAAACAAGGTAATCGGCGAAGTAAAAAAAGAAATCTACGGCGGTTTTGTAGAACATCTCGGTCGTAATGTTTACGGAGGCGTGTATGAGCCGGATTCTCCGGTGGCCGACGAAGATGGCTTCCGCAAAGATGTGATCAGTCTGGTTCGTGAACTTGATATGCCGGCAACCCGCTACCCCGGCGGATGCTATATTGATTTGGAACGTTGGGAAGACAGCGTGGGACCCAACCGCAAGGCACGACTCGAACCGGCGTGGCATCAGCTGGAACCGAACACCTTCGGTCTGGATGAATTTATGAAATGGGCTCGCAAAGTCAACACCGAACCGTTGATGACTGTAAATGTTGCCAACCGGACTCTTATGGATACTTTGAGTTTGTATGAATACTGCAATTTCCCCGGCGGCACTTACTGGAGCGATCAGCGTCGCGCCAACGGTGTGGAAAAACCCTACAATATCAAAAACTGGTGTTTGGGTAATGAACTTTACGGTCCGTGGGAAATGGGGCATATGTCCGCCGCTGAATACGGCAGACTCGCCCGCGAACATGGTAAACTGCTCAAAAAGAAGCTGGATCCGGAATGCAATATTATCGTTACCGGTTATCCGCACGACCGCGAATGGAACCGGACGGTTCTGGATATTTGCGGAGAGTATACTGATATACTTTCGCTGCACTGCGGTTTTGCCAAAAGTCCGGAGCGGACTGAACGGCAGTATCTTGAGCGGGTCGATTTTTTTGAAAAAGGCCTTATCGAAACAATCAAAGAGTGTAAGGCGTATGAAGCATTGACCGGACGGCACATTTCTATAAGTGTTGATGAGTGGATCATTTGGGATTTTGACCGCCGCAGACGCCCGGAAGAAGAGTGGACTGTCGGTATGCATCTTCTGGAACAGGACTACTCCATACAGGAAGCCCTGATTACCGGCTCGCTTTTCAGTTGTTTCCATCGTTACGCCGATTGGATCGATATAGCTTGTATCGCCCAGAGCGTGAACGTGATCGCGCCGATCCGTACCGAACCGGACGGCACCAGCTGGAAGCAGAGCATATTCTTCCCGTTCCAGCTGACCAGCCGGAATGGTCGCGGTATGTCGCTTAAAATCGAAGAACTCAATAACGCTGATAAATCCATTTACGGCAGTGCTGTGCTGAACGAAGACAATGGAGTACTTACATTGTTCATCACCAACCGTTCGAATGAAGAGTGCAAGTTCACTGCAGAATTTGATGGTATAAGCAATGTTGCTGAAAGTGTAGTTATGGATTGCGACGACCACGAAAAAACCAATGCCCCCGGCGATGAAACTGTAAAGCCCCGTCCGTTTACGGTTGCTCTTAACGGTAATACTGTAGAAGCTGAGCTGCCCGGATTCTCATGGAGTATGATAAAGTTGAGTCTGTGACCAATCTGATAACGTAAAATTGAAAATGGGTTGCTGCAAAACCTGAAAAGGTGTGCAGCAGCCCATTTTATTATTGCCTTGGTGTGAAGCAAAAGTTTTTGGCAGGCGTTTTATTTATCCCGGATTACTTGATTTTTAGCTGCGGGTTTGCCGTCAAGTTTGCGGTACATTGCCGGAGCTACTCCGTAGTGCATGGCAAACATTTTGGTAAAATAGTTGGAGTCGTTGAATCCGCATTGATACGCGATTTCAGAGATGCGTGAGTTGCTGTTTTTCAAGAGATCAGCAGCATGCTGCAAACGGACATTCTGCAGAAAAGCTATGGGGCTCATGCCGGTACTGCGCTTGAAGCATCTTGTGAAATTGCGCGTTGACATACACGCTCTTTCAGCCAGTTCGTCCAAGGTGAAATCCCGGGTGAAGTGTTTTTCCAGCAAAGCTACGCTCTCGCCGATTTTCGGCAGCATATTATCCGGATTGGCGGGCTTTTCGTTGAGTTCCGACACATAAAGAATAATTTCGATAAGTCTTGCCAGCGCGAGCAATTCTTTTTCCGGAGTAATATGGAGCAGGAGTTGTTGCATATCCAGCAGCATACTTTCCAGATGTTTCTGCTGCTGGATCGTGAGATGCAAGTGATTACAGAAGTTTTTGCTGGTCCGCAAACGCGGCTCCACCATAAAGAATAAATTGTACCCTTTGCAGCGTTGGAACCGGTTCCACGGCAATCCCAGAGTGCGGCGGTCAAAGAGCAGATTCAACAGCGAAAAATCTTCGCTTTTCTGAAAAAAGTGTGCATTCTGGTCATCCAGCAAAAACAAATCGCCCTGCTGCAGTGCGAAATCCACTCCGTTGATATTCTGCACACCCTGACCGCTGGTCACCAGGACCATTTCCGAAAAATCATGACAGTGCGGCACATAAGTGTAATCGTTCCAGCCATAGCGGCTGGAGCCCATATTTTTGCTGACTACTGCCAGTCTGAAATCGGGCTTGGGAAAAAACTCACTGCCGGAGATTCGCAAGATGTTTTCGGTATCGCTGTTCATAGGGTGCCACATTCTTAATTACAGTTAAATAGTGTTCCAATCAAAAACAAACCCCAGCGGCGGGTTGCTGCCGGTAAGCAGTCTTTCATAAATCGCCGGAGCATCGACCGGGCTGACGACCTGCGATATAAGTTTCTTGAAATCAAACCGTTTGCCGGCAAGGTATTTTAAAACAGTTTCGTAATCATCGGAGGCGTTCCATCCGCCGGGATGGGAGTCCAGAGTGGGGCGGTTGCTGGTATGAGCTCCGATCAGAGAGATGCCCGGCAGGTGTACATCGCGGTAAAAATCTATCTGGCAATCCGGTACTCTGGTACAGCCCAGAAGCGAGATCCTGCCCATCTTGGCGGTGTATTGCAGAGCCTGTTTCAAAGCAATCGCCTTGCCGGTGACCTCTACGGTTGCCGCAACGCCTTTACCACCGGCAGCGGCTTTGACTTTTTCCACAAAATCCTCTTCCCGCGGATCAAAAACCGCATCCGCCCCCAGTTCCAGAGCCAGTTTCCGGCGTTCTTCGGAAAAATCACACGCCAGCAGCGGTGCTGCGCCGCTCAAACGCGCAGCCTGCAAAGCGATCAAGCCCAGCAATCCCAATCCGGCAATCATCACCGGTTCACCCATCTGAATATTGAGCCGCCGGACGCCCAGCATGGAAAATGATGCTATATGAGTAAGCGAAGCATCCACCATATCCACCCGGTCGTCGCTGATCTTGTGCACACCGACCCCCACCCGGTTGCCAATGGCTGTGGAGTACGAGCGATGTCCGCCCCACGGCACGATCACGCGATCGCCGACTGCAAAATTTTCCACTGCGCTGCCGACTTTGATTACATGTCCGCTGGAGCTGTAACCGGGATAAAACGGAAACGATTTAACGCTTGTATTATTGGAGTTGCCGGCAATCCACGCCAGTTCAGTTCCGGCGCTGATGGCACTGTAATCAATCTTGACCAGCAGGCGGTCTTCCGGCAGTTTGGTTTCATCGTATGTTTCGCTGCAATATTCCACTTTGTTTGGTTCGTGGGCAACCAGATAGTTTACATTAAGCATTTTTACCTCATCATTTTATTCGTGACTGAAAATGAGTTTTATATTGTTTTTCTGCATTTGACGCAACCGTTTTACGGTATTGAAAAACTCCGGATTCTTCTTGAGATCAGCTTCGGAAAAATCGCAATTCAAAGCTTCAATGGTATATGCCGCATCGCCGGTCAGCAGCAGTTGACTTGAATCATCCAAAGTTACAAGCAAGCTCTGATGTCCGGCGGTATGCCCGTAAGTCGGCAGCACGATCAGGCGTTTGTCGCCGAAAATATCGTATTCTCCATCGAGCAGCAGCTTTTTGTGATCGCCCGGATTTTTTATTGCATATTCATTTGATTGCATCAGGAGTATTGCCTGTGGAAAGTCAACGATTCCGGCGGCGTGATCGCTGTGCAGATGCGACAAAATAATATAATCTATATCTTCCGGCGATACTCCAGATTGCTGCAGCAGAGCCGCCGCAGTTTCAGCTGGCGTTACTTTGACCAGATAATTTGCATCTTCCGGCTGCTGATAGCTCAAAGGCTTCTGCCCGGCATCAAAAAGCAGTTTATGACCGTCATGCTCAATATAAAAACACTTTACCGGTACTTCAAAACGGATCCCTTGCGGTGCATTGTGCACCAACAGATGTTTCCATGTCAGAATAGAGCCGGTACAAAGTGTTCTTATATTCATAAAAATCTCAACGCAATGTCAAAACGACCTTACCGATATTTTCAGCTCTCCGCAATACTCCATGAGCAGCTTCGACTTCACTGATGGGAAATACGGCATAAATATTGCTGATAAGTTTGCGTTCGCTGAAAAGTGGCCAGAATTTAGTCTTGAGTGCCTGCATAATACGGCATTTTTCTTCGGATGTACGGCTGCGCAGTGTGCTGCCGATCAAACGGATACGCTTGCGCCAGACAGTTTCCAGATTGATGTTGGTTTCAGCTCCAGCCATCGTGGCGATCATGATCCAGCGGCCGCCGAAGACCATCTCTTTGAAACATTCGCCCATAAGTTTGCCGCCGATACAGTCCAGAGCCACCGTCGGAGGATTTGCCTTGATTGCCGCCAATACATCGTCGGTACGGTAATCCAATACCACATCGGCTCCGAGTTTTTTGACAAACTCGGCTTTTTCCGGTGCATCAATAGTGGTAATCACTTTAGCGCCCATGGTCTTTGCCAGCTGAATGACCGCCAAACCCACGCCGGATGCGCCTGCCTGCATATAGAATACATCGCCGGGATTCATGCCGCCGGCTTCCAAAACCAAATTCAAATATGCCGTGCACCACACTTCCGGAATACTGGCAGCTTCCACCATGGACAAACCTTCCGGGATCGGCACCACCATTCCTGCCGGAACGGCGATTTTTTCGGAATAACCGCCGCCGCCGACCAGAGCACAAACTTTATCCCCAACTTTGACTTCGGCATCAGCCGGGGCTTCCAGCACAACACCGGCAACTTCAAGCCCGCACCACTGCGGCCAATCCGGCGGAGAAGAATAGCAGCCGTCTTTCTGCATAAGGTCGGCACGGTTGACTGCCGCGGCATGTACTTCAATAAGTACTTCATTAGCTTTGCGTACCGGATCGGTAACATCAGTCCAGAGAAAATTCAGCTTTTCGTCAAGGATCATCGCTTTCATAAAAAATACTCTCTTTTTTGCTTATGGCACTTGGCTGTAAGAGTCTCATGCCGTGAATAATATAATCTTGTCAAAAATATTTGCAATTTTTTGTTACTTAAAAGGTGACAGTTTCATAACCGAGATAACTGAAAAATGCCTCTTCCAAAGCCGTAAAGCTGTCTCCGTAACTCAAACTCATGTGATGCGGGAATCCATAGCGCAGCATAGTGCGCAGTTTGCTCTGGAAGTTTTCAAATTCAGCCACACCGCCGCAACCGAAAAATTCTGCAGGCAATTCATCATTGGTAAATTCGCCTTTATCCAGTGCAAAAATCAAACTGCCTTCCCGGGTCATACCCGACATCCAGGTGAATTTGCCCGGTTTCATTCTGCCTTCGTTGCAGCCCAAACCGTTGCCGCATCCCAGTACGCGGGCGAACATCGGGTGGTCAACAATCTTTGCCGAGGGCTTCATCAGCGAAGCCGCGGTAGGTCCGCAATGGAACAAAACGCATTTGTTCAGTTCTTCGCCATAGTTATTATTCCAATCCAGGCACGCTCCCGGGGCATTGGCCGCCAGCGACAAAGCGTGCATGCCGATTGCATTTACCGTATCGACTTCGCAGTTGGCAGTTATCCGCCGGTCATTGAGCATCGACAAAACCATGCAGGGGGACAGTTTGAGTTCTTCTTCCAACTCCGTCCAGCAGCGCAAGGTCACCAGGTCGAGCCGGTATTTTTCGATCATAGTTTCAATCGCTACAGCCAATTTCGCCATGCGCAGCTGTACAGGATCGGTATTCGCCGGCCAGAGACTGTAATTTTTAATAAATGCAGCTTTGTTTTGAACGTGTTCGTTATCATCGCTGAGAGTTCTTATCAGAGCAAAAAGTTCCGACAGGTCAAACGCTTCGTTGGAAATGTGATATTTTTCCAGGGTGGTTTCATCAAAACGCACTGTTTTGAATGGGGTGCATCTGGCGCCGATAGATCCCGTCCGCAGATTTTTCATGCCGTTTGCCACCCGGCAGATCGCAGCAAAGGTCTGCAAATTATCCTGAAACGCTGCGCCGGAAGGATCAACAGTGTGCGGTTCAAGAACCGTGCAGGGTATATGGCATTGACGGAAAAGATTCACCGCACTGATCTTGCCGCAAAATGCATCACGGCGAGTGGCGGCACCCATAGCATCAAGGTGATCGCTGCAGGCAATAAAAAGTATCGGTTTGCCAAAATCGCGCAGAGCGGTCAGACATGAGGATTCGTCGCCGAAATTGGGAAAAACGGCAATCACGCCGTCGCAGATCTGATTTTTGAGAAAATCCGCATAGCGCAAAGCACCGGCATCGTCTGCAACACCTTCCGGCGGCAGGATCGGAGTATGGCCGGCCTTTTTTACGGCTTCGGCGACTTCATTTACGGCTTCAGCAACCAGCTGTTGAGGAAACGTGGTGCGATTGGAGACAAAAAGTGCAAATTTCATATATAACCTCCGGATGTTTTCGGGGAATTAATCTACCCTGTGAAAAATAAAAAACCTTGATAATCATGACAAAAATCTTAATATTTCAGCCAACTTATCAGCTGCAGTGTCTGTTTGGTGTGTTTTATGCAGTAAATAAGCCTTTTTTGTTATGGGGGCAACCGATTAAACTGAAATGATTTTTTGCCTTTTCAGCCATGATATGATATAAGAACAGAACGACAGGATAATTATCAAATCCTTTTCAATCTGAAAGATTCAGCTACTTGACTTTTTGCCCCCATCCGACTTGAATGAGCTGATCATTAACATTTAATCGAGCTTCTGCTTCCGGCTAAAACCTTCCGGTTGTTTTTACACACAATGTAAACTAACACCGTTTTTATAATTTGCAATATAAAAATACCGACAGAGCCGTATTTTTCAGACTGAAAATTTGTTTTAACAGTGTTTTACTGTTGGATGAAACTTGTTTAACTCCCGGTCCGGTATCGATTTAAAAGGCGATGCCGGATCGCTGTTTTTTATGCTACTTTTACAATGCAGTTTCGCATTGCAGTTCAAAATCCCAGATATTTGTTTTATTTCTGAAATGCTGAATCTGCTGGAAGTTGTTGGTCGGTAGGAGGTTTATTTTTTGAGTTGACTGTTATTTTTAATGCCGCCGTTGCTTTATTAGAGATTACCATTTTTGCCTTTGCAGCGAATTGTTCCACGAAGTTTCTTCATACGGCTTTTGATTCTGTTATCACTTTTCATAAAACATAACCTATTTAACAGATTATGGCACAATATAGCACTCAAAAGCCCCATTTTCAAGCATTATGGGGAATAAATGGGGAGCAAAAGTAAATTTCGAGCGTAAAAATGGTACCCGGGAGAGGAATTGAACCTCCGACCAAAAGTTTAGGAAACTTCTGCTCTATCCACTGAGCTACCCGGGCTTTTCTGGATTACATTTCTATACTATAACTCCACATAAGCAAAAAAGCAACAAGACCTTGTCTTTTTTACAATTTATTAGCGGCAGTATCCGGTGGAAGGTTTTCTGAAAGGATTTTATAAATGCCGGATAGGATAACGTTATAGTAGCACGAAATAATTTTGAAGAGTATAAAAAAGAAGCTTTTTTAAGAAAAAAAACAGTTTTGCTATGGCAAGCTTGCTAAATGTGTATTATATTGTTTAATATGTATACATAATTTTTTATAAGGCTTTGCCATGGATGTATCAAATCTTAAAAAGCATTTCGGCGATCAGCTGAAACAATGTATAAAAAAATCCAATGTCCGGCAGGTGGATGTTGCAGAGGCACTGGGGCTTTCGCCATCGGCGGTATCACAGATGCTTTCAGGACGGATTGTACCCAAATTGGGGCAACTTGATGTAATCATGCAGTTGTTATCGCTGGATCGTTGCGTTTGTGCCGATTTGCGTGATTGTCTGGCGCGTATCCGCAGCGGCGATGAAGAATTGCGTTCTCCGCTGAATGATTTTATCAAAAGTTCCCGTACTAAATGCGGGCTTTCCATAGCGAAACTTTCGGAAATGAGCGGAATTCCGGAAGAAAATCTTATAATGCTGGAAAACAGACTCAATATCCAGCCTACGCCGTATGAAGCTGTCAGGCTGGCTGCAATATTCAACTGCAACGTAAGTGAATTGTGGCAGGTTGCTCCGGAAAAATCGGATAAAAACGAGTCGGAGCCATCGGCAGATTCTGAATTCCATGAAAACGGATCGCCATACCGGGCCGATAATACTCACAACATCAAAGTTCCGGTAATCCGCATGGAGGATTTGGGTAAGTTCAATGCAGAACATGACCGCCTGATCGATTTTGCCTGGCGGCATATGATATGTTTTGAACGTAATATGGAAGTTGGAATGGTGATCGTTCGGGCTTCCGGCAGCAAATTCGGCTGGACCGAGTTGTATGATGTAAAGCTGGTAATTGCCGATATCAAACAATGGCTGCCGGGTATATCGGTGTTGGCATTGTGTAACAACGAAGTGAAGCCGGGTATTGCCGGAGCGGAAATCAATCAGGTGAAGTTTTCCGACAGCAACAGCTGCTGCCAGTGTGATTTTTGCTGGATGGTTTGTTCGGGCAGTTTTTCATCGGATATTTTTGCGGTGATGGCAAAGGATTCCGGCGAGCGCAAATAAGTATAAAATTCTGTTTGAACAGCGGGAGTGGTATATGAGTGTTGATCCTGTTAATAAATCAGCCGCAGCTTCTGGAAGAGATAAAAATGAGTCCTTCGGTTGTGCTGCATGGCTGGGAATATTGCTGCTGGCACTGGCTGTACTGGCAGTGTTGTTTTTCTGGTTGATCAAACCGGAAGATGATATGAGTAAATGGGATTGGCAGCGCAATTTTGATTATGTAAAAAAGAAGGCTGATTCTGCGGTTGATAATGTAAACAGCAAGCTGGATATTGCAGAAAAGTGCAAAAAGCTCCGGGAAAAAGTCCGAGAGGTTGAAAAAGCCGGAAAAGCTATGAACAGCAGTGAGTTTTTTGCCGAAGCTCAGAAAACTGTTTCAGAAAAAGCCGATATTGAAGGTAAAGTAAAAAAAGTCAAACAGAAAAAAGAAGAGATTGAAGAGTCCTGGTATTGAGGATTTTTGGCCTGTGATATGGAATTTTTAACAACAATAATATTGGCGGTTGCTCAAGGTATTGCAGAATTTCTGCCGATCAGTTCTTCGGGGCATTTACTGGTTCTCGGGTGCTGGTTCGGAGTGGATGTTGAACAAAATCTGACCTTAAACGTAGTGCTGCATGCCGGAACTTTGCTGGCGATATTGATTTATTACTTCCGCAAGATACTCAGTATATTGCTGGATCCTGACCGCAGACGGTTGATTGCGCTGGTTATTGCCGGATCGGTACCGGCGGCGGTGGTTGGGGTATTTCTCAAACTGAAAAAGTTGGATGAAGTACTTTTTTCTTCGCCGTGGGTTGCCGCAGGTGGTTTTTTATTTACGGGGATTATGCTGTTGAGTGTTTTCGGCAGACCGTGGAAAAAAAACACAGCAGATGCTCGAGAACTTGAAGCGGTGGAAAAAATGAGTTTCTGTCAGGCTTTACTGATCGGTTGTGCACAGGCTTTTGCTATATTACCGGGGGTTTCCCGTTCCGGCAGCACTATAAGCTGCGGAGTGTTGTGCCGATTGCGTAAGGCTGATGCCGCTGAATTTTCTTTTTTACTGGCAATTCCTGCTATCGGCGGGGCGGCATTGCTGGAGTTGCTCGATGCTTTTAAGGTATCCGGAATGCCGGGAACCGGCGAAATCTTGAATTTAAGTTTGGGGTTTGCGGTTGCGGCTGTAAGCGGTTATATAAGTCTTGCTGTGTTGATAAAGGTTTTACAAAAGGGCAAGCTCGGGTGGTTTGCATTGTATTTATTTGCGGCGGCAGCGATCACAATTACGGTTGAATGTGTCAAATATTTTTAAAAACAGGGTATAAAAATGAGCAATACAGCTAAAATCGGTTTTCTCGGTGCCGGCCGGATGGCGACAGCCATTGCCGGCGGTATGGTTAAAAATGAGTTTGCAAGTCAGGATATAATCGCCTACGATTGTCTGCCGGCGGCTCTTGAGATATTTTCTGCGGCTACCGGCGCTGCGAGTGCAAGCGATCCGGTGAGCATGGCCGATGCTTGCGATGCAATTGTGCTGGCGGTGAAACCGCAGTATCTGGCCGAAGCACTCAAGCCGCTTGCCGGAAAATTGAAAAATAAACTGGTAATTTCCATTGTTGCGGGTATGTCGTTGGAAAAGCTCGGTTCGCTGACCGGAGCCTGCCGGATTGTGCGGGTAATGCCCAATACTCCGGCTCTGGTGGGCGAGGGGTGCGGGGCTTATGCTGTTTCGGCATCGGCAACAGAAAATGACAGGTTGCTGGCGGAAAAAATCCTTTCTTCCATTGGTGGATTTTATGCTTTGAATGAAAAACAGCTCGATGCGGTAACTGCGGTTTCCGGTTGCGGGCCGGCTTATGTTTACGAACTTATTCAGGCTATGGCCGATGGCGGGGTTACGCTGGGGCTGCCGCGCGATCTGGCTAAAAAACTGGCGGCGGCAACGGTGCGTGGTGCCGCTTCGATGGTTTTGTCTTGCGATACACATCCCACTGAATTGCGTGATCAGGTCTGTTCGCCCGGCGGCGCTACGATCTGTGCGGTAAATCATTTGGCTGCAAAAGGGTTCAACAGCGCGATTGTTGAGGCTGAATTGGCGGCATACAAGCGTTCGGTGGAACTGGGCAAAGAGTAAAACAATCGGGGGGGAAGGTTTTGGACTTGAAATGTTTGAGTTGTGGACTGTAAGTTCTGAATTTATTCTCCTGACGGCATTATTGCTGGTTTTCTGGCGTTTATATCTTCAGCGCCAGCGGTTTGAACGGGAAAAAGCGGAGTTTGAACAGCGGTATTCTGATTTGAACGATGCCGGACTGCGTTTACTGGAGCTGAAAGAAGCACTGGAACTCGAACAGAAAAAATCCGCACGTTTGCTGCGCAATATATTACCGGAGCGGGTGATCCGCGATCTGCAGGAAAAAGGCGAAAGTACGCCTGAACGTTTTGGCAATGTTTCCATACTTTTTGCTGATATAGTCAATTTTACCGGCATAGTCTCCAGTATGGATCCTGACGAGCTTATTGTGGAGCTCAATGATATATTCGGCGCTTTTGATATGATTTTTGCTGCACATAATTGCGAACGGATCAAAACGGTCGGAGATTCTTATATGGCTGTGGGCGGCATGTTCCGGCAAGACGGCGGGCATTGCCGTGATCTGGTGTTGGCCGCGATCGAAGCGCGTGATTATCTGGCCAAACGCAATCAGCAGCCGGGTGTCCGGCGTTGGCAGATGCGTTTTGGTGTGCATTGCGGTTCAGTTGTGGGTGGTATTGTCGGACGCGAAAGATATATCTACGATATTTTCGGCGATACAGTAAATACTGCCTCCCGGATCGAACACGCTTCAGAAGCTATGAAGATCAATGTATCAAGCGATGTATACAACAAATTGCGCGATGAGTTTGATTTTACTTTGCGGGGAATGGTTGAAGTGAAAGGCAAGGGGGCACTGGAAATGTTTTTTGTCAATGGAGTAAAAGAAGAGTCATGAGAGAACTTGTCGGCTTTTATCCGCGTTACAGCGAACTGGGAGCCTCCAGCCGCCATCGTTTTTACTCCTACTGGCAGCGCCTGATTGCTGATAATGCTCCGGTTGGGATCTACCCCGGAATGAGCGATGACTATCTGCGCCGGCTTTACACTGGTAACGGCGTGGGCAGATTTCTGCAGCTGCGGGAATTTATGCACATGTTTAAACGCGCGCTGAATTTGTGTGATAATCTGATAATCGAGTACGAACTGATCCCCGGATTACCCTGGTGTTTGGAAAAGTTGTGGTTGAAAAATCATTCTTATATACTGAATTTTGATGATAACGTGTGGGTGAAGTACCAAAAGAATCCGCTTTTGCGCGATAAATTTGATTTATTGACTCAACATGCAGCCGGCATAATCGCCGCCAACAGCTTTCTTTATGAAAAAGTAAGAGCTCTTAATAAAAATGTATGTCTGATTCCGACGGTAGTTGATCTGGATAAATATGCCGGTGATACAAATAAATTTGAAACTTTTACTGCTGTGTGGATCGGTACGCCGGTAACTTATCAGTATCTGGAAGCTTTTCTGGGAACATTGCAAAGTATTTTCAACACTCCTGACTGCCGTCTGCTGGTCGTTGCCCGCAAAGAGTTGGGGACAACGCGGCCGCTTGCCGGGGTTAATGCTGAATATGTGGATTGGTCGGAGGATACCGAAGCCATGCTGTTGAAGCAATGTCATATCGGGTTGATGCCTTTGACGGATGATGAGTTTTCGCGCGGCAAGTCGGCATTCAAACTTTTGCAGTATCAGGCGGCAGGGTTGCCGGTGGCAGCGTCGCCGGTGGGCGAAAACAAACTGGTTGTAGAGCAGGGAAAAAATGGTTTTTGTGCCGATTCTGCTGCCGAATGGGTCGAAGCTGTGAACAATTTGCGCTGCAGCCGCGATCTTTATTTGCGGTGCAGCAATTATGCCCTTGAAAAAGCCCGTGAATACTCAATTCAGAAGTATTACCCCATTTTTAAGGATTTCGTATATAAAACTTTTAACATCTGAAAGGCGTCTGCAATGAACTTTGAAGAGCTTTTTTGCGTGGAAACAGCTCCTATGCCGGCAATAATTATTATCTTCGGAGCCACCGGCGATCTTGCTCAACGTAAACTTTTTCCAGCGTTACGCAATTTGCATGACCGGAATTTGTTTAATGAAAGCTCTCTGATCATAGCCTGCGGCAGACGGGATTATGATGACAAATCGTTCCGGGAGCTTATCGGTGGTGATGCTGAATTTTTAAAACATATCTGTTATTGCTGCGGCGATAACACCGATGATTTGCTCTATTATAAACTCGAAGAGATAATTTCCAGCTCAAATGCTGATGCCGAAACCTGCCGTTACAATATTCTTTTTTATCTGGCATTGGCTGCAGATGATATGCTCAAAGTGTGCGCCAAACTTTCAGCTCACGGACTTTTACGCAGCAATGGGCGCGACAGCTGCTGGCGGCATGTGGTGTTTGAAAAACCTTTCGGCTACGATCTGCAGTCGGCCAGAACTCTTAATAATGAATTGCATAAATTGCTTGACGAAAATCAGATCTACCGCATAGATCATTATCTGGGCAAGGAAACGGTGCAGAATATACTTATGCTGCGTTTCGCCAATGTGATTTTTGAGCCGTTGTGGCGCTCTGAATATATTGAACGCGTGGAAATAACTGCCGCAGAGGCGCTGGGCGTGGAGCGGCGTGGCAAATATTACGATAAAGCCGGGGCTTTGCGTGATATGTTTCAGAATCACATGCTGCAGCTTTTGAGTTTGACGGCTATGGAAGTGCCGGGAAACTTTGAAGCCGATGCCGTCCGGGATGAAAAGGTCAAACTGTTGCGGGCGATCAGGCCGTTTGATCTCAATAATCTGGAGGCTCAAATAGTTCGGGGGCAGTATTCCGGTTTTGATGATATGCCTGCTTACCGGCAGGAAAAAGATGTTGACAGTTCATCCAATACTGAAACTTATGTTGCGGTCAAGCTCATGATCGATAACTGGCGCTGGCGCAATGTACCATTTTTTCTGCGCTCCGGCAAGCGAATGACGGCAAAAAAGAGTGAAATAGCCATTACATTCAAAAATATACCGCATTCCATTTTTCCGAATATGCCGCCGGATACGCTGGCGGCCAATACTCTGGTAATGAGTATTTATCCGACCGAGGGCGTGACTTTGAGTCTGCAGGCCAAGAAGCCCGGACCAAAACTTTGCATCGGCACTATGAAACTGGATTTTTCGTATGAAGCATTGGGTAAAACTGCCGCCGATGATGCGTATGAACGGCTGCTGCTGGATGCTCTGTTGGGGGACCCGACACTGTTTATCCGCAGTGACTTTATTGATGAAGCGTGGAAACTGCTGACCCCGGTTCTGGAATTCTGGCAGCAATCCGCTGTTCCGCCGGAGTTCTACCCTGCCGGCAGCGCCGGCCCGGTTGGAGCTGAAAAACTCACAGCTCCGGCAAACTGGCGTCCGCTGGAGCTGTAAAAGTTATTTTGAAATAAGTTTATATTATTTCTTGCGGCGTTTTTTCGGTTCACCGCGGCCCGGAGTGTGGAAGTTTGCCACTTTCTTGGGGCGGTCGCGCAAGTCAAGCAATACCGGCACGCCGATAAAGCCGAATGCCTTACGCAGTTCTGCTGCCAGATACGCTTTGTAGTTGGGCGCACAGTTGGAAGCCTTGTTCACAAACATAAGAAAATGCGGCGGCACATGCCCCGTCATTGTTGCGTAATAAAACTTCAACGGCGAAACTCCCACCACCGGCGGTGAAAGCCGTTCAAAAGCATCCAGTATCACCCGGTTGACCAATGCGGTGGAGGGATGCAGTTCCAGCTGTTCTGCTACGGTGGAAATCATATCCAGCAGCGTATTCAAATGCAGCCGTTTGAGTGCGCTGGTAAAGACCACCGGGGCATATGCCAGACCGGGCAGATCGTTGCGGAGCATCTGGTGCAGAGCTTTGATCTTGGCTTCGCTGGCACAGAGATCATATTTATTGGCTACGATAATACATGGTTTATTGTTGCGTTCGATCATGCCGGCAATGCGGCGATCCTGCGCAGTGATGCTGTTTTCGCCGGCTTCAACTGCCATGATGACCAGCTCGGCGTGTCCGATGGCGGCTTCGGCGCGCATAACACTGAATTTTTCGACCGCATCGTGCACCTTGGCGGTTTTACGCAACCCGGCGGTATCCACCAGGATCGCCGGGCGCTGTTCGCCGTGAAACTTGATTGAGAAGTCTATATCCACCGCATCGCGCGTAGTACCGGCCACATCGCTGGTGATCACGCGTTCTTCGCCGAGAAGTGCATTGACCAGGCTGGATTTGCCCACATTGGGGCGCCCTACAATGGCAATCCGCAAAGGATGTACAGCGGACGGGGAGGGCGTATCAGGATTTTCATCTTCATTATCCGCATCAAGCGCCGCATCTGTTGCCGTTTGAGTCAATTCTGCCGGGAGCAGTTCAAAAACTTTTTCCAGCAGTTGATCTATGCCGCTGCGGTGCAGGCACGATATGGGTACGATATCGGCAAAACCCCAACAGGAAAACTCTACGCTTTCGGCCGCAAGTTTTACATTATCGCTTTTATTGGCAGCTACAATGATCGGTTTGCCGGTGGAACGCAATTCTTCGGCAACTGCTTCATCCATGGGGATCAATCCCTGCTGGACATTGACCACCATGATCAGTACATCGGCATCGGCTACCGCCTGAAATACCTGATTGGCAATGTGTTCATCCCACTTGTCAATATTGCGGGAAGCCCCCATGGTGCCCAGCCCGCCGGTATCGATCAGCTGAAAGTGCTGTCCATGAAAACTGCCGGTGGCGGCAACCCGGTCGCGGGTGACTCCGCTTTGTTCATGTACGATCGCCATTCTTCTGCCGATTATGGAATTGAACAAACTTGATTTGCCCACATTGGGGCGCCCCACAATGGCAATAACCGGCTGGCGAGGGGTGGCGTTTTCGGGTATGTCTGAAGATTTTTTCATCATTCAATATCTTTCTTCGGGTTATGCTCCCGGTTTTTCCGGGTGCAGTTTCAAATTTACATTCAATTCTATTTCACCATCAAATCCCTGTTCGCCGGGCAGCGCCGGTCGGAACGGAGTGGCAGCGCGCCGCCCCTGATAAACAAACGGCACGGGTGCGGCCGGTGTGCCTTCGGCTTTGAGCTGCATATTTACTTCGCCGGAGGTGGTTGTTATCGCAAAATCAGATCTGGTGCATTTCATTGCCCGCAGAATTGCCAACGCAAAATTCCGGTATTGAGTATCGCGAATACGGATCACAGAAGTATTTTTCAGTTCAATAGCCAGCAATTCGCCGGACGGAGAATTGAATTTAAGCTTGGATTGTTTGATTATAAGATCACTCCCGGCTGCCATGGCGGACAATGAACCATTTAATTTTGCATGACTTTTTATACAGTTTACCCCCAGCTGGCTGAAGAATTTATCCAGCGGCAGATCCTGAACTGTAAACTGCATGTTGCTATTGTTTTTTTTCAGCGGCAGCTGCTGTTTGATCGCTTGAGTAAGACTGAATGAACCTCCCAATAAGCGACCGCTCCATCCGGAGATCAGCAAATCATTGCTGCTACAGGATAAATTAACTTCGTTATCCGAGGTTAACCAGTTCTGCCAGTGCAATTTACCAATACTTATATCGTGCGGCCGGATAAGCATGTTTTCGCCATTGAACGCCATAACAGTATCGGCTGTGACTCCTTCGGCAGTAATATTGCCGATCTGCCAGTCGGAGTTTATACTGTGGAGTTTTATATTGTTTTGCGTGGGCGATTTATCGCGTACTGTTCCGCTGCTTTCAATGATAAAACTGCCGCGCAATGCGGTTGCTGCAAATGGCAGCGGCAGATATTTTTTCAAATCCAGAGGAACGGCAAGTGTAGCTTCCGGCAGATTCCAACTCCATTGCAGGGTGTCTTCATTGGGCGGCAGCTGCCATGAAGCTTCGAGTCGGGCAGGGGCGTTGTTGAAGTTAGCAAGAGTCATCTTGCCGGATAGTTTCAGCTGATGTCTGCCGGAGGTGGTCAGATTTTCCGGCAGCAGGAAAAAATGTTCTATTCCGGCAGTAATTTTACCTTCTTTAATGCCTTTGTAAATTACTTCGCCGGCACTGAAACTTCCGCTTTTCAGACGGGTCGGTTCTTTGGCCGCTGCCAGAAACGGCAAGGTAAGTTTTGCCTGACGCAATTCCAGATGGCCCTGGACATCGCTGATTGCTGCATTGTCAAATTTTATGATTCCGGCAATATGATCTTTTTTTTCTGCCGTAAACTCTACATTCAATTGCGGCACTGTGGCGCTGAAGCACCGTCCCAACACGTTGGCCTTGTTCAGGGTTAGATTGCATTGCGCCAGCGGTTGTCGGCCGATCTGGTACAATAATGCCCCCTGCATATTTTCGCTGCCGGTATGAAAGTTGCCGTATTGGGTGGAAAATTGAGCCATATCAGCCAGCAGTTCGACTTTGAAATCATCTGCGCTGGTGTCGGAAAAAATAATATTGGCTGACAGTGAACCTGGGCCGGACGTTCCATTGCCGAATTCCCCCCGCAAAGTGTTGTATTGAACTGACTCGAAACTGCTGTTTATATTCCACTCCTGCGGAGATATCTTGTTGAATTGCCATTTGCTGCGACTGAAATGAGCATTGAAGAATTGTTTGGCTGCCTGCAGAGAATCAGCTTCAAAAACTATACTGCCCGGCAGTTGAGTCAGGGTATTGCCGGAAAATTTTGCCGAACACTTGAGTATTTCAGTTGTCAGTCCCGGTACAATATTTATTCGTGCGGTGTTTGCGGAAGCTGTTCCGCGAAGCTTGCCCGAAGTGTTTTTATTATCCCACTCTATTGCTGCAGAGAGTGTTTTCAAATCATCTTTACCTGAAATCAATTCATCAGCCTGCAGCTGTACGCTGGCTTGAGAGAGCTGCCAATTTTCCACCATAGCTTTGCCAAGCATGGAAAATCCGACCAGACGGGAAACTTGTTTTTGGTGATCAAAGATAAATTTATCTGCTTTTAAATCTAACGAGCGAACATTTATTTTTTTGAAGTTTGCAAGCGTATTGAGTTCAGTAGCAATTCGGCCGTTTGCAATATCGGCATTCCAGTGAGGTGTTATTATCCGGATTCCCGGAGTCGCCGTCGAAACAAAAATATCAATTTTTTCGTCTTCAGTCGGGCGCAGATCGATCTTGCCTGATATTTCAGGTATGGCGATTTCACCGGAACTGGATACCGCAGTAAGTTCTTTGAAATTATAGTGCAGCAAATGCTGGTCGGGGCGGTCCGCCATGCCGAAGTGCGACATGGCGTTGAGATATCCGCTGCTGGATTTGATGGTGTTGTTTTGGGGTAACGCGTAAATCTCCAATGCGTTGAAATGCAAATCATGTACTGCTGTGCCGGATGAGCCGCAACCGTAGGCTTTGAAGGTGAATTTTTCCGGCTGCAGCAAAACTTTTATTTGCGGTAAATTCAGTTTCAAAGCTTCTTTGGGCAAAATTGCACGTTCCTGACTGACGATTTGCCACTTATTGCTTTGCAGATTCCATGAACCGTGAATTTTATCCGGGAAATTTTTCTGCAGCGATCCAGAACCTTTTTTACCGGAAGGCATAAGCATATTAAGCAATGTTTGCTGGATATTGCATTGTGCATCAAGCGTTATTACCGGACGGCGCGGAGAATATTTCAGTTCAATATTCTGCAAATGCACATTACCGTGATCTTTGCTTGTAAACTCCGGAATACGGCAGATGAAACGGGATTTATTTTTTTGCAAAGAAATTTCAAATGGTTCTATTTGCTTGAAATCGTATTTGTAGAAACGCAAACATTGCGGGGCAAGTTTGCCTGAAAATTCAAACTCTCTGATGGCAAGTTCAGGATAGCTGGCAGAAAAATTACCTCGGCCGGAGAAATCTGCACCTTGCAGTACGCTTATTGCCCGGAGTGGAAGTTTGGCCCGCAGCAGTATTTCCTGCAGAAATATAGTTGGGATATTGCCGCTATGATCAAAACTCAAACAGTTGTTGTTCTGATCGATAACAGCGCTCCATGAACCGGCGGATTTTTTCTCGCCGATGGGAAATATCCGGCCGGCAATAGAGAGTTTTTCGCTCTGATCGCGGACTATGGTTAGCTCTACTCTGCTTGAAGGTTTGCCTTTGCCGATGCTGAAAAATGCCTCTATTGTAAGCGGTATATATCTGCCGTCCGGGGCAGGCGGCAGAGCTGATAAAACTTTGACCATATCTTGCAGGATTATACCGTTAAGGCGGATCTTTCCTGCAGCACTATCCACCACAAGGTGCGATTTTTTCAGGTGTAATTCCGTAATCCTGGCATTTTTTATGCTGTTGCGGAAGTCAAAATCAAACCTGAGTTCCGCTTCCGGAGCTTTGAAGAGTTCTTCTCCGGCTTTACCGAGTTCCACATCTTTCAGCAGCAGGGTTTTGAATGCGCCGGCTTTTACTTCTCCTGCCCGGAGCAAGCCGCGCTGCGGCTGCAGGTAGGAGTTTTGAATATTTTCAAGCCAATACCCCGGCAGATACCGGAAAAAAAGCACCCCGGCAGCTGTCAACAGTAAAACTGCCGGCAGAACTGCGGCGATGATACAGATTTTCCGTTTTGTATTGCTCATAAAATAAATTTCCAATTCGCTTCAAAGTTTACGCAAGCCATCCGGGGTGTATTCGTTTGATGGATTTTTTATAAAGTCCTGATCCGGGGTCGCCCGGTAATAAAGCTGACCGTTTTTACAGGCAAAGCACTTGCGGGCAAAATCGCGAACCACCAGCGGCAGAATAACATGATCACCACAGCGCTTGAGCTTTTCCTGAGAACTCAATGCCAGGATTTCAAGCGGATCTTTCCAGCCGCCAGCTGGTTTTTTGCCCTGCCGGGAGGCTTTGATATTTTTGAGCTCTGGTAAAGTCAGTGTTCCGAAATCGATCGGCATGCGATCCGATATACCCAAAAGCAGGCCATTATCCATATCTTTATTGGCATCGGTAAAACTCTGCGCCAGAATCACGCTGGCACGCAAACTTTTTTCTCCGGCAAGGATGGCGGCTTCAACCGGGCGGCTGTGCAACCCGATATAAATACGATTGCCGGCAGCATCGACTACGCTCAAATCTCCGGGGTGAACATTCAAACAAGGGTAGTCATTGGTTATGTTGCTGAGCGGCTCAAAACCGGCAAGTACCGAAAAATCAATTTCATACGGTGCTAATTTTTGACGCAATGCTCCGGTCCACAATTCACGGACTTCTCTGCCTGCGGGCGTGGCCAGCGAAATAGTTTTGAGCCCGTGTTCACGGTAAAATTCACGGATGCTCAATGCCACCAGCGGCAGATCATATTTTTGGGCTATTTCGCCGGCCCGGGATTTTTCGGGTGCATCGGTTACTAACACCACAATATTTACAGACTCGCGCACCTGGCGATCTTCTATCAGTTTTTCGGCATTGCTGCCGCCGCCGGAAAGAAAAATTGCCATATTCGGTTTGCGGCTTCCGGAGCAGCGGCTCAAAAAAATATCTTTTTCAGAAATTATATCAAGTGAGTTTTTCACGATCCCAATTATCCTTTCGATCTTTGTCGCTTATATAAAATGCCGTCAAAAGTGCAAATCTGCAAGTTTGAAAGCGCTTTTTTTTACGAATATCGTCATTTATTGCCGAAAAATGTAAAAAAACGTGAAGTTTGATGATTTCAGGACTTGCCAAGTTGCGTTAGTATGGTTATATTTATAGTGCAGATAAAAGTACAGAATATTTCAAAAATAACATAAAATAAAAAAACGAGGTGAATTTATGAAGCTCTCCAGCACGTTTGGAAAGATCGCAGCAGTTGCGGTCGTGGGTGTGATGGCAATGTCGGTAAAAGCTGATTTCTGGGATTGGACCCGTCCGTTCAAAGGCCCCGGACGTAAGGTTTCAACTCTGACCATTACCGGTAACTATAAGCGTCCGCTGGCTCTGGCTCAGCTGATCCGCGCCGAAAGCCGTCAACCGTATTTGTTGGTGCCGGCACAGGAATCCGGTTTGAAAGATGTTTTTTTCTGCCCGGTGGATGAACGTACCCCGGCAATCAAACTCCGCGCCGAAGATATTTCGCGTTTTGTCCGTTTGCTCAACCCCGGCAAAGTGATTGTACTTGGCGATACCCGTTATGTTCCGGAACGTTATCTGCCGGAACTTGATGGCCGTATTCCGATTGTGCGTATTGATTGTGAAGACTGGGTCCGCAGTGCCGAAATGCTCGGGCCGATGCTTAATTTGAACTATCTGGATCGCGATTACAAACGTATCGGCGAAAAGTTTGACCGCAATACCTTGTACAAGCCGCTTCCGCAGCGTCCCGAAGTCAAAGCTGAAACCAAAACTGAACCACAGCCGGAAGCTCCGCAGCCTGAACCCAAAGCCGAACCCAAGGCGCCGGAAGCTGATCCGACCGCAGGAATGGTAACTCCGGTAGGCGAGATCAAGACAGAAAAGACCGAAAAGGCTGAAGAAAAAGCCGATAAGTAAGTTTTTTATACTTCCGCAGCGAACAAAAAACTGCGGAAGTTTTCTTA
Organism: Victivallaceae bacterium; assembly: GCA_045635745.1. GTDB lineage: Bacteria > Verrucomicrobiota > Lentisphaeria > Victivallales > Victivallaceae > SIG78. The sequence goes on from JAZTWG010000042.1 coordinate 63,838, forward strand.
TTTTCAAGATAAAGTTTTAAGACCGCGAGGGAATATAACAAATGTTGAATTTTTTCAAGATTGCGGCCAATACATTTAAAGAATCGGTTCGCGAACCAATTTTTGCGCTGCTTTTGATGTGCGCTGTACTGTTGATCGCCAATTTTCCGTTTGTGGCGATTTTTGTATTTTACGATCAGGTAAAACTGGTTGTCGACAGTTCTATGGCAACTACGATGCTTTTCGGATTGTTTGCCGCGGTGCTTTGTTCGAGTAATACTGTGTCGCGTGAAATGCGCGATGGAACGGTGCTTTTGCTTTTTTCCAAGCCGGTTTTCCGCTCCACTTTTATTTTGGCGAAGATTGCCGGTATTATGATGGCTTCGCTGTTGTTTGTGCTGGTTTGCAATGCTGCATCGGTAGTGGCGCTTTATGTGGCGATCGACCCCTTCCGGGTTGATTTTGTACTTTACTATGTACTGTTGGGGCTGCTGGTCCTGGGGGCTGCGGTCGGCATGGTGCTTAACTTTTCCAAAGGCAGCAGTTTTCCGGCAATGATGACTATTTTCATGTCAATAGCTCTGCCGGTAATGGCGGTTGCAGTCATGATTTTTAAAACGGTGCCGCCGGAAATCATCTTGAGCGATTTTCTGCTGGCGATAACGCTGCTTTTCTTTGCGGTGGCAGCCATGGCCACGCTGACTGTGGTTTTTGCCACGCGATTGGATATGGTGTCAAATCTGTGTGTGTCGAGCGTGCTTTTTGCGTTGGGTTTGATGTCCAATTATCTTTTCCAGCCGGAAGCTGGTACTTTGAGTCTGGTCAAGTCGGTGTTTTACGCATTGCTGCCGAACTGGCAGATTTTCTGGCTGGCAGATGCGCTGGCTACGCGCAAGAATATTCCGCTGGAGTATCTGGGATACGCCGCAATTTATGTATTGCTGTATATCGGCCTTTGTTCCATGTGGGCGGTGCTGGTGTTTCGTGATAAGGAAATTGCGCGCGACAGCCGCTGAAAAGCCTGTATATAAAAAGTTTGATGGCTGCAGCAAAGGCTCTTGAATGAGTAAGCTGCAGCCATTTGTTTTTTGCGGTGTTGCTGAAAATGTAAATATTTTATATTCAGAAAATTTGATAAATCGCTTGAAAAAGATTGAAAGCTGTGTTATATTAACTACTCAAAAATTTTTATTATGTATTATATATCTCCATAAATGAGGAAGGAAGATACAATGAAGATTTACAACTTCAGTGCAGGTCCGGCTATGCTGCCGGAGGATGTAATGAAAATCGCCCAGGCCGAATTCTGCAATTTCAAAGATTCCGGCAGCGGTCTTGTGGAACTTTCTCACCGCGGCAAGCAGTTTACCGAAGTCATCGATCGCGCTGTTGCCAATGTTAAAGAACTTATGAATATCAGCGATGATTATTCGGTCATGTTCATTCAGGGCGGTGCCAGTATGCAGTTTGCCATGCTTGCCATGAACCTGTTGGGTGACAAAGTTGCTGATTATGCCGATACCGGCGTTTGGAGCAACAAGGCTTACAAAGAAGCTGCCAATCTCGGCAAGGCCCGCATCGTCTGCTCCAGCAAAGAAGATAAATATGCTTATATTCCGGATTTCGCCAAGTGGGAAGCCACTCCGGCGGATGCAGCTTATCTGCATATTACCAGCAATAACACCGTTGCCGGTACTCAGTATCGGGTGTTCCCAAAAGTTGACAAAAACGTGCCGCTCATTGCGGATATGTCCAGCGACATTATGTCCCGTGAAGTCAATGTCAACGATTTCGGCATGATCTACGCCGGTGCCCAGAAGAACCTTGGTCCCAGCGGTATGGCTGTTGTCATTATGCGTAATGACCTGCTGGAACGCACTCCGGCCAATCTGCCGACCATGCTCAAGTATTCTACTTACAGCGAAAACAATTCGCTGTACAACACTCCGCCGACCTTTGCCATTTACCTGTTGGCTCTGGTTACCGACTGGATCAAAGCCCAGGGTGGTATTGCGGCCATCGAAAAGATCAACGATGCCAAGGCTGCCAAGCTGTATGATTATCTGGACAGCAGCAGCTACTACACCACTCCGGTGCAGAAAGAAAGTCGCTCACGCATGAATGTTGTGTGGCGTCTGCCCAGCGAAGAGCTGGATGCCCAGTTTGTCAAAGAAGCTACCGCTGCCGGTCTTACCCAGCTCAAGGGGCACCGTATTGTCGGCGGTTGCCGCGCCAGTATCTACAACGCTATGCCGATGGCGGGCGTTGATGCGCTGATCGACTTTATGAAAGACTTTGAAAAGCGCAATGGCTGATAAGCATTTGGCTTTATAAATCAAAAAGGCGGCTTGCAAAGGTCGCCTTTTTGTTTGTATTTTTACCGGGAGCTGACAATGTTGAAAAATCTTTTGAGACCGGCTATGATTTTTGTGCCGCTGGGGTTGGGAATGTTGTTCCCGCAGGCTGCATGTACGAGTTTTCTGATCCGCTGGCTCTTGATGATCATGCTGCTGATGGTTTTTCTGGGGCTGAATATAAAAGATATGAAACTCCGGAAATCTCATTTTATTATCTTGCTGGCAAATCTTATTATCGGGGTAAGTTGTTACTTTGCCGTAAAATTTATTTCCGGAGATGATACACTGGCTAAAGCGGCGTTTTTTGCGGGTATCACGCCCACGGCAACGGCAGCTGCGGTGGTGATGGGATTTCTCAGCGGCAATGTCGGCTATGTATTGACTGCATTTGTCGTGACCAATCTTGGTATAGCATGTGTACTGCCGCCTTTAATGGGAATGGTTTGCGGCGATACATCGTGGATTTTCATGCTGCGGGTGTTGGAATCGCTGGCATTTTTGCTGGTTATACCTTATGTGGCTTCCAGAATAGTGTTGAAAATCCATCCGGCGGCGTGTGAATGGCCCAAAAAAGTCCGCACTGCAACATTTTCGCTGTGGTCGATAACGCTTTTTATCATCGCTACGACTGCGGCAGAGTTTTTTCAGAAAAACCCGGATATATCGCTGGTGATTGTGGGAAAGATCGCATTGATCGCATTGCTGATCTGTGTCGCGAATTTTGCGATCGGTCATTGGATCGGCGAGAAAAATTTCAAGCGCGAATCAAGTCAGAGTCTGGGGCAGAAGAATACCACTTTAACGATCTATCTGGCATTGGTTTATGCGGGACCTCTCGTGGCAATGGGCGTAATAAGTTATGTGTTGTGGCACAACAGTTACAATGCCATACAGTTCTTTTTTCACGACCGCAAAAAGAATAATCTTAAAACCGAAAAGGAATAAATCATGGTTAAATTTTTATTGTTGGCAGTATTTGCCTGTGCGGCCGTATTGCTTTCCGGTAAAGAGTTTCGCAATATATCCTATTACGATAAAGAATTTCCTGTTAGTGGGAATATTGAATATTTACAGGCCCGGTGCACGCTGGATTTGCGCGTGCCCGCTAAAGAAAAGAATTTTCCGACTCTGGTGTGGTTTCATGGCGGCGGCCTTTCCCGTGGAAACAAGTACTTTCCCAAACAGATAAATTACGACAAAATCGCGGTGGCGGCAGTCAATTACCGGCTTTCCGGTAAAGGTGCCGCCTGTCCGGATTACATTTTTGATGCTGCTGCCGCGGCGGCGTGGGTAAAAAAGCATATAAAAGAGTATGGAGGCGATCCTGATATGGTCTTTATTGCCGGACATTCTGCCGGAGGGTATTTAACTGCCATGTTGGCGCTGGCTGAAAAATATCTGACGGCGTTCGGCTGTAAACCGACTGAATTTGCCGGATTTTATCCGTTTTCCGGACAGATGACCACCCATTTCAGAATATTGCAGGAACGCAGGGATAAAGGTATAAAGGTACCAGATCTGGTTATTGATGAGTATTCGCCTATTGGCAATGCATCACAAAATGCTCCGGCAATCACTTTACTGATGGGCGACCGCGATGTGGATTGGCCGGCGCGGCTGGAAGAAAATCTGCTTCTGGCAGCCCGGCTCAAACGGGTGTACAATGTTCAGAATGTCCGCTGTATCGAAATACCCACCATGGGGCACAGCTCTATGAATCCGCCGGGATGCACGATCGTGAATTATAATATTCTGCATGCGGTTAATTCGCGTAATAAAGCGGCAAAAAAACAGTGATATGGTTGTGCTTTTGCTGTGAATGTGCTGTTCTTACTGCTTAAGGAATTTTTTCAACAGCACACTGACTGCAAATAGTATGCTGCTTAACATCACCATAGCGGCTCCCGCCGGCAGATTGGCCCATTCGCCGGCGGCAAGCAGCAGCCCGGCGACTCCGGAAAATACACCGATGATCATGGCGTAAAAAAATACACTGCCGGCGGACCGGGCAATATTTCCGGCGGCTGCGGCCGGCACTATCAGCATGGCCCCGGCCAGGAGTACACCGGAAATCTTGACCGCAAAAATCACGATCAAAGCCAGAAGCATAATGTGTATACTTTTGTAAAGCGATGTTTTTACACGGTGTGCCCGGGCAAGATCATCATCGATGGCGGTCAGCAGCAATGGATTATATGCTTGGATCATGAATGTCAAATAGAGTATATCGAGCAGCGCCAGCAAAGCTATATCATTTTCACTTACCAGCAGTATATCGCCGAAGAGAAATTGCCGTGAGAGACCGGCCAGATTTTTCTGTGTACTTACCAGCAGCAGCCCCAATGAAACCACAAAAGCAAAAATCACTCCGATAACGGTATCGGAGGACTGCCCGGCTGATTTTTTCAAAAACAATACTGCTATACCAATGAGTATTGCCAGAATTGGCATTGACCACGCGGGGCCCGTGCTGCCGAGGAAAATCACACCTAATGCCGCACCGGCAAAAGCGCTGTGCGAAATCGTATCGGCAAAAAATGCCATACGGTAATTCACTACCTGGATCCCGGCCGCGGCGGTCAGCGGAGTTAAAAGGAGCGTGGCAAGCAATGCACTTTGCATGAAGTTGTATTGCATGCACTCCAGCGGCAATTTACCCAGAACCCCGCAGCAGAAATTCACCCATTCTGTGAGCATGTGCAAACCTCCCCGTGATCGGCTACTTGAATTATTGGTGTGTGCTTACCGAATGCGGCACGCAGATTATCCTCTGTAAGCACATCCGCCGGATGGCCGGATGCGATCAGACGGTGATTTATGCATATAACATGGGCAGCGTGTGCCGCAACGGTTGCCAGATCGTGACTGATCATTATCTGGGTGAATTTGCGTTCTTTGCGGAATTTTTCCAGTAATCCGCAGCAGAGTTTTTCGCCCTGAAAATCAACTCCGGCTGCCGGTTCATCCAGCAAGACGATTTCCGGCTCCTGAAGCAGAGCCTGTGCCAGAAGCACCCGCTGCATTTCGCCGCCGGAAAGTTTGCCCAACTGACGGGTCGCCAGATGCGGGCACTCCATAGCTTCAAGCATTTGCATTATAGAGTTTTTCTGTTTGCGCGATATGCCGAAGAATAACGGGCGCCAGGAAAGTGAAGCTGCCAGAAATTCCATAACCAGCAGCGGCATATTGCGGTCGAACTGGATTTTCTGCGGCACATATCCCCAACGTGGAGGATGGTCGGAAAAACTGTTGTCTTTTTGAGCAAAAGTTATTTTTCCGCGGTAAGGTATCTGGTCGAGCAAAGCTTTGGCCAGTGTACTTTTGCCCGCACCATTTGGCCCGACGATAGCGGTACAGAGATTGCGGGGGACAAACGCGGTGATATCTTCCAGGATTTTTACATTGTTAAGCTCAACTGAAAGATTTTCGATTTTCAATGCGGTGTGCGATGCACAGGCGCAGTTATGGATGTTATGACTCATTTTTGCGCCGCTTTTTGCAGTATTTCAAAGTTGTAACGCATCTGTTTTATAAAGTAATCTGCCGGGGGATCGGCCGGAGTTTGTAATAGAGTCTCAAGCTCAATAATTGGCAAATTGGTGTTTTTTTTCAACATGTTGATCAATGGATCGCTGCTGTTTTTTTCCGCCCAAACAGCATAAGGTTGAAGCTTTTTTATCTTCTGCATGAGTTTTCGCAGGTCTCCGGCCCCCGGAACTGTATCGTGCTGCTGCCGGGCAAGGATCGCATTGTATTCAAGCGCATTGGCCAAATGAATAAAAATACTTCCCTGCAGCACCACATACTGCTGCCGGGGCAAAGTACGGTATTTTTGCGATAACTTATCCAATTCTGAAATATACCTCGCTCCATTGGCTTGATATACAGCTTTATTGGCCGGATCGAACCGGCTCAATGCTTTTACTATATTTTTTACCATCAAAACGGCATTGCCGGGCGCAATGAAAAAGTGTGCGTCAAGCTTGTCCGACAAGTCTGCAATATATACTGTGGAGATGTTTTTATTGACTTTTTTTACAGCGGAAACTATGTGGTCATCCAACCCAAGACCATTGGCGATCAATAAAGCTCCGGGCTTTGCCGCTGCTGCAAGATCCCGCGGGGCAGGGGCGTAATCGTGAGCGCATCCATGCTGCGGAGGCATCAGAAGGGTTATATTTATATTTGGTGCATTGCGGGCAATATCCCGCACCGGCAGCCACACCGGAGTGGTTGTGCAGAGAATATTTTTTGACCATGCCGTGGTTGTGAAAAAAATCATTGCCAGCAGCATAAATAAGACGCGCTGAAACATTATTTCTTATACACTCCGGAATTTTTGCGGTGCGTATCGAATGCTTTTAATACAGCGTATACGGTTTGCAGATGCGGCACGCTTACATTGAATTTTGCGGCACAGGCAACCACCCGGCCGACAATAGCATCGACTTCAAGCGGCCGGAGATTTTCGCAATCCACCAGCATACTGGTTTTGTAGGGCGGAAAGTTGCGGGTATATTCAATATTTTCCTCCACCAGACTTTCCGGCAGCTCTACGTTGTATTTTTTTGCAATCGCAATGACCTCTTTCATCAACTCTCTGCAAAGCGCTTCGGTGGTGCCGTTATCGGTCATTTCACAAGTCAGCAATCCTCCGCCCAGCACCGATAAGGCGTTGAAAGGCACGTTCCACAAAAGTTTTTTCCAGCGGTAAAAGGCTATGTCGGCAGTATATTCCGCCGGAACACCGGCAGATTCAAACATTTGGCAGAGTGTTTTACATGCCGAGCTTTCTCCGCCACCGAACTTGCCGATAATTAGCTTGCCGGCACCTTTGTGCTCAAGCATTCCCGGCGCAACCCGGCTCACTCCGATGTAGGCGATGGCGCTTAATATTTCGTTTTCCGGAAAGGCTTGGGCAAGGGCATCTTCTATGCCGATGCCGTTTTGAATAAGTACAATAATCGTGTTGGATTTGACCGCCGGGCGGATCAAATCGACCATATCGGCATCGGGCAGGACTTTGCTGGTCAATATTATATAATCGGCGTTATCTTTATATTCAGCCGCTGAATTCAATACCGCTTGCGGTTTGAAGTTGAAATCTCCGGCAATGCTCTTTATATCAAAACCTTTTTCGGCGACCAATTCGCGGTCGGAGCGTACTGTTACGGCGACTTCGGCACCATTTTGAGCAAGTCTGCCGCAGAAATATGCTCCTACGGCACCAGATGATACATTCAATATTTTCATAAGATCACTCTTCGGGCTTCAATAATTTTTCATACTCGTTTGAGGTTATTACTTTAGCATAAAACACAGCCAGTACTTCATTGTTTTTGCAGAGCTGCAATTCGCCGTTGGGGGTGATCTGCCAACGGTCGGCGGTGGTCAGATTTTGCAAAAACAGCTGTTCTTTATCCAGATCGGGACCGAACATCATAGTTACGCCGGGCGAACCATTAACCTTGAATTGCCCCCCCGCAAACGGCAACGACAATTTTCCGAAATAGCGGTTGACTCCGCCGGAACCGTAAAAGCTGCCATTGGCAGCCACATAAAGGGTTGGGGGTGTTTTTACTGTGCTGTTTTTCAAAACCCAGGCCCCAACCAGCGACCGATTGCCGGCACTGCATCCGCAGGAAAGCACAATAATAATTATTATCATCAAAAGCAAAAAGATTCCGCACCCGCCGCCGCGGCTCGCCTGCTGCGGCTTGCCCACCGGCCAGCGGCAGCCGCAATGTTTGCAGACCAGTTCATAATTGCCCAAGCCCAATAAGCCGAGCAGCAGACCGATCCAGCCGAACAAAAGCAACCCAAGACATCCGCAGCCGCAACTGTAAGAACCGTTGGTCAGAACCAGATCCGTAGAATTGCAAACAGGACAATGTTCACGCATACATATATCAATCTCCAAAAAAATACTCAAAAAACTGCATTACAATAGCATAAAATAGCGTAAAAACAAACAATATTTTATAATTTGATATGCAAAGTAGTCAAAATGTTGTATATTAGAAATGATTGAAAAAGTGAAAGGGCAGCTTATGAGCAGAGTTTATTTTATAAAAGTTGAAAATAAAAATGTTGAGTTGGCCAGCCGGGCGGCGCGCAAACTTCTGAAAACGATTGTCAGCGAAGAAAATATTGTGCTTGAAGATAAGATTCCGATCAAGACTCACTTTGGCGAAAAAGGCAATCGTACATTTATCAAAGCTGCCGCTTACAACGGTATTATTGATTATCTTAAAGAGCAGAACCGGGAAGATCGCTTTCTGGAAACCACTGTGCTTTATGGCGGCAAACGCTTCAAGCGCGACTCACACCTGAAACTGGCTGAAGAACACGGCTTTACTGCACTGCCGGTGGAAATTGCCGACGGCGAAAGCGGCGAAGATCTTTATCAGGTGGATGTGAAATTGAAACACTTTGATAAATGTACCATCGGCAAAGCTTTTGACCGCTATAAGCAAGTGTTGGTTTTGAGTCATTTCAAGGGGCATGCGCTTGCCGGTTTCGGCGGTGCAATCAAGCAGTTGAGTATGGGTTTTGCCAGTAAAGGCGGCAAACTTGCCATGCATATGAATGTGCGTCCGCGTATAAGAAAGTGGCTCTGCAAACGTTGCGGTATGTGTCAGACCCGCTGTCAGGCCAATGCTATTACACTGGGCAAATCGCCTTTTATTGACAAAAGTAAATGTCTGGGGTGCGGTGCTTGTTTTTCGGTGTGCCGGCATCATGCGGTATCGATTTTTTCATGGGGTGGGTTGGTCAACGCCTTGTTCAAAGGTAAATTTTTCCGCGAAAAACTTGTGGAATATGCTTTTGCCGCCTGTAAGGATAAACAGCATATCTTTTTGAACTTTGCCATGAATATCACCCGCGGCTGCGATTGCGAACCGCTGCCGATGAAAGCGTGTATTGATGATATCGGTATTTTCGCTTCGCTTGACCCGGTGGCTGTTGACCGCGCATGTCACGATGCGGCGCTGCAGAAAGGCAAGAAGTTTGCCGGCGCGGAACAGCTCAATTACGCCGAAAAAATCGGTCTGGGCAGCAATAAATACGAGCTGGTGACTCTTACGCTTGATTGATCCGGTCGCGGAGCGAAAATTCGCATCCGCAGTAGTTTTGCCGGTATAAATCCAATTCTTTTGCGCGGCGGTTTCCTTTCAGGAAGCCGTCGCGTTTTTTGAAATCCCATGGAGCGAAACGCTCATATTTACCGCCGATTTCAAAAATAAGTTTGCTTGATTTGTGCGGACTTACGGTCAAGCTGGTGGCAAATTCATCAAAGCCGAGTTCTGCCGCGGCGAGGGCGGTTCGGCTCAAAGACCAGTCGAAGCATATTCCGCAGCGTTTGCCGCGTTCCGGCTCGTCGGCAAAGTTTACAGTACGCTCAAGCCACGCCGCATGATCGTAATCATCTGCAAAGAGTTCCACGTTTTCCGCTTGAGCAAGCTGCACGGCAGCAGCATAACGTTTTTTATATTCTTCAAGGCTGTTGAGGTTGCTGTTGGAAAAATAAAATGCAAACTCCACGCCTTCGTCGCGCAGACGGTCGATACAGCCGCAGGCACAAGGGGCACAGCAAATATGCAGTAATAGTGTTTTTGACATGGCAAAAAAATCTTTCTGTATTATATTATAAGATAATATAATTTTTATTCTTTTGCAAATCGGTTTTTATCCAAAAATGTTGAATTTTATCATACGCAGACTTGGCGAAGCAGTATTGGTCATGCTGGGGGTTCTGCTGCTGACATTTGTTTTGTTTCAAATGGCGGCGGGCGATCCGGCAGCGGCTGTGCTGGGTAAAAACCCCAAGCCGTTGGAAATAGAAAATCTGCGGCGGGAACTCAAAAGCGATCTGCCGTTATTCTACGGCCATTGGTGCAAAAGCGAAGTTTATCCGGCGGCAGACTATTCCAAGGGCAAAGTTGAATTGCCGGGAATCAAATTGCCTGATAATTGCGAAAAAAAATCTCAACTTGTAACAATTCCTCAAGATGCTTTTATTGAAATAAACCGCAATTTTCCGGTTGGAGAAAAAGTTTTATGCCGTATTTCAGGCAGCGGTATTTGGAGCGTAGGGGGAATGCAAGTTGTGCTGCCGGTTTGTCCGTGCTGCCGGGGAGTGGGCGAGGAGAAGATCATATTTAACGATGCACCGGAAAAATTGTTGCTGAAAGCTGTTCAGAATCATAACAACACTCTGCAAAAAGTTGAGTTTTTCCGCTATCAGGAAAATCCTTTCAACAGTCAGTTTATCAATTCTTTGCGGGAGCTGGTCGATTTAAAAAGTACATTTCCTTATATAACATTTTTGAATTTCGGCAAGACCATCACCACGCGTGAACCGATCAACAATATCATTGTCCGCGGGATTCTGCCTTCGCTTTCGGTGATGCTGCCGGTGTTTCTGCTTGAATTGCTGCTGGGGATAATCTTTGCGTTGATCGCCACGGCGTGCAAAGATACTTTTGTGGACCGGGCATTGCTGGTGATTTCAGTGGCGGGTATGAGTATAAGTTATCTTGTGCTGATCATTGCCGGTCAATGGTTTCTCGGGTATTACCTGAATTGGTTTCCGGTCTGGGGCTGGGATGGGGTTCGCTGTCTTATGCTTCCTATCTTGCTTGGGGTAGTTTCCGGTTTGGGTGGCGGCGTGAGATTTTACCGCACCATATTTGTCAATGAGTTGAAAAGCGAATATTTGCGTACCGCCCTGGCCAAAGGCTGCAGTAAAACTGCCGTTTTTGCCAAGCACCTTTTGCGCAACGCCATGGTGCCTATCATTGCCAGAGCTTCGACGGTGCTGCCGTTTATTTTTACCGGGAGCTTGCTTCTGGAATCGTTTTTCGGTATTCCCGGTTTGGGATATGCGTCGATCGATGCACTCAATAACTCCGACCTGGCTTTGCTCAAAGCTCTTACCATTGTCAATGCTCTTTTGTTTGTAGTGATCAATCTGATTGCCGATTTGCTCTGCGCATGGGCTGATTCGCGGATAAGAATAAAGTAATATTACGGTCGGGAAGATTGCTTTTTTGCCGGTATGGGTGTATATTATTACGATTTTTAAATTCGTAATAAGGTTTATCCCATGCAAAGGCATGTTTTTACTTTAATAGAACTATTGGTGGTCATTGCTATAATTGCCATTCTGACGGCGTTGCTGTTGCCGGCACTTTCTTCGGCGCGCAGCAGTGCCAAATCGGCGTCCTGTTCCGGTAATCTCAAGCTGATCGGTTTGGCGCATATACTCTATTGCGAAAATAATGCTGACAGAACCCCCAAAGCATGGAGTCCCCGCTGGATAGATGTTCTTACCGGTTATATCAGCGAAAAGAGCGAAAACACCAACGGCAATGTGTGGATATGCCCCGCTGATGTTCGAGTTGGGATCGTCTGGTCTGGCAGCGACAATGCCCGCTTGAGTTACGGAATAAATCAGGCATATTCGCATAATCCGGATTATCACGACCAGAAAAATCTGCTGTGGGCAAGTATCGACAGCAAAAGAATACAATCGCCCGGAGAATTTATAACTTTCGGCGATTGTACGACTTATTATATAGGCGCCAATAAAGAACTGCCGAAAAATACAGCCGTTTATAATAATGAGCTGGAAATAAGCGGCGGCTGCTGCGGACATGTATCATTGCGGCATGCTGAAAACAGCCGGACTTTCAATGCTTCATTTTTCGATGGGCATGTGGAAACATTGCGGGCATTTGCCATGCCTACGCGATATTGGGATTACGACAATAGACCGCACCCGGGGATTGAGTGATTCAAAGGTTGTAATATGAAGATATTTTCCTGTTTGTGTCTGTTTATATTATTGTTGAGCGGCTGCGATAAGCCCCAAGCGGTTCTGCCGCCTGCGGCTGATGATTTGCGGATATTATCGCTGGCAACTTGCGCCGATCACATAATTTCGGAGCTGGGGGCAGGCGATAAAATAGTGGCCATTGACCGCCACGGCAGGGTGCTGGAGAGTATGCACGATGTGCCGGTAACGGTAGCCGGCAGTATGGTGTCGCGCGAGATGTTGCGCCAATACAGAATAAATCATGCCATAATCTGGTATTATCAGCGGAATCTGGCAGAAGTTTTGCATAAAGAAGGTGTTTCGGTAACTGTAATTGAGCCGCTGTCAGTGAAAAATTATCCGGAATTGGTACATACTCTGGGGCGTTTGTGCAATAAAACAGCAGCTGCCGGAGCGCTTGTAGAGAAGTTTAATAAACTTGTACCGGAAAAAACTCCGGAAGCGGTCTTGAAAACCGCCTACATGGAGCTTTACACCCAGTGGAAATCTCCGGCGGAAAATGGTTATATAGATGAAATACTTCATCTTGCCGGCGGCCGTCAAGCGGTCTGCGGCAAAGTTAACGGCACTGTGTCGCCGGAGGCTGTGGCATTGGCCAAGCCGGAAGTTATATTTTTTGTGGAAGGCTTCGGCTCGGCAGCAGAACTTGCTGCGCGCGCAGCATTGCGTAAAACACCGGCCGTTAAGAATAAAAAAATTTATGCCATACCCCGCAAACTGGTTTGCGAAGGCGTGGCGCCTGAAGAATTATTGAGGTTTTTAAGCGATAAAATAAAGGATTTGTAATTATGGCTTTTCATCGGATAACTTATCACGAACAATACAAATTTGCAACTTTGCACAATTACGGTTGCACATTCCGCTGCTCTTTCTGCAGTTACAAGCTCCGAAGCGGTGCCGATGGACGCCCCGGTTTTGCCTTCCCGAAACCCGCAAAGTATCTTACTGTGGATGAAATCAAAAAGGTTTTGCTGGAACTCAAGCCGGAAAAGGTATACTTTATGGGCGGCGAACCCACCGTGGCTAAAGAATTGCCCGAAATATTAAAGTTTGCCAAAGAAGAACTTAAAGCCATGACCAAACTCGGCCACACCAACGGCAGCATGCTGCCCATGGAAAATCTGGATGGCGCCAATGTCGGATTCAAGGCGTGGAGTGCCGATCTGCACGAAAAAATCACCGGCAGACCCAAAGAATTGATCTATGGAAACTTTGAAAACGCATTCAAAAGCGGCATGCAGTTAGCCGCCAATATGGTCTATATCCCCGGCTTGGTGGAAGCGGATGAATTCAAAGGATGTCTGGAGTTTTTGAGCAATCTTTCAAAAGATATACCTTTCCATATCATGGGGTATATTCCGGTGCCCGGCGAACCGTGGCGTCGGCCGACGGATGAAGAGATGGATGATATCACAAATCTGTGCAAACAGTATTTGAACAATGTTGCGGCATCGCATCTGACTACGGATGAAGCGCTGGATCTGGCGTGCCGCGATAATCGTTTCAGGGTCAAAACGGTTGCCGGAGAATAAGATTTTGAAAGTATTGCGGATAAAATTCATTCTGCTGGCTGTATTGCTGATGATTTCCGCTGTTCTGGCGTTGTGCAATGGCAATATTGCTGAAGCATGGCAGAAAATATTAACTGACTGCGATTATCAGGCAGTGTTGCTGGATATCCGGCTGCCCCGCATATTGGGCGCAGCTGCTTCCGGTATGCTGTTGGCCGCTGCCGGATGTACGGTGCAGTTACTCTTCCGCAATCCATTGAGTTCTCCGCATGTGCTGGGGTCGGTAAATGCCGCAGCGCTGGGCGCGGTCGGCGTTATGGCGCTGGGGGTGGAATCTTTAGCCGGGATGCTTTGCGGCAGCTGCATGGGCGCTTTGGTCGCGCTGTGGCTTTTGTTGAGTATCGGCAGTTGTAAAAAACGCAGTATTGCCGTTTTGCTGTTGTGCGGTATTGCTATAAATGCATTTGCTTCGGCCATGATGAGCGGAGTGCTTTTTGTGGCCGGCGAACGATTGGAAGGTTTGATATTCTGGCTTTTGGGCGGATTCTGGAAGTTGGATTGGCCGCGAACGTGGCTTTTGCTGTTTTCCGGAGTATTGGTGTGTGTTATCCTGAGTTTTGTCCGCAATGAAATGAATATGCTTTATCTGGGGGAAAATGCGGCATTTCATGCCGGGGTGAATACCAGAAGAATCGTTTTGATTGCGGTATTCTGTTCCAGTATTGCTACGGCGTCGGTAGTGGGCAACTGCGGGGTTATCGGCTTTGTCGGATTGCTGGTGCCGCATATAGCCCGGCGGATATTCGGCGGGGATTTTGCGCGACATCTTTGGGGTGCGGTGCTGCTGGGGGCTTTGCTGATGATTCTTTCTGATTGGGCGGCAAGAACACTTTTTGATCCGCTGGAAATCCCCATCGGGGTTTTGACTTCTATAATAGGTGCACCGTTTTTTCTCTTTTTGATTTTGAAAAAGGCAAACCATCTGGAGTTGGAGTTATGAGTTTAGCTGTAAATCATTCTTCGTTTGCCTATCATAATTCAAAAGCGTTGGCGTTGAACGATTTTTCGTATACATTTGTTCCCGGTGTGTTTTATGGTATATTCGGAGCCAACGGCAGCGGTAAAAGTACGCTTTTGAAGCTGCTTGCAGGCGATATTGCCGGAGACAGTTCTGTTTTGCTGGATGATCGCCCTTTGCGGCAGATCCCGCATCTTGAATGTGCCAGATTGATCGCCTATGCAGCCCAGGAAGAAGAATTACCGCTGCCGTTTACGGTTGAAGAGTGTATAGCACTCGGCAGATACGCGTGGCCGGATAAAGAACCAGCATTGATCGACCAACTGCTGAAAAAGTGGAATGCAGAATATCTGCGCGGAAAATCTTTTACCGGACTTTCCGGCGGAGAACGCCAGAAGGTCAAGCTGCTGCGTATCCTTGCCCAGAACACGCGTTATATATTACTGGATGAGCCGGCCAGTTCGCTGGACTTTGCCAAACAGCTTGAACTTTATGAAAATCTGCAGCAGATAGCTCATCGGGAAAATAAAGCGGTGATCATGGTATGCCACGATTTATACATAGCTCCGGCTTTTATTGATGAAATGCTTTTGATGCAAAAGGGACAACTGGTTTACAGCGGCAACCCGGATACTCAACAGGCCGCCAGCACTACGGCTCAGGCTTTTGACCGGAATTTCAAGATAAGCCGTTCGATTGGAAAAGTCGAAATATCGTGGTAAAAAAAGACCGGCTGCATAATATTTTCTGCAACTGGTCCTGGTAAGACTCAAATTATTCAGTTTACTCTTCTGTTATCCACGCGGCCATATCCGGTTCCGGCAGCAGTCGCGGTATATCGGCAAACTCAACTTCCAGTACTGTACAGTTATTGTCCGGCGGCAGCTCCGGCAGCCCCGTAATGGTCATTTTGCCGGATTTTTCATTATACTCCACATGCAACTCATCGCCGGTAGCAAGCAGTCTGGCGCTGATCGGACGGGTGCCGATGCGCACTGCGGTTGCCTTGGTGCCCGGATAGCGGAACAAATGCCAATAGCCGACTTTGCCGTATCTGGTCCACGGGCCTTGCAAATTCAAATCCACCACACCGGGCTGGGAGGCTCCGATAAGTTCACAATGTTGGCTGTTACGGATGGCGATCTGATTTTTCTGCAGCCACTCGCCGATATCGTTGAGCCGCTCAACTTCTTCGGAGCGTACTCTGCCGTCGGGCATGGGGCCGATATTCAAAAGATAATTGGTTTCGCCCTGGGCGGCATTGACCAGATGCTGGAGCAGCTGGGTTGTACTTTTCCAGTTGGGATTGTTTCGGGCATAGCCCCAGCAGCAGGAGTCGCCAATGCACATACAGCTTTCGCAGCCGCGGCCGGGAACCGCTGCTTTGATCACCTGTTCCGGAGTATCAATATCTTCCTTCAGACCGGAACGGTTATTGATGATTATATCCGGCTGCAGACTGCGCACCATGGCATTGAGCTCTTTCGATCGCCAGAAGTTGATCCGGTGTTCAGGATCGGGATTCAGGTCGGGCATCCAGCCGCCATCGTATTCCAGCAGAGATATTTCTCCGTAATTGCTCATCAGTTCCCGCACCTGATTGTGGACATATTCTACCAGCGCAGCTTTATTTTCCGGATATTTTTCCGGATTGAAGTATCCCGGATAACGCCAGTCCAGCAGCGAGTAATAGAGTCCTACTTTCAGCCCCTCGGACCGGGCGGCTTCCACATATTCTTTTACAATATCGCGTTTGCAGCCGCGTTTTGCACTGGTAAAATCTGAATATTGGCTGTCGAAAAGCGAAAAACCTTCGTGATGGCGCGTGGTCAGTACTATATACTTTGCTCCGGCCTGACGGGCGATTTGGCACCACTCCTGCGGAGCTCCGGGGCGCGGATTGAAAAAATCTGCCAGATAATCATAATCTCTGGGCGCGATACGTTCCGAATACATTGTCCATTCGCCGCGCTCCAGCAAGCTGTACAACCCATAGTGCACATAGATGCCGAATCTTGCTTCGTGAAACCATTTCATACGCTCTGCGTAACTTTTCATGAATCAGTCCCCACAGATTATGGATTTCTTAAACTTTTCAATTCTTCAAGTATTGCCGCCTGCCGCACGATATCGGTAGTTT
This sequence comes from Victivallaceae bacterium, assembly GCA_045635745.1. GTDB lineage: Bacteria > Verrucomicrobiota > Lentisphaeria > Victivallales > Victivallaceae > SIG78. The sequence goes on from JAZTWG010000042.1 coordinate 80,684, forward strand.
CTCTCAATTCGTAGATCAACTCCTGACTTTTACGCTTGCAGTAATCTTTTTTCAGCTCAAGGGGGCAGTCTGCAAGGATCTGACGGCATTGTGCCGGCGAAAGCGCCACATCGCGGATAAGCAGTTTTACCACTTCCGGATCCTGTGCCAGTTCCCCCGGCAGGTGGTTGAGTAAATCTGCCCCGGAGAACCATTCGCCATTCAAAGCCATATTCATAAGTTCTTTAAGCACTCTGGCTGCCGGAGCGTCACTTAAAAGTTTTTCATCCAGATTTTCCGCTATTTCGCGCGGGCCATCGGCTGAATTCAATGCCAGCAGCAACAGCGATGCTTCGGCATGGCGGATATTTTCGCTGCGCATATCATTGTATTGAGTTGCAATTTCGCGGGCGGGTGCTTGAATATTTTCTGCTGCCTGCTGCTCGCCGAAACGATTGCCGAAGCGTTTTTGTTTGCGGTGATATTCAAACAGGCGGTTTATCGGCAAACGCAATGCCGAGGCTATTTCTTCAAAATAAGCTTCGCGCAGCATGGGGTTGGGGACTGTTCCCAGCAGTTTTACAGCCTGTTCTGCGGCAGAAACTTTTCCATTTGGGGTAGTCAGATCGTAATTGCGCTGCAGCCCATTTAAAATTATACGCGAAAGTGGAATTGCGTTTTTCAATGCTTCGTGCAGAACTTCAGGCCCTTGTGTACGCATGATTTCATCGGGGTCTTTACCTCCGGCAATGTGCAAGGCGCAGATTTCAAAATTCATCGGCAGCAGGAACTCCAGCACGCGCAAGGTGCCCTGCTGCCCGGCGGCATCGGAGTCAAAGCACAAGTAGAGTTTATCTGTATAGCGTTTCAACAGCTCTGCCTGTTCGCTGCGGAACGCCAGACCTTGCGGCGCTACTGCCATATCCAATCCTGCCCGGTGCAGAGCTATGGTATCGAGCTGTCCTTCGCAGACTATGGCGAATTTGTTGCGGCGGATCGATTCCCGCGCCTGTGCCAGACCGTAGAGGATACTGCCTTTGTGAAAGATTGCCGTTTCCGGACTGTTTACATATTTGGGGGCGTTTTCATCTTTTACGATAATACGAGCGCTGAACCCGATCACCCGGTTGTTTTCATTGGTTATGGAAAAGACCAGCCGGTTGCGGAAGCGATCATAGCACCGGCCGGGCGATTTTTCAATGGCTACGCCGGCAGCGATGATCTCTTTTTCGGAAAATCCATGACTTTTGAGGAAGTTTATTGAGGCATCCCAACTGTCCGGCGCGGCGCCGATACGGAATTTTTCAGCATAATCCTGCGGTATCTGCCGGGTGGCAAAGTATTCTGCTACCGGAGAAGCCGGGTTACGCAGCAGCTCCTGCCGGTAGAATGTGGCCAATGCATCATGCAGATCGTACAAGCGACCGGCTTCGGAACGCTTTTGTCGGTAAGCAGCTTCTTCTTCGGCAGATATATTCTGCGGTATCACCACCCCGGCTCGCTGTGCCAGCTGGTGCAAGGCTTCAACGTAGTCCAAATTCAGATACTCGCGCATGAATTTTACCACGTCGCCGCCTTTCTGGCAACCGAAGCAATAATAAAGCTGTTTGGTTTCGCTTACATGAAATGATGGCGTTTTTTCCTGATGAAAAGGACAGCAGGCCTTCCAACTGCCGTTGCCCGCTTTTTTGAGCGGCACAAAGGAGTTTATCACTTCTACGATATTATTGCGTTGGACTATTTCCGCAATTATGCTTTCAGGAATAAAAGCCATTTTTTACCGGTAAAGATTTATTATTTGCGGAACGCATCCCAGTATGGTTCGTTTTCAAAGCACCATTGATAATAATCTTTGGCCTTGAGCTTGCTTGCTGCCGCTTCGTCCAGAATGACTGTGGCATTATTGTGGAACTGAAGCGCCGAAGCCGTTACCTGACTGCTTACAGGGCCTTCAATGGCTTGAGCTGCAATATCGCTTTTGCTTTCGCCGGTGACCAGCATGACGATCCGCCGGGCATCCAGAATAGTGCCGATACCCATGGTAAATGCACGCTTGGGCATGCTTTCCGGCGGATCAAAATAAATGGAATTCTGTTTCAGTGTTTGCGGGGCCAGCAATTTATCCCTGGTACGGGAGCGGAGCGAAGATAACGGCTCGTTGAAGCCGATATGCCCATCCTGACCGATGCCCAGCAGCTGAAGATCCAATCCGCCGGAAGCTTTGATCGCTGCTTCGTAACGGGCGCCTTCGCCGGCAATATCTGCGGTCATACCATCGGGCAGGTGGGTGTTGGCTTTTTTGATGTTTATATGATCAAAGAGATTTTTGTTCATATAGTAGCGGTATGAATTTTTATCATCAGCGGGAACCCCGATGTATTCATCGAGATTGAATGTCTTGGCAGTCGAAAAATCCAGTTTTTCTTCCCGGTGCAGACGCACCAGTTCGGCGTATACACCTTCCATCGTTGCTCCGGTAGCCAGACCAAAGGTCATTTCGGGGTTTCTGCGCAGAGCATCTGCCAATACTGCCGCTGTAAGTTTTACTGCCGATTGAGTGTCGGGGCGGATGATTACTTGCATTTTTTTTACCTCTTGTAGTTATATATAAATGAATCAATTTTTATGCTGGTTTTGTCCGGCCATGACAAATGTTATGTTATCGAACTCAAGATTTTCATAAGCTGCGGACAAGCGTTTGAGCCACTGCTGAACGGTAAAAGGTTTCCGCAGTTCCATCAGAAATGCCGGATGGGTGGTTTCCACCCAGAGTGTGTTATTTTCGATCTTCACCGGAGATGTGAATTTATTCAGCGGCGGGCCGATGAGTTTGGCCCAGTTGCTGCTGATTTCCATAAGCTGCACGTTGCTTTGCGAGAATGCTTTTTTCAGTATTTCATCAAAATTTCCGGAAAGTAATTGCGGTTCTTCGGTGCGCTTGGTTATTTCCAGCGCGGCTGCGCGGGAACCGTACCACTCGCTGAGCAGATCTTCCAGTTTGCGTCGCTCGCTGGAACTTTTGAATTTCGGGTCATATACCCCCGTATGATGCTGGTAAGCCATTTTTTTTACGCCCTTGCGCTGCTGTGCTAAATAGTTACACCGAAAAGCGCAAATGGCAGCACCAATATATTGCCAACCATCTTGACCGGAGCGATCGCTCCACGGACAATATTCTGCATGCCGTTGCTGAAACACCCGAACGGAGCGCCGAGTGTGGCCTGTATCAGCCCCAGCGGCAGACAGAAAAACTCCAGCAGATTTCCGCCGATCTGAACCATTTTTTTGCCGCCGCACATGGCGCCGCGCACCAGACGCGGTTCTGCGGCTTCGTAAACTTTAAGTGCCACGGGAGCCAGCAGCGCCACGGTTATGGGCTCAAATGCCGCTGCCCGCGGTGAAAAATTCCATGCGCCCGTCAGTAGAACGGTCAGGAGAATTATCTGTAAAGCTTTTTTCAAAATAACTGGCTCCGTAGATTTAACAACTTTCTGAAATATAGTGCCGCAAATGCAAAATTGCAAACTCCGGGCAATATATTTTATTCAACGATCTTGCGGCCCTTTTTTTCAACAATATCATTTTGAGCGTTCAGCACCACCACTGTCGGATTATAAGAAACAGCTTCCTGCTGATCGAGCAGACTGAATGCCATGATCGTTATTACATCGCCAACATTTCCCTTATGTGCGGCAGGGCCGTTGAGACAGAATACTTTGCTGCCGCTTTTGCCGGGAATGGCATATGTTTCCAGCCGTTCACCATTGTTGCGGTTGACCACCAGAATTTTTTCGTAAGGCAATATGTTGGCTTCTTTCAAGATAAGCGGGTCAATTTCCAAGGATCCTTCGTAATCCAATTCGCAGGCGGTTATCCGGGCCAAATGAATCTTGCCGGTCAACATGATCTTTTGCATAAAATATTCTCCAATACTTTTCTTTAAGCATAAAAATCAAACTCTATACAGAGGTATAATATAACTCAAATTAAAAAAAATGCCCATTTTTTATTGCATTTTAGATGAAAAAGCAATATATTATATAAAATTTTTTTATCAAAACGAATATTTCAGGTTTTTTTATGGTAACATCATCTGCTTTGCCGGATTTGCTGACAGCTTTTGCTTGCGGTTATCTGCCGGGGATTGTTGTTGGTCTCTTGATCTGGCTTGTGGCCAGACGGTCGGCGGCAATGCCGCTTTTCCGGGCTGATATAATCAGCTTTTTTCTGCCCCTGATTGTCTGGCTGGTTATGTACAAGTACAACTGGAGCTTTGTCAGCCGCGCTTCGCACAACGGTTTGTATGAACTTGTGCTGTTGGGGTGGATATGGAGTGTTTGTATTATCGGCCGCTTGCTGATTCCGCGTTTTACACATAAACTGCGTTTCCGATTGGCAGCTATCCATGTGGGCAGTATTTCTTTGCTGGCCGCTGTGCTGCTGGCGCTTTTCTTTAATTGTTCGTGCTGATAAGTTTCTATGAATTCTTTCTCCGGTAAACAGGTGGCTCTTATAGGGCTGGGGCTGTTGGGCGCTTCGCTTGGCATGGCTTTGAAAAAAAGCGGAGTCCGGCGTTTGGGCTGGTCGCGCAAAAGCGAAACCCGCAACTGGTGTCTGGAGCATGGTGTTATTGATGAATCTTCAGATAATGTTGCGGAGTTGCTGCAGAAAGCCGATATCACAGTGCTTTGCCTGCCGATACCGGTGATCATCGGTTTTATCCGTGAACACGCTTCTGAATTCAAAAAAAATTCCATTGTTACAGATATCGGCAGCGATAAAGGTGTGATCGTAACTGCCGGTGAAGAGGCCTTGACTCCCTATGGGGTGCACTTTATCGGTTCGCACCCGATGGCCGGAACCGAAAAAAACGGTTGTCACGCAGCGTTTGCTGAACTTTATGATAATTCTGAAATATTTGTTACCCATACTCCGGCCAGTAATGCCGGTGCTTTGACGCAAGTGGAGCAGTTCTGGAAACTCCTGAATATAGCCAAAGTACGGCTTATTACGCCGGATGTGCATGATGAATTAGTGGCGCACACCAGTCATATATCGCATTTGCTGGCACTGGCGCTGACTTTGTCGGTGCTGGATTGCCGCACTTCCGAAGAAGAGGCTTTACGCTATACCGGCTGCGCCACTGGTTTCCGGGACACATCGCGCATTGTATCAAGTTCGCCGGTAATGTGGCGGGAGATCATCGAAAACAATCAGCAATCAGTGGTCGCAGCTGCCAGAAAGTGTGAAAGTATTTATCACGATATTGTTACTGCAATCGAAGATAGTGACTTTGACCGTTTTGAAAAGCTCTTTGCCCGGGGCAAAGAGCTGCGCGATAACTGGATGGATTATAAACAGCAGCAGAAAGCTCAACTCAAGAGTAATTGCGGCAAATAATATTATACAGATCTCCGCTTACAATATTTTCTCCGATAAGCGCACATCCGACAAGTTTATCGCCCTTATAATAAAGTTTTTTCAAAGAAATTCCATCATTTTCGACAGCACTTTCCAAGTCAGGAGCATTGCAACAACCTGCGGTATAGATTTTTGTATCATTGAGTTGACAGCGGAATTCCGGCAGCGGAAAAATGAATTTTTTCATAATATTTTCGTTGGGGACAAGCATGTTTTCTGCCGCGATTTCCGCCTGACGCAACGCGCTTGAAAGGTATTCGTTTTTTCTGCCGTTTACCAGTGCACAGTTGCCGGCGGCAAAAATATCATTGCTGATATTGGAGCGCAAAAACTCATCAACTGCAATTACATCGCTGCTGCCTGGAAAATGGTTAGCCTGAGTTCCGATAGCGCATATTGCCATATCCACAGTAATATGTCTGATTACCGTGTTGTTCAATAAACAGCAGAGTTGGTCGTTTCTTCTGCTGATACTGCTGATCTGACAATTGGTTATGATACGCAAATTGGGCAGCCGGAAAAGACGGTTCCGCAAAAACTCGCTGCATTCGCTATCCAGTACGCCATGCAGAAGATCGCGATTGCGTTCGATCAATATTACCTCGTGCTCCATGCTCAACAGTGCAGATGCGATTTCCAGACCGAGTACGCCGCCGCCGATAACCGCAACAGTACGGGCTGTCGGCAGGGAGCTTTTTATTTTCAGAACATCCTGATAATTGTTGAGATAAAACAATTGTTCAGAAAATTTTTTAACCGGCAGTTTTTTGCTTGAAGCTCCGGTTGCCAGCAGCAAGCGGTCGAATTTTACGGAATGATTATCCAATAGCGAGATCCTTTTTTCTGCAATATCAATGCCGATTATGGAACTTTGAAGCTTTACGGTTATATCATTTTGCTGATAAAAACTCTCGGGGTGGATAATGAAACCTTCCGGTATATCGGGTTCTTTCAGCAATGCAACCAGACGGGGACGCCGGTAAGGTAATACAGCTTCATCGGAAAACAGAGTTATACTGCAATTTTTATCCAGTTTGCGGCACTTTACAGCGGCGGCTGCGGCGGCTGGACCACCTCCGGCAATAATTATATTCATAAAAAATCCTCCTTTTATATGGAACTTTCCCGCTTTTCAGTTATATTATATACGACAGTGGAACTGTTGATTTTTTTGCATTCGGTGAAATTTGCCGGATGCAGCGCGTGAAGCACGGAAATTTTTACAGAAAAACACATTTCTATATATGTTAGACAAAAAAATATGAAACATTTGTTCCATTTCAGTAAATATTTACAGCAAAAATACAACACTGTGCTGCAGCGCATACCCATTGACCTGGCGCTGGGGTGTCCGAACCGCAGCAATGGCGGCTTTGGCGATGGGTGTATTTTCTGCTCCGAAGATGGAGCGCGGGCCAGGCATTTGTGCCGAACCGGTCTGGATCTTGCTGAACAGGTACGCCAAGGCAGAGAGTATATTGCAAGGCGTTATGGGGAATGTTCAAGTTTTATAGCTTATTTCCAGAGCTTTACTTCCACTAATGCCCCGGTGAAAGTTTTGCGTGAGCTTTATGAAAAAGTTTTATCGCTGGCGGATTTCAAGGTGCTGATAATATCCACGCGCCCGGATGCGCTGCCGGATGATGTTCTGGATTATCTGCAGGAACTGACCTCGCGTTATGAAGTTTTTGTAGAGCTGGGGATCCAAACTGCCCATGACCGGACTTTGCAGGAAATCAATCGCGGTCATGACTTTGCATGTGTGCAAACAGCCTGTGCTCGTCTGGCGGCGCGGAATATCAGGATCGCCGGTCACTTTATTCTCGGGTTGCCCGGCGAAACTTTTGAAGATTGGATCGAAACGGCCCGATTAGCGGCAAAACTGCCGTTGAGTGCCGTAAAACTTCATCAGCTTATGGCGCTGAAAAATACGGTTCTTGCAAGACGTTACGGCGAAAATGCCCACTATTTATCGCCTTTGAATGAATACGAATATGCCGCCGGATTGAAAGCTTTTCTGCAAAATCTGCCCGAAGGGTGGCTTCTGATGCGGCTGATGGCCGATGCCGGAGATAATCAGCTGGAAGCTCCCCGCTGGTGGATGAAAAAAGGACAGTTTCTCAGCTTTTTTGAAGAGTATTTTTATGATGAAAATGCTCATGCGGGGGCTTTTGTAACCACCCGCACTGCCGATGGCACACCCACCTTATATCACCCCACTTACAAACAGCACTTTCACACGCTTGCCGGGGCAGGGAGCGAGGCCGAAAAAAAGTTTTCGGAGCCATCCGGTCTTATAGATCGTCTGCAAGTCGCCGCCGGGGAAAATAGGCCGGTTCGTTTATTGGATATCGGCTTTGGTTTGGGCGGCAATGCCTTTGCTGCCATCGGCTGTGCTGAACAGGTTCCGGATGGCAGACTGGAAATCGTTTCACTGGAAAATGATGAACGCACGCTGCGGGCAGCAATTACTTTGTATCCGGCCGGATCGTGGCAGCGCAATGTATTGGAGACGCTGTTGAGTGAACATTGTGCAGTATATAAAAATGTTCAGATAAAACTGATGCTTGATGATGGCCGGATTTCGGTGCAGAATTTGCCGGAAGGGCATTTTGATCTGGTCTGGCTGGATGCTTTTTCGCCGGATGTAAACCCCGAGCTTTGGAGCTGGCAATTCCTTAAAGCATGTTTCAAATGCATGAAAGATAATGCGCTTCTGCTGACATACAGCAGCGCTCCCGGTGTGCGCGGAGCACTGCAGAAAGTAGGCTTTGTTGTCGGCGAAACCCCGTCTTTCGGACGTAAACGAGGCGGTACTGCGGCGGTTAAAGGATATGAGGAAAATATCACCCCTCTGCCGGAAAAAGAACAGCATATAATCAGCGATTCCACCGCCGGAACTCCTTACAGCGATCCGGGACTGTGCAACAGCGGTCAATGGATCATAGAACACCGGAAACGTATTATTGAAAAACTGCGCCGCCGCGGAGTTCCTAAATGGTACAAAGCCCGGTAAAACGATAACGAGGTGATTGGTATGTGTAAGAAATCAAAGCGCTTTACCTTGATCGAACTGTTGGTCGTAATTGCCATTATTGCCATTTTGGCGGCAATGTTATTGCCAGCGCTTTCGGCGGCACGGGAACGGGCGCGCAGTACGGTTTGTTTATCCAAGCTGAAAAATATCTGGCTTGCTCAATACCTTTACTCCAACGATCATAAAGGTTCGATTGCCGTGTCATTTCATCACAGTTCCGAACAGGAAATGGCCCGCATGTGTGGTTATGGCAGTTCATGCCGGATCGTCAGTGGACGCCATGCCGTGCCGAATTTGCTGGTATGCGGCGGTTATATGGGCTTTATGCCTTCGCCGGAAGCAACCAATTTGCAAAAAAGTGATATTGAACCAAGTTTCCGCTGCCCCGGCGATAGTGTACTTTTTGGAACGACTTCAGCCGATGAAAGTTATTATGTAAATACATCTTATATATTTTTGTTCCACTCTTCAGCCCAGGCGGCGGAAGAAACTGAAACACTTTCTCCTTATGATCTGAAAGATGAAAACAACAATGGTATCGGCAGACGACTGGTCGGCCGTGATAACCCCGATGCAATTATCGCTCATGATGTGCCGGGCAGTATGGCGGCAAAGCTTTCGCAAAAAAAATCTTCTGTTACCATACACCCAAACTCGATCAATGCCGCACATCTTGGCGGACATGTCAAAACAATAACAATTTCATCGGCCGATCAGGCAAAAGATTGGTCATGGGCGGGGTTTGCCGCCTGTTATGAAAAAATAAGTAAATAGAGATTATTATGGTAACTGATCCCGTATGTAAAATGAGTTTTCCGGCAGAAAAAGCTGCCGCCAGCTGGGAGTATAAAGGCGTAACCTATTACTTCTGCAATGTAAACTGCAAAGTGAAATTTTCGCAAGATCCGGAACGCTATCTGCAGAGCGATTCTCCGCGTGAAGCTTGCTGCTGCTGTGCCGAGGCGTTTGAAGATGACGACCGTAAAATTGACCGGCGTTTGAAATTGCTTTTGACGGGGTTTATTCTTGCTGCCGTTATGACCGTATTGACTATGCTGGCAACTCATATGCCTGGAGGATTTCCGGAAAAATGCAGCAATTATCTGCAATGGCTGTTCGCCAGTATTGCGGTTTTCGGCGCCGGTGGCTTTTTAATGGTGCGGGGTGTTAAATCGTTGAAAAAACTTAAACTCAATATGTTTACATTGATAAGCATGGGGATTGCTTCCGCTTATTTTTTCAGTGTTTATGCTTTGTTTTTTGCGGATACACTGCCGGATTCGCTGTTGGATGCTTCCGGTAAGGTGCGGCTGCACTTTGTGCCGGCAGCGATGATCACTGCGCTGGTGATTCTGGGTCAATATCTTGAAGCTCGTGCCAGCCGTGGTGCCGGACGGGCAATCCGGGCGCTTATGGAATTGGTGCCGCCGGTGGCGAGACGAATAAAAAAATGTTGTAAAACGGTTTCTGAAGTGCCTTTGAACGAAGTAGAAAAAGGCGATTGGCTGAAAATTCTGCCGCACGACAAAATTCCGGTCGATGGTATTGTTATCGAAGGACAGGGCACGGTGGATGAATCCATGCTTACCGGAGAAGCTGTACCGGTTGAAAAATTCATCGGCAGCAAACTGGCGGCCGGTACTCTGAATGGCGAAAACATATTGGTTATGCAAGCCGAAAAAGTAGGCAGCGATACACTGCTTGCTCAAATTGTGGAGATGGTGAAAAGTGCCAGAAGTACCAAACTGCCGGTGCAGAAGCTTTCGGACCGCTTTTCGGCTGTTTTTGTGCCGGCCGTACTGACGGTGGCGCTTATTGCACTTTTTTGCTGGGGCGTATTGGGAAAAGACTGGTCCATGGCTTTGGGCAGTTTTATAGCCGTATTGCTGGCGGCGTGTCCCTGTGCTTTAGGTCTGGCGGCTCCGCTGGCGGTGACAATCGGCGTGGGCGTGGGGGCCAGAAATGGTATACTGATCAAAGATCCTTCCGCATTGGAACTCATTAAGAAAATCGATACAATAATGCTCGATAAAACCGGCACTCTGACCGAAAACACCCTGCAGGTTCGTGCCGTATGTATAGATAAATCCATTGATAAAAACATTTTCTACCGTACTCTTTTTGCTTTGGAACAAAACAGCCGTCATCCGCGGGCAAAAGCAATTTTAAGTATGAAAGAATATGCACGTTTTACTGATGAACAGCTTGAAGTAGAAGATTTCACCTCTCTGCCGGGGCAGGGCGTGCGCGGTATTGTCGATGATATACTTGTATTGTTGGGCAGCAGGGAGTATATGATATCGGAACATGTTGATATTGAACGCTTTTTTATAGAAAATAATATACAAAATACCACATTTTCAGACAAATCAATGATCTATCTGGCAGCCAATCGCCGGGTGTGGGGCGTAGTAGCTGTGGGGGATATCATCCGGCCGGAAGCTGCGGCGGTTATTGAAGAATTAAGGCAAAATAATATTGATATTGTAATAATTTCAGGCGACAATCATGAGCAGGTGAAACTGGTGGCTGATGCTTTGAATATTTCTGAATACTATTCAGCGTTAAAGGTCCATGATAAACTGGAAAGAGTCCGTGCCAGGCAGGCGTTCGGCCGTTTTGCAGCTATGGTTGGCGATGGAGTTAATGACTCGGCTGCCCTGGCAGCTGCTGATGTAAGTATTGCCATGGGCTCCGGCGCGGATGCTGCGCTGGAAAACGCCCAGATAACGCTGCTTGCCGGCAATATCGGCAAACTGGGCAAACTTTTCCGCTTGAGCTCGGCGGTCAATGGAACGATCAAGCTTAATTTAGTATTGGCTTTTCTGTATAATGCTTTAATGATACCTTTGGCTGCCGGAGCATTTTATTTTCTGATAAAAATGCCATTTACTCCGGTTTGCAGCAGTATTGCCATGTCCGGATCATGTCTGCTGGTGGTGTTCAATTCGTTGCGACTGTGGAAACTTGATCTTGGTAAACAGTAAAAACGGCAGAACAAAAAATCTTTGTTTCTGCCGTAGTGCATTGAAGTATATCAATGCACTTCAACCGCGGGAAAGTCTGCCCGCTGATCTTCCATATCCCGGCAGGCGGGATAAAAAGAGTTCGCTTCGCGGTGCAAGCTGCCCCGTATGCGTTGATACTGTACCGGTAACTTTTTCCGGAACAGTATCATAATATTCGCGTTTGCCGACGCCCTCAAGCGTTTCGCTTTTAAGCGCACCATGCCGGCTGGAACGCGTTGGCCGCCCCGCTTCGTTGAGCGCCAGAAACAAAGCCTGCTCGCAAACAGCACAGAATATCAGCAGATCGCCGGTATCCAGAGTGTTGACACCCAAAGCAAGTTTGATATCCTCTTCCGCCATTTTTACTGCCGCCTGCCGGGTATCTGCCGGAAGCTGCATCCAGGAGCGGCGCTGAAGATGACAGTTGAAATATTCCTGAACTTGTATCATCGATATTTGCATATAGAAACTCCAATGAGATGATATTGGTTGAAACATATGGTAACAACTTCGGAACAATGATCTTGCTCCGGAGTTGTTTTTTTCAGAAAAAATTACGCATTGCGCAAGTTTTTCAGCGCCTCAATGCTGGGCAACACATTTTTGATGCGGCACATGCGTTGTTTGGCGTTTTTGAACTCAAATGTAAGTTCGCCGATCGCCATACGCTTAATACCGTCAAAACCTTTCGGAGTGGCATCGATATCGGTAATACTGCGGCCTTTCAGCGCAGCAAGTCCCAGCCCGGTGGTATCCATTACCCACACATCGGTATCCGGAACATCGGGATCTGCCATAATGGTCATGCCGCGGCCGGAGATTTCGTTTACCACCGTAGCTACATAAGCTCCGCGGCGCTCATCGCTGCGCAAAACCTGCAGCGAGGGCTTGTATTCGTTGGAAAGCACACGAGCCTGACCGGGGCTGCAGAGTATCTGCATGGGTTCACCACCTTCGGAGAGAATGTTCTGGGCTGCATCGTTGATCATAAAACTGTCCAGCGCAATACCTTCTGCATCGATATTCATGCTGTTGGCGTCGGCAGCAAAGTTGTAAAGACCGCCCGCTTCGCCGCGGGTGTCAGCACCGGGTTCGCGCCGCACGCCAAAGAGAGCCACGCGGTTGAGATCGCGGGCAAGTTCGCTCAAGGCAAACGCGGTCTGGCGGTTGATTTGATTGTCGATGGATCCGTAAAGATTGATCGCCAGTGCAGTGCCGGTCAGCACAATGTCTTTGCGGAAGATCTGCATGAAGTTGTATTCGCTGCCGCTGATATGGCTGGTTTCTTCTCCATCGCCATTGACCGAGCCTTCGGCCATGGGCGAACTGACGATATTGAGCACAGCATCACTTTTGACCATAGTGCTGGCGGAGCCGTTGGCACCGGCAAGTTCCAGCGTAAAAGCACCCCCGTCAACGCTGGTAACCCGGAACAACGCCGGATCGTTCTGGGCCACCAGCAAAGTACCGACTTTGAGTTTTGCAATATCTTTGGCGGCAGCATTTACGGTATTGCCATCAACCCCGGTTACCGCAATACTGCGGCCGGTGATCTGATCTTCCAGCCACTCATGCTTCTGTGCGGTGGCTTCTGGCACTGTCTGAAAGTTGGAAATAAAGCGCGGTTCTTCTTTTACCACTGTGGAAAGAATGTCGGAAAGATCGCGTTTTTTGTTGATAAAACTATAAGCATAAATCATAATAAATAATCCTTTGTAAATGTAAAAAACTGTTTAATAAATTTCAGGTGCTCCGGAAAGCATCATTTCCAAAGCGTCCATCCGTTTGCTGCCGCCTGCGCGGCAATATTCCGGAGCATTACCGGGGCGGCTGCCGGCACCGGATTTTACCGGCAGAATAAAATAGCGTGGATTGCTGGTTCTGAATTTCTGCATAAAACTTGAAATCAGCTCTGTATCGTCCGGAGAAATATTGTTTTTCTGCAATATAAAATCCAGATATTCCACATCGTTGAAATGGAAATCTCCGGCCAGAATATTCAGTTGCTTTTCTCTTTTGAGCGCATTCAATTCTTTTACCGAACTGTCCCGCTCGGCAGCAGTTTGCTGCAGCTCTTCACGCACCCGGTCTATTTCGGGCATGTTCTGGCGGGTGTAGTTGGAAAAGGCATGTTTTAATTCGGCAAATTCCTGCTGAAGTTCTGCAACGGCATCTTTTCCGAAATTTTCATTTCCCGGCGTGGATATATTTTCCGGGGGAGGGTGGGCAAGCTGAACGGCATCGTAATGCTTATCAGCTTCGGCAATGACAGACTCATCTACCATAAAAACTCCTGTTTGAATTTGGTTTTGACTATGATCCGCAAGCGCAGCAGAATACCGCGATTACGTCATCGTCACACCATTAAGGAGTTTGTCAACAAATTATATTTTTCAAGTACAAAAAAGCCCGGAAAGCGTATTGCATTCCGGGCCGGATAAAGATCAGGTGATCAATATTTTTTGTCGGCGTAGGCAACCCATCCGCCGGCTTTGACCAATTCGAGATCAAACGGTGCGATCTGGAATTTGTAAACTTTGGTCATTTTATCATTGCTGATGGTGAATTCAAACTTTTCAAGGTCGGTTTTGCATTCTGCGGCGCTGTTGGCAAAGTTGGCAAAAATATCATCGATGCTTGCTTCATCAAGCTGGATAGCCGCCAACCCGCAGTTGAACATGTTCTGGCGGAAAATACGGGCAAAGTTGACCGCGATTACCAGATTGATATTGTTGCATTCCAAAACCCACGGCGCATGTTCGCGCGAAGATCCGCAGCCAAAGTTGGCGCGGGTAACGATCACAGATTTGCCTTCGATATCTTTTTTGGGGTCAAAACCTTCCAGCGAAAGGTCTTCCAGACAGTAAGGCTTGAGCGCGGCCTTGGTGAGCTCGGTCAGATACTTGGCCGGAATGATTTCGTCGGTATTGATATCTGAACGGTCGAGGAACAGGATTTTACCATTGAAGTTTTTCATAATATTCGTACCTTATAGCAATAAATTCAACCTTTGTAAAGCGGCGAGTTGGTAATTACGCCTGCTACCGCAGTAGCTGCCGCAGTGGCAGGACTCATCAGATGCACCATACCGCCTTTGCCCATACGGCCGTTGAAGTTGCGGTTGGTGGTCGAGGCGCAGACTTCACCATTGGCAAGCACCCCGTTGCTCATGCCCAGACAGGCACCGCAGGTGGGATTGGTAACACAGAAGCCGGCTTCCATGAATATATCGATCAAGCCTTCTTTGAGCGCCTGACGGTAGATCAGCGGCGTGGCGGGGGAGACCACCGCACGCACCTTTTCGCTTACACGTTTGCCTTTAAGAATACTTGCGGCGATCCGCAAATCTTCCAGACGGCCGTTGGTGCAGCTGCCGATATAAACCTGATCGACCGGAGTGCCGGTCATTTCGCGAACGCTCTTGACCTGATCGGGTTTGTAGTTGAAAGTCACCATCGGTTCAAGGTTATTCACATCAAAATCAATGACTTTAGCATAAACCGCATCGGCATCGGGCAGGAATTTGCTGTATTCTGCGAGGGCGGCTTCTTTGCTGGCAAATTCGTCCTGGATAAAGGGCCACAGATAATCCACCGTAACCATATCAGGATAACAGATGCCGCAAGTACCACCGGCTTCGATCGCCATATTGCAGAGAGTCATGCGGGCATCCATCTTCATAGCCGCAACAGCTTCACCGGCAAATTCAATAACATGGTCAGTAGCCCCATTGACGGTCAACTGTTTGATAACAGCCAGAATAACATCTTTGGCATAAACACCTTCGGGGAGTTTGCCATTGATATTGACTTTGATCGTTTCGGGTTCACGCATGGTGCAGACACCTTTGAGAATACCAACTTCCAGATCGGTAGTACCAACCCCGGCGGCAAAAGCTCCGAAAGCACCGTGGGTACAGGTGTGAGAGTCACCCATGATTACTGTAAAACCGGGACGCACAAAACCTTTTTCCGGGAAAATAGCATGGCAGACACCATTGTGGCCGATATCAAAAAAGTCTTTGATATTGTGACGGCGTGCCCAGTCGCGCAAAGTTTTACTCTGTTCAGCAGTCTTGGAGTCCTTGGCCGGAGTTACATGGTCGATTACAGCTTTGATCTTGGTGGGGTCAAAAACGCGGTCGCGGCCGATGGCAACCAGATCGTTGATAGCGATCGGCGTGGTGATTTCGTGGCAGAAAACACGGTCAAGGCTCAACACCGCCACGCCGGGGGCAGGGGTGTCTATACGGTGCGCATCAAAGATTTTTTGAGCAGCAGTTTTACCCATAATATACTCTCCTTTAAGTTTACAAAAACAGTCTGAAATCAAGTTTGTCTGATTAATTTAACGCCGGAAATGCGTTTTGTCAATCTCTGAAGCATTATTATATATAATTATATAGCCTCAAGCTGTCGTTATTTATTGAAAAATATCCGGCCGCCGAATATTTTTGCCGGTATATTATCAACACCGGCAATATCGCCATCAAGCAGGGCAGGGGCGGTAAACGGAAGATTTTTTACGATATTTTCAGCTTTTTTTATAGTGAACTCATCTCCATTGCAATAAAACATACTGTTTTGCTCAAAACCTGCAAGACGTTCAGCATCCTCCGGCGAATGGAGTTCCCAGATAATTTCAAAACCAAACTTGAGTGCTTCAGTATAAAGTTCATTCAATTCAATCTGATCGAGCAATGGTACAATTATGCGTACAGCATCGGCTCCCCAGAGTTTTGATTGCATAAGCTGGTAAGATTCCACTATAAAATCCCAGCGTATTATCGGCAGATCAACCAGGTGGGCAACTCCGGTCAGCATGCTGGGTTCGCCATAATAGTAGTGTTTTTCTGTAACTACTGCCAGCGCAGCAGCTTTTTCGGCGGCAAACTTTTTCGCCAGCTCCAGGGCGTTAAAGTCAGCATTGATTGTGCCGGAACGGGGAAACGCCTTCTGCAAAGCATAGATATCACCGGAACAATCACCGGTAAATTTTTCAATCAGATTGCGGTGCTGCCGGTGATGTTGCGTACAGAGCTCTGCAATGGTTTCCGGCGGAAGAAGCATTTTCTGTTTTTTTAGATCCTGCCGGACAAGCGCCGTACATTCGCGATAAAAGCCCAAAAGATTCACGTTATATACCCTATCCTTTTTTTATAATAAATTTTCGGTGCAAAAAATAGCACATCCCGCTGCATTTGTCAAATATTTAATGTTGACAAAATTTCTTTATATGAAAAAATGAATTTATAAACTATCCGGGAGTTGGCAAGAGGGAAATAACAAAATACTCAAAAAAGTTAAACACAAGTTATTAACAGGCACTATTGACAGTGTATTTAACTTCTTTATAAATCGATTGTTATAAAATTAACAATCGCCCTGTCCTCTTATATTTCACTTAACATAACATGTATTATGCGACATAATGTTTTAATCAGAAACAGTCCCCTGACGCGAGTTATTATGTTTGCGTATAACGACACCCCGACAAGCCTTAATCGCTGTCAGAATTGATTTATAGCGATTTTTCTTTTCGGTGTACTTTTCTTTTTTTTGACGATAAAAGCTGTTTTTTTTATTTTATTCTGGATATTCTGGAAAAGATATTTATTTTTCCGGGTAGGGTCATGATATAAAAACAGAATCTGCGCGTTATACAATCTGTCAACTTGTAAATAATCATGTTTTCTTTCCAGTCTTGATTTGCATAAATGCTGTTGAATGTATATCGTTGACGGCAAAGTGGATAAAACACTTGCCAGCGATCAGGAACATGTCCGAATCGCTGCTTTGCGCCTGAATGATGAAATGACCATACTTTTGAGTGATTACTACCACGATCATCTGATCGAAAATAATTTGACTTTGCAAGTAGATAACGCATGCAAGCTTTTTGATGTCGAATCCGGAAGCTTGATTGCTGAATTGAAAAAAGGCAGCAATACTGTGAAAATTCCGGCGCACAAAGAAAATGCCCGCTTGTTTTATGTCGGTAAATCAGCTCCGGTGCTTGATTTCAATATCCCGCTGGAAAAATTTGCAAATAAGAAGGCGCCCCGGTAATACTTGCGGTTTTTCTCAAGTGCCTGACTGTATTGGTCGGGCACTTTTTTTACATGATAAAACCGGAAATTTATTTCAGTAATCCGGCATGATATCCGGAGCTTAATGCCCATTGTATATTATATCCGCCGCAAGGACCATCCACATCAATAAACTCTCCGGCGCAGTAGAGATTGCTGATGATCCTGCTTTGCATGGTTTTGCTGTTTATATATTTGCGGTCAACCCCGCCGGTGGAGGCCATGGCTTTTTCCCAGCTTTCCACTCCGGATACATTTACGGGAAACATGGTAAGCGTGTTTATTAAACACTCCTGAAGTGTTTTGGTTAAATTCGCCGCAACAGAATCCCCTGCCCCGGCAAATTGCGATGCAGCATTGGTGATCGCCTGCGGAAGATGCTGACTCAATACATTGCGGATAAGCTTTTTGCCATTGATTTGCCGGGCGTTTTGCAATATATCAAGCCAGTCAGCCGGAGTTTTATCAGGCGCAAGATTTAATTGCAAAGAGACTTGTTTTCCAGCTTTGAGCTCTTTGGCAACTCTGCCGGAAATATCCAATGCAGCCGGCCCGGATATTCCATCGCCGGTAAAAAGCAAAGTTCCCCTGCTTGAGTTGGTTTTATCCAGAACCAGTCGGGTATCATCCAAAACAATTCCGGCAAGCTCCTGCAGCCAGCTGTCGGAGCTTTTTATACCGCACAGCGCGGGGGTGCGTTCCCGGGTGAAAATATTATACCGTGCAAACACTTTATCCAGCGAACATCTGCCGCCCAGGCGCGGAAAACCCGGTCCGCCGGCAGCCGCAATAAGGTAATCGCAAGGGAAAAACTTTTCTCCGCTGAAAACACCGATAATGAGTTCATTTTCGATTTTTAAATCGGTTACCGGTGTATTGCACAGTATTTTTCCGCCGGAAAAAGTTACTTTGTCCACCAGAACCTGCAGTATGTCAGAAGCTTTTTCGGAAACCGGAAAGCAGTAAAAATCATCGACCAGTTTGTATTTAACTCCACGCTCTGCAAAAAAATCGCGCACATTCTGCGGGGTAAAACCCAGCAGCGCCGGCCGGACAAAACGCCGCTGATCGGGGACAAAACGCTCCGCCATTTCGCCGGCATCCAGCATATTGGTAAAATTACATTTCCCGGCACCGGATGCTAATAACTTTCTCCCGACTTGCGGCAGATATTCCAGAACCAGCACGTCATTGCCCTGCCCCGCTGCAGTAAGTGCCGCCATCAAACCGGCAGGACCGGCACCGACAACTGTAACCTGACAAGTCATGGGTAAATCAAACTTCTTTCACGGGGGTACCGGCAGATGCGTATTCATTCAAACGACGGTGAAGCGTACGACGGCTTATCCCAAGTATTTCAGCCGCCCGGGTGCGGTTGCCGCCGGCAGAGATCAAAGCCTGTTCAATAAGCTTGCGTTCGTTGTCGTTTAAATCCAGTTTTTCCGATGAAACTGTTTTATCTGCAGAGGGGTGAATACGCGCAGATGGTTCCTGCGCCTGATACTCTCTGATCTGCGGTGGTATGTCGCTTACATCGAGAGTTTCATTTCTTGCCAGCACCACCATACGTTCCACAGTATTGCGCAATTCGCGGATATTACCGGGATAGTCATATTTTTCCAGCAAATCCATTGCGGCGGGAGTTATCTGCAATGGATCGCGGTTATTGTCTCTACACACAAGATCTACAAAGTATTTCACCAGTAATGGTATATCGTCCTTGCGCTCACGCAGTCCGGGCAGATTTATGGATACTACATTCAAACGGTAAAAAAGATCTTCCCGGAAAGCGCCTTCGGCAACCATTTTTGCCAGATTGCGATTGGTTGCTGCCACTATTCTTACATTGCTGGTTAAAGTCTCCGAGCCGCCCAGCCGCTCAAAGGTGCGGCTTTCCAGAACCCGCAGCAGTTTTACCTGGGTGGAGAGATCGATTTCGCCGATTTCATCCAGAAATAGCGTACCGCCTTCGGCAAGTTCAAAACGCCCTTTACGCATTTCGGTTGCTCCGGTGTATGCGCCTTTTTCGTGGCCGAAAAGTTCACTTTCAAGCAACGTTGCCGGCAGTGCCGCACAATGTACCGCCACGAATTTGCCGGTACGGAAACTTTCGTCGTGCAAAGCTTTGGCAATCACTTCTTTGCCGGTGCCGCTTTCCCCGGTAAGCAACACTGTCGCCCGGCTGGGGGCCACCTGTTTTACCAACTCCATTATCGACTGCATAACAGCCGATTGGGCTATAATTCCTGAAGTTTTTTTATCTTGAGAAAGCTTTTTTTTCAGTTCCCGGTTCTCACTCTGCAGCTGTCTGGTAGCCAGAGCCCGGTCAAGGATCAAGCTCAACTGTTCAAGATTGACCGGCTTCATAACAAAGTCAAAAGCGCCGCGTTTGACTGCTTCCACCGCATTTTCCACCGTGCCGTAAGCAGAAAGGATTATACACAATGGCTGGGGAGTTTTTTCCAGAGAAGCATCCAATACTTTCATGCCGTCAGTGCCGGGCATGCGCAAATCGGTCAATATCAGATCGTAATCATTGGCAGCGATGAGCTTGACCGCTTCTGCGCCGTCATTGGCTCCGGTAACTTCAAATCTTCTTTTCAGAAAACGGCACATGGCATCAAGTGTACTGCGTTCGTCATCAACGATCAATATGCGTGCTTTATCCATAATAAATCAATCCTCAAAGTAATAACGCAAAACGGTTTTTACATCCTCTGGCGAAACATCGGCAATTTCCAGAACGATATGCTCTACATCATATTTGCGGCAGCTTCTGATAATGCGCGGTATATCCATATCGCTTGGATGATTCAATGGCAAATGCCCATCTCCCCAGCTGTCATGATCGCTGGAAAACTTGTGTTTTGAAGCATGCAAATGGATCATTTTTACATTTCCTGAAGTCATGGCACAATCCATTTCATCATAGAAATCCAGATCAAGCATCTTGCAGGCGGCCCACATATGGCCGGTATCAAAACATATTGGATGTTCAAGATAAGCCAGATCGCTGCCGCGCAAAACCCCGGCAACATACCCGGGAAAGTCATTTTCTACGCACCAGAGGATATCGGGGTGTTTTTCGCGCAAAAGCTTCAAGTTTTCTTTGAGCCGGTCACGGCGCATCAGGTATTCTTCAGTTGCAGTATAATTTCTGACAAAAAAACTATCCGGATGGCGCAGAAGTTCAGGCCGGTTGCTCTGAAGCATACACTGGTGATAAGTCATGCCGTGCCCGAAGGCATAAATGTTTTTATCGGTCATCAAAGCGGCATGAAACACCGACTGCGTTACATTGTGTTTTTTCATCAAAGCAGCCTGTGCGTCAGCCATCTGCCAAGAGACAGCGGTATCTTCTGCCGCAAAATTCATCATATATTCACCCATTACCGGAGAGTGAAAACTCAATGGATAACCGGATTCCACTGCCAATACAAATTCATCTTCCAACGCTGAATTATGAATCTGCACGCCGATCCCGGTTGCGTATGGTGCGGCAAACTCCAATACTTCGCGCATCCATGCCTGCCAAGCCGGATGTTGTTTTTTCAAAGCGGCAGAAGTTATATCTATTTTCAGATTTGTATCATTCATTTCTGATATCCTCCGATTCCGGCAGCATTCTCATCCGATTACCTTCCCTCGGAAAACTTATGGTCAACGTCATACCCTGTTCCGGGGCTGTATCCAGCAGCATTTTTGCCCCATGTGCTCTGACCACCCGTTCGATTATCATCATGCCCAGACCGTTACCGCCTTTTTTGAAACTGGTAAACGGTTCAAACATCTGACTCAACTCCTGCACGTTCACGCCTTTGCCGGTATCGGAAAAAGCAAGTTTTACAGAATATTCATCCACCGCTCCGGCAATCAGCAGTTCGCCGCCGGAACTCATGGCCTGGGCTGCATTTTTGATTATATTGTAGAAGGCTTGTTTGAGCTGTTCGGCATCGCCGGGGATCATCTGCCAGACATCAGGGAAATCGCATTTTACAGTAAGCGAGCGCAGTTCAAGCTCATGCCGCATAAATTTGAGTGTGTCAAGCAAAAGCTCCCGCAAGTCCACCTGCTGAAAATTCATCTGCGCCGGACGTACTGCGTTGAGAAACTGCCGGATAAGATTATCCAATCTCTGCACCTCACCCCGACAGCATGACACGGTTTCCAAAGCTTCGTCGCGATCGAAGGTTTCGTCTTTAAGATCGTGTTCCAACAGTTGCAGATTCAAGTACAAACTGTTCAGCGGATTGCCGATCTCATGCGCTACGCTGCCGGCCAGCATTGCCACTACACCGGCGGTGCGGCTTTCAAGCTCTTCATCGGCCTGTTTGCGCCGCTCGGTAACATCATGAAGAATAATCGTAGCGAAGCGCTCATTTTCTTCATTTTGCGGCACGATATACACTTGCAGGATCCGTTTTTCGGGATAAGTTATTTCAATTTCCTGCCGGGCAAGCCGGGTCCAGGCTTCCACATCGCCTCCCAGAATTTTCCGCCAATCCAGTTGGGAAAGCACTTTGTTGATCTTGAGTTTGCGGTAATCATCAGGTAATGCTAAAAGTGTTTTGGCCGCATGATTGAAATACTTTATGGATAAATGCTTATCAATTACCAGAATCCCTTCATGGATGGCGTTGAACACCGACTCAAAAAATCCGCGTTCCCGGAAAAGGTGCACAATATACGCCTGCAAACTGTTGGAATCAATGGCATCCAACCGCTCAATAAAACGGTCAAGAAAGCTGGCTTTTTCCTGGGGCATAAATATTACCTCGCGGTTTTGATTTGCCGGCGAAATTCAGGATCGGTCAGATAATCCAGCGCGATTTTGGCCAGAATTGCCGCCGCATTGGCTGTATTTTTCAAAGCTTTTTCATCTGCCGCCGCTTCCCGGAAGGGTATGGAGTGCAGAGCGAGCGCTTCTCCGCCGGTAACATCAAAGTAAATATTCACCCCCGGCACATAATCGCACACATTGGCAAAGTCGGTGGAAAGGGGTTCTTCGATCACCAGATCGGTTTTCAACCCCATATCCATCATCATCTTTTCGGCTTTTTCGGCCAGAATATCGTTAGGCTTGCCGGCGCTATATGCCGCATCGTGCCAATGCATTTTATACCGGCAGCCGGCGATCAGAGCGGCTCCTTGCGCGATCTCTTCAAAGCGTTTTTCCATGAATTTCTGAAATTCATTATTGTTGCTGCGCACATAAAATACCCCCGATGTATAATCGGGGATCACATTGGCCGCGGTTCCGCCATTGGTGATTATTCCGTGAACTTTGGAGCTTTTTGGCAGCTGCTGCCGCCATGCATTGATCCCATTCATAAAGATCGTCATTGCATCCAGCGCATTGATCCCCTGCTCCGGATTGGTGGAGGCATGGGCGCTTTTGCCGAAAAACTCCAACTCTCCATGCGTTACCGCCAGAATGTAGCGCGATACACCATTACGGAAAAACGGGTGACTCAGCAATGCGATATCCACATTGTCGAACACTCCTTTGCGGAGCATGTAAACTTTGCCGCCCAACTGTTCTTCGGCCGGGCACCCGATAGTCAGAACCGAGCCGGGGATCTCATATTTTTCCATCAGTTGACGTACTGCCGTAATAGCCAGCAGCCCAGCTCCCATTATCAGTTGATGACCACAGGCGTGATTCATGGGCGGCTGCAGTGCATCGTATTCGGTAAGTAGCGCCACATTGATTTCTTCATCGCCGGCGGCGGCTGAAAAGCTGCCTTTGAATGCGGTTGCAATATCGGCAACGCCCTTTTCCACGGAAAAGCCGAGATTTTCAAGATATTCCACTTGCTTGGCACAAGCTTTTTCTTCTTTGTAGCCAACTTCCGGGTTTTCACCCACAAACTTTATGATAGGAGCCACCTGATCCATGGCGGCCAGCACCGCAGTTTTTATTTCATCAACAGCAATATTCTTCATAGTTCAAAATCCTAAATCCGGCTGAACGATCCCCAAATCATTGTCCGTTTTATCGTTATTTTCAGTTTTGGGCTGCCGGATAACCGGTTTACGCGGCGTTTTGCTTCTGGTGAGGGAGCTGTCCAGAACAAAAACATCGTTTTCCTGATTTTCAGGATCAACAGGTGTTTTTTCTTCTGGAGTGTTTGTTTCTGCTACATCAACTTCTGCAGATTGTTCTTCAGTTGTGTTGATGATTTTTTCCGCTGCCGGTTCTTCAGCTGCCGGTTCTTCTTCTGCCGGTTCTTCTTCTGCCGGTATTTCTGCCGGTTCTTCTGCCGGTTCTTCAGCATTATCTACGGCGGCAATATCCGCGCCGGGTATGACAGTATTACTATCGGAAACTGCCGTTTCTGTGTCTGTTGTTTCCTGTTTAATTTCAACAGTGCTGCTTGCTGTGTTTTCCTGAAGTTCAGCAGCATTGCCGGAGATAACAGTGGCTGCTTCGGCATCGACGGGGATTCCGTCTGTGCTGTCTTCCTCCTGATTATCGAGGGCTTCTGCAGCGGCAAAAGCCGCCAGTTCATCTTCTTCAAGATAGCGGCTGTGGGTTATCTTGACAATGTTACTGCTGATCAGAAAACCTCTTGCTTTGGGCGAGCGCATCGGCAAAGTCATCAAATTGAGTTCTTCATGTTTGTTTTCGCCGCGTTTGGCGGCGATCTCCAGATCGTAAATCGCATCTGCTCTGGGAGTGAAAAGTTCCAGCCGGCAGCCTTCCGGGCAGAGCATGTACTCTTTTTCTTTGATAAATTTATCAATAATCGAGCGCTTGCCGTAGAATTTACCGGTTTTCTTTTCCGAATAAATCACGCCGAATTCCTGTTTGGCATCGTATTTGCGGAAATCGTACAGTTTACCGGCGTGCATTTTGTCAGGTATATCGTAAATAACATACTTACCCGAGCGTTCCACGCACAAAAGCTTATCAAACTCATTGCACATTATCACATCATCACTCTTGATATTGGTGCCGATGTGTCCGTTTTTGCGATCCCAGAATACTTTGATATTGTTCAAGGCCGCCCGGGTACGGTCGATCTTTTCGATCTGCTCAATTTCAGTGCGGCGCGGGAAGTTTTTACCGTAACGCGCTTTTATATCTTCCAGATAGCCGATAGCGTATTCCACCAGATGCTTGAGGTGATGACGCACTTCCTTCAAGCGGTCAAGGATAGCCTTGATTTCCTGCTGGTTCTTTTCGATATCGAAACGGGCGATCCTCCGCACCGGCAATGCCAGAAGTTTATCAATATCTTCATTGGTAACATCGCGCAAAAGCTGATCGCGGAACGGAGCCAAACCATCGTAGACCTCTTTATATTCCTCTTCCTGCGAACGGCACTCTTCAATGCGTTTGTAGATGCGGTTTTCAAAGAAAAGCTGCGCCAGAGTTTTGGCATGTTTGGCTTCGAGCAAACGTCCTTCTTCGATTTCAAACTCTCTGCGGAGATACTCCAAAAGTTTTTCTGTATTGCGCTTAAGCACTTCAGATACACTCATCTGCACCGGGCGGCGGTCGCAGATAACCGTCATTTTGGGCGAAATGCTTACCGAGCAATCGGTATACATAAAAAGCCCTTCACGGGTTTTTTCCGGATCATATCCGCGCATGGGAGTAAGGCGGATTTCTACCTGGTCTGTTGTATAATCCTGCAAAGTACCGGCGGCAATACGGATTTTGTTTTTGTCAACCGCGCGCTCAATAGATGCCAGCAGCGAAGCTGTAGTCGTTGTAGCCGGAATTTCGCGGATAACCAGCTCTCTGCCGTCAATATCGATTCTGGCACGCAGAGTTATCTTGCCGTTGCCATCGTTGTATTCGCGTACATCCATAACCCCGCCCTGTTGAAAATCGGGGTAAAGCTCAAATTCTTCGCCGCGCAAATGTTTTATTTCCGCATCGATAAGTTCGTTGAAGTTGTGCGGCAGGATAAGTGTACTCATGCCCACAGCGATTCCGTCCGAACCGAGCATGAGCAAACTCGGCACTTTGGCCGGCAGCTGGGTCGGTTCTTTTTTGCGTCCGTCGTAGTTGGGAATGAAGTTGGTAATGTCATTATTAAACATCGTTTCATACGCGAGTTTGCTCAACGCACACTCGGTATAACGCGTTGCAGCTGCAGGACTGCCGGTCAGGATATTACCGAAGTTACCTTCCTTATGAATAAAGTAAGGTGTATTGATATAGCGGAGTTTTTCCACTCCGTCATTATCCATTTCCATGCGTTCAATACAGCCGCCCTTGTTTGCAAGCACCACAATGGCATCGCCAATGGAAGCGTCGCCATGCGGGTGATAATGCATGGTGTTACCTACGATATTGGCGGTCTTGGTTGGTCTGCCGTTGTCGTAGTTCTGATAAAGAGTCCACAAGATACGGCGCTGCACCGGTTTCAAGCCATCATCCACATCGGGTATGGCTCGCGAACCGATAACATAACTGGCGTAGTCCAGAAAGTTGCGGTCCATCATCTGACGGAAAAACTCATTACTGCCGCGTTTACGCACTACGCTTATAATATCTTCGTTGTCATTTTCCACGGCAGAATCAATATTTTCCTGTGCAGGATTTTCCAGATTCTGATCTTCGGGCACGGGCAAACGCTTTTCATCATTCATAGTCCGTAACCTCCAGATTATTCATAATATAGTTTTTGCGTTCCACGGAGTTTTCGCCCATGTAGAACTTCAGCATATCGTTTACGCCGTGCATGTTATCCAGTGTAACCGGCGAAAGACGCATGTTTTTACCGATAAACACTCCGAAATCATCCGGCGAGATTTCCCCCAACCCTTTAAAGCGGGTGATTTCGGCACTCTTGCCCAGTTTTTCAACAGCTTTATCGCGCTCGGCATCGCTGTAACAATAGATCGGAGCGGTGCCGTTTTTGCGTACCCGGTACAACGGCGTTTCCAGAACATACAAGTGTCCCGACAAAACCAGCTGGTCAAAGAAACACAAAAAGAATGTTATCATCAAATTTCTGATATGCAATCCATCCACATCAGCATCGGTTGCCAGAATGATCTTGTCGTAACGCAGGAATTCAGTGGAATCCTCCACCCCCAGCGACTTCATAAGGAAAGTAAGTTCCTCATTTTTATAAATCATTTCAAAGGTTTCACCGTAAGAATTTTTCGGTTTTCCGCGTAATTCAAAGATCGCCTGACAATCCGGATCTCGGCGTTTTTCCAAACTCCCCGCTGCCGACTGACCTTCGGTAAGAAAGATCATCGTTTCTTTGGGCTGTACACCGCGCGGCCACTTGGAGCCGATATGATATTTGCAATCTTTGAGCTTGGGTATACGCAAAACGGTCTTTTGCGAAGTTTCTTTTGCGCTCTTTTTAACTTCCTGAACCTTGCGGCGAACCTGTTCATTGCGGGCGATTTTATCCAGCAGAATATCTTTGACTTCCAGATTTTTCAGCAGAAAGTTGCAAATCTCATCTTTCACCGTCTGAACAATAGGACCGCGCACTTCGGTGCTGCCGAGTTTGTTTTTGGTCTGCGATTCAAACAGCGGCTCCTGCATTTTTATAGCGATCGCCCCGGTGATACCGTCGCGCACATCGGGCGCCTGATAGTTTTTACCGGATATATCGTTGATTGCTTTCAGAATACCTTCGCAAAAAGCTGACTGATGCGTGCCGCCGTCGGTGGTATGCTGGCCGTTGACAAACGAGTAATAGGTCTGACCGTATTCATCACTGTGGGTAAAAGCAAATTCCAGCGTTTTGCTTTTGTAATGAATAACATCGTATATGGCATTATCTTCCACTTCGCTTGTGAGCAGATCTTTCAAGCCCTCTTTGCTGTAAAAGCGCTGATCGTTGAGGTAAATGGAAAGCCCGGTGTTCAAATAGGCATACATCCAGAGCCGTTTTTCCACAAAACTCATACGGTATCTGAAATCGTGGAATATCTCCGGATCCGGCCGGAATACGATCAGAGTGCCATCGCGTTCCTCCGTATCGCCTTCAACATCGTTTGCCAGAATCCCCTGCTTGAATGTTACTTCCCGGAAATGACCGCCGCGAAAGCTTTTGGCCACAAAAGTCTCAGAAAGAAAGTTTACAGCTTTGACCCCTACCCCGTTCATCCCTACGGAAAACTGAAACGCATCGCTGTTGTATTTGCCGCCGGTGTTGATATCTGAAACACACTCCACAAGTTTGCCCTGCGGAATTCCGCGCCCGTAGTCACGCACCGAAACTGTTCCGTCGTCTGTAATAGTTATATCCAGCCGGCGGCCGAAGTTCATAATAAACTCGTCCACGCCGTTATCGACTACTTCTTTGAGCAAAACGTAGATCCCATCATCCGGGTGCGAGCCATCCCCTGCCCGTCCGATATACATGCCAAGGCGGGTGCGCACATGATCGCGGGCGTCAAGGTGTTTGATATGGCTTTCATCGTAGTTGGCCGCGCCAGTTGGCTGGGTATTCAATTTTTCCAAATCTTCTGTCATAAAAATCCTGTTGGGTCTGCCGCCAAATATACATTCCGGCAACAATATAATATAACTGAACTAATTTAACTCAAAACTGCAAAATTTCAAGTCTAAAAAGTGATTTTTTTGCAATTCAATCCTTGAAAACAGCGAAAAAAGGTTATATTTTATTTATTATGTCAGAAACAGAAAAAAAATCGTATTTTATCCGCCGTATGCGAATATTTTGCAAACGCAATTATGCAACAGTAATTGCGCTGCTGCTGTTGGGCGGTTTGTATTTTTATACACACAAGATAGAACCCGATCAACTGAAAATTACCGAATATGATTTTTATCACGAAAAAGTAACACCTGAACTCGATGGCGTTGTTATAGCTTTTGTTTCCGACATCCACGCTACAGAGCGCCGGATACCGCTCTGGCAAAAAGCCATGAACGCAATCAATCAGACACTCAATGTGGAAGCGATCCTGCTGGGCGGAGATCTTATCAACGGCAACAGCCGGGGAATAAAAATCGATGAGCTTTTGAATACATTTTCGTATTTGAAAAATCCCTCTGTTGTATTCAGTGTATCCGGCAATCATGAATACCGCTACCGGCACGGCGGAATAAAGGCAATCCGTAATGCGTTTAATAAACACGGATTCAAGCTTATGCAGGACGATAATATCGTTATCACCACAGCCAATGGCAGCAAATTCAACCTTATCGGTCTGGATTTTATGACCAATCCACACGACCGGATCAACCAGAAACGAACGGAAAAACTTTTTCGTGAAGATATGCTCAATATCGTTTTGACACATACTCCGGAAGATTTTCCGTTTCTGCCGGAAAAAGCTCATCTTTCACTGGTCGGGCATACTCACGGCGGACAGCTGCATATACCCCTGCTCGGCAGTGTGATAAAACCACCCGGTTATCCCCGCAAATACAGCTACGGCAAAATTAAAGAAAACAATAAAACCATGTTTGTAACTTCAGGTCTGGGGTCAGCGTATACCCAGGCAAGACTCTTTATGAAGCCGGAAGTGGTATTTATTACTCTTAAAATGGCAAATAAAAAGTAATTTGACGCTTGTAACTTTGCCCAAAGGGGCTATATTATAAAGATTATTTTTTAACAGATGTTAAAAACAGGAAGATAACAATGAATATTTTTGAAGAACTTAAAGCGCGCGGATTCGTCTATCAGATGACCGACGAAGCTGCTATCGAAAAGAAACTTGCCACCGAAAAAGTGGTTTTCTATTGCGGTTTCGATCCTACCGGCAGCAGCTTGCATGTGGGGCACCTGCTGCCGGTTATGGCAATGCGTATGCTCCAGAAAGCCGGTCATGTGCCGACGGTGCTCGTCGGCGGCGCCACCGGTGCTATCGGTGACCCCTCCGGCAGATCAACTGCCCGCAACATGATCACTATGGAAGAAGTTGCTCACAATGTGGAGTGTCTGAAAAGTCAGCTTTCGCGCTTTATAACACTGGAAAATGGCGAAGCGAATTTTGTGAACAACTTCGACTGGTTCGGCAAGATCAAACTGCTGGACTTTCTGCGTGATATCGGCAGCCGTTTTTCGGTCAACCGCATGCTGGCGCAGAAATCGGTTGAAAGCCGTTTGGAAAATGGTCTTTCGTTCCTTGAATTCAGCTATTCTCTGCTGCAGGGCTATGACTTCTACCATCTGAATAAAGAATACAACTGCACACTGGAAATCGGCGGTCAGGATCAATGGGGCAACATGGTTGCCGGCACTGAACTTATCCGCAGAATGTACGAAGAAGAAAAAGAAGTGCATGTTTTGACCATTCCGCTGCTGATCAACCCCGCTACCGGCCAGAAGTTCGGTAAATCCATCGGCGGTACCAGTGTGTGGCTGGATGTGAATCGCACCAGCGTTTTTGATTACTATCAGTTCTGGCGCAACTGCGACGATGCTATGCTCGGCGACCTGCTGAAAAAATTCGCTATCGAATTGCCGTTGGAAGAGTGTATTGCGCTGGCTGAATGTGAAAATATCAACCGCGCCAAAGAAATCCTCGCTTTTGAAGCCACCAGGATGGCTCATGGCGAACAGGCGGCCAAAGAGGCGTTCCTGACCGCCGGCAGTCAGTTCGGTTTTGCCGATCCTGAGCGAAAAGTGCCTACCAGCAGTGCAATCGGTGCTATTGAATGTAAAGCGGAAGCCTGTTATCCTGAAATTACCTTGGGGGCAGATCTGCTGGAAGGTGACGGCCTGTGGATCGTTCAGCTGCTCGTGAAATCAGAACTGTGCAAAACCAACAGCGATGCCCGCCGTCTGCTGCAAGGCAATGCCGTAAAAGTCAACGGCGAAAAAATTACCGATATGAACAAAACTTTCAAAGCCGCCGATGTTCCTGAAAAAGAACTTCTGGTGCAAAGTGGCAAAAAGAACTTCAAAAAAGTTATTTTTGCATAAAACAAACTTGTTTCACAAAAACTCCGGCTCCGGATAAATCAATCCGGCCGGAGTTTTTTATTGGCCGCCCTGCACTTGAAGCTGTAATACAGATACAAAAAAAAGCACCGGTTGCGGCCGGTGCTTTTTTTATGCCGAGGCAATTACTTGCGACGGATGCCCAATTCAGCGCAGAGGCTGACATAGCGTTCATAGTTTTCGCGGGCAAGATAAGCCAGAAGCTTTTTGCGGCGATTGACCAGCGCCAACAGACCAGTCTGGGTGCTGTAATCTTTGCGGTTGCGCTTCAGGTGTTCAGTCAGGTGCTGGATACGCGCAGTCATCAGCGCGATCTGTACTTCCGGGCTGCCGGTATCGCCATCTTTGCGGGCGAACTTGGCAACGATTTCAGCTTTGGGAGCCATGCTCATTTGTCCATTCCTTTCATTTTTTCCATTATTTCGTTCCCCGGCAGCATTCAAAAACGGTTGGACAAAAACCGTAATTGTTACCGCCGGAAGCGTTTTTTAGGAAAACGCACTCTACTAATATAGCACTTATAAAAGTTTTTTCAAGTTTAAAACTCATTTAACGATAAAATTTTTGACCCCGTCAAAAATTATCTGCGCCGATAATGCCGCCAGCATCAAGCCGGTAACTTTGCTCAAGATCTGTATGCCATTGCGCTTAAGAATACACTCCAACTGTTCAGCCAGCAGCAATACCACGCCCAGCAGGAGAATGGCGCAAATGATCCCCAGACTGATCACCAGCCGGCTGACAGGTTCTCCGCCGTCAGCACCCATAACCAGCAATGCACCAATAGTGCCGGGGCCTACGATCGTAGGCATAGCCAGCGGAACAACGGTTATATCCAGCACATCATCGGAAATTTTTTTAGCACAACTGCTGCCGCTGGGGCCATTGACCAGCGAAATTGCAGTCAGCAGCAGTACGATTCCGGCACCGATACGGAATGCATCAATAGTTATACCCAGCACTTTGAAGAGATACTCTCCGAACCAGTAGATCAAAAGCGATATGGAAATCACAGCCAGGGTTGTTTTGATCGCTGTTCTGCGCTTTTGCTGCAGTGTGTAATCCGCCGTGTAGCTCAGAAACATCGACAATGCAAAAAATGGCGTCATCAGAAAAAACACCTTGATCAATACTGCCACAAAAATTGAAATCATTCATACCTCCTCAACAATTAACAATTTTAATTAATCTACCACATAAAAAAAATATTACAACCCTGAAAAAATGAAAAAATCTGTTCATAAGAGATTTTTCAGTTAAATAATGGTGCGCAGCGTGGGAGTCGAACCCACAAGCCTTGCGGCGCCGGGACCTAAACCCGGTGCGTCTGCCAATTCCGCCAGCCGCGCATCACTCGGATTGGACTCCGGAATGAAGAAAGATATTCCGGAATTCAGAAGTTGTTGCAATACTCAATTTAGCACAAAAAAAGGAAAAAACAAATTTTCCAATCTTCAAAATTTGCAATATTACGTTGTTTGCGTTATAGTATAAAACGTTTTGATGCCAATGTAGCTCAGTCGGTAGAGCAGCTCACTCGTAATGAGCAGGTCATCGGTTCGATTCCGATCATTGGCTCCATTTTTTTGTAAATTTGTTGTTTGGAATATACAGTAATTCAAACTCTTACCGGTTTTTATGCAGACTTTTGCTGATACTTTAACTCCACAGGAACGTAAGCGTGCACGCATTTACGCATATTTTGCCTGTTATTCCGGCTGTATCTCCGAAGTTATGCTCGACAGCAGTGCTATAATCATTCTTTATATAGGCATGCTCGGCGGCAGCAATATGCTGATAATGCTTTCCACGAGCTTTTCCGGTATACTGGGTATGCTGCTGATGCTGCCGGGAGCTTTTATAGTTTCCCGTATCGGCATGAAAAAAGCTGTCGGTATAGCATGCACAATCGGCTGCTGCGGTTTTCTTGTAATGGCATTGGCTCCATTGTTCGGACAGTTGCAGACAATAGTGGTCATTACCGGCTGTTTGATTTACTGTTCTCAACGCAGTTTGTACTGCGCAGCGTGGTATCCGATGCTGGATGCATTTTTGCGTCCGCAGGATCGCGGACGCTTTTTCGGCACCATGCGTTACAGTTACATGATTGTTTCGGGCGTTATTTTTTATCTGCTGGGAAAATTCATGGGCAAGAACCCGCCGTTAGTCCTTATGCAGACGATTATTGCAGTCACTGGTTTTCTGGTACTCGGCAGATGGTACTGCATGGCACACTTTCCGGAGAATCCGGCAGAACAGAAATCCAGACTCAATATCAAACATGCATTGGGTATCTGCCTGCGCAACGGACCGCTGGTCAATTATTCGGTTTACGCATGTTTGCTTTCCATGGCATACACCTCGCTGGTGCCGCTGACTTTGGTTTACCTGAAAAGCTATGTGCAGCTGCCGCCAGGTCAGGTGCAGATATTTTCCACGATCGGTATTGCCGGCAGTATTACCGGATTTTTCTTTTACGGCAAACTGTTTGAAAAGTTCAAGATCAAATATCTTGAGATCGCAGTACATTGCATCTTTCTGGCGGCTGCCCTGCTTTTATTTTTTATCAATAAGAACACTCCGGGCTTTATCTGGTATATCGGTATTATATATTTCATGGCAGCCTATGCGGCAAGTACCTTTTTGTGCAATAATTCAACCGAACTGCTGGCGCTGGCCCGTCCGGGCAACAAAGCCATGGCTATGGCTTTTCAGCAGACCTTCATGAATACTGGTGTATCAATAGGCAGAACCGGAACTTCGCTGATATTGGGCAGTCATTTACTCGCAAGCCAATGGCAATGGGGGAGTATGACATTTTCCAGTTATCAAACGCTTTTTCTGTTTTATGCTGTTATCGCAGCGGTAATACTCATACTGCTGCCTACATTGCCGGCAATTTCGCCCAAGCATCGCGATTACTACCAGCCGCTTCATTAAAACAAAGTACTTTATATACCTTTGCTGACAAACACTTGCTATTTTTTATTTACTGTAAAAATGCAAAAGTTTCTGTTTGCAGAATTTGTAAAAACACAAAAAACTGCTATATTTTTTTTGTCTAACCATATCTCAACGGGATGGGATATGAAATCGCCTTCAGGACAAAAAAGTCCAACTTTCAAGGAGAATTCAATATGAATCCATGGATTCAGAGAAGCTGCGCAGCTTTATTGGCTGTCGGAGCTGTCACGCTGCCGCTGGCAGTGCAAGCTGGTGATAAAACTCAAAAGATCACCTTTGTAGAAGACGATGCTCAAAAATTTATGGCATCAAAAGTCTATGTACTCAAACACACCAAAGCTGCGGATATAGCACCTTTCATCCGCAATGCGGTGGTCCGTTACGCACCGGAGTCTACGGTTTCTTCTGTGGAAGATTCCGCACGCAACCGCCAGATACTGATAGTATCCACCGGGGTAAACTATATGGGGCATCTTGATAAACTGGTAGCGGCATTGGATCGCGATGCCAAGTTTGATAAATACTCCAATATTTCCGGTACCGGTATTGCCATGGGCTTTTACCAGCCGACCTATCGTGCAACGTCCAGTATGGCCGATGTGATCACCGCCGGCGAAGTGTTCAGCGGCTATGCCGACAGCGCCTTCAAGCTGGATAAACAGCGCAATATGTTCTATTTCAAAGACACACCCGCAACAGTTGCTGATATCAAAACCAAGCTTTCCTGGCTGGATAAACCGGTACCCCAGAGCCGGGTTGAATTGACTATCTATGAAGTGCGCGACAGCGATCTGCAGGATGTCGGCATCGATTATCTGGCTTGGAAAAATGGTCCCGGCTTGAATCTTTTCAGCGCCGGTTATCAGGCGTTGAATGTCCGCGCTGCCGAACAGGTGCTGGAATTTGTTGCCGAACGCGGTCTGGATCTGGCTGGTACTGCCACTTACGGCTTCGGCGGATTCTACACAGCTCCTGCATTTGATTTCAGCTTTATCCGCATGCTTCAGCAGAATGGAAAAGCTACTGTCAGTAATACTGCCAGTATTGTTTTGAGCAACAGCGATGCCAACGATGCCCCTGCCCGGGTGACTTTTGCGCCGCAGTATCAGAGTGTCATCAAAAACGAAGATCACGCCACGCGCATCGGCATGAGCCCGGATGCGCTGCTCTACGCGGACTTCAGCAAGCCGGTGATTACCGCCGGCAAAGACGGCAAGGTGAATTTCTCCTGTTTGATCACCAGCAGCAACGCTGTGGAACGCAACAATATGGGGGCGGAAATCACTGAATGCGAAAATATTTTTACTTCGGTAACGCTGCCTTACAACGAAGAGCGTATCATTGCAGTGTGGAACCGCACCAGCGAAGTGGAACAGACTATCGGCGTGCCGTTCCTTTGTGAATTGCCGATTCTCAAATACATCTTCGGTACCACCACCAAAAATACTGAAATTACGCGCTGTATCGTTACTGCCCGCGCCGTGCCAGTTGTTTACAACGAAACACTTGCGCCCGGAGCACTGGCTGAATTCGATTCGATCTGCAAAAAATAAACCTGAAGGCATTGAAATATCATGAAAAATTATACAGTTTTAGCTTGCGCTGCAAGTATCTTTGCCGGTGTATCAGCTTTTGCCGGCGGCCCCAATGCCGCATACGCGCCCAGTGCTATCGATGCCCGGCTTAATGTAACGGTAAAGGACGGCACCGAGGTTGTGCATTTTGTGCGCGACGATGCCACGCCCAATGTTATCACCAAAGCTTACGAAATCAAACATGTCGATCCCTATGAACTGCGCAACTATCTGCGCGGCATAGTGCAGACCCGCCGAGTCAATACAAAACTGACCAACGTGGAAGCAATTAAATATACCGACGGCACTGCGCTGGTGCTGATTTCGGCTGAAGATTACCGTTTCAACGATACCCCCACAGCACAGGGGTTTGACAGTATTGTCAAAGAGTTGGATAAGCCCAAACTGGTTGCCAGTTCCGGCCGCAAAACCTATGTTTATTCACCCAAATACCGCTCTTCAGCAGAAATCCAGCACTTGGTCAATCAGGTCGGTATTTTCGGTTACACGCCCGATATTGATCCGCAAACCGGTATGCCGGATATGGGTAACATGGGGGCTACTGATGTAACGATCAATGATCAGGGGTTGAATCTGATTTTCTTCAATACAGCACCATTTTCGCGCAAGAGCATTATGGAAGCTTTGGCTGAATACGACCAGCCCTACCCCGAGATCCGTGCCAAGGTGACAGTTTACGAACTGAATGCGGAAAATGACACTAAATTGGGTTTTGACTTTCAGGCATGGAAAAACAACGACGGCATAGACCTCTTCAGTGCCGGCGGAAGATTCTCGCAGAACTACAGCAATCCGACCGTTTCGCTGGCTTCCGGCGGTAAATGGAACGATGCAACGTATTTTAACTTCAACCCCAAATGGAACACCAAATATCTGGATTTTCTTACCAGCAAAGGCAAGGCCAAAGTTGTGCAGACCAGCGAACTGACTCTGCGTAACAATGAAACCGGCTGCATTGCCAAAAAGACCCAGATATTCCTGGCCCGTCATTCTAAAGATGCGAATGATCTGCTTGCTGATCTTCCGGTATACGATTATGAATATGCCGCGCTGCCCGCTGGCATAGATACGGTTGGTACTGATTGGCACAACAATGCAGTGAATACCGGTTCTGCCGATGCAATTGTGATCATCAGAATCGGCAAAGGCAAGGATTGCAAATACTATGCAATCACGCAGTCTGCTGCAGGTTCTGAATTTACAGATGCCAATGGCAATAATCTGGGCCGTAAAGTCAGTCTCCGGAGCCTTTCGAATGAAGTTTGGAATATGATCAATGGCGGTTATCCGTTTGTCAACCGTCTGCTGGGAACTCCGGCGGCTCAAAAGACCAACATCGAACCCGCCGGGGAAGATGCTTTCGGTTTTGAGCTCACAATGACGCCTTCGATCAACACCAAAGCCACCATGCTGAAGATCAATATCAAGAATTCCTCGCTGATCGGTTACACTTCTGACGGCGCTCCGCGCATTGCCAAAGATACCGAAATCAAGAATGAATTCATGATTTCCAACGAAGGGACTAAACTTGTAATCGGCGGCTTGGAAAAACGCAATGTCATGCGTGTTTCCGGCGGAGTGCCGATTCTGAAAGATCTGCCGCTTATCGGCTGGCTTTTTTCCACTGAAACAGAAGCTACCAAGCGTTCGCAGCTCGTAGTTGTCGCCGAAGTCATGCCAGTGAACAAGGCAGATAATTACAAGGAAACCATCGATCAAGCCCAAAAGTCACTTGCCAGAGCTGGCGAAAGCAATACTTTCGGTTATCGCCAGTTTTTGATTGACGGTGACCGCAAGTAAGTATCTTGCATCACTCCAAGCTGTTGCAGAGTTTGATATTCTGCAGCAGCTTTTTTTATTTCAGGCACCCCCACCGGAAGGCAGGTTTGAAAATAATCAGCGCAGGGAATACAGCTGCACATAAAAACTTTTGATATATCGAAGAAATGATAGCCAATGGAATAATTGGGATTTGTTGCGATAACACTCAAACTGCATTAAAGAAAAACGGCAGGTAACCAGTGAATATTTGTGTAACTCCATGCAGTTATTTGGATACCGGTATAGTGGGGTGGTGCGAAATCTTTTGCCAATTCAGCCAATACCTCAAATATTCTTACGTTGTTATCTGCAGCAGCGGGCTATTGCAATGGACCGGAAAACAAAAGAGCTGAAAAACGGCTTTGCTTCTTTGCCGGTTTTCAGCTCTTAAAGGCACTGCTGATTATTACGGGACAATAACGCTTTCTATCTTACAGCTCAAAGAGCTGTTGTCTTTGGGCGTTACAGAAAGTGTGATGGGATAAAAAGCAGACCGTTCAAATATATCCGACGCCTGCCATACCTTGCCGCCAACCGCAAAAGGATGCATCGCTGCAAGTTCCACACGCTGTTCACTTTGGATGTTACCGCTGGCTTTGACGACCTTGCCGATAAGCTCGCAATCCCCCACCGGTTTCAGCGGCACAAACTCCAAATGCACTTTGTTGCGCTTGTGTTCTGCTCCATATCCGACCACCCAGTTTTGCTTGACCATATCCACGCGTTCCAGACCTTTTACAGTGATAATACGGAAATTGATCGTCCTGGTTTCCCGGCGCTTCAGGTTTATAAGCCACGCCGGAACGGCTTCGGCCAGCATATCATCCCAGCCGACTTCCCAGTACTGCATATCCTTTTTGCCATTTTCCATGGCAACATCCCAGATAAGATTGGTTTTACCGGGTAAGCCGATAAAACTGAAAAAATCCGGAACCGTCAATTCAGGCGTGTTAAACGGGATACGTTCCCGAGAGGCAAATTCAATAAAATCAGCCTTTTGTGCTACTTTGCGCCACCAGAAACTGCCAGGCTCCGAATCGGTAAGTTTTTCTTTATATCCATAATAAAAATCACGGGGCTTGCCGCCGATAAAACCGCTGTACTTCCGCGGCATAACAAAGTTCAAATCCCGATTACGCAAAAAAGAAAATACCGGATGAAACTCCACCTGACAATCATTGCGGCTTAAATTGGTAAATTTTGCTTCTATAAAGACTTCGGCCTTATCAGGAGAAAATTTTGCTGTAATAACAGAGTGTATTTTATTGCTGCCGCGCTGCCAGTAACGGGAGTATTCAACTCCATTTACCTGCAGTGCATCTTTAAGTTCCCAACGCTCCTTTCCGACCAGATACTCGCGGCGGCGTCCAACGGTCCAGCAGCGCAAATTGGGCTTGAAAAACATTCTTATTTTGGCATTGTTTTCGTTGAATGTCGGCATATCAGCCGTATCCACCAGCGGCAGATTACGGTTGAATTCTTCATATTTGATCGAAGAACGGTGGGCTGATGGGTTCAAAAAAGCAATAACCGCATATTTATTGGCACACCGGATACCGATTTTAACGCCAGGATCTTTTTCGCTGTAAAGATCCGTTGTCTTTCCCAGAACATTTCCGCCGGAAATAAAAATTCCCAAGCCGATCAGAAAAACATTCAAATAACTGTTCAACATCAAGACCTCCCTGTGATCATCCCTTTTTAATAAAGAACCACACTCAACACACTCAAAGAATAATATACACACAATCGCAATAAAAAGCAAAATTTTTCCTTTGCAAACCCCAATAATATGAAAGAATGTATTTGCCGCAGGTTGCAATATCTTAATAATGAATGTATATTAAGGGAATTTATTTGTGATGTATAAAGAAAGGTTTTATCAATGACTGCAATTGTAGTATTCTGTATACTCTCTATGCTGTTGATTGCCGGCAAGATACTGCGATCGATTTTCAGTGTTTTTCAGAAATTGTATCTGCCCAGTTCGGTTATCGGCGGACTGCTCGGGTTGCTGATCATATCACTCTTCAAGGATTATATCCCTGTTGAATGGATAAATGCAATGAAAAAGCTGCCCGGTTTTTTGATCAACGTGATCTTTGCAACCCTTTTTCTCGGAACAGCAACGCCCCGTTTCAAAGAAGTGTTCCGTATTGCGCTGCCGCAGCTTTGTCTCGGCCAGATCATTGCCTGGGGGCAGTATGTTATCGGTTTGGGGCTGGCGGGGTTTCTGCTGATCAAGTTCTTTAATGTGCCTCCGGCGTTCGGCAATTTGCTTGAAATCGGCTTTCAGGGAGGTCATGGTACAGTAGGCGGAATGGCAGAAAGTTTTGCATCATTCAACTGGAGCGAAGGTATCGCACTCGGGTACACAGTAGCCACCTGCGGCATGATCGTGGGGATCATTGCCGGTATGATATTGGTGAACTGGGCGTTGAAAAACGGCCATGTAAAATCGGTGCGGACCTTTAAAGAACGTAACAGAAACGAACGTATCGGAGTGTACACTTCTCAAGCACGCCCCACCGCCGGCATGCAGACAGTTTTCAGCGATTCGATAGATTCTCTTGCTTTTCATCTGGCATTTACCGGTCTGGCGATCATGCTCGGATTTTTTGCGCTCCGAGGATTGCAAATGCTTGAAGTTGCAATCTTTCCTGATTGCAAGACCAGACTTTTTCAAGGGTTTCCGCTTTTCCCGCTCTGCATGATAGGCGGTGTTATTCTGCAGATATTTGCCCAGAAAAGCAAACTGGATATATTGATCGACCATCAGCAGATGAGTCGTATTTCCGGGGCTGCACTGGATTTTCTTGTTGTATCGGCAGTTGCTACGATTCAACTTTCTGTGGTTTTGAAAAACTATCTGCCGCTTCTTCTGATTATTATTGCCGGAACCGCGGCGGCCGTACTCTCCGTGATTTATATAGCGCCCAGACTCTTCAAAGAAGCTTGGTTTGAGCGGGCAATCGCCGATTTTGGTCAGGCTACCGGTGTAACTGCTACCGGGTTAATGCTTTTGCGTACAGTCGATCCGGATAATAAAACTATTGCTGCTTCAAGTTTCGGTTACAAACAGCTGATCCATGAACCGATCATGGGCGGCGGTCTGTGGACCGCGCTGGCTTTGCCGCTGGTGTTTACTATGGGTTGGCTGCCGGTGTGGATCTTCAGCTGTATTATGCTGGCGATCTGGGGTGTTGTTGCAGTAGTAATAGCTTACAAAAACCGATAAATAC
This sequence comes from Victivallaceae bacterium, assembly GCA_045635745.1. Classification (GTDB taxonomy): domain Bacteria; phylum Verrucomicrobiota; class Lentisphaeria; order Victivallales; family Victivallaceae; genus SIG78. The sequence goes on from JAZTWG010000042.1 coordinate 120,741, forward strand.
CAAACAGGAAATACAATCTATGCTGATTACCGAAATACTCGAACGCAATGCCAAACTTTACGGCAATGATACGGCTTTAGTGGAAATAAACCCGCAAGAGCTGGAAAAACGCCATACAACCTGGCGCGAATACTCGCTTATAGAAGCAAGTCCGGCCGATTCTTTCCGCAGCGAAATGAGTTGGAACGAATTCGATAAAAAAGCCAACCGCATGGCCAATTTTCTGCTTTCGCGCAATATACGCAAAGGCAATAAAGTGGCCATACTGCTGATGAACTGTCTGGAATGGCTGCCGATTTATTTCGGTATTCTTAAAAGCGGCGCCATGGCGGTACCGCTCAACTTCCGCTATACGCCTGAAGAGATCAAGTATTGTCTGGAACTGGCTGATATTGATTGTCTCGTGTTCGGCCCGGCCTTTACCGGTCGTATCGAAGCTATCTGCGACCGGATCCCACGGGTAAAAACTCTGCTCTATACCGGCGAAGACTGTCCGAGTTTTGCTGAACCTTATTCACTGGCATCCTACTGCTCCAGCAAAGTTCCGGCAATAAATATTGAAGAAGATGATGAAGCGGCGATCTACTTTTCCAGCGGCACCACCGGTTTTCCCAAAGCTATTGTGCACTCGCACCGCAGTTTGATGCACGCATGTATCGTGGAACAGAAACATCACCACCAGACCCGTCAGGATAATTTTCTCTGCATACCGCCGTTGTACCATACCGGAGCAAAAATGCATTGGTTCGGCAGTTTTCTCGTTGGTGGAAAAGCGGTTCTGCTCAAAGGTATCAAGCCGGAGTGGATCATTCGTGCTGTATCCGAAGAACAATGTACCGTGGTATGGCTGCTGGTGCCGTGGGCACAGGATATACTCGACGCCATAGAGCGCGGAGATATCCGGCTGGAAGATTATCAGCTGGCCCAATGGCGGCTTATGCACATCGGGGCTCAGCCGGTACCGCCGAGTCTGATCAAGCGCTGGAAGAGCATCTTTCCGCATCATGATTACGATACCAACTACGGGTTGAGCGAGTCCATCGGTCCCGGGGCGGTCCATCTGGGGATCGAAAATATCGATCACGTTGGTGCCATCGGCAAAGCCGGTTACAACTGGCAGACCAAGATTGTCGATCCTGACCGCAATGAAGTAGCTCCCGGCGAAGTTGGCGAATTGGCAGTAAAAGGCGACGGTGTAATGTTGCGTTATTACAAAGATGAAAAGGCCACTGCCGAAGTGCTTTCCGAAGATGGTTGGCTTTTTACCGGTGATATGGCCAAGGAAGATAAAGACGGCTTCATCTATCTGGTTGACCGCAAAAAAGATGTTATTATCACCGGCGGCGAAAATCTTTATCCGGTACAGATCGAAGACTTTTTGCGTCGGCACAATGCGATCAAAGATGTGGCGGTCATCGGTTTGCCGGAACCCCGTCTGGGCGAAATCGCGGCGGCGATCATTGAAGTCAAACCGGATATGACTCTTACTGAAAACGAAGTTAATGATTTCTGTCTGGATCTGCCGCGTTATCAGCGTCCGCGCAAGATCATTTTTGCCGAAGTGCCGCGCAATCCCACCGGCAAGATCGAAAAGCCGGTTCTCCGCAAAAAATACGGAGCATCGTTGCTGGTTGCCCAACAGAATGAAATAAATTAAACTTTGTGCAACTGCAGGCTGTTATTTCAAGCAATAAAAAAACATGCAAACCCGCGAGAGTTTGCATGTTTTTTTGTTTTTCTGCAGCTGATTACAAGGCTTATTCCCAAATGTAATCGTTGTCGGTAAGACGCTTGATCACCTTTTCGGGAGTGGTCTGCAGGATCGGCAGAACGGTTTTGCGCAGAATCTTAGCATCGCACAAACGTGCCATACCGGTACCGACTTCGCCGTAGGTCAAACCGCCGGCGGCATCCACAACGTGTTCCATATCCACATAGTAGTCCTTTTTGCGGGAGTGCCAGTGGTGATCGATCACATGCAGATTGTTGTCGTAGTCAAAGATATAGAGTTTGGAAGTATCTTTGGTGTGCAGACCCGGCACTCTTGCTTCGATTTCCAAAGCGTGAATACAGGTGTTGCAGGTAAAGTTTGTGCCCAGAAAGAGAATAAAACCATTTTCTTCGCGCATCAGTTTACCATAGGGGCTGTCGGGCGACCAGGGGGTGTTGGCTTCCAGATGACCATCGGTAATATACTTGGCACGGGGACCACAGCCGGCAACGGAGTGTACCGGGTGCAGACTGCGCACCACATTGTCGCGCTTCATAAATACATTCACCAGAGTACCCACTGTTGCCGGAGTGTACCTGACATGATAGACCGGCTGATCGGGGTTCACATTGCCGGAAACACCGGACATCAAAAGTGTGCCGTTTTCGCCGAGCACTTCCAGCAGGGCATCAATGATTGTATCCGCGCCGCCTTCGACTTTACCGACCCGGCGAAGAGACGAATGAACCAGAAGCGTCATGCCTTCTTTGATGCCGAGAGCTTTGAACTGCTTTACCAGAGTAGCTTTATCTGTCATTTTTTTTATTCCTTACTCATATTTATTGAAAATATCGCGCAATTCGCGTACTGCACTTTCTTCAAGATAATCAATGGTGCCGAGCTTCTGACGTAAATGGTCATCATCAAGCGCTTCACAACCGGGTACCCACTTCATACCGCTGAGGCGTTTGCGATAGCCGTTGACAATGTGGTATTCCGTACAATTGGACTGCTGAATGATCGGATCAAGCATTTCCACTTGGAAACCGCTGCCCAAAGCCACCACGATCTTGATTCTTCCGGCAGCTTTTTCCACCAGCTGCGCCAAACGGACAGTATCCAAACCGCCACCGGGAACCAGTCCGCCGGTAAGAATATAATCAATCCCGAGATCCACACATTCCTCAAGTGTGCGGAACTGATCGCGGGTGCTTTCAAACCCACGATGCAGGGTAAAAGGCTTACCGGGACAACGTTTCATAACCTCTTTCATACGCTTGACATCCAGCATGCCGTCAGCAGTAACAATACCGCACATAAAACCATCGGCACCGGCAGCATAAAGGTTATCGGTATCGCGCAGAAGCGTATCAAAGTCAGCATCGGTATAAAGAAAATCGCCGCTGCGCGGACGGAGCATGACATACAATCCCAAGCCGATACCGGTCTCTTTTTTTGCTTGTACCGCAGCTTGTACCAATCCCATACTGGGGGTCAGTGCGCCTTCCATGGGGCTGACATAAAGCTCAACACGGTCAGCTCCACCGCGCCAGGCGCTCAATGCATCCTCTACGGTGCGGGCGCCGACTTCAAGTTGAAATTTGGCCATAAAAGTTTCTCCTTATTTAACCGCACGCATCTGGTCGCGCAGAAGTTTTGCTGCTTCGCCGGCCGCAGCAGCAAAATCATCGCCTTTGCCGGCGTAGATAATGCCGCGGGAGCTGTTGACGATCAAACCGTAACCATCGGCACGGCGGCCGAAAGTAACAACTTTTTCCACATCGCCGCCCTGGGCACCGACTCCCGGTACCAGGAAAGGCATATCGGGGCAGAGTTCACGCACAGCTTTGAGTTCTTCGGGGAAAGTAGCCCCCAGAACCATCATCACATTACCGGTTTTGTTCCAGACATCGCGGGCGAGCAGCGCCACATGTTCGTAGAGTTTTTTGCCTTCGGTGGTGACAAGTTCCTGCAGTTCTTTACTGCCGGGGTTGGAAGTGCGGCACAGCACGATCACGCCTTTATCTTCGTACTTGAGGAACGGCATGATCGCATCGCTGCCCATGTAGGGATTGACCGTTACTGCATCGGCGTGATAACGCTCGAAGGCTTCTTTTGCATACTGTTCTGCCGTAGAGCCGATGTCTCCGCGCTTGACATCCAGAATTACCGGGATTTCCGGGTATTTTTCCAGAATGTAATCAATAGTCATAGCCAGTTCATCGTCGCAATCCTGCCCGGCATAGTATGCAGCCTGCGGCTTATAGGCGCAAACATAAGGTGCGGTGGCGTCGATGATTGCTTTATTGAACTCAAAGATCGGGTATTCAGCGTTTTTTACACATTCGGGCAACTTACCCAGATCAGGATCAAGGCCCACGCATACCATTGAGTCATTTTTCTGCCAGATTCTGGCAAACTTTTCCATGCAATTCATTTTTTACTCCTTATATATCAAATCTTTGCGGATTTATTTCTCAACATCATATCTGCCAATACCAGAGCGGTCATGCTTTCCACCACCGGAACCATCCGCGGACACAGACATGGGTCGTGCCGTCCGTGGATCTCGCACTCCATTGCATTGCCGGAGCTATCGGTGGTGGTTTGCTTCCTGGCAATCGACGGCGTAGGTTTGACTGCGATCCGAAAAACTATATCATTGCCATTACTCATGCCGCCCAACACTCCGCCGGCGTGATTGGAACCCCATCCTTCAGGTGTCGGCGAATCATTGTTGGCACTGCCCAACGCCCGGGCCGCAGCGAATCCATCGCCGAACTCAATACCTTTAACCGCCCCCAGCGAGAGCATGGCGTGCGCCAACACGGCATCAAGTTTATCAAAAACCGCTTCGCCCCAACCGGCCGGAACATTTTTTACCACACACTCAATAGTGCCGCCCACGCTGTCAAGATTCATGCGGGCATTGTTGATAACTTCTGCCATAGCTTCGGCTTTATCAGGATCGGCGGTACGCACCGGATTTTTTTCGACCTGACTCCAGTCGTATTTTTCGGCGTAAATTTCCCCCACCGACCGGGTACAGGCTTTTATTTCCACTCCGCCAGCAGCCAGCAGCAGTTTAGCCACTGCTCCGGCGGCAACTCTGGCGGCGGTTTCCCTGCCGGAGGAACGCCCTCCCCCGCGGTAGTCGCGGATGCCGTATTTGGCAAAATAAGTGTAGTCGGCATGCCCCGGTCGGAATATTTCGCTTAAATTACCGTAATCGCGACTGCGCTGATCGGTATTGCGTATGAGCATAGCCAGCGCAGTGCCGGTGGAAACACCTTCAAATACGCCGGAAAGGATCTCCACACTGTCAGCTTCGCTGCGCTGGGTGGTCAGAATGGATTGACCGGGTTTTCGGCGGTCAAGTTCTCTTTGAATATCATCAACAGATATTTTCAAGCCGGCAGGCACTCCATCAATGATAACGCCCAAAGCCGGACCATGTGATTCCCCAAAGGTGGTGATCCTGAAAATATCACCAAAGCTGTTGCCGCTCATATAGCTTTTAGCACCTTATTTTTTATCAAAGTATTGTATATATCGTCGTTGAGTTCCGATTTTACCGGATCTGGCGGTACAGCAATGGTTATATCAGCAAGTTCGCAATAACGCGGAGAACGCTTTTCGTATATTGCAGTAAATTTGCTGTAAGGGTCACTGCTATGCAGAAAAGGCGGAACCCCATGGCTGATTATTCTTTTGAAAGCAGTATCAACATCTATTGCCAGATAAACCAGCACGCCGAGTTTTTTCAGTTCAGCAGTGGATAAAAACTCATTGCAGGGTACCCCGCCGCCCAGAGCCATGACCACCGGCTCCGGTTGAGCGTTTTGCTGATATGATCGGATCGTTTCGGCTTCAAAACGCCGGAAAAATTCTTCGCCATGTCTTTTCATGATTTCCCGCGGAGAGGATTCTCCGCGGGAACTGCCGTACTCGCGCATGTAAGACTGCGAAAGCATTTCATCGGTATCCAGAAATTGCCGGCCCAATCTGGCTGACAGCAGCTGTCCCTGAGTGCTTTTGCCGCAATGCTTGATTCCGAGAAAGACTATATTTTTATCCATTCCGCAACGTCCTGCCGATGTCGTGATCACATTTCAGAATCCGGCCGGACGATCTGCGTACCCACACCTTCATCGGTGAAAATTTCCAGCAGCAGCGTATGCCGCACTCTGCCATCAATCATATGCACTTTGTTGATTCCGGCTTCCAGCGCATGCACGCAGCTGTTGATCTTGGGCAGCATGCCGCCGGAAAGGATCTTATCGTGAATAAGTTCCGGAATTTTATCGGTGCGGATCGTGGGAATAACAGTGCTTTCATCCGCAGCATCGCGCAACACCCCGGGTACATCGCTCAAAAATACCAGTTTGCGGGCGTGTACAGCTTCCGCGATCTGACAGGCGGCAATATCGGCATTGATATTGTATATCTGCCCGTCTTTGCCTGTCCCCAGCGGAGTAATGATCGGAATCTGCCCGGCAGCCAACGCGGACTGCACCGGAGCCACATCCACATTTACAATGCCGCCGACAAAACCGACATCCTGTTCAACGCCGGTATTGGGATCCTTGCTCAATACTTTTTCGGCAGTAAGAATATTCTTGCCGGAAATAGATACCGCCGGCCCACCGAAACCTCTGGCAAGTTTCACCAGATTGGCGTTGACCTGGTTATGAAGAACATCGTCAACCACTTTGATCGTGCGTTCGCAGGTATGGCGCAGGCCATTGATGAATTTTACCGGGATATCCTGTTTTTTCAATTCGGCAGAAATCGCCTTGCCGCCGCCATGAACCACGATCGGCTTGAATCCGATACATTCCATAAGCACAATGTCGCGCATGGTACTTTTCACCAGTTCGGGGTCTTCCATTGAAGAGCCGCCGAATTTGACTACGATCAACGCACCGCGGAATTTCTGAATATAAGGAAGCGCTTCCAGAAGAGTATCTGCCTTTTTGATCCACTCGTCCATTCTCAACATGATAAAACAATCCTTTCTGACCGGACTTTTCCGGCAATTACATACATGCATAACAATAATATAGTACAAATATGCCATTCGGCAAATGCTAAAACACACTTTTATACTACTTTTAGCTTGCAAAAAACGCATTTCCGGGTTAATTTAATATAAAAGAGCTGTTTTCAAGTTTATAAAAAGGTTTTTCAAGCAGTTTTATGAGTTTATCGCCCCGGACAAAAATAAGAAAAGCGGTGATTCCGGCCGCCGGGTTCGGCACCCGTTTTCTGCCTTTCACCCGCGCTGTCCCCAAAGAGATGATTCCGCTGGTGGACAAACCGGTGATCCAGTATGTGATCGAAGAAGCCGCTGCCGCCGGAATAAGCGATATACTTGTGATAACCAGTTCCGGCAAAGAAGCCATGCAGAATCATTTTCAGCCTGATGCTGAATTGGAAAGCCGCCTTGCCGCCACCGGAAAAACCGCATTGCTTGCGGAATTAAAAAAAATCCAGAATCTGGCAAATTTGACTTTTGTTGAACAGAAAGTTCTCAATGGTCTCGGTGGTGCATTGCTTCTGGCCGAAGAGTTTGCCGCCGGAGAACCCTTTGCCGTGCTGCTGGGCGACACGGTGGTAAAAAGCAATACCATGGTTCCGGCTGTCGGCCAGTTGGTAAACTGTTTTGAGCAATACGATCTGCCGGTGACCGGATTGGAACGGGTTCCGAAAAACCGTATTTCCAACTACGGAGTGGTTTCCGGCAGCATGCTGAAGGACAATGTAATGCAAATCACCGGATTGGTGGAAAAACCGTTGCCGGAAGAAGCTCCGTCAGATCTGGCGATCGCCAGCAGATATATTTTAACGCCGGAGATATTTGATTATCTGAAAAAATCTCCACCCCACGGTGCTGCCGGCGAGATATATCTGACCGATGCTCTGATGATGCAATGTGCTTCCGGCGGTCTTTGCGGCTGTATAGCCGATGCCAGACGTTACGACATAGGCAATAAACTTGAATTTCTCAAAGCGACTGTGGAATTCGGACTGCGCCATGAAGAGTTCGGCGCGGCATTCCGCAAATTTTTGAACGAGCTGCCGCCGGAACTGTCAAGCGGCAAATAACCAGGAAAGACTGTGAAAATTGTTTAATCTGTTGAAAAGTATCCGGGAACTGCTCTCGCGCCCCGGTAATCAGAATCGGGCGGAAAACGCCAGAAGAAAATCTCCGGCACCCCCGAACTCATCCGATAAAGACCATCGCCGGAACCCAAATCCCCGGCAGAAGCTGGAAAAAACTTCCTCTGCCGAACGACCCTCCAAGCACCGGAAATCCGGGCGCAGTAAAAAAGTGCGCCAGAGCAGCGAAGTTCAGGCCGTACTGCCATTCCCTGCACCGAAAGTCAAACCTGAACGCCCCGCAGCATTGAAAGAAGTGCCGGTGGTGGCCGGCAAGAAACGTTTTCTGGATTTCCCGCTGCCGGAAGCCGTTCAATTCGGTATCCAGAATATGAATTTTGAATATTGTACGCCCATTCAGGAGCAGGCCCTGCCGGAACTGTTGGCAGGACGCGATCTGGGAGGTAAAGCACAAACCGGGACCGGTAAAACCGCTGCGTTTCTGCTGGCAGCGTTCACCCGCATAGCCAACACACCCAAGCCGGAACGGCCCGATGCCACGCCGCGGGTGCTGGTTCTGGCGCCAACCCGGGAACTTGCCATACAAATCCACAAAGATGCTGAAGCGATCAATGTTTTTGCCGACTATACCAATGTGGTGGTTTTCGGCGGCATGGATCACGATAAACAGCGCAAAAGTCTGCAGCAGAAAATCGATATTCTGGCCGGCACTCCGGGGCGTATTATTGACTATGTCCGCAGCGGCGCATTGGATTTGAGTCAGGTGGAAGTGCTGGTGATCGACGAAGCCGACCGCATGCTGGATATGGGATTTATCCCCGATGTACGCCGGATCGTGGCACAGCTGCCGGAAAAGGGAATACGCCAGACCATGCTTTTCTCGGCCACGCTGGAGCCGGAGATCATGCGCCTTGCCCAGAGTTTCCTGCAGGATCCGGTCATGGTGGAAACAGAACCGGAACAGGTGGTCGGGGCAACTATCGAACAGAAATTCTATTCAGTGGCCGGTTCGGAAAAGCTTGCCATGCTGCTTTATCTTATTAAAAATGAACCGTTTGAACGGATGATAATTTTCGGCAACCGCAAAGATAAAAACCTTGATGTTTTTGAAGCATTGAAAAAGTGCAATATTGCCGTGGAACTCATGTCCGGTGATATTGCCCAGCAGAAACGCATGCGGATACTGGAAGATTTCCGCAGTGGTAAAATCAAGATCATCATTGCCACCGATGTTGCCGCCCGCGGCATACATGTGGATAATGTATCACTGGTGGTCAATTATGACCTGCCGGAGCGTTCCGAAGATTATGTGCATCGTATCGGCCGAACCGGCCGTGCCGGACAGCATGGCAAAGCAGTCAGCTTTATCTGTGAATACGGAGCATACTATATGCCGGATATTGAAAAATATGTTGGTGAAACATTCAAATCCACCCTGCCGACCGAAGAAATGGTGGCTATTCCTGAAGAGTTTCAGGAAGCGTTGAAAAAGCGTTCTCACAATCATTCCCGTTCCCGCAGCAGCGGCAGCGGCAGCTGCAGTCACAACCGCGGCAACAACCGTTACCGCAGATAAAAAAAGAATAAACGGTCTGTGTTGAGCAGAAAAAAGGACTGCTGCCAAACGTTAAAGTTCCGGCTGCAGTCCCTTTTTATATACGCGGCAAAACGAATCAGCGAAGCTTATAAGTATAAACCTTGCTCTGATTCAAATTGCGGTAGTCCATATACACACCCTTATCGCTCACGCGCAAGATACCGTAACCGGTACCGTTGGTATGCAGTCTGGTGGTTACCCGGTTCTGATAAAGCGTGTTCCACAGTTCTTTGGAAGTTCCGGCGTTAGCTGTAAAGTCATCAGTGGAGGGAACTTCTTCCTTGAACTTGAGCTGTTTAGCCGGGAAACGCACAGTTGAGTTCAAGATAAACTGACTCATGCGGCGATTTTCAGCTTTATTGAAATACTCTACAAAAGAAATTTTATGGGTATGCCCGCTGATGATAATGGCATTGTTTGCCTCCAGCAAGGTAAACAACCGCTTGATGTCATCGCTCAAAATATTGCGGACCGAGTTTTTGCCGGTCGGCAAAAGCGGCACATGCGAGATGAAAAAGAGATAGCGGAAGCCGGGATTGGCTTTTACCGCATCTTCAAAGAACTTTATATCCACATTCATAACATCGTAAAATAAATAGAGATCTTTGCCGATGGTAAAACTGTAATTGGTGTTTTTACGGTTCAGATTTTTGATGGTTTTATCCAGATGATTATTGATTACCGCATCCCATGCTTTATCGCCATCTGCACCGCGGGTATCGTGATTTCCGGTAACAAGCAGCACATTATCAAAACGCCCGGTCAACTGAGCAAGCGATTGTTCCAGATTTTTCTTGTGCAGATTATAGTCATAGCAATCGCCGTGGATCATATCGCCCAGTTGAACAGTATATTTTACTTTGTCGGCTTTGGCTTGTCCGGCGGCGTTGTCCAACAGCGTCGGAACATACTTTTCCCACATCATTTCGTTCAAAGGAGTGTTCTTTTCAATGGATGCACCTTTGTTGATTTCCACCCATTTAGTCTGCAAACGCCACGAATAGTAGCCGTCTTTATTAAAAACATAGTCTTTTTGCGGAATCCCCAGATGTTTGATCTTGCTGGTATCATGAAACTCCATGCGGTCATAGTGTATATCGCCCAGAAAAGCGAGATTATAACTTGCATCATCACCGGCAAAAAGCGCAACACAACCGAGAAACAAAGCGGCAAACAACAGAAATCTTTTCAACATAAAAAAAATCCTTTGGTTAAAAAATAATTTTCTTAAATATAGCATACAAGTTAAATCTTTTCCACTTTTCATAATATCAGCGACTGATATTTGCAACAAAATTTTTATCTTCCGGTCAAAACACTGCAACAACCGGAGGTTTTTTTATGAAAAAGTATAACCATGACCAACTGACTACCAATTTCGGCGCACCAGTTGCCGACAACCAGAACAGCCGTACAGCCGGCCCGCGCGGCCCTTTGCTTATGGAAGATGTGAACTTGCTGGAAAAGCTTGCCAACCTCAACCGCGAAGTGATTCCAGAGCGCAGAATGCATGCCAAAGGGGCCGGAGCTTACGGGACTTTTACCGTTACTGATGATATAACCGATTTTACTTGCGCCGATCTTTTCAGCGAAATAGGAAAAGTTACCGAAGTATTTGTGCGTTTTTCCACTGTTGCCGGATTCCGCGGAGCCCCCGATGCCCAGCGGGATATACGCGGTTTTGCAGTAAAGTTTTACACCAACGAAGGCAACTGGGATCTGGTTGGCAACAACACTCCGGTATTTTTTCTGCGCGATGGCAATCATTTTTCCGACCTCAATCATGTGGTGAAAAAATCTCCTTCCAGCGGCTTGCACAGTCCGGCTGACAACTGGGATTTCTGGACCAGTCTGCCCGAAACTCTGCATCAGATTACAATAACTATGAGCGATGACGGCATTCCGGCAAGCTACCGCAATATGCATGGCTTCGGCAGTCATACATACAGTTTTTATGATCGCAAAAAACAGCGCACCTGGGTAAAATTTCACTGGATCTGTCAACAGCCGATAAAATATCTTACCGATGCAGAGGCTTGTATACTCTGCGGTAAAGATCCCGACAGCCACATACGCGATCTTTACGAAGCCATCGAAAAAGGCGATTATCCGCGATGGCAGCTTTGTGTACAGCTTATGAGCGAAAAAGAAGCCGTAAATCTTGCTTACAATCCATTTGATCTGACCAAAGAGTGGTACACCGATGATTTTCCACTGTACTCAGTAGGCATGTTGGAACTCAATGCTAATTACAGCAATTATTTTGCCGAAGTGGAACAAGCTGCATTCAATCCGGCCAATATCGTGCCGGGGATCGGTTTTTCGCCGGATAAAATGCTGCAGGCGCGTTTGTTTGCCTATGGCGATGCCCAGCGCTACCGGCTGGGTGTAAATCACCATCTTATACCGGTAAACCGGGCGCGCTGCCCGGTAAACGGCTATTCGCGTGATGGATTTATGCGCGTTGACGGCAACTACGGCAGCAAAATAAACTACGAACCCAACAGTTACGGCGCCTGGCAGGAACAGCCAGCCAAACGCATGCCCCAAACTCCGGTCAACGGCGATGGCGATAATTACGATTTCCGTGCCGACGATGATGATTACTACACGCAGCCGGGCAGACGCTTCCGCAATATGACACCCGACCAGCAGCAGCGGCTATTTGAAAACACTGCCCGCAGTATGCAGGGCGTACCGGATTTTATCAAGCGCAGACACATCAAACACTGCTATCTGGCCGATGCGGCATATGGCCGTGGTGTGGAAAATGCACTGGCTATGGAGAGCGAAATTTGAAAATATTACGCAAAAACTTCACTTTGACCGAATTGTTGACTGTTGTGGCCATATTTTGTCTGCTCTGCAGCTTTTTAATGCCGGCACTTACCCGGGGTATCGACCGGGCTAAATTGACCAACTGCGGCAACAACCTGCGGAATATCGGCTGCAGCGTAGAGTTTTATTGTGCTGATAATCGCGGTTGTATACCCAATATAATCCCCGGCATGGAAAAAAACTCCATTCCAGCTTTGCGCCTGCCCGGCAATATGGTGCTGGCGCTGGGCCGACTGGTGGATGAATACAGCAATACTGCCGGAATTTTCGGTTGTCCCGGATCGCCGGGCTATCGGGAGGAAGATGTGGAAAAACTCTGGAAAGCCCCGGGCATGGTATGGAGCGCATATTTATATCGCGGACAAAACGGAAACTTTGCCAACCGATTGCACGTCAGTGGAAATATCCGCAAACCATATGTTATGGATTTTGCCTGCCTGACCAATCAGGGAGAACAGTTTGCCCCGCACAATTATCAGGCGGTCAACATGTTATATCCTGATTGCCATGTAGAAAGCCGCCGCAATACCCGCGATGCGTTCAGATATTTTACCGCACAGGCAGCTCTCCACGGAGAAATGACACCAGATTGTACAAAAATCTGGCAGAATGCCGACCTCTGAAAATCAGCTGCAGGATCTATAAATTACCAACGCAACACTGACCGGATTTTTTATTTTCAAGTTCAGCCGGACTCTCCTGCAAAAAAAAATCCGGCACCAAGTTGCCAAAGATGCAAAATTGCTGTATATTATAAAGATATATTTTAGCAGGATATACAGCAAGCATGGTCGACAATATCATAATCAGAGGCGCAAGCCAGCATAATCTTAAAAACATCAATGCGGTAATTCCCCGCAATAAGCTGGTGGTCATTACCGGTTTATCCGGTTCAGGCAAGAGCTCGCTGGCGTTTGACACACTTTATGCGGAAGGACAGCGGCGCTATGTTGAAAGTCTTTCGGCATACGCCCGAATGTTCCTTGACCAGATGCAGAAGCCCAAAGTCGAACATATCGAAGGCTTGTCGCCAGCCATTGCCATAGAGCAGCGTTCCGCCGGGAGCAATCCGCGTTCAACCGTGGCCACAGTCACCGAAATCTACGATTATTTGCGTTTACTCTACGCTCATGCCGGTACGCCGCATTGTCCGCAGTGCGGCCGAGAGTTGAAAAAACAGTCCGCCCAAGCGATCACCGATCAGATCATGGAACTGGAAGCGGGCAGAAAACTTATGATCCTTTCGCCGGTGGTTGACGGCAGAAAAGGCGAACACCGCGATACTATTGAAAAAATCCATACCGATGGTTTTCTTCGCTGCCGTATCGATGGCAATATTGTTACCATAGAAGATCCCGAAGATATAAAACTTGCCAAGACCATCCGGCATTACATAGATATTGTGGTCGACCGTCTGGTGTCAGGCAATATGGATCGCTCGCGTGTTAACGACTCGGTGGAAACGGCGTTGAAACACGGCAACGGCATCCTGACTTTGCTGGTTCAGAATCCGGCTACCGGAGAATGGGATGAAACCAAATACAGCGAACACCTTGCCTGTGTGGAGTGTAAAGTAAGTTTCGGCGAACTGCTGCCGCGCAATTTTTCGTTTAACAGTCCTTACGGTGCATGCAAAACGTGCAACGGGCTGGGTGTGCAGATGGTTATGTCGGCCGAGCTTGCCATTCCGGACGACAGCAAATCCATCCGCAATGGAGCAATTCCCGGCTGGCGGCGCGGCCCGCGTCATTTGATAATGTACTACAACATGATCCTGCGTAAAATCGCCGAATGGAAAAAACAGCCGGATATGCTTACCAAACCGTTCCGGGAACTGCCGGAAGATATAAAACACCTTCTTCTTTACGGCAGCGGCGAAGAACATCTGGAATTTGATTACTACATCAGAGGTAAAAAGTTTCATTGGTCCAAGCCTTTTGAGGGGATTCTGGAAAATATGCGCCGTAGAATGGTCGAAACCGAAAGCGATTCGGTGCGCGAACGCATGAAAAGTTATCTGGCTCCCCGTACCTGCCCTGCCTGTCATGGAGCGCGGCTCAATCCGGTAAGTCTGGCAGTAACTGTGGGTGGTTTATCCATCGATAAATTCAATGCATTGAGTATTGCCGAAGCGGCAGATTTTCTCGATACACTTGCTTTGGATAAAGAAAAAACTCAGATTGCCGGAGATGTTTTGCGCGAAATAAGATCGCGTTTGAAGTTTCTTTGCGATGTGGGGTTATCTTATCTTTCGCTTGATCGTGCTTCCGGTACTCTTTCCGGCGGCGAAGCGCAGCGCATCCGCCTTGCCACCCAGCTGGGCTCGGCGCTGGTGGGTGTGCTTTACATTCTTGACGAACCATCGATCGGTCTGCACCAACGCGATAATGACCTGCTGATCGGAACACTGAAAAAACTCCGCGATATCGGCAATACTGTTATCGTTGTGGAGCATGACCTTGATACCATCCGTTCAGCCGATTACGTTATGGATCTGGGGCCGGGAGCCGGCCGTTCCGGCGGCGAGATAGTAGCAGAAGGTTCTCCGCAGGAAGTGGCGAACGTTGTAAACTCCCCCACCGGAGATTACCTTGCCGGCAGAAAAAATATTGCCGTGCCCGCCGAGCGGAATAAAGGCAATGGCAAAAGTATCAGGCTCAAAGGCTGCCGCCACAATAATCTGAAAAATATCGATGTGGAAATTCCGCTGGGCACATTCACCTGTGTCAGCGGGGTATCCGGTTCCGGCAAAAGTTCGTTGGTAAATGAAATACTTGTGCGGGCATTGAATCATCAGCAGAAGATCATGGATCTGCCTCCGGGGGAACACGAT
The DNA here is from genome assembly GCA_045635745.1 of Victivallaceae bacterium. Lineage (GTDB taxonomy): Bacteria > Verrucomicrobiota > Lentisphaeria > Victivallales > Victivallaceae > SIG78. The sequence goes on from JAZTWG010000042.1 coordinate 135,843, forward strand.
TCGATCGAAAATCTGGATTTGATAGATAAAGCCATTATCATCGACCAGAGCCCTATCGGGCGCACACCGCGCAGCAATGCAGCCACCTATATCGGAGCTTTTGATATGATCCGCAAACTCATGTCGGAAACGCCCGAAGCCAAATTGCACGGTTACCCCCCCGGGCGCTTCAGCTTTAATATGAAAGGCGGCCGCTGCGAAGAATGCAAAGGCGACGGCATAAAAAAGATCGAGATGCAGTTTCTCTCCGATGTATATGTGGAATGCAGTGCATGCAGCGGCAAACGCTTTAATACAGAAACATTGAATGTACGTTACAAAAAGCACAACATTGCCGAAATCTTGGATATGACCGTGGATCAGGCGGTGAACTTTTTTGAAAATGTCCCGCCGTTAAAGCGTAAACTTGCCACTTTGCAGGAGGTCGGTCTGGGGTATATCAAACTCGGGCAGAGCGCCACCACGCTTTCCGGCGGTGAAGCCCAGAGAGTGAAACTGGCAAGCGAACTCTGCCGCATACCGCGCGGCCATACCATGTATATACTTGATGAGCCCACCACCGGACTGCATCTTGCGGATGTGGATCAACTGTTGAAAGTACTGTTCAAATTGCGCGACATGGGCAACAGCGTGTTGGTCATCGAGCACAATCTTGATGTAATAAAAACGGCCGATCACATTATTGATATCGGTCCGGAAGGCGGCTCTGCCGGCGGCGAACTTATCGCCAGCGGTACACCGGAAGAAGTGGCAAAAAACCGCAAATCCCATACGGGGCGTTATTTAAAGGAATATTTATAATGAACATTGCGTATCAAACTTTTCTGGCCATACTTGAAACTTTTATAGCTTTCGGCATCGGAGCGTTCCTGACCCGGAAAAAGATCATCGACCGGACCGGGATCCAGCAGATCTCCAATCTGACTCTGGATGTGCTTTTTCCGCTGATGACCATAGGGAGCATAACCCGCAACTTCAAAGCTGATCAGCTGATAGAAACCTGGATACTGCCGGTAATGGGCTTTGCCATCATGGCATTCGGCATGGCATTGGGCAGACTTTTCAGCCGTATTATGCGGCACGGAACCAAAGAACGCAAAGCGATGTTTCAACATTTCTGCACCTGCAATAACTATCTCTTTCTGCCGCTGATCGTACTGGATAATCTCTGGGGCGATAAATATGTCAGCTTGCTTCTTCTGATGAACATCGGGTCCACGATCGGCTTCTGGACTCTGGGTATTGCTGCATTCGGCGGCAGTTCCCGCCGGGAAACCTTGCACAACATCTTTTCTGTAAATTTGTATGCAGTTGCGATCGCACTGCTGCTGGTTGCATTCAACATTCAGCTGCCGGAAATTCTGGCTAAAGTCTGCCTGACCATGGGAAATGCCGCTGTACCGCTGGTGCTCATCGGCATTGGTGCGGCAATCTATAACAGTGCAGGAAAAATATTTCATCATTTGTTTGATGTATTCTATTTGAGTCTGGTCCGTTTGATACTCCTGCCGATTGCGATCATTATGATGTTGAAATTTCTGCCTATCCAGGAAGATATTTTCCGGGTGCTGGCAGTAGTATCGCTTATGCCGGTATCATCCAGCTCGGTGCTGGTGGCGCGCCGCTACGGCGGCGATATAGATCTGGCAAGTCAGGCGATCATCATTACTACACTGCTTTCGATCATTACCGCTCCTTTGATGCTGAAAATACTTTTGTGATATTTTCAGCACCGCAGGAGCAGAAAACTGTCAGATATTTACCGGCGGCAGGCAGTTGAACTGCAGTTTGCCGTCAGCAGCTTTTACTTCCAGCTCGCCGCCATTGACGAGTTCGCCGGATATGATCAATCTTGAAACCGGGGTTTCCAATTCGCGGATCACAGCCCGTTTTAAAGGACGCGCACCGAATGCCGGATCAAAGCCGTTTTCTACGATCAGCGATTTGGCTTCATCAGAGATTGAAAGCTTGACATCGTATTCACTCAAACGCTTGCGGAAGCGCTCAAGCTGAATATCCACGATTTTAAGCATATCAGCTTTGCTCAACTGCCGGAAGATCAGAATTTCATCAATGCGGTTGAGAAACTCCGGACGGAAATGGCGTTTGAGTTCATCGGTAACTTCTTCGCGTACTTCATCAACCGCCCCTTTATGTTCCAATATCAGATGGCTCGCCAGATTGCTGGTCATGATGATTATGGTGTTTTTAAAACTCACCACCCTGCCCTGCGAATCAGTTATCCGGCCGTCTTCCAATATCTGCAAAAGTATATTGAATACATCATAATGCGCCTTTTCGATTTCGTCGAAAAGCACCACCGAATAAGGCTTGCGCCGCACAGCTTCGGTCAACTGGCCGCCTTCTTCGTAGCCGATATATCCGGGAGGAGCGCCGACCAGTCGAGAAACATTGTGTTTTTCCATGTATTCAGACATATCGATTCTGACTACTGCACGTTCATCATCAAAAAGCTGTTCAGCTAAAGCCCGCGCCAATTCAGTTTTTCCAACACCAGTGGGTCCTAAAAAAATAAAACTGGCGATGGGGCGGTTGGGGTCCTGCAAACCGGCACGGGCACGCAATACGGCATCGGAAACAGCCTGCACAGCTTCATCCTGTCCGATGACCCGATTGTGCAGCGTATCGGCAAGCAGCAGAAGTTTTGCTTTTTCACTCGCCAGCAGTTTGCTTACCGGTATGTGAGTCCAGCGGCTGACGATATTGGCTATATCTTCGGCATCAACCTCTTCTTTGAGCAGACGGCTGCCCTGATCGTTTTTTATAAGTTCTTCAGTATCTCTGATCTGCTTTTCGATTTCCGGAATAACGCCATGGCGAAGTTCGGCCGCACGGTTCAAATCATAATCGCGTTCGGCTTTTTCCAACTGAACCCGGGCGATTTCCAGCGACTCGCGCAGCTCCTGGAGTTTACTTATAGAGTTCTTTTCCTTTTCCCATCTGGCTCGCAATTCGGCGGCCTGACTTTTTAATTCAGCCAGATCGCTTTCCAGGGCTTCGCGCCGTTTTACGGATGCGGAATCTTTATCTTTTTTCAAGCCGGTGATTTCAATTTCCAGCCGCATGATCTTGCGTTCGATCTCGTCGATTTCCTGCGGAGAACTTTCTATTTCAGTACGCAGCACGGCGGCCGCTTCATCCACCAGGTCGATGGCTTTATCCGGCAGGAAACGGTCGGATATATATTTATCAGAAAGCACTGCCGCAGCAACCAGCGCACCATCCTGCAGGTGAATACCATGATGCAGTTCATAGCGTTCTTTGAGTCCGCGCAAGATCGATATGGTATCTTCCACCGATGGCGGATTGACCAGTACTGATTGAAAACGCCGTTCCAGCGCGGCATCTTTTTCAATATATTTGCGATATTCATCCAGCGTTGTAGCCCCTATGCAATGCAGCTCACCGCGCGCCAGCATGGGTTTGAGCAAATTGCCAGCATCCATGGCGCCCTCAGATGCACCGGCACCGACTACGGTGTGCAGTTCATCAATAAAGAGGATCACATTGCCTTCTGAGCTGGTAACTTCTTTAAGCACCGCTTTCAGGCGTTCTTCAAACTCGCCGCGATACTTGGCTCCGGCGATCAGACTGCCCATATCCAAAGCTACAAGTTTGTGATTCTTCAGACTTTCCGGCACATCGCCTTTGAAAATACGCAGCGCCAATCCTTCAACAATAGCCGTTTTACCTACCCCGGGTTCGCCGATCAGTACCGGATTATTTTTGGTACGGCGCGAAAGGATCTGCACGACCCGGCGTATCTCTTCATCGCGCCCGATAACAGGGTCAAGTTTTCCTTTTGCCGCCAGCAAGGTAAGATCTCTGCCGTACTTTTCCAGCGCTTCGAACGTACTTTCCGGATCAGCGCTGGTAACGCGCTGATTTCCGCGAACAGCTTGCAATGCTTTGAGTATTTCATCATAAGAAGCGCCAACGTCTTTGAGCAGTTTGCTGCTTTCGCAGCGGCATTGGGTCAGTGCCAGCATCAGATGCTCCACGCTGACAAACTCGTCTTTCATTTTACCGGCAATATCAGAAGCGGCAATCAAGACTTCGCTGAATTCTCTGCTCTGATAAAGTTCACCGCTGCTGCTGCCGGAAAAACGTGCCTGCCGGGCAAGTGCGGCATCCAGTGCATTATTCAGCATTGTAAGATTTATATTCATCCGGGCAAGAATGTTGCCGGCAAGACCATCTTTCTGATTGAGCAAAGCTTTGAAAAGGCAAAGATCACTTAACTGGGTAAAACGCGAAGAAATCGCCAGATTCTGCGCTTCGAGCAATGCTTCACGACTGCGGTTGGTAAATTTTTCAAAATCCATATTTCACCTCCATGGTTAAAAATGTTTTATTCGCTTAAAATACAAGCATAATGCGTGCCAATTTATTTTTATGCAGAAATCATCTGCTTTTATTTGCGCCGGGTGCGCCATTATGACCCGGTATAAAACCGAGCGTGACAATCTGACACAATAAAAAAAACTCCGTGCAACTTGCATTTTTTTTTAGATATTGTATATTACAAGTTGGTTCAAATAACAAGGGCGCTGTTTTATGCAAAGCAACGAAAAAATCATCTGTCCGGTATGCAAAGAAGAAAGCATGCTGAAGATAAAAAACAAACTTGACGGCTTCACTCAAGTCGGCAAGGTTTTTGTGTGTATGCTCTGCAATGCCGAAATCGGCCCTGTACCGGAAAACAGCTCCGCAGACGAAAGCGCTGCGGATAACAGCAAATTGGATAAACTCGGGTTGCTGCTGGGTGCAGTGCCTGCGGCTACGGCGCGGCTTGCCGCCGCTGATAACGAAAAACGCTTCTGCAAAGATTGCAAACACTTCCTGAAGCACCCGTTCACAGACCGGTGCGATATAGACAATAAACCGGTTGACCCCATGGATGATTGCGAACACTTTGCTTTGCGTGGATGATCTATATATTGATATAAAAATTAAGGATAAAATAAAATGAAAAAACGTTTACTCAATATTCTTGAGCGCGATGCCGCTTTGAGCCTCAGTGAACTGGCGATTCGCCTGAATTGCAGCGAAGATGCGGTCCGTCTGTTGATGAACGAACTTATTGCCGACCGGCAGATCATCGGATACAAAGCGATTTTGCCGGAAAACAACTCCAACGAAACTGTCGAAGCTCTGATCGAAGTAAAGATCGCCCCCCGGCGCGAAGGCGGATTTGATACGCCGGCCAAACGCATTGCCCGGTTCCCGGAAGTAACCGATCTGGCATTGGTTTCCGGCAGCTGCGATCTGTTCGTTATGGTAAAAGGTAAATCTTTGCAAGAAGTGGCCGCTTTTGTTGCAGAAAAGCTCGCCACTACCGATGGAGTTATTTCCACGGCGACCACTTTTCAGCTGAAAAAGTACAAAGTTTCCGGCCGTTTGCTTGAAGAGAGCGAAAATCCTGAACGCCTGGCGGTATGCCCCTGAAAAACGATCTGAACATTGTAAAAAATAACTTGTCTGTAGAAAAACATATTTAATCGTAATTTTTTACAATACAAGAGATTGCTTTTACAATTACTTTTTCTTGACATTGAGCAAGATATATGTTATTTGTATCAGTATAGAAAGATAATTTTTACAATTCAGTATTCAGGATAGCCACGGCTCAGAAGAGAAAACAGTATTTTTATCAGAAATATTTTTGCGTATCCGCATATGTGTTTTTTCTCAAAAATAACTGATTTTTCCCGAAAAAAAATACAAAAGATACAACTTGAGACAAGTATACTGACGCGCGTTAGCTAAACTGCTGACACGTTATAATATAAATCAGGAGATAAAAAATGAGTATGACAAAGCAGGCATTTTCAGCAGAAGATTTCATCGTTGCCCCGGTGCGCGATCTACCTAAAAGCGGGATACGCGAATTCTTCGATCTGGTCGCCGGCAGAACCGATGTCATCTCGCTGGGGGTTGGCGAACCGGACTTTACAACCCCGTGGAACATCCGCGAAAGTGCAATATATTCGCTGGAAGCCGGTCACACATCTTACACATCCAACGCCGGGCTGCCGACCTTGCGTAAAGCCATTTGTGATTATCTGGGCAAATACTATAATGTATCATACGATCCGGCAAACGAATGTCTGGTAACGATCGGGGTAAGCGAAGCGCTGGATCTGGCAATGCGGGCATTGGTCAATCCAGGTGATGAAGTAATATACTCCACCCCCTGCTTTGTATCTTACCCGGCCGAAGTGCTTATGGCACGGGGCACGCCGGTGCCGCTGGTAACCAGCGCTGAAGATGAGTTCAGCGTAAATCCGGAAAATCTGCGTAAACTCATTACCCCCAAAAGCAAAATACTGCTGTTGAATTTTCCCTGCAACCCCACCGGGGCAGTGGCCGGAGAAGAGACCTTGCGCGAAATAGCCGAAATTGCCATTGAAAATAATCTGATAGTAATAACCGACGAAATCTATTCCGAACTGGTATACGACGACTGCAAACATGTTTCGATCGCCAGTTTTTCGGGCATGAAAGAACGGACGATCTTCCTGCACGGTTTTTCCAAAGCGTTTGCCATGACCGGATTCCGTATCGGTTACGTCTGCGGGCCCAAAGTTATCATGGATGCCATGTACAAGATCCACCAATACACCATTATGTGTGCGCCGATCACCGCTCAGGAAGCAGCGCTGGAAGCCTTGAAAAGTGCCCACAAAGATATGCTTGCCATGCGAGACAGCTACTGGGAACGGCGCAATATCATAGTGCGCGGATTGCGCGATGCCGGCTTGGAGTGTGTAATGCCCAAAGGCGCATTCTACGCCTTTCCTTCAATCAAATCAAGTGGTATGACTTCCCGGCAGTTTGCTGAAGGGCTGCTCAAAGAAGAAAGCGTGGCGGTCGTCCCCGGTTCTGCTTTCGGGCCCGGCGGCGAAGGCTATGTACGCGCCTGCTACGCTACGGCCGAAGATCAGATCATTGAAGCGTTAGAGAGAATCAAGCGTTTTGTGGCCAGACACAGCAAATAAAAGTATTGCACACTGCATACAGTATAAGGACAAAGCCCGATAAAGCTTTGTCCTTATTTTTTATGAAAATACACCGGAAAAGATCATCAATGATGATTTCTTATCAATTTATTTCAGGATGATTTGTTTTTTTGCCGCAAAAACTCCAATATGGATTTGTTTTTATACATCAATAAGTATATAGTTATTGCCGGCAAGTTAAATATAGGGATAGAAAGCTCATCATTGATGAATAAATAAAAAGGAACAGATTTATGGCTATCATGACCCGTGATTTCAATGCAGTTGATCTTTCAGACCCCAAAGCAGCAGCATTGGCGGTAAAACGCAAGGCTCTGGAACTGGGGGCTGATGCAGTAGGTATCGGCAATATTGAACGCTGGGATACTGCTCCGCTGCAGATGGATCCCAAACAGATCATGCCGGAATGCAAAAGCATTATCGGTATGGTGTTCCGGGTGGAGCGCGGAAGCTTGCGCGGCGTGGAAGAAGGCACTTACATGAGCAATTACTCAGCCATGGGATACGGCGGCATAACTTACCTTTACATGCCTATGACAGTAATAAATTTGAGCAAATTCATCGAAGATCAAGGTTATGAAGCTATCCCCATGGGGCATCAGAGTGACTGGCGCGGTATTGATAACGAAGGTTACGCGCTGCCCAACTACAGCCGCCCTGCCCGCCCGGGCCAGGCGCAGCCGGATGTAATGATTCATTTGCGTATTGCCGCATATCTGTGCGGTCTGGGCGAAATCGGATTCAGCAAGATGTTTTTAAGCCCCCAGTTCGGACCGCGCTGCCGCGTAGGCATTATTATGACCGATGTAGAGTTGGAGCCTGATCCGATTTATGATGGGCCGCAGTTGTGCAACCGCTGCATGGCGTGCGTTAAAGCGTGTCCCGGACAGGCGTTTTCCACCGATAAAACAGTAAAAGTAAACCTTGCGGGGAATATAGTTGAGTGGTCCGACCTTGATATGGCTAAATGCAGTTTTGCATTCCGCGGAGCCAAACACAGCAACGAAGTTCAGGAAAAACCCTATCTGGAATCTTCTAAGGATTCGGTTCCCGGTGAATGGTCACCATTCTACAACAAGCCCAGAAACCTCTACAATACCGGACAGGCGGTATGCGGGGCCCGCGGCTGTACCCGTGCGTGTATGATAAATCTGGAAAGTCGCGGTGTATTGCAGAATAGCTTCAAGGAAAAATTCCGCCGCCGTCCGACCTGGTCGGTCGACTGGTCAACTCCGCCGGAATACGCCGAAGGAACCAAGTTCCGCAAAGACGATGACGAAGGTATCGATTGAGGTAAAACGTTATGCCGGGTTCAGAATTGGTGCAATCACTGCTGCGCGGTCTGGAACTGCTGCAAATTGCGGCGGCAGCTCCGGACGGGATGACTTTAAGCGAGATAGCTGAAAAAAGCAATTTGCAGAAAAGTACAGCCTATAATTTACTGCGTACGCTTTGTGCCAAAGGTTTTCTGGAAAAGACCGCAAACAACAGGTTCCGACGCGGCATAGCACTTACCGCCTTGGCTTCCGGCGGTAAAAATGCTGCGTTATTGGAACGGGCCGCAGGTGCATTGCAACTTATGCAGCTGCAGTTTCCCAACGATGTACTGATCTTTACTGCGCTGGAACAGGGGGTAGCCAAAGTAAAACTGCGTTTTTCACCCGATCGTCCCGGCGAATTGCAATGGTGGTCCAATCGGCATTTTCCGCCCTATTTGTCGGTAACAGCCCTTGCGCTGCAGGCTGCGAATCCCGATCAGCAGGAGCTCATAGAGCAGCAGTACCCTTTTGAAGAATACGGCGAAGCTGTGTGGGGCAATGCTGATGTATTCCAAAACGAGCTCAAAGCCATCGCCGCGCGCGGTTACTGCTGGCGGCAGAAAATTGAACAATGTGCTGCCGCATTCATACTGCCGGAGGGTTTTGTGCTAGGCTGCAGCTCCAGCGGTAAAAGCGCTTCGGAAAATGCAACCAGACAAATGGAAGAACGCCGTGCGGCGGCAAAAGCATTTCAAAAGCAAGTATGGAATCTGCCGGAGGAGTGAAACTTATGTTGTTTGCAGCGGGCTATCAATGCAGAAAAACCGGTGAACTTTTTTCGGAAATAATTGCCGATTATCGAAACAATATCTGCGAGGTATACTTTGCCCCGCCGGGATTTGCTTCCGGCCGACCCGATGCGGCACAGGATAATGCCGAAGCACTTGAGCAGTTGGTCTTCGAATTGCGAACCATCCGCAATATGAATATTCAGCTGGATCTGCTTTTGAACGGCAACTGCTACGGCGAAAAAGCCATTTCGCAGGAATTTCAAAACCGCATAACCGATATGCTTGAGTGGTTTGCCGGAGAAAACCTGCTGCCGGAAATAATAACCACCACCTCGCCATTTGTGGCCGATACGGTTAAGAAAATTGCGCCTGATACAGAGATCCGCGCATCAGTAAATATGCGTATAGATTCACTGACCGCGCTTGAATATCTGCAGGAAAAGTTCGACAGCTTCTATCTGCGGCGCGATCTTCAGCGCGATATGGAAACAGTGGCGCTTTTTGCCAAATGGAGCCGGCAGCACGGGAAAAAACTCTGTTTGCTTGCCAACAGCGGTTGCTTGCGCAACTGCCCATATCAAACGTTTCACGATAATTTAGTTGCCCACGATAAATTGTTGCGTAAGGAAAATAATGTGAAAGATTTTTTGCCGCACCTGTGCTGGGAACGCTATAAAGACGGCAGAAATATGGCAGATTTTCTCCGTTCGAGCTGGATACGCCCCGAAGATGTAAAATGCTACGAACCATATTGTGCGGTCATGAAATTGGCGACCCGTCAGCACAGCAATCCGCGGTTGATCCTGGCTGCTTACTGCAATGAAAGCTTTGACGGCAATGTGTTTGACCTGACTGAACCATGTTTCTCACAGGTATTTGCCCCGAACATTCTGGATAACCGCCGGCTTGATAACATAGAGCTGCCCGGAAAATGCGGCAGCAACTGCCTCCATTGCGGAAAATGTGAAAAAATAATCGGTCAGGCCGTTCGGAAACTGGTCTGAAATCATCGGCGGCTTTTTATCCGCAGATCCGGCTGGCGCTTCTGCCATGCCGAATAATCACAAGAGCTTTCAAGTTTTTCTTCAATATCGTCGTCCAACGCATTGAAAAAATCCAAACCGGAAGCTTTTTCCACCACATCGACCGGCACAACAAAAGCGGATATATCCCTGGAAGCATCCTTATGCGGCAGAATAAAACCGACAGCTTTGGGATTGGCCGCGTTGGCATCGAGCAATACTTTGTAGTATTTATCCGGTACCGCAACTTTGTTTTTACCAATGGTTACCACCGGCTTGGTGTAATCGAATATCGGACCGGAAACAACATATAAATCGCCGTGATTTTCAGCAAAAAAACGAACTTTTTCTTCCAGTGTTTTCCAAATGCCGCGATTGAATTCAGGCCGTTGCGGTGACATATTGGACATGTAAAAACTTTCGCTCATCGCCTGAAGAGAAAAACTCATATCCGCCGCTGGCGCCAGATGGCCGCGATCGAAAAAAGAACCTTTATAATCAGCCGGATCAGCTGATTTTGTGGCAATAGCTTTATCGGCGCGGAAATCGCCAGAACGTTTGGCTTTTTTGCTTCTGACTTCTTCCCTTGTTAATTTGTAACTCACCCAAAGCGGCTGTTCATGTTGTTCCGAGTAGCCAAGAGCGTAGCCGCATCGATCGATGACTGTATCGCAGAAAGCCGGTACCCCCATAGTCAAATTATCATAGCGGGTTTGGGCCAGATCAGAGTTGTTGCGTATAATGACCGCAGGTTGCGGCGCAAGATCATTTTCAACACTTTTAACACTGCGGTAAATATTGCCGGTATACTTTTCCACCCAATTCCGGTAGTATGCATTATATTGGGCACAAAGCGAATGAGCTCCGTAAATCGCCAGCAGATAAATAATCCATGAGCGGATATGTTTGAAAAATCTGCCGGATTTACTGCCGGAGCGTTCGATTTTTTTCTTTGCTGAACGCGCAGCTGTGGTTCCGAAGTTTTGTTTTTTAGTCATAAAGGTTGCTTATCGCTCATATTTGGTCTTGCGCCGCGGCAATCCGCCGGAACGGCGACGGCGACGGCGATGGTAACAATTATCGGCTTTTTTCCACGAATCATCGCTTACGCTGTCGGGATCAAGCCCGGAGTATTCACCGGCTGCATCAGCAGTATTATCGCCGGAGACCGGCGTCTCTTCGACTATTGTACGCTCACACTCTTTATTTTTTATCAACCAGCGGCCGGTAAGCAGGGTAAGCTCAAATAATATATATACCGGCACGCCAAGCATCAGCTGGCTGATAATATCCGGCGGAGTGAGAAATGCCGCCACGATCAGTATTATCACCACCACCAGTGATCGCTGTTTGCGCAATGTTTCAAGCGATAAAATATTGGCCATAACCAGCGCCAGAAGCACCACCGGCAACTCAAACATAGCACCAAAAGCCAGTGCCACATTCATCATCAAACCGACAAAGTTATTCAATCCGATGATCGGAGCAAGTCCATCGCGGGCAAAACTTACAGAAAATTTCACCAAAAGCGGCATAACTCCGAAAATCCCCAGCGAAACTCCGGCGGCAAAAAGACAATACGCCGCCGCTGTTCCCGCCAGCAGAAAACGTTTTTCATGCAAATAGAGCGCCGGCGCAAGAAAATGCCAGAATCGCCATAAATACAACGGCAGTCCGGCAAAGAGCGCTAAAAGCATACCGGCTTTGAGTTCAACCAGAAAAGGCTCCATCAAGGCAAAGTAACTCAAATGGAATCCCGCACCGTTTTCGCGGGCAATACGTTCGGCGCTATTTTGCAGCAGCTCCAGCAGTTCCGGTGCAAAATACCAGCCGGGGATCAGCAGCAGCACAAATATCGCCAGAATTTCCAGCACCATGCGGCGCAGTGCTTCAATATGCGAAAGAAATCCTTCTGAACTCATCCGATATGCTCCAAAGGGCAGTGATTTCAGGCCTTGGGTTCAGCCGGCTTATCCGACTGTATTTTATCTTCCGCCGCAGCCTTGGCTTCGGCGGCTTTGACCAGTTCTTCCGATTCGCGCGAGAGATCTTCTTTGGCTTTTTTGAATTCATGGCTGGCCTTGCCCAATGACCGGGCAAGTTCAGGAATGCGCTTGGCACCAAACAGCAAAACAACCACAACAATAATAAGAAGCCATTCAGTTGCTCCAATACCCATAAAAATACTCCTTTTTTTAAAAAAATTTGTCTATTATATTTGAAAAATCTGTTTTTATAAAGTAACTTTATCACAAACTTGCAATTTTGCAAATTTAAGCAGGAGATTTTAGTGATGAATAGACGTGATTTTTTGAAAAGCAGCTTTCTTTCCGCTCTCGCAGTTTCAGCAATCGGCAAAACAGTTTCCGCGGCCGAAAGTCAATCTTCAACTCCTGATCTGGTGGCTTTGCATGGAGGCAGTGCCGAAGCCATGTGGCACGAAGGGATAAAAGCCATGGGCGGCATTGAAAAATTTGTTAAAAAAGGCGCAAAAGTCGTAGTCAAACCCAACATTGCCTGGACTCAACCGCCGGAATATGCGGCCAATACCAATCCGGAACTGGTCGCAGCAATCGTGCGCGATGTACTCAAAGCCGGTGCCGCAGAAGTAATAGTTTTTGACCACAGCTGCAACTATGGGCCTGATTGCTATAAAATCAGCGGCATCGCCGCTGCCGCCACTGGCGCCGGAGCCAGAGTTCTGCATGCAATCGACCGTAAATCCTACCGGAAAGTGGAAAAGAAAGAAGCAAAGGCACTGACCAGCGCCGAAGTTTTTGCCGAAGTACTCGACTGCGATACTTTTATCAATGTGCCGATCCTGAAACATCACGGCGGAGCCAAGATGTCCGGAGCAATGAAAAACCTTATGGGTATGGTTTGGGATCGCCGTGCAATGCACCGCAACAATCTTACTTATACGATTCCGGATCTGCTCTGCTACCGCAAACCGGATCTTAATGTGATCGATGCCTACCGTATGATGATGGATCACGGCCCCCGCGGCGGCAATCTGCGCGACGTTGCCATGGGGAAATTCATGCTTTTATCCACTGACCCGGTAGCAGCAGATGCTGCGGCAGTAAAACTTTTGAATTTCAAAGAAGAGGATGTAAAATATCTCGGCGAAGCCGCTGCCAGAGAAATGGGGGTCAAAGACCTTACCAAACTCAATATCAAGCGCATAGAAATGTAAAAGAGGTTTTATGAAAATTTTTTCCATAAAAAAACTGCGTATTTTCCGCTGGCTGTTCATCGCTGCAGTTCTGGTGATCTTCACCGCGCTTTTCAGCGGTTTTCTGATGCGCAGTAAATTATATCTGGCCACAGAATATCAATTCATGCCGGGCATATTGAGTGTGGCGGCATTGGGTTTGGGCGGTGCATTTGGCGCCATGCTTCTGATTGCGGCTGTAACGGCTTTCTGTGGACGCGTATACTGTTCATGGTGCTGTCCGCTGGGCTTGCTTCAGGAAGTCATTGAGAGGCTTGATCGCAAAATATTCCGCAAAAAAATCAGAATTTACCGCAAAGGGCATAATGTCTTCCGGGCCGCTTTTCTGGTGTTGGTGCTGGCTTTGATGTTTGGAGGTTTTGCTTTGCCATTCGGGTATGTGGAGCCTTATTCGCTTTTCGGAAAAATATCTTCCACTATCGTTCTGCAATTTCTTGCATGGCTGAATAAATCCACGGTAAATCTGCAGCAGTCATCCATCGAAGCAACCGCCGCATGGAGTATTGCGTTGGCAATATCCGGTGGAGCATTGCTGGGTTTGCTTGCGCTTACCATCTGGAAGGGGCGGATTTTCTGCAACACTATCTGCCCCGCCGGAACTATTCTTGCCGCCCTCGCCGCCCGCAGCGGCATACGTCTTGCCATCGATCCGGATAAATGCGTAAAATGCCGTAAATGCGAAAAAGTCTGCAATGCCAACTGTATAAATATTGCCGATGGACAAACGATTGATTTCACCCGCTGTTTTATGTGTTTGGAGTGTGTTGCTGTCTGCCCGGCCGATGCGGTAAAAACGGTCAGACGGCGCAAAAATGATTTGACCGCCGCCGATCTGCCGACTGCTCCCGAACGGCGCCAGATGCTTATTGCTGCCGGGATTGCCGGAGTTGCCGGTTTTGCTGCCGGTAAAAAAATCAGCCCAAGTGCACCGCGCAATGAAAACGCCATATTGCCGCCGGGCGCCGGTTCGAGAGAAAATTTTCTCGCCCGCTGTACCGGATGCGGCCTTTGTATAACAAACTGCCGCGGTAACTGTCTGCAGCCGGCCACTAATGAATACGGTTGGCAGGGCTTTATGCTGCCGGTAATGAAGTTTTCTGGTTCTCACCCCGGATATTGCGAGTATGAGTGCAACAAATGCGCCACCAACTGTCCTACCGGCGCGTTGAAAAAAATGAGTCTGAAAGAGAAAAAGCTTTGCCGGATCGGTATGGCTGTATTCACAGCCAACCGCTGTCTGGCTTATGTGGATGGCGAACCCTGCGGGGCATGTTCAGAGCATTGTCCTACCGGTGCGCTGAAAATGGTTGCAGGCCCCCGCAAAAGTGCCACGATCCCCCAAGTAACCGGTGAACTGTGCATCGGCTGCGGCAACTGCCAGTACGCCTGTCCGGTAACCCCACAGGCGATCGAGGTAAAAGCTGCTGACAAACAGAGCAAGGCTGTTGCTCCTGAAGTTTATTATAAAAAAGAGTCTGTAAAACAGGCTCCTTCCACCATACCTTTTTAACCCGAAAAAAACAAAGAAAGTATCATGGATAAGCGATTGATTGAATACGCTGAACTGATCGTAAAAATGGGAATCCGCCCGGCAAAAGATCAGGAAGTTATTATTATGGCTGGTTTGGATCAGGTGGAATTCGTCCGCCTGGTTGTCGAACTTTGTTATAAAGAAGGCGCCTCTAAAGTGCAGGTCGACTGGCAGGATATGCCCATTGCCAAACTCGGTCAGCTCTATCAGAGCGAAGAAAAACTTTCGACCATCGAAGATTGGGAACTGGCAAAATTGAAATGGCGCAGCGAAACATTGCCCGCATTTCTCTGGCTGGATTCCGATGACCCTGATGGCATGGACGGCATCGATCAGGGTAAACGCGCCCGTGCACAGATGGCAAGATTTCCCAAGATCAAGCCATTCCGCGATGCTATGGAAAATAAATACCAATGGTGTATTGCCGGAGTACCCGGCGTAAAATGGGCCAACAAAGTATTCCCCGGTTTGAGCGATACCGAAGCGGTGGATAAACTCTGGGATGCCATATTGACCGCCGCCCGCGCCAAAGATGGCGCTATTGAAAATTGGAAACAGCACAACAAGCGCATACACGAATTGACCGGCAAACTCAATAAATATAACTTTGCCGCCCTTGAGTACAAATCAGCAAACGGCACCGATTTCCGGGTGGGACTGATGAAAGAAGGGGTTTTCGCCGGGGCGGAAGAAACGGATCTTTCAGGAAGATCATTTAATCCCAATATTCCCTCCGAAGAGATCTTCACCACCCCGAAAAAAGGCGAAGCCGATGGGTTGCTGGTGGCAACCAAGCCGCTTTCATGGCAGGGCAGTCTGATCGAAGACTTTTCTATCAGATTTGAAAACGGCAAAGCTGTGGAAGTCAAAGCCGCCAAAGGTCAGGAAGCGCTGGAACGCATGATCGCCATGGACGAAAATGCGCCTTATCTCGGAGAATGCGCCCTGATCGATTACAATTCGCCGATCAACCAGATGGATATACTATTTTACAGTACGTTGTACGACGAAAATGCCAGCTGCCACATGGCGCTCGGCCGCGGCTTTGATGTTTGCGTAAAAGATTACGAAAAATATACTCACGACGAGCTGAAAGCCAAAGGCGTTAACGACAGTATGATCCATGTTGACTTTATGATCGGCAGCAAAGATCTCTCGATCGTCGGGATCACTGAAAATGGAGAACGGATCCCAATCTTCCAAAACGGCAGTTGGGCGATTTGATGGCAGTTGCAAAATAAAAAAACGCTGCAGGCTGAAAAAGCTTGCAGCGTTTTTTATTTTACTGAAAAACAATTTGTTCAGCGCTTGACGCGGGCGTTACCGCTCCAGATGCTCCAAACCTGTTCTTCATCGGCGGGCTGACCATAGTCAGTCAGGTGGGTAGTGGCAAGAGCACCGGTGGCCCAGCCGAACTGGATCCATTTTTCCGGTTCCCAGCCGCGCAGGATGGCGTACAGGAAGCCGCCAACAAAACCATCGCCGCCGCCGATACGATCGAGCACGGTAATATCGCGGGGTTCAACAACCTGCCATTCGCCGTTGACATTGGCAATAGCGCCCCACAGGTGGTGGTTGGCGCTGACGACCTGACGCAGGGTGGTGGCAAAAGCGTAGGCATTCGGATAAGCAGCCTTGACGCGTTCAACCATTTCCTTGAAGTTTTCGATCTTGGCACCGATATCTTTGCCGCCGGCTTCCGGGCCCTTGATCTTCAAGCAGAGCTGGAAGTCTTCTTCGTTACCGATCAGAATGTCGGCAAGGCTGGCGATTTCAGCAAAAATAGCGGTCAGCTCTTCTTCGCGGCCCTTCCAGAAGCTGGCGCGATAGTTGAGGTCAAAGGATATGCGGCTGCCATATTTTTTGGCGGCACGGGCAATTTCCAGACAGAATTTGCTGGTTTCCGGAGACAGCGCAGCAATCAGACCGGAAAGGTGAACGATCTGAACACCTTCTTTTCCGAAGATGCGGTCGAGATCGAAATCTTTGACGTTCAGAAGTCTGCCGACTTCACCGGCGCGGTCGTTCTGCACGCGGGGACCACGACTGCCATAGCCGCTGTCGGCCAGATTGAACTGATGACGGACGCCCCAGGGACCTTCCTGTTCAAATTCCGGACCTTCATAATCCATGTGACGGCCGGCCAGATTATCTTTGATCATACGGGCAACCGGGCTGCCCTTGACGAATGCAGTAAGAACTTTTACCGGCAGACCAAGAAAACTGGCAACGCTGGCAACGTTGGTTTCGGCGCTGGTCACCTGCATTTTGAACGTATCGCTGCAGTGGAAAGGCTGACCATCAACCGGGGTCAGACGGACACCCATGCTGGTGGGAACCAGCAAAGCGTAAGCGGCATCTTTTTTAAGTTCAGGAGCCATAATTCTATCCTTTTTGTTATAATTTTGTTGGGTTGCAAATTGCTGAACCGTGTTAATATAGCACTTAAAACGTTAAAAACAAACATAAAAGCTTTTTTTCTTGATTATTGAGCGCATTCCAGTATTACGGCTATATCGGAAAAACCGTTTTTACGTGCCAGAGACAAAGCGGTTTCGCCATTTTTATTGGTATGACTGAGGTTTATTGCACCGGCAGCCAACAGCATTTTGACTGATTTTTCACTGCCGTTTCCGGCGGCGATCATCAATGCACTGTTGCCATGAGAATCGCAACCGTTGGGGTCCGCTCCGGCATTCAGCAATATTTTCGCAATTTCATCATGTTTTTTCTGCAGCGCATGGATCAATACACTGTTGCCTTCGCTGCTGCCGGGCCACAGTGGAGCATGTTTTTTCAACAAAAAAACCACTGTATTTTTATGTCCGGAACCTACCGCTGCATGCAATGCCGTTCTGCCGTTACGGCTGCCTCCTGCAATATCAGCTTTATACTGCAAAAGCAGTTCCACTGCCTGTGTATGACCGTTTCCGGCAGCCAGAACAAGCGGCAGCGTGTTGAGTTTATCGAGCACATTGGTATCGGCCCCCGCATCAAGCAGAACCTTCAGACAATTAACATCGCCTTTTTCTGCAGCAATATGCAGTGCGGTTCTGCCAGTTGGATCGCGGTAGCTGCAATTATTGAGTTTACTCAAAAGATAACGCAAAAGCAGATAATCGCCCTGTCCGGCGGCAGCAAGCAGCTGTTCGCCCGGAGTCAAAGCATGTTTTTCAGGGATAGCGCTATTGCCGGAAGTTGTATTTTTTTTCCATCCTGTACTCAATATGTATACCAATAAAAAAACGGCGCAGATCACACCCGTCACGGGCAGGATCATGCGCCATAATCTTTTTTTTCTGCAGGCAGACAATGCTCAAAACTCCCGGTGCAATGCTATAACTTTGCCCTGCAGAGAAACCAATTCGGCATCATAGGTCTGCACTTTATACTCCGCATTTGCCGGATGCAGTTCGATTTTTCCGTTTTCCAGGAGATAATAGCTCTTTACCGTGGTCTCGTTATTGACCAGAGCTACGGCAATATCTCCATTTTTTACGGGGCAATCTTTTTGGACAACTACAATATCGCCATCTAATATTCCCAGATCGCGCATACTTTCGCCACTGATCTTCAAGGCAAAAAGCGAACCATTCTGCGCCATTTTTGCCAAATTGCCGCTTACCACAAATTCACCTTCAGCCAACTCCGGACTGTCAGCCGGCAAACCGGCATTGATCCGGCCCAGCAGCGGAATGGAAAGCACAAACGACATGTGCGTAACCTGACGTGCCTGACGTTTCTTCAATGCAATGCTGCGTGCTTTGGAACTGCGCGAAAGCTGATCTTTGCGTTGAAGCGCTTTTAAATGGGCAAACACGGTGGAAGTCTTGATCCCGAAATGATCAGCAATCTCGTATACCGTGGGAACCATACCCTCGCGATCGAGAAAATCATCGATAAAATCAAGTATATTTTTCTGCTTTTCAGTAAGAGTCTTCATTCGCACACCACTATAATCAGGGGCGGAAGCCAAAGCCGGCAACCCGGTACTGATCCTTGAAATTGACCACTACAATTTCAAAAATCATATCTGCAGCGGGGGCTTTTTCTTTGGTGTTGAACGATACTTTCCACAGCAATCTGCGAAAATTCCCAAATGCCAAATCGCCCAGATAACCGGTAGCGGCAATGCCGCCGGCTTTATCCAGATTACCGAGCAGTTTGGTGAATTTCTCCTGTGTAAGGCGATTTTTTTCATCCCCCACCGGAACTGCTGCTGTTTGGGAAAAATCTTTGCTCTTGAAAGCCTCGAGCAAAGCTTCGCCCATGATCCGGCCGGCCTGCGCTGCTTTATTTGCATCAAGCGCAGTTATAGCCACGATCTCATTTTTTTTCTCCGGTACCGGCTGCTTGCCGCCAGTGCTGCTGCAGCCGGAAAGCATTACAGACAATCCGGCAGCAGCCGCAATACAATATTTCGAAAATTTCATAATAAAACCTCCGGAATATCAGACAAACAAATCACTTGCAGAGTTTCGCCACAAAGCTCTGCAGGCGTTCAGCTGCCTTGCGGATATTATCTTCGCTGCAGGCATAGGAGAAACGGATCATATTATCTGCGCCAAAGCTGCTGCAGGGGATCGCCGCAAGTTTTTCTTCTTCCAGCAAACGGGTGCAGAATTCATCGGACCCCATTCCGAAAGCCGAAATGTCGCACAAAAGATAGAATGCCCCCTGCGGACGCAGGCATTTGATGCCTTCGATCTTGCTGACCAGCGAATAGATGAGATCGCGGCGCTTGGCAAAAGCCTGACGCATATTTTCAATATCTGCATCGGCCTTGCCTTCCAGCGCGGCAATGGCACCATACTGGGCAAAGGTGGTCACGTTGCTGGTGGTGTGGCTCTGGAACGCAATAATGCGCTTGGCAAGCCACAGCGGAGCGGTCAGAAAACCGATACGCCAGCCGGTCATGCTGTAAGCCTTGCTGCACCCGTTGACGGTAATGGTCAGATTGCGGATCTCTTCGGAAAGCGATGCAATACTGATATGGGGTTTGTCGGCATCATAGACGAGCTTTTCATAAATTTCGTCAGCAAGGATCATAAAATTGTGCTTGACGGCAATATTGGCGATCGCTTCGAGCTTTTCTCTGGAATAAACCGCACCGGTGGGGTTGGACGGCGTAGTCAGGATCATCAGCTTGGTCTTTTCAGTGACTGCAGCTTCCAATTCTTCCGGCACTAATTCAAAGTTATTTTCGGCCTTGGTATTGACGATCACCGGTTTGGCGCC
Source organism: Victivallaceae bacterium (assembly GCA_045635745.1). Lineage (GTDB taxonomy): Bacteria > Verrucomicrobiota > Lentisphaeria > Victivallales > Victivallaceae > SIG78. The sequence goes on from JAZTWG010000042.1 coordinate 155,962, forward strand.
GGTGGTATTGACCATTTCCGGATAGCTCAACCAAAACGGAGCCGGGATAATCACTTCATCGCCGGGGCCGCACAATGCAGCAATGGCGCTGAATACTGAAAATTTGGCACCGGGTGCAACTACGCACTGTTCAAAAGTACAGGGAATGTTGTTTTCTTCGGTAAATTTTTTGGCCACAAGTTTACGCAACTCCGGCAAACCGCTGGCGGGAGTGTAGTACACTTTGCTTTCGTTCAAAGCCTGAATACAGGCATCTTTAACTGCTTGAGGGGTATCAAAGTCGGGTTCTCCCGCTGCCATACTGCACACATCCAGACCTTCGGCTTTCAATGCTTTGGCTTTGGCGGTGATCGCCAGAGTTGCAGAGGGAGTGAGTCCGCCCATAAAACCCGTGATTTTCTGTAAATCCTGCATTTTTCTTCTCTCTGTTTTATGATTTAACAAACAATTGTTTTCTGCTTATAAAAAAGCACATATATATTAATGTACTGCCAAATATCCGATAATCCAAATCTCAAAACGCCATATGTAATATTTTTTTGCTGTTTTTTATTACCGTCAAGCAAAACGCCGTTACGGATTTTCCGGCCAGTCGTGTTTCGGATATCGGCCTTTGAGGTCATTGCGGACAAGTTTATACGATCCGCTCCAGAAATTGCCGATATCAGAAGTTGTCTGCACCGGGCGTCCCGCCGGACTCAACAGCACCACCGGGAGCCTGACTTTACCGTTAAGCAGCGCCGGTTGTTTACGCACCCCGAAAAAGTGCTGTAATTTGCCTGACAGCGTTGGAGGGTCGGAGGTATAATCGATTTTGAATTCGCGGTTGTTTTCCAATTTTATACTGCCGGGCAGCAGCCGGGCAAGTTCCTGCTGTTGAGCGTAATCGAGCAAAGAATACACCGCGTTGTGCCAATCGATATTTTTCAGCATATTTTTACTGAATTTTTCGGGCAGAAAACCGTAGAGCAGTTCTTCTATATGGTCAAGGATATACTCATTGTTCAAAAGCGGCAAATTATTATCAGGATCGTATTTGTGTATAAACTCCAGTTTGCCCTGCAATTTTTTTACACTTTCGGGGAACTCAAACATGCTTAACGAGTATTGCCTGATAACCCGGGCCAGCTCCTGACAGAGTTCTCCGCGTTCAGGCGCATCGCTCCGGCTTTTGCTCCACAGAATCGCCCCGAATTTTCGTTCCAGAGTGCACTCTGCTGTCAGATCAGCCGGAGTGACAGTCATTTTCACTTCTTCAGTAAAATATTCTTTCAGATGTTCTTCAAGCTCCCAGGCTTCCACGCCGCACGCTATTTGCACCAGGGCATTTTCCGACCGGTCATCCAATTCCAGCGCTACAACAAATTCATTGCCAACTACATTAAGCATTTCGCGGAATTCTGCGGCCTTGCCGCTTGCAAGCAGATATTTGAGTTCGCCCATGGCACCACGGCGCCGCGCAACTCTTTCAGGAAAAGCTATCGCAAGCAAAGCTCCGGCAGAAAGTTCAGCTCGATCAACACACCCGGAATTTTTCAGCAAACGCCGTGTTACTTGAGCTGCCAGTAATTTTGCTTGAGAAAATCTTTTATCGCGCTCCATAACCGCAAGCATATCGGTTATGCAAGTATATGTATTGCGCCGCATATCCGTTGCATCCAGCAGCGCCGCCAACCGGATACCGGTTGCAGCCAGATTATGATGGATCGCCACCGCAGCAAGGTGTCCGGAACGAACACTTAAAGATGATTGCAAAATAAGTTTACCGTGCGTTGTCAATGCTCCGGATTTATCTACCGCGCCAATACTCTGCAGATATTTTTTTGCCGTCCGCCATGCACTTTCCGGCGGCATTTCCATAAATTTGAGCTGCCCCGGATCTGTTACCCCCCATGCGGCAAGTTCCAGAGCCAGTTGGGTTAAATCGCTGTAACTGATCTCGCCGGGACGGATAGCATCACGTTTGCAGTGTTCGTGTTCACTCCACAGCCGGTATGCCACCCCGGGCGCGGTGCGCCCTGCCCGTCCGGAACGCTGTTCTGCTGCTGCTTGAGAGATCGGAACCGTTTCCAGACGGGATAATCCATTGGATGAATTGAAGCGCGATTGCCGGGTAAAACCGCAGTCTATCACGGCTGTTACTCCGTCAATGGTCAAACTGCTTTCGGCAATACTGGTTGCCAGCACGATTTTGCGAAAGCCTGACGATGCCGGCTCGATTGCCTGCCGCTGCAGCGTGTTATCCAAGCGTCCATACAACGGGACGATATAGGTATCGGAAGATACTATCCTTTTTTTCAACATATCTTCCACAGCCCGGATCTCCCCTTCTCCCGGGAGAAAAACCAGCATACTGCCGGAATTTTCATTGTAAGCCAGACAAACCGCATTGGCAACATTTTCGCTCAAACTTATATCTGTACGGCGGGCCAGATACTTTATTTCCACCGGGTATGATCTGCCTTTACTTTCTATAACCGGTGCATTATCCAGCAATTCAGAGGTCTTTGTGCAGTCGATCGTTGCGGACATGGCAAGTATCCGCAGATCCTCGCGCAACGCGCCAGCGGTATCCAACGCCAGCGCCAGGGCCAGATCAGATTGCAGACTGCGCTCATGAAATTCATCAAAAATTATCAGCCCCACGCCAGTAAGTTCCGGATCGTGCTGCAGCTGATTGGTCAACATGCCTTCGGTAACGACCTCTATGCGCGTATTCTCCGATACTTTGCGGTCGAGCCGCATCCGATATCCCACGGTCGATCCCAGAACGCAATCCAGATTACGCGCCAGCTGACTTGCCGCAGCATATGCGGCGATCCGCCGGGGTTCAAGCATAATGATCTTGCGCCCCTGCAGCCACGGTTCATTCAAAAGTAAAAGCGGCAATACTGTGCTTTTGCCCGAACCGGTGGGGGAACTCAATACTGCCTTTTTATGCGATGCCAGCGCCGAACGCACCTGATCGGCAACTTCGCTTACCGGGTAAGCAGAAAAATCGGGATTCTTCATCAAAAAAGTTTTTCCAGAGCAGCCAGGGTCTTATCACTGGCGCCGGAATGTTCTGATATCGCCGCAAACGCTTTATTGCCAAGCTCATTGCGCAAATCGTCATTATTCAGCAATTCAGCCAGCACACCGGTCAATTCTTCATCACAGGCAACCGTTTTGATTGCATCTTTGCCAGTCAGGACCTGCATCAGAAAGCGGAAATTACGCAGCACACTGCCGGTAACGATCGCCTTTTTCAGCAGTGCCGGCTCAATAAGATTGTGTCCTTCATCGTGGCCGGCAATGCTTTTGCCCATAATGACAATATCGGCTGATTTCATAAATTTAAGCATTTCGCCGGTAGTATCTGCCAGAAGACAGATTATCTTTTCGCCCGCACGGCTGTTATTGCTGCGGCGTGCAGCACCGATTTCCTGTTTGGCCAAAACTTGCATTACTTCCTCTCCTCGCTCGGCATGGCGGGGAATCAAAACCAGACGCAAATTCTCATTTCGGCTGTACAACTCCTTGAAGCTGGATGCAATGACCGCTTCTTCGCCGGGATGCGTACTGGCACCCAGAACCACTTTGTAAGCGCCAGCACCAAAATACTCAGACAGATCAGCACCTTGCAGATCGCCCGGCACACTCTGATCAAACTTCAAATTACCGCAATTTACAGCATTGGCGCGGGGAGAAACTGTCAGAAAACGCGATTTATCTCCTTCGCTCTGCGCTGCAATAACATCAAATTTCTCCAGCAGCGGAGCAAAGAAAAAACTGAAACGGTTGTATCCTTTGGCCGAGTGATCCGAAAGCCGCGCATTGACCAGAGCTGTTTTTACGCCATGCTTTTTGGCCTGAACGATCAGATTGGGCCATATTTCGGTTTCAAAAATCACCAGCATCTGCGGCTTGAGCATCCGCAAAACTTTCTTAACCATCCAGAGAAAATCCATGGGGCAGAAAATCGCCGCCGCACCTTCCGGCAACTGTTTGCGCACCAGTTCCTGACCGGTGGTGGTGCCAGTGGAAATAATGATCGGTTTTTCCGGATATTGTGCGCGCAATTTTTTACTTAAAGCCAGTGCAATAACACTTTCTCCTACGCTCACAGCATGGATCCAGATACCATTTTTGTACGCTTCAAGCTCGATTTTACGCGCCTTGCTGTAACAACCGAAACGTTCCCCGAAAGTCTTTTTCCACCCCGGGCGGCGCCAGAGCTTCCACAATAAACCGGGAACAAAAAAGATAAATCCAAGCGGCAACACCAGGTTATAGAAAAAAAGCAATACTTTCATTACAGCAACCTCAAATGATCAAATTAAAAACTTACAGCCACATCGCCGGATATCTTTGTCGGCGGCAACATCAATTTTATACCGGAAACCTGCTCCCAATTCTGATCAAACGTACGCAGCAGCAAAGGATCAGTAGGTTCTCCCCAGCAATTCAAATCCACTATCTTTACGATTTTATCATCGTTTTCCAGAAAAACATCGATAACCACATCCTGAAGCGGCAGGTTGTTTTTTATTTCCTCAAACCATTTGCTTATCGTATTGTGAAGATCATCTTTGATCCCTTCCAGGCGCCGGAAATGACGGGTGAGATTATATTGACTTACAGCGCGCAATTCACCATTTTTTACAAAGAGACGGAATTCGCGGGTGCGGTCAATGCGTACAAAAGGTTTGATCGCCAGATATTCCACATTGCCGGCGGCAGCGGCCTGCCGAACTTTAGCAGAATTGGCAAGAAAATACCATGCGCTTTCAGCCGAATGTACCGCACCGCGCTTGGCTTCAAAGCGTTCTGTATCGGTAGGAGAGCACAAATCGGTGGAAACAAAGTAATTATCAAAAGTTCCTCCCCGCATCACCTTTTTCAAACGGCCTGTAACCGAAGTTGTTTCAGCGCCATCACCGATGCCTTCTGCAAGCAGTTTTATATCTTCTGAAGTCAGCTTCAGAAAAACAGTCATTATGCTGTGTTCCCCAAAAACCGGATACCAGTTTACGATCCGGCAAAAATCATCTTTCTGCATTCAAACATCCTTCCTGATAAAAATTACTGACCTTCTTCGCGCCATTGTTTTTCCTGCCGGAGCCGTTCCAGACGGTTCATTATCACGATCAGATAAAAGGTCATCCCCAATACATAAATCATATTGAAACTCAAATATGGCAACTGCAAAGCCTCCGCCAGACTTCCGATAAGCATGGGCGGAAATCCGGCATAGATCGCCAGCACGATCAACTCCCGGAACGGAGTCCGGCGCGGACGGTTCATATTCATGAGCAAAGTCACAACCGCAAACATTGCTATGTAGATAATTACTTCCAGTAAAGTTTTACGCAATAAAAAAACGCATACACCAATATTGAGCAGCAAATCAGCAACTGCCTGCATTTTAGCAGGCGTAAGTTCTTCTTTTTCTCCGGGGTTCAACTCGAGTTTGACAAGTGGTATTTTTTTCAACTCGGCAAACAAATTATCTTTGCCGGCAACAATGGTATGTTCAGCAGGAAAAAGCGCCGCCGATACAGCAGTGTATTTATTTCCGCCGGCAGATCCCCAGAAAAGAAATCGAGCGTCAGCGGACCAAAGCAGGCCATAATTGCATCCTTTTTGAAAATCATCCGGCAGATTGGCCGCATCTTTCGGCAGATAAGTTATTGCAAATGGTCCGCCGAGCACAAAAGTACGCACTTTTTCCGGCGCCAGCGAAGGCGTTACAGATTTTTCTGTACAAACAATAGAACCGCAGTTTTCCACCACAACAGCCAGTGAATTATAAACTGTAAGCTTTATACCGGAATAAATCCCGATACCGATAATTACTGCAGAGAGTAACGACATTAACAGCAAATGCCAGCATGCACGGGCAAAACTCTGTTGTTTAAGCTGTTCAAAAATAGAAATTCCGGCACAACTGCCGTATAATGCTCGGAAAAAACCGGTCTTCATGCCTTGATATCCCGCTGGTAATTAAATTTTCTGCCGCGGCGTTTTACAGCTTCCAACTCTCCGGCAACAGCAATCCCCACCTCTTCGCTCAAGCGGTCAACAAACAGAAAACCATCAAGATGATCAACTTCATGCTGAATACACCTGGCAAGCAATCCGCCGCACTCAAACTCAAAGCTCTGCCCGGTCAGATCACAGGCTCTGACTTTGATCAAACGCGGACGATCCACCGGAGCATAAAGATCCGGAACCGATAAACAGCCTTCGTCATAGCTGACGATTTCGCTGCCCTTTTCTATTATTTCAGGATTGACCAACGCTATCGGCATCTGGGGAAGAAGCTGCAATTCTCCTGGCGTAGGCGGCGTACTCATACTGCTCTGCGGTACATCGATGATTACCAAACGCTTATGCACACCGATCTGAACAGCGGCAAGCCCTATACCATTAAGTTCATGCATGGCTCTGGTCATGCTGTTGGCAAGCTCATTGAGTTCGCGATCGAAAACAGTTACTTTTTCGGAAACTTTTTTCAAACTTTCGTTACCGTAAGTTTGAAGCATATATTTTTTGCGTTTACCAAATCCCATTTAACACTACTCCGGCATCCTGATACGCAATCAGCCCTCCGGTATATTGATCGATTACCGGAGAGCATTGCAGTTATATTGACTGTCTGCCGGAATAAAATACTCATCTGAAATCCGGCAGCATATGTATTTTTATTGTTTTTTCGGCTGGGGTCCGACGAAATCAGTCTTGGGTGCAGCCTGATCAGCCGCAGCAGCGGCCCGTTCTTCAGCTTCTTTTACATCTTTGGCTTCAGCCGCGGCAGCTTCTTCAGCCGCGGCAGCTTTGGCTATGGCAAGATAGCGGTCAACTTCATTTTTATCAACAGTACCGGCAATATTATCCTGCATTCCCTGCTTGGCAAGCACTTCCAATGTTACCGATGCCCCGCTGACACCTTCAAATCCGCGGCCGAGATTGTTGATATTGGCAGCAGCTTCGAGCTGTGCTCTGGCTTTCTGCACGTTGGCAAGCGCCCGCACCAGCGTACCTTCAGCAGACACCACGTTGCGCTGGGCTTCGTTCAACCGGACGATTTCCGCCTGACCGGCATCGTATTCGGCCTGAACCAGATCGCGCTGTTCAAACACCAGTTTGCGGATAGCAAAGAAGAGGTTGGCTTGTTTGATATTTACATCATAATTGGCATACGCTGTACGCACATCATTGACCACTCCCAGCCAGGCCTGGGCAACTGAAAATTCAGCAATAGCCAGACTTGCCTGAGCCTCGCGGGTGGCATTGTAGCGTTGGAACCCATTGAAGATCACCCAGTCGGCACTGATGCCGTAAGAAAGTTTCTGTGTATCATTACTGCGGCTGTACCCGCCGTACTTGCCGTGATAAATATTTTTGTTGCCGGCAAGCGAATAAGATGCGCTGGCTCGCAATGTGGGCGAGAACGCACTGTACGAGCGATAGAGCTGATACTCGCTGATTTTGAGCTGTTCGCGGTAGCTCTTCAGGTCAGGACGGTTGGCCAGAGCCATATCCAGATAGGTATCCACCCCCAACAGCAGCGATTCGCTTTCATATTTGATTTCCGGGAACTTGATGGAATCCGGGATCGTACCTTCCGGATACCCCATCAGAGCCGCCAACGTATAAAGCGCCGTGGAGTAGTTGTATTCTGCAGTCAAACGGTTGGAGTCCGCCTGATTCACCTGAATCTGAAAGTTCAACACATCCGAGAGCGGCACTGCACCGTACTGATGCTTGATTTCAGTTTCACGCAGGTTTTTGAGCTGGAAGCTCATATCTTCCAAAGCAATACGACGGTTTTCATTGGCAAGCAGAATATCGTAATATGCCTGTGCGACCGCCAGCAGCAGCTGCCGGCGGGAGTTTTCATTTAAAGCCATCGCGCTGGAATAGTTGTGTTTGGCGGCCATGACACCGAATTCACGGCTCAAGCCATCAAAAAGCAGCAAACTGGCAGATACTCCGCCGGAAAAACTGCTGGAGTAATCCTGATTGGGGTTGGTCGAACGGTGTGCAACGGAACCCTGCTGGGACATATAGTCATTGATACCGCCGGACCAGCCGACACTCATGGAAATCGTGGGTGAATACGAAGCAAACGATTGATAATAGCGCATCTTGGCAGCGTTTACCGAATGATATGCTGCAATATAATTGGGATTGTTCAAAAGAGCGATCTTCTGGGCATCTTCCAAACTGAGAGTGGAAATAGACTGCAGAATATTATCAGCCTTGGAGCGTTCCCGCTCGCTGAAACTGTCATATTTAAAATCCCCTGCAGGCGGAGTATACGGTTTCTGACAGCCCGCGACAGCTATTGCCAGGAAACCGCCGCAGACAACCGCCGGCAGCCAACGCATTTGAGTGTGTTTCATGCTATACCTATCCCTATATATAGTATATAATGTTTATACATCTTCAGCAAAAAAGTTTATTCATTAAAGTAATTTACCACAAAAAAATATTTTTGCAAATCAAAAAATGACCTGCCGGTCATATTTTTACCGACAATTTTTCATATTATATCGGCAATGATGTCAAACCGGGAAAAAATTTTATTTTTTTTATGCAAAGCTGTTGAAATTTTACATCAGAAGGTGTATTTTATATGCAGTTAAAATTCAACCTTTCCAAGTAAGGAAATATTAAGTATGAAGCATACACCAGAAACGGTCGTGCTCCTCGACTTCGGCTGTTCTGTCAGCCAGAAACTTGCGCGTGGAATCCGCGACAAGAACATCTATACGATGGTCATGCCCCGTACAGTGCCGGTTCCCCGTCTGCAGGAAGAAGCCCCCGCCGGTATCATTATCTGCCGCGACAATGGCGCTCCGGAACATGCTGAAGACCTGAAATGCTTTCAGGCGACCAACATTCCGGTCATGGAGCTCGAAGTAAAAGACAATGACATCGATTCCGCGGTTGAAGCAGCAGTAAAATTCTGCTTCGATACCTGCAAGTGTCAGGGATTGTGGAAGTTGGAAAACTTTGTTTACGAAGCAGTCAAAGATATCCGCGAACAGGTCGGCGACGGCACCGTGGTGCTCGGTCTTTCCGGCGGCGTGGATTCCTCGGTGGTGGCGGCTCTTATCCATAAAGCTATCGGCGACCGCCTGACTTGCGTGTTTGTCAACCATGGTCTGCTGCGTAAAGGCGAGCAGGAACAGGTACAGGAAATCTTCCAGCGCAACTTCAAGATGAATCTGGTTTGCGTGGATGCCGCCGACCGTTTCCTCGATAAACTCGCAGGAGTCGATGAGCCGGAAAAGAAACGCAAGATCATCGGCAAAGAATTTATCGATGTTTTTGCAGAAGCGGCTAAAAAAGTCAACGCTCCATTCCTTGGCCAGGGGACCATTTATCCTGATATTCTGGAAAGTATCTCCTTTGACGGCAACCCCGCCGGTGTTATTAAGAGCCATCACAACGTGGGCGGTTTGCCGGAAGATCTCAAATTCAAACTGGTCGAACCGGTGGAACGACTTTTCAAAGATGAAGTCCGCAAAGTAGGTAAACTGCTGGGTCTGCCCTCGGAAATGCTCGATCGCCATCCCTTCCCCGGCCCTTCTCTGGGGGTCCGCCATGTGGGAGCGATCAAGCGCGAAACTCTCGCCATGCTGCGCGAAGCCGATGCAATTGTTACCGAAGAACTTTACGCTTCGGGCTGGTATCACAAAACCTGGCAGACTTTTGCCATTTTTGTGCCGGTCAAAACCGTCGGGATCCGTAATGGCTGCCGCAGTTATGACTATGTGATTGCAATCCGTTCCATCAACAGTGTGGATGCTGTCACCGCCCAGGTGGTTCGTTTGCCGTGGGAACTGTTGGAAAAAATGTCCGACCGTATTGTCCACGAAGTCGATGGAGTCAACCGTGTGGTTTACGATATTACGGCAAAACCCCCGGGGACCATCGAATGGGAATAAGTTTGGCAGTAAAATACTTACTGTCAAACACAAAAAAACTGCTGCAATATTTTTGCAGCAGTTTTTTTATGCAATAATTTTATACCAACCGGAAAACAGCATTAGTTCAGGCGCAATTTTTTCAGTCGGTCAAGAATGATTTCTCGCACCAGCGCCAAAGTATTGAAAAAATTCCCCTGCTCTATTGAGGGCAACTCATATTTTACGGCGGTATTTTTTACTGCCTCTGCCAGATCATTCAGATCAGCAAGCATATATTTGAGCAAACTTATACGCAAAGCCAAAGTATCAGCAGCATCTTCGGTATCTTCAAAATTATATCCGCGCGAAAGGACTTTACCGAAAGCACAAGTTACCGATAAAATATCGCTCATGGAATTTTCCGGCAATTGAGCCGCCGCCAGCAAATTCCACTCTATGGCAAGATTTTCCAGTCGGCGGGTGGCTTCAAAATTATTGCGGCGGCGGTTTTCTTTAAGCTCCTCTTCGTCGATTTCATCTTCAGAGCAATCAAACTGCCCCCGCAATATGGTATTGGGATCGGTCACGCCGGTTGGCACCATTTCCGGCTGACTCATCAACCTTTTAAAGATCATCTCATCCTCACCCGGCAAATCAAGACAACCGGGCAATGTCCGGAAATATCCGGCTATACGCAATTCATCTTTGCGTATTTCTCTGGCCCAGGAGTATTCATCCCAGTTTTCTCGGAACGACCAATCCATATTTTATTTTCAGTTTCCGGCTAAAACCATTCGCGGTGCATCGCTCCACAAGCGTTCAAGTTCATAACGATTGCGGGCTTCTTCACCCATAATGTGAATCAAAACGCTACCGAAATCGATCAGTACCCATTCACTGGAAGGTTCGCCATCAACAGCTAACGGACGGCACTGAAATTTTTCGCGCACGGTTTCTTCCAAATGACCGACCAGCGCTTTCAGGTGCGGAATACTTGTCGCGGTAACGATTATAAAATAATCGGCAATACTGCTGATATCGCTTACATTCAGCACAACTACGTCTGAACCGAGTTTTTCCAAAGCCTGTTCAGCACAAAAACGCGCCAGAGTTTCTTTTTTCAGATTTTCAGCCATAACAACCTCTCTATTTTACCGGTAAAGGTTATGTTCACTTATATAATTCAAAACATCTTCCGAGATAATATGTGCCACATTTTCTCTTTTTGCCAGTTCTTTTCGCAAATCTGTCGAAGATATTTCCACATATTTGCCGGATACGATGCTTTTCCGCAGTTTTTCAGACAAAACCGGACCCCAAAAATCTTCAGGCAGCACCAGTTTTTCTGCACTGCCATTGCATTTGACACGGGGAAATGCAATGATTTCATATTTAGCGGCCAGCTCTCTGGCGCAAAACCATGTGTGCAATTGTTCAAGACTGTCCTGACCGATCAAAAGTTGCAATTCACACTCCGGATGTTCTTCCTGCAGCGCGGCAAGCACTTTGAATGAGTAAGAAGGGTCAAACTGACAACGCGCCTCAATATCAGACACCGCACAGCCGGGAATTCGCTCGGCAATCAGCTTTACCATTGCCAACCGATGGCAGAAGTCAGTCATACGTCCGGCTGTTTTATGCGGCGGCGCCCAACTGGGCACCCACAATACAAGATCGCTCAATCCGGCCTGAAGTACACTCCGGGCAAGCATTTCGTGCCCGGGGTGCGGCGGATCAAACGCACCCCCCAGAAAGGCGATGCGTTTTTTTCCAGAAGCTTTTTTTTGCAGCACGGTCAAAGTCAGCGCTTGACCGGTTCAATAACATCAAAACCGGTGAACGGACGCAACACTTCCGGCACAACCACCGAACCATCGGCACGCTGATTGTTTTCCAAAATAGCGATCGCAGCACGGTCTGTCATTGCCGTAGCGCTGATCGTATGCACAAAACCGCGTTCATCACCATCCTTGTAACGGATGTTCAGGCGGCGACTCTGGAATTCGGTCAGATTGGTATTGCTGGTTACTTCGCGGTAGGCATCAAAACCGGCAAACCATGCTTCAATATCATACTTCTTGTAGCCGGGTGCCCCCAAATCGCCCACGCATACATTTACCACATGGTAGGGCAAGCCGAGCTGCTGCAGGAGATATTCTTCATTTTCCAGACAGAATTCATGGAATTTAACCGAATCCTGCGGTTTGCAGAAGATGATCTGTTCAACTTTGTGGAACTGATGCACGCGGAAAATACCGCGGCTGGCCTTGCCGTAACTGCCGGATTCCGTACGGAAACAGGGAGTATAAGCAGTGTAACACAGCGGCAGATTGGCGCCATCAAGCACTTCATCGGCATGAAAACCGACAAGAGTCTGTTCAGAAGTACCGATCAAAGCCAGATCTTCATCTTTAAGCGCGTAGGTCTGATCGGCAAAAAACGGCAGATAACCAGTACCGAACAGAGTCTTTTCTTTAGCCAGACAGGGAGTCATAAACAGTTGGAAACCACGATTTACCAACTCGCGCTGGGTCCAGAAGAAAAGCGCCTGAACCAACTGGGCGCCCTTGCCCTTCCAGTAATAGAAACCGCTCTGGGCTACTTTTGCGCCGCGCTGGGTATCGATAATATCGAGGATTTCACCCAATTCCTGATGATCGCGCACCTTGAAATCAAACTGCGGAATTGTTCCGACTTTACGCAATTCCACGTTATCGGCATCGGTCTGACCATCCGGCACATCATCGGCCAGCAGATTCGGCAGAAATGCCGCCATGGCACTCATTTTATCTTCCAGCCGGTTCAAATGACCTTCGCTGGCGGAAAGGCGTTCTTTGAGTTCACGCACCTGGTCGCGGGCGGCGGGATTATCTTTGCATTCTTTGCTCAAGCGGTTGCGCTCTGAACGCATGTTTTCCACTTCACCAAGCAGATTGCGGTATTCGGCATCCAACGCAATAAGCGTATCCACATTTACAGCACTGCCGCGGCGGGCGCAATTCTTTTTAATCAGCTCCGGATTTTCACGGAGAATTCTCAAATCAATCATTTTCTAAACCTTTGTGTTTCAAATAATTCAGAACTGGGGCATGGGATAATTGGCGGTGAAAGCCTTGACTTCTTCACCCAGAGCTTTCAAGCCCTCCACATCTTCGCGCAATGCCACACCGCGTTCGATAAAGTCGGCGATTTTAACCATGGCATCTTCTTTCATGCCGCGGGTGGTCACTGCCGGAGTACCAATACGGATACCGCTGGTAACGAAGGGTTTTTCCGGGTCAAACGGAATCATGTTCTTGTTGACAGTAATGCGGGCAATATCCAACGCATTGGCAACCGCCTTGCCGGTGGCCTGTTTCGGACGCAGGTCAACCAGCATCAGGTGGTTATCGGTACCGCCGGAAACCATGCGGAAACCGCGCTTGGTCAACTCTTCTGCCAGCACGCGGGCATTGATTCGCACCTGCTTCTGGTAAGCTTTGAATTCTTCGGTCATTGCTTCGCCGAAGCAGACGGCTTTAGCCGCAATAACGTGTTCCAGCGGACCGCCCTGCATACCGGGGAATACTTTGGAGTTGATCGCCTTGATGTATTCTTCACGGCAGAGGATCAGACCGGCACGGGGACCACGCAGAGTTTTATGAGTGGTGGTGGTCACCACATCGGCATACGGCACCGGGCTGGGATGTTCGCCGGCAGCGACCAGACCGGCAATGTGCGCCATATCCACAAAAAGCTTGGCACCGACCTTGTCCGCGATTTCGCGCAAACGGGGGAAGTCGATGATCCGGGGATAAGCACTGGCACCGGCAAGGATCATTTTCGGATTGTTTTCCAGAGCCAGACGTTCGATTTCATCGTAGTCGATCATTTCGGTTTCGGCGCTCACACCGTAAGGAACAATGTTGAAGAGCTTGCCGAAGAAGTTCAGCGGGTGACCGTGGGTCAGATGGCCGCCGTGATCCAGACTCATGGAAAGCACGGTATCGCCGGGATTGACCAATGCCATGTAAACCGCCTGATTGGCGGAACTGCCGGAGTGCGGCTGCACGTTGGCTGCTTCGGCACCGAAGAGCTTGCAGGCGCGTTCGATGGCCAGGCTTTCGATCTCATCAATAAATTCGCAGCCGTTGTAATAACGTTTGCCGGGATATCCCTCGGCGTATTTGTTGGTCAGAACCGACCCCTGAGCGGCGCGCACGGCGCAACTGGCAAAGTTTTCGGAAGCGATCAATTCAATGCCGTCAGACTGACGGACAGCTTCTTTGTCGATGATATGGGCAATCGCCGGATCGGCATGACGGATGGCGGCGATATCGTCGTAAGTAACTTTTTCCAGATTGGTCAGGCGGCGTTCATGACGGCTCTCGCCGGAAAATTTAGTGGTCAGGAATGCACTTACGAGATCCCAGCGGCATTCATCGGTCTGGAGATCACCGGAAAGCACTGCCACGTTGGCGCAATTGTGCTGGCGCGAAAGCATAACATTTTCCGCATCTTCGCAGACCGCAGCGCGCACACCATGATAGCGGTTGGCGGCAATCGCCATACCGATACCGGAACGGCAAATCAGGATACCGGCATCAGCTTTGCCGCGGGAAACCATTTCGGCCACAGCGGCAGCAAAATCCGGATAATCATCAGTCTTTTCCAACGAATAAGCGCCGCAATCAACCACGGTCATGCTGTTTTCGTTAAGTTTGGCGATCAATGCTTTTTTAGCTTCAAAACCGCCGTGATCGGCTCCGACTGCAATGGTAAGCGGAGAGGGCTTGACTGCAAAGTCCTGAATTGAGAAACTCATTTTTTCATCCTTTTTTTGGTTTGGTTTATATATCAAAAGTTATTTTTCAATTGTTCAACTAAATTTTTCACCGCTCTTTTTATCGGTTCAAATGCTCTGCGGTAATCCGCCAGACTGCCGCCGTAAGGATCAACAACATCCCCTGCCCCGGCTCCGGAAAAATCTGATATGCGTTTGATTTTCACGGCAGCTTCCGGCACCGCATCAGCGATCTTCCGGCAATGAGCATCGGTCAAACCTACGATCAAAACGGCATTATTCACCATTTCATAAGTCAATGTTCTGCTGCGGAAATCCTCCAGCGATGCACCGTTTTCCAACGCCACCTGCCGACTGTTCTCCGAGGCGCAACTGCCATTGACTGCAAACAACCCCGCCGAACCGGCCCGGTAACCAGGCAAACCAGCATCCGCAGCGCATTTATTGAACCATGCTTCTGCCAACGGACTGCGGCAGGTATTGCCCGTACAGACAAAAAGTACACTCTTTTGCATAAAAACACTTTCCTGAACTGGCAAAACAACCGATATTGTTGTACATTAATAACGCAACAACATGTATTCTGTATAATATACACCTTTTTTTAAGGATTAAAACCTTTGAAAGTGATTTTTTATGACTAAAACTAAAAATTCTGCACTTTTGGACGCTTCTATATTCAATTTGAGTCAGGTTTACACCCTGCCGGCGGAAGTTTTGAGCAAATCCGATACTGTTGTGGAGTTGGATATGGGCTGCGGCAAAGGGTCCTTCACCACCGAGCTGGCAAAACGTCATCCCGACCGGGTCATTCTGGCGGCGGATATGCTTTCGGGACGTTTACGCAAACTTGCCAGCCGCAATCTTCGGGAAGGTGTAAATAATATGCGTATACTCAAAGCCGAAGCCCGCATGCTTATAGCACGGTTGCTCCCTGACCGTGCATTGGATAGAATCCATATTCTCTGCCCGGATCCGTGGCCCAAAGACCGCCACAGCGGCAACCGGCTTTTAAGCTCAAATTTCATGACCCATATCCACCGGGTTTTAAAAGACAACGGCGTGTGGCATTTTTCCACCGACGATCTGGAATATCTGGCGGCAGTACGCAAGGCGGTCAATGCTTCGCAGCTGTTCGCTGAAGATCCGGAACGCCTTGCTGATATAGCTGATGTAAAAACAGATTTTGAAGTAATGTGGAACGAAATGGGCAAAGAAGTTTATCATCACGCGTGGGTGAAACAACCTTTGCCGGAAGTTACGATCGGTCATTAAAAAACAAGTTCAACGCTTTTGCTGCCGCGGCGGCGGATCGTTGATCCATGAACCGAGTTTTTCTTCCCAGAATGACTTGCCCAGCAGCTTGTTGCGGCCGGTCATTCTGATAATAAAAAGCATTTTATTGAACAATACGGAGCTTTTTTGCACCCGTGAGTAGAATTTGCGCCCCTCAAACATCATAGCAGCAAAAGTTTCCGCGCGATCCTCGACTTCGCTGCTTTGAGCGTAAAAACTTACAAAGTCTGCCGAAAAATCTTTATTGACTTTGCTGTAATGCTCCTGCAATGCACGTTTGTCTTTTTCCCGCACCGGCCGGTCGGGAAAATCTATACCGCGATAGCGAAATTGCGGATGGTTGAGTTTCTGCCAGTCCCGATTTTTGCGCTTGGGATCAAAGATGTGGAACATCTCGTGATAAACGACTTTTTTTGAAGCTTTTTCTATTAAATACATGCAGTCGTCGCGGGCAACTCCGGCACATGCCATACCATTGAGTTTCAGACTTTTGCAGATCATGACACTTTTTAACCCGCTGCGACGGACAAAGTTTTCGCCCAGATCATCAAGTGCCTCAAAGAAACGCCCCAATTGTTTTTCCTGCTGTCTAAGCGGCAAAGGAACCCCGCTCATATTGGCTGGGAATACAACATCCGGCTTGATTTTGAAACGGTAATGTTTGGCAGCTTTGCGGTAATCTTTGCTGACTTCCCGCTGTTGGGAAGCTTCGGCAAGTGTCATCGGCAGCAGCAGAGCGATAAACAGAGCCCCCCACCTCACACTCTTGCGCACGTCGAAACTTACCGGCAAAAAAAACGCTGCAAAAGTATGCAGCCATACCGGGCTGATTATCTTTTGCAGCATTCTTCAGAAAACCTTCTATCAATCAAAAAGATTTTTGCCGAAGTTGACAAAAATCATCACCGGCAGCAAACCGTTTTTGTTGATATTGATCAAGCCGAGCTGGAAGGTGGCGTTGTTCTGCCCGTTGTTCAGCACACCGATCTGCACGCCGTTTTCAGCAGACTGGTTGTAGAACCCCCACTGCAGAGCAAAGTCACCATGCTGACCTTTGTGCATGTTCACGAAAGCCAGCTGAACGCCTTCCAGACTGCGGGCATAGTTGAAACCGATCCAGGCAAACTGGAAACCGCTCATTTTCTGAACGTTGTTTCCGCAAAGCGCCAGCGAAGCACCTTCGGTAGAGTTGTTGCCGATGACCGGCAGACCGAGACCGATACCTTCGATGTTGTTTTCGGAACTGTCGAACCACACACCAAAACCGAAGGAATCTCCGGCAACGGCACTCGCCAGACAGCAGCCGGCGACCATCAGAGTCATAATGATTTTTTTCATTTTTTGTTTTTCCTTTCTCAGGGTTAAAATTCAGCTGTCAATGAACATGGCAGCTGGGTTATTGCTATTTTGGGAAATAAAACATTCAATTTAACTACCCCCGACGGCAGTTTATGCAGATTTGCCGGTTCACACACCGTAGCTATGCCGCCGCCAAAAAGCTGCAGAAAAACCCCTTCAAGCGCAGTACTTTCGTAGATATCCGACACCAGCAGCCGACATGGCGTCTTTTTCAACCACTCCACGGCATCCAGCGTCAGGTATACCGATCGCGGAGGTATACCAAAAGATCCGGTTGAGCCCAGAGCATTGATGATCACCGCCGGAGTATCCGGCACTCCGCCATAAGCTTTTTCCAAATCAGCAGCACTCACTCCACCGGGCTGACCGGCGCGGTCGAGATGAATTACAGCCGCCGGAATACCGGTAAAATCCGCCAGATCAGCATTGGCCGCATTAACGCCGTCATCGGTTTCCAGAATATGACCGGGAAAGTCGATGTAACTGCCCATCATACTGCTGTGGGATATATTGTAAACCACCCCGGTATATTCCGTTTTATCTGACTTCAGCGGAACTTCGCGCCGGATGATTTCGGCTTCAACTTTCCGACCGTGAAATGGTGCAGTCAAATCTACACAAGTCATTATCAGCCTCAAAAGTTGTGGCAAACCAATCCATCGCGCAGTTTGGGTTCAAACCACGTGGATTTTGGAGGCATGATCTCGCCGGCATCAGCAATATCGATCAGCTGACCAACGGTGGTCGGATACATGGAAAATGCCACCGCGTAATCGCCGCTGTCCACAAGTTTTTCCAACTCCGCAGTACCGCGAATACCGCCGATAAAATCAATGGCTTTGCTGGTACGCGGGTCATCAATCCCCAGAATGGGAGCCAATACATTATCCTGCAGAACACTCACATCAAGGCGTTCGATAACGCCCAGTTTGGAAGCATCAAAATTCGGAGTTACAGTATACCACTTTTTATTGATATACATCTTGAATATGCCGCCATTTTCCGGCGATTTGGTGCTGCTTTCTTCAACGGTGAATTTATCAGCAAGCTTTGCCATAAAAGCTTCTTCACTCAAGCCGTTCAAAGTATGCACTGCACGGTTGTAGGGCAAGATCTTGAGCTGCGAAGCCGGAAACGCTGCGGCCAGAAAATAGTTGTAATCTTCATTGCCCGTGTGGTTGGGATTGGCCGGAGCCGATTCTTTCATAGTACGGGCCGCCGCCGCGCTGCGGTGATGACCGTCGGCAATATAAAAGTAGTCGATCGCAGCAAAGAGGTCGGCCAGCTTTTCGCTGGTTGCGGCATCCACGCGCCACAGCGTGTGCCCGATACCATCGGGAGCAACAAAGTCAAACAACGGAGCTTTGGCACATTCTTCGGCAATCAGAGCATCGATTTTTGCATCATCTTTGTAAGTGAAAAATGCCGGACCGGTATGAGATTTGAGAGTCATAACATGCCGGGTGCGGTCATCCTCTTTGTCCTGACGGGTCTTTTCGTGTTTTTTGATCCGGTTTTCGGCGTAATCGACCGCACTGGCGGCACCGAACACACCAGTCTGCACCTGTTCGCCCATAACCAGCTTGTAGATGTAAAGGTGTGCTTCTTTATCCACAGTAAGCGGAGCTTCGGCTATAAGTTTATCAAAATTCGCTTTGGCCTGCGCGTAGACTTCGTCACGGTAAAGATCGATACCTTTTTCCATATCTATCTCCGGACGCGACACATGCAGAAAACTGTAGGGATTGCCTTTGGCCAGCACCGCAGCTTCGGCACTGTTTACAACGTCGTAGGGTACAGCGGCTACCAGGGAAGCGCGTTCCACAGTCGGCAGCATGCCGTGAAAGGGTTTGAATACGGGCATAATTATTTTCTCCTTAAAAAAAATTGTGTTGCTTATCTTATATTTCCAAAGCGCCGACGATTTCGGAAACGCTTTTGTAATTATGGCGTTTAAGGTAATCTTCGATACCGGCAATAACATTCAGCGGCGCATAAGGATCGGTGAATGTGGCAGTTCCCACTGCCACGGCTTTGGCGCCGGCAAGCATGAATTCCACGGCATCGATCCCATTGCAGATACCGCCCATACCGATCACCGGAATAGAGACCGCCTTGCTGGCTTCGTAAACCATACGCAAAGCTACAGGTTTGACCGCCGGGCCGCTCAATCCGCCGGTAAGATTGGCAATCTTCGGACGGCGGGTCTCGGCATTGATCGCCATACCTGTAAGAGTATTGATCAGCGATACGGCATCAGCACCGGCATCTTCAGCTGCTTTGGCAAAGTCGCCGATTTTTGTCACATTGGGACTCAATTTGACGATCAGCGGCAGTGTGGTGGCTTTGCGAACGGCTGAAATAACTTCGTTGAGCAGTTTGGTATCGGTACCGAATGCCACGCCGCCGGCTTTTACATTGGGGCACGATATGTTCACTTCCAATGCAGTAATACCTTCGCGATCTTCATCCATCCGGCGCGCAACCTCGCAATAATCTGCAATGCTTTTACCCCAGATATTGACGATCACCGTTGCTCCGGTGGTCCGCAAAAACGGCATATAGTGCTCGCCATGCAGAAACTTATCCACGCCGGGCCCCTGCAGTCCGATGGCATTGAGCATACCACTGGCAGTTTCTGCCACGCGCGGAGTGGGATTGCCGTTGCTGACAAAAGGCGCAATACCTTTGACCACCACCGCACCAAGACGCGATATATCATAGAGCTGGTTGTATTCATAAGCGTAACCGAAGGTGCCGGATGCTGTCATTACCGGATTTTTCAACTTGAACTTGCCAAGATCCACACTCATATCAATTTTCATAATAAACCTCCCCGGCGGTAAAGACCGGCCCTTCGGAACAACTTCTGGCATAACGGAACGTATCGCCATCTTTGACTTTCACCACACAGGCAAAACAGGCGCCCACTCCGCAGCACATCACATGATCGAGACTCAACTCGCCATCTTCCCGGCCGGCATTGCACAGCATTTTTCCTGCCGCCATCAGCATCGGAGTCGGACCGCAGGCGTAAAAACGGTATTTCTTGCCGGGAACCGGATTTTTCAGCAGTTCTTCCAGCAATACTGTAACGAAGCCCTGTGTACCAACCGAACCATCATTGGTAGCAACTTTTACTTCGGTACCCTGCTGCTGATAATCTTCCAGCAGAATCAGGTCTGCATCGCCGCGGGCCCCCACCAGCAGCAAACCTTTATTTTTGGCCAGCTTGCTGATCATAAACATTGCCGCAGTACCATAACCACCGGCAATCATCACCGGTATTTCATCATCGGCTGGCATCTTGTATCCGTTGCCCAAAGGCCCCATAAGATCGCACACCGCTCCCGGCGCGAGAGTACTCAATACTTCCGTGCCGCTGCCGACAACCTTGTAGGTTATCTGCACTGTACATTGTTCAGGATCGACATTGTTTATAGAAAACGGCCGACGCAGAATATTGGCACTCTTTTTAGTGATCTGCACATGCACAAATTGTCCGGCAACCGCTTTGGCCGCGATCTCCGGATGGTAAAACACCGCCTGATAGTAATCCCCCTTCAGACAGCGGTTACTGATTATTTCGCCTGTTTTATACATTTTTCATCTCCATAAAACCGGGGTTGCTGTTATTGCGGAAACTGCGCCAGCGCCTGCGGTGAATCCGCACTCAACGCCTGGCAGTTATCAAACGATATACGGCTGCGGAAGCTGGCGCTCAAGAGCGCTATATCGGTTGCCACATAGTACTCGCCGACCTTTTTGAACGACGTTATCTCCATGGTACGTTCCGGCTTGCCGTTGATATTTCTTATTGAGTCATAAAACTCCGCACGCATAGGGAAGAGATATTCGCTGGCGATCCATACCTTGATGGGTTTATCATCCGGAGAACGCAGCAGCAACACCCGGCAATTCAAGCTTTTAAAGCGCTCACCGGGCAGTTCCATATGTACCTGATATTCCAGAAAATTCATCGCCAGCTCATCGATTCTGAAGCCCAGACTGTGCAAAAGGTTATTGCTTTTGTTATTGGTAGTGGTCCGGAACTTACCACTCTGCAGATTGCGTTCAAAATCATGTACTTCGCTGTTATTGATCTGCAATCTCGCCTGAACTTTTTCTTTGCCGAAACGGATCACGAAACGCACGGGATAACTCACCGAGCCACCCTGATTGCGTTTAAGGTGTATGACCTTGCCGTGCATATCAGCAAAACTGTTCTGCAGTGCCGCCCGGTCGCGGGTCATCCTGATAAAAGCTTCAGCCGGCACCTGACGCATCACGGAACCGGCAGCCGGCAGCACTGCCACTGCCGACAAAATCAGAAACGCAGCGATTTTTCTGTTCATAAACCACTCCATACGCTTAAAATATTATTTTCAAAGCATCGTTGATATTATTTACCGGTTTGAAATCAAGCTGGCTGCGGACATTCTCGGGTATATCTTCCAGATCCTTGACATTTTCTCCGGGTATCACTACAGTTTTGACTCCGGAGCGCAGCGCTGCAATAACTTTTTCCTTGAGTCCGCCGATAGCTGTAACCTGTCCGCGCAGATTTATTTCGCCGGTCATGGCCAAAGCCGGACGTGTCGAAACTTTTTTCAACAGCGAATAAAGCGCCGAGGTGATCGTTATGCCGGCAGAAGGACCATCTTTGGGAGTCGCTCCATCGGGCACGTGAATATGAAAATTATTCTTCTCAAAAAGTTCATACTCTATACCCAGCTCCGCAGCACGGCTCTTGAGCAAAGTAAATGCCGCTTCAGCACTCTCTTTCATAACATCGCCCAGCTGACCGGTCAATTTCAATTCGCCTTTGCCGGGAACCATCACGCTTTCTACGGTAAGGATCTCGCCGCCGACTGCGGTCCATGCCATTCCGGTAGCACTGCCGACTGCCGGAGCGTTGATCGCCTGATCTATAAGATAACGCCGCGGCCCCAGAAACTCCCGCACACTTTTGGCGCTCACCGACGTGCGTTTGCTCATATCCAGCGAACCTTCAACCACCTTGCGGGCAAGTTTACGGCAAACCGCGCCGATATGCTGTTCCAGTTTGCGCACACCGGCTTCGCGGGTGTAATAATCAATTATTTCGTCCACTGCGGCCATGGTAAAAGTTATTTTTGACGGCTTGAGCCCATTTTCTTTGAGCTGGCGCGGCACGAGATAACGACGGGCAATCTCGCGCTTTTCAAAAGTTGTATACCCCGGCAGAGTTATGACTTCCATACGGTCAAGCAGCGGCGCCGGGATCGCCTCCCGAACGTTAGCTGTGGCAATAAAAAATACTTTGCTCAAATCCAGATCCAGTTCCAGATAGTGATCGTTAAACGCTTTATTCTGTGCCGGATCAAGCACTTCCAGCAGAGCCGAAGCCGGATCGCCTTTGTGATCGGCTGCAAGTTTATCTATTTCATCAAGCATAAAAACCGGATTGGCAGTCCCTGCTTTTTTCAGATTCTGTACAATCCTGCCGGGCATGGCTCCGATATAGGTGCGGCGGTGTCCGCGGATTTCCGCTTCATCACGCACGCCGCCGAGGGCCACACGCAAAAATTTGCGGTTGGTGGCACGGGCAATGGATTCACCCAACGACGTTTTTCCCACACCGGGAGGCCCAACCAGACAGAGGATCGGCGACTTACGGTCGGGATTCAACGCCATTACCGCAAGAAATTCCAATATGCGTTTTTTTACATCTTCCAAACCATAGTGATCGGCATCAAGCACAGTCTGAGCCTGAAGCAAATCCAGATTATCCTTGTCGTAAACATTCCACGGCACCGACAGCAGCCAGTCTATGTAGTTATAAGAAACATGATACTCCGGCGACATGGTTGGTATAAGTTCCAATCGCGAAAGTTCTTTTTCCACAGTCTGTGCTACAATCTCCGGCAAATCAAGCTGCTCAAGACGCGTATTGATGGATATTATATCCGGATTACGCGAATCTTCGTTGAGTTCCTCTTTTATCACCCGCAGCTGCTCGCGCAAATAATATTCGCGTTGATTCTGCGACAAATTCTGGTGCACTTCATTTTGAATACGCGCTCCCAGCTGCATAACTTCCAGTTCACGGTTCAGCAATTCCAGCAGAAAAGTCAACCGTTCTTCCACATCCAAAGCCTGCAGCAGCCAAATTTTTTCGGTCGGCAGCAGATTCAAGGAATCGGCTATAAGGTCAGCAATCCGCACCGGACTGGTAAGATTGATCACCCCCTGACGCAATTCGTCAGGAAAGTTATGAATAAATCCGGCAATACCCTGAAACTGCTTGACTGCTTCTGAAACCATGGCATCGAGCACAACCTGATCCGGCATTTTATCTTCCAACAGCGGAAAGTATGAGGGTTCTTCTATCTTCAGCGGAGTCCGGAACTCGCACCTGGCCAGACTGCGGAGCAGTACTCTGGCACTGCCATCAGGAAAGATCATCAATTTTACAATGCGCGCCCGGCAGCCCACCGCCGAAAGCTCTTTATCCCGCCAGCGCACGGTGCGGATGCGGCAATCGGGGTGGCGGTTCACAAATTCCGGAAAATCATCGCCGATTTCCTGAAAAAATGCCACCAGCCGATTGCCCTCGTTAGCTTTTCGCATGCGTTCCACCGTTTGCGGATCATCCACAAACACCGGGGTCAAAACAAAAGGAAAAAGCGATACATTACGCAATGTCAAAAGCATTGCGCCATCATTTTTCCCCACCGTATTCATATTGGTCATTACTGTAAAATTATTTGCCATAATTACCCTGTTTTATATAATATTGACTACAAACTCAAAACATGGTCCGCCGGAGCCAGTACTTCCAGCACTTCTCCTGCCAGATAAAGCGATCCGGCAATTATTACCGGCAGATCGCCTTTATATTCCCGAGCAGTTTTCTCAAGATATGCTTTTAAATCACCGGTCTGACGGCAATCGCTTATACCCAATTCAGCTGCCACTTGACAAATCTTTTCCGGCGCGGCCGAAAGACGTGATTCTTCGGCAAATGCCGTTGCAGTCAGACTTTTTGCCAGCGGTGCAATGATCTTCAAACCACCGACAAAATCTTTATCGGCAAAAGCACCGAATAGCCAATCAAATTTTTTGCCGGGATACAGCGCTTTGAGCGTTTCCGCCAGCGAACTTAAACCATCCGGATTATGTCCGCCATCAAGCAGAAAACGCCCATTCTTCAGAAACTCAATGCGCCCCGGCCAGCGGGTTTTGCCCAGCGCCTGCAAACTTTTACTGTTCCAAAGCTTCAGCACCGACAATACAGCAGTTACCAACTGGGCATTGCGCCGCTGCATAACACCATTAAGCTGAAGCTCCACAACTTCATTTTTACAAACAAATTTCTGATAATTGGGCCGCATTTCCGTCGAAAAAAACTCATCCAGCGGAGCGACATCTGCCGCCCGGAAAAAAGGCGCATCAAGCTCAAGAGCTTTTTTACGGATAACATCTTCGGCTTCCGGCGCCATACAGCCGGTCACCACCGGGATACCCGGCTTGACTATCCCCGCTTTTTCACTGGCGATCGACGGCAGATCACTGCCCAGAAACTTCTCGTGATCCAGCGCAATATTGGTTACAACGCTGATCACCGGCTGAACGATATTAGTGGCATCCAGCCTGCCGCCCATGCCGGTTTCCCAAATGATATAATCGCATTTATGCTGTTGAAAAAGCCACAAAGCCATAGCTGTGATGGCTTCAAAGTAGGTTATGAGCATATTATTGCGGACACGCATTGTTTCCACTGCTTTACCCACAACGTCCACTGCAGCAAGAAAATCACTTTCGCTGACCGCCTGCCCGTTGATCCTTATACGTTCACAGGCTGTAACCAGATGCGGCGAAGAATAAAACCCGGTTTTGAAACCGTTTTCCCGCAAACTTCTCTCCAACATAGCCCCGGTGGAACCTTTACCATTGGTGCCGGCTATATGGATGAAACGCAGTTTGCGATGATCCACTCCGCACAGATCCACCAACTGACGGGTCTGATCCAAGCCAAGTTTTATGCCGAAACGATGAAGATTAAACAACCACTCGCAGGCTTCGTTATATGATAAACTCATTACGCTACGCTCTCACTGTAACTCTGCAAATTCAATCCCGCCGGATGGGCGACCAGTCCGGCGAAGTCTGTTTATAGTTGAAATTCAGCAATTTACGGGATCTGCCGGTCTTGCTGTCCACAATATATATTTCACTGCGGCGCCCTATTCTGCGCGATGCCGCCAGATGCCGGGAATCCGGTGCCCATGCAGGAGCTTCCCAATCGCCATCGGGCAGATTTTTGATTACGCCGCTATCCACACCATCAGGATCGTAGATCGCGATCTTGTAACTGCCGCCAATACGGGCTGAATATGCCAGTTTGCCATCCGGAGCCCACGAGGGGGTCACAGCTTCGGAGCCAACACTCGGCAGACGGCGTGCCGGACCGCCATTGGCATCTACCAGATACAATGCGGGTTTGCCGCTGCGGTCTGAAACATAACAAATTGTTTTGCCGTCAGGATGCCAGCAGGGCGAAGCCTCCACTGCTTTGCTTTCAGTCAAGCGGCGGCGCTCTCTGCTGTTAAATGCTTTCACATACAGCTCAACCTGTCGGTCAATACTCATGATCATAGCCAGAAATTCGCCGGATGGATGCACCGATGCCCCTACATTCATGCCGGGGAAACGAGTCAACCGGCGGGTCCGCCACGGATCGAGCATCGTTTCGCAAAGGTCTGTTCCGGAAGCGGAATAACGGGTATAAACCACCGATTTTCCATCTGGCATCCATGCCGGCTCCACACAGCTGTTGGCAAAAGCAGTCACTTTACGCAGATTGCCGCCATCGACATCGCAAACAAAAACCTCTTTTAAACCGCGCCGGGTTTCGGCGGTAAATACCAGCTGACTGTCGCACAAACGTTTCTGGAAACGCGCACTGATAAGTTCATCCACTGCTCTGGCTGCAGCACGGCGGCGGTTGCCGGAATAGCTGATATTTTTACGCAAAACAGGATTTTCACCGAAATTGAGCTGCATAAGGATTTTGCCGTCGCCGCCGGTGAATTCCAATGAGTAATCCGCCGGAGCATTGACCACGCGAAACCAGCCGCAAGTGGCCAGATAACGGAAAAACGCCTCGCAAAGCTCTTTATCGCCATGCATGGATTTTATCTGCAATGTGGGCTGCACATAAGTCTGCTGGGCAGCCTTGCTGATTTCAATAGGAGCGGCATTCACCCCCGGCAGCATAACCAATGCTGCCAGAAGAACCATAATAACTGTTGCTGCATATTTAATCATTTTGCTCACCTGTTTTTTCTGTCAGTCAGGCACGTTCACGACGGTCGATAACACGCTTGGCTTTACCTTCGCTGCGCTGGATCGTCTGCGGCGCCACCAGCTTGAGTTTTACGCGCAAACCAATGGTGTGTTCAATAGCAGTGGAAAGTTTTTTCTGCAATTCTTCCATAATACTGACTTTGTCTGAAAATACTTTTTCGCTGACTTCCACATCCACTTCAATATTATCCATGCCTTTGTCGGTGTAAAGGATAATGTTGTAATGCGGCAGCGTGCCATCTACCGACAGCAAAGCAGCTTCGATCTGCGAAGGAAACACATTCACCCCGCGGATGATCATCATATCATCGCAGCGGCTGGCAATGCGGTCGATACGGCGCAGAGTCCGTCCGCAGGCACACGGCTCGGAAATGATCCGGGTCAAGTCATGAGTCCGGTAGCGGATCATGGGGAATGCCTCTTTGGTCAAAGTAGTGATTACCAGTTCACCGAAAGCTCCATCCGGCAAAACTTCGCCGGTATCCGGATCCACAATTTCAGGATAAAAATGATCTTCAAAGATATGCAGACCATTGTGTTCGCGGCATTCAATAGCCACCCCCGGCCCGATGATTTCGCTCAAACCGTAAATATCATAGGGTTCGATACCGGTATTTTTCTGCATTTGTTCACGCATGGCATTAGTCCAGGGCTCAGCTCCGAAAATACCGACCTTGAGCGGCAAATCATGCATATTGATATTTTCTTCGGCAGCTTTTTCGGCCAGAAAGTTGAAGTAACTGGGAGTGCAGCAAATGGCTGTTACCCCGAAATCCTGCATTACCATAAGCTGACGCTGGGTGTTGCCGCCGGAAGTAGGAACCACGGTTGCGCCCAGCGCTTCGGTTCCATAATGAGCTCCAAGGCCGCCAGTGAAAAGACCATAACCGTAAGAAACCTGAATAACATCATCACGACAAAGTCCGCAGCTCTGAAACGCGCGTTTCATCACCCCGGCCCATAAATCAATATCTTTCTTGGTGTAACCGACTACAATAGGTTTGCCGGTAGTACCGCTGGAAGCATGCAGACGCACCACCTCGCTCATAGGAGTTGCAAACAAGCCGAAGGGGTAATAATCGCGCAAATCAATCTTATTGGTAAAAGGCAGTTTGGCAATATCATCAAGCGACTTCACGCAATCCGGAGTCAAATTCTTTTCCTGCATACGGTTGCGGAAAACTTCCACATTATCGTAGGTATGCTTTACGATTTTCTGCAAGCGCTCAAGCTGCAGATTTTTCAATACAGAGGTATTTACATAATCCTCTGCCGCACCAATTAAAGTTTTACTGCTCATATCATACATCCTGAATTTTAGATGAATTTTATTTTTTTAATATTCCGTTTATCCCTGCCGGACTACGCGGAAAAATTCTTCTTTACAAATTCCAAAGCATCCGCTTTGCTCTTCAAACGCTGTTCAAGCTGTTCATCCATGACCGTATCAAGTATTTTTTTGAACTCCCGCCCCGGCTTGAAACCGAGCTTGATCAGATCATTGCCGTTTATCAGCATTTCCGGTAAATTACGGGAGCAGCATTTCTGCATTTCCTTTTGCAAAAACTCATATGTAACACTCAATCCGTTTGAACATTGACAATCCAGACGGTGCAACTCCAGTTCCATGGCAAAATACTTTTCAGCCATCAGACGCTTGAGTTTTGCCTCGCGCATTTCCATAACCGAAGCAAAACGCATGTGCCAGCGGACCGCGTGTTCCACTATATCTGCCAATTCATGCGAAAAGCGCAATCGTTCTGCAATTACAGCGATCATTCCGGCACCATAAGCTTCATGGCCGTAAAAGTGCGGTATATTTGCTTCATCCCGCGCAAAAGTTGCCTTTTTGCCGATATCGTGCAGCAGTATGCTCCAGGCAAATTCGACACTGCAAGGTTTTTCAGCCTTTTCCAGCATCAAAAGAGTATGTTGCCACACGTCTCCTTCCGGGTGATAAAGCGGATGCTGTTCCACTCCGGCCAGCGCATCGACTTCCGGCAGCCACAACTTCAATATACCGCTTGCGTTCAAAAGTCTGAAAGCCTCCGCGGGGTCAGAACCGCACAACATACAGTCCAGCTCTCCGCGAACCCGCTCGGCAGCGATCAATGCGGTTTTATCCGCCATGGAACAAATCGCCTGCCAAGCTTCATTGTGAATCTGAAAACCAAGTTTGGAGGCAAAACGTATTGCCCGCAACATCCGCAAATAATCTTCACTGAACCGTTCGGCAGGGTTGCCGACAACCCTTATCACGCGATCATGCAGATCCAGCAATCCGCCCACATAATCAAACAGCACCCCCTTTACCGGATCATAAAGCATAGCATTGACCGTAAAATCGCGCCGTTCAAGATCCCGCCGGAAATCGCTGGTGAATTTTACCTCTTCGGGTCGTCTGCCATCGCTGTACAAACGCTCCTCGCGGCAAGTAGCAAGCTCAAAGGTAAAGCCTTTGAATTTGACCGGCACCACACCGAAACAGGCTCCGACCATTTCCGCCTCCGGAAAAATATTTTTTATCTCTCCGGGGGTGGCGGTCGTAACCATATCAATATCGTCGGGCATTCGGCCCAACACCAGATCACGCGGAGCGCCGCCGACAAAGTATATCTCAAATCCGGCCTTGCGGATAACTTCAACGACTTCGGTTGCGGCGCAGAACAAATCATTTTGCGGACATTTTATTTCAAGCTTGCCACTCATAATCTAC
This sequence comes from Victivallaceae bacterium, assembly GCA_045635745.1. Lineage (GTDB taxonomy): Bacteria > Verrucomicrobiota > Lentisphaeria > Victivallales > Victivallaceae > SIG78. The sequence continues at coordinate 185,369 of JAZTWG010000042.1, forward strand.
CAATCAAAAAATTCAAACAACTTTCATACACTTTGTACCGCGAAAAAACCTCCGCAGTTGTATTGAAAAGCGTACTTTCCGTTCAAGTCTGCTGAAAAGACAGAACAGATACTATAATATAGCTCAAAAAAGTATTTGCCGCAAGCAAGAAAACTCTTTTTATTTAAAAAATATAATATGCGGCAGTTAAAGTGAATATTTCGGACAGTATTCGGACAGTATACAGAGTGGCAGGACCGCCGGATAAGCAGGAGCAATATAACAAAAACTATTGTCTGCAAACAAATGCCGGAGGGGGGCAAAAAATGCTCCCCCTTGCGGTATATTTACTTGCAGGACTCAACAAATGCGCGGCAGCAACTCACCAGCGGGCTGCGGCAGGATGGTTCTGCCTCCGAATGGCTGTTCCAGTGTAACTTTGCCCGCATTGCCGGTTACTTCGCCGATGATCGCAGCATTACTGCTGTACGGCATACTCTGTAAAACTTTCACGATATCAGCTGCCGCCTCCTGCGGAGCAAAGATCACCAAACGGCCTTCACACGCCAGATACAAAGGATCAAGGCCCAACATGCCGCATACTCCCTTAACCGGATCGGCAACCGGGATATTGGCAGCTTTGATATTGATCCCCACCTGACTCTGATCACAAATTTCGTACAAAACGGTTCCGACCCCGCCGCGGGTGGCATCGCGGATAACATGCACCGAATTGCTTACACCTAAAACGGCTTCCACAGTCTTTCCGAGCGGAGCACAATCGCTGGAGACATCGGCTTCAATACCGAATTCATCGCGTTCCAGCAAGATAGTGCAGCCGTGGCGTCCGACATCGCCGGAAACAATCACAGCATCACCGACTTGCGCCAGGGCGCCGGAAGTTTGCACGTTGCCGATAAGTTCACCGACTCCGGCGGTAGTGATAAATATTTTATCCACCTGCCCACGGCCAACGACCTTGGTATCGCCGGCAACGATCCTGACACCGGCTTCGGCAGCGGTTTGGGCCATGGCAGAAGCAATTTCTTCCAGATCAGCCACCGGAAACCCCTCTTCAATGATGAATGCACAAGTTATATACCGGGGGATCGCCCCCATGCATGCAATATCGTTTACCGTGCCGCAAATACTCAATTTACCGATATTGCCGCCGGCAAAGCGCCATGGGGAAACCACAAAGCCATCAGTAGACATGGCTATACGTTCGGCAGCGACCGGCAGAACAGCCGCATCGTCGGGGGTAAAGAGCTCATTGGCAAAGTGTTTTTTGAATATCGAAGCTATAAGTTCAGAAGTCTGTCTGCCGCCGGAACCGTGAGCTAATGTAATAAATTTTTCCATAATCAAACCTGCAAATTATTGACCATACTGATAAAAAGCCGAACAGGCGCCCTCGCCTGAAACCATACACGCCCCCACCGGGTTGAGCGGAGTGCAGACTTTACCGAAAAGCGGACAATCACACGGCTTGCAAATGCCTTGCAATACTTCGCCGCAACGGCATGCCGGATTGCATTTTCCCTCGGACGGGCTCAAATTGAATTTTGATATGGCGTCAAAGTAACTCCGGCAAGCGCGCAGTTTCATACCCGAATTCTTGATTTCGCCCAGACCGCGCCAGACACAGTCACACGGTTCCATCATATCCGCAACCAGTTTTTGCGCGGCGATATTGCCTTCGGCTTTGACTACTGCGGTATAAGCATTGTCGCAAAAAGGTTCGCCTTTTTGAACGTAATCTACGATCATCCCCAAAGCTTTTATCACTTCTGCAGCGGTAAACCCGGCAACCACGCCCGATATGCCATATTGAGTTTTTAGCTCCTCGCACAACCCGGTACCGATAACAGCGTGAACATGCCCGGGATAAAGAAATGCATCTGCCGCCCCCTGCAAGGCTTTGTATGCCTGCGGCATAGTTTTGTTGGCAGTCAGGATGGAAAAGTTTTTCACACCCGATTTTGCCGCCCGCTTTACAGCAATACAGGCCGATGGAGTGGTGGTTTCAAACCCCACCGCCAGAAAAACCACTTCTTTATCCGGATTTTTTTCAGCAAACTCAACGGCATCCAACGGCGAATATACCGTTTTGATCACAGCGCCTTGAGTTCGCGCCTGTGCCAGACTCATTTCCGACCCCGGCACCCGGATAAGATCACCGAACGTGGTTATCACCGCGTTATGTTTGAGTGCCAGTTCCACGGCGCTGTCGATATATCCCGGCGGCGTAACACATACCGGACAGCCCGGACCGGAAACCAGCTCAATATTTTTGCTTAAAAGAGAGCGGATACCCAAACGGAAGATCTCATGGGTATGCGTTCCGCAAACTTCCATTATACGCAGAGGTCTGCCGGAATATTGGCTCAATAATGTTTGATAATCCTTCATAAAAATCACTCCCCGGTTTCGTCATCGGGTGTAATTCTGGCGATAGCCACTCCGGCATGCACCATAACGTAATCGCCGGGTTCAAGATCGTCCAGCAATTCCGCAGAAACTTCGCGTCTGGCTCCGGAGGCATCGACTAAAGCGGTATCTTTATTGACCGCTACAACTCTGGCAGAAAGTCCTACACACATAATTCAACTCCTTTATATTAAATTCTTTTTCAAATCGTAAGCACCGGCCAGCGCCTGCCCCAGCGATATACCGCCGTCATTGGCAGGGACCAGCTTATGAGTAAGCACTTTAAAGTTATTATCTTTCAACATATTGCAACACAAATCCAAAAGCAGCATATTCTGAAAACTCCCGCCTGAAAGCGCACACACATTCAAATTGCTGATCTGTCGCGCCTCGCAACAGCTCTTCACAATCATTTCAGCAAGCTTCAGATGAAGCATATATGCCAAAAATCCAACATCCGCCCCTTGCAGGCGCTCATTTACGAGATATGCAAAAAGTTTATCGCTCTCATCAAGAGTACCGGATTCCAACTCCTTGCCGCAATCAATAGCTTTTCCACCATTGCTCCGAAGCCACGCTTGTGCGGCAAATTCCAGACTCATGGCGGCATCGCCTTCAAACGTGGATCTTTTTGCAATACCCAATACCGCACTTACCGCATCAAAAAAACGGCCGACACTGGTGCTTTGCACCGTATTGATATTGTTTTTTATCATAGTTGAGAGCATCCTGTATTCCACCGGTGAACAAAGCCCGAGTTCCCCGGCATATTCAGCGGCCCGTTCCGGCAGATATTTTTCCAGCAATCCCACCGCAATACGCCATCCCTCGCGACTGGCAGCATCGCCGCCGGCCTGCGGAAAAGCTGCTATGTGTGAAAAACGCTCAAACTTCCCCGGGTCGGCAATAAGTATTTCACCGCCCCAGATCGTGCCGTCAGTACCATAACCGGTGCCATCCATTGCCACGCCGATGACCGGCTCAAAATAATTATTCTCCGCCATGCAGCTTAATATATGCGCCCAATGATGCTGAACTTTAAGCACATTATCACTCATTTCTTCCGCTATGGCACTGGTGTGATATCCGGGGTGCAGATCGCATACGATCCGCAGTGAATCACATTCCAGAAGCTCCGAAAAAAGTTTTACCGAGTCCTTCAGTGCTTCATTACTGCGCACATCTTCCATATCGCCGATGTGCGGTGCCAGATAAAAGAGATCATCTTTGGCTATACAGAAAGCATTTTTAAGTTCTGCACCTATGGCCAGCACTTCCCCGGCAAGCGGCAAATCCGCTTTTACCGGCAACGGAGCAAAACCGCGTGAACGCCGGATCATATAAGGCTCATCGCGGTAAAGACGCATAACCGAATCATCGGCCCGCAGCCGTATATCCCGGTTGTGCGAAAGTATGACATCGCAAAAACTGCTGATCTCCTGTAGCGCATCCTCTTCGCTGCGGCAGATGGGGGCGCCGGAAACATTGCCGCTGGTCATAACCAGAGTGTCAGTAAAATCCAAACCATCAGGATAATCGAACAAAAGCATCTGCAATGGGGCATAAGGCAGCATCACCCCCAGCGTTGGATTGCCGGGGGCAAGAATATCCGGCAAAGAACAATTTTCGCGTTTATCCAGCAGTAATATCGGTTTTTCGCAGCCATCGAGCCAGGCAACTTCTTTATCGCTTGCAATGCATTCTTTTTTTACGGTTTCCAGATTTTTCATCATCACGGCAAAGGTTTTGCGCGGACGATTTTTGAGCTGGCGCAAACGCTCTATTGCCTCCGGATTTCTGCCATCGCATGCCAGATGAAAGCCGCCGATACCTTTGATCGCCGCTATCTTGCCCGCCATCAACAGACGGCGGGTTTCAGTTACAGCTTCGCCGTTGCGCAAATTACGTTGCAGCAAATATACTTCCGGGCCGCACTCATTGCAGCAGACCGGCTGGGCATCATACCGGCGGCTGGATATGGAAAAATATTCATTACTGCACTCATTGCACATGCAGAAATCCTTCATACTGGTCCGCTCCCGGTCATAAGGCAATGAATCAAGAATCGTCAACCGCGGCCCGCATGCGGTACAATTTATAAAAGCATGCAGATAGCGGCGATCACACGGATCAAACAATTCCCGCCGGCATTCCCGGCAAGTGGCAATATCAGGCGGAATAAAAATCGCACCTTTATCGCTTTGGCTCTCTTCGATGGAAAAGTTTTCAAAAGGTTCAACTTCCACACTTTTTTCTTCGATTTTAACAATATTCGCCCGCTCGGGAGCCTCGTTCTGCAAAGCATAGCGGAAGTCAGCAAGATCGCGGTCAGAACCTTGTGCAATTACTTCCACAAAACTCCCGCGGTTTATAACTCTGCCGACGATCCGGTGTGCCAGTGCAATACGGTGCACAAAAGGCCGGAACCCCACGCCCTGCACTACGCCGTAGATATTGTATACAATACTTTTTATCGATTCAGCCATTTACAAATCCTCAAGCAATTTTCCGGAAACAGCAAAATGCGGAAAATCCACCCAACTGCCGCGGTGAAGATCCTGAACGATCCGCTCAAAAGCCTTATCGGCCACAACCACATCAAAACGTTCTGCTTCAAAAAGCGTCCGGAAATCGGCTTCTGAAGCAAACCGGTGATCGCAATTTTTGCTCAACGCATGAAAAAAGCTTCCGGTTTTCACCACTGCATCGGCATAACGCTGCAATATAATATTTTTCACTTCACCGGCGGCAAACTCCTGATGCACGATCAAAACTTTTTTGCCGGTCAAATCGGGTATTTCAAGCGCATCGGCAATACCGGGAACTGCAATTTCGTAAGGTGTATTGAAATGTTTTTTCAAATACTCAGCAGCTTTCAGCCCGGCGGGCGATACCACAATATTTTTTTCAGCTTCAGCAGCAAGAGCTATATCTGCCAGCGAAGAGCCCATACCGTAAACGCGCACCTCTCCAGCCAGATGTTTTTTTATAATGTTATGAGCTTCAAGCGTGCTGTAATCAAGCGGTGAAGCACCAACAACACCGACAACGCCTTTCCTGACCGGCAGCTGCTCCACAGCAAAAGTTTTGAACAAAGCTGTATATGCCTGCGAAGCGCCAACTTCATAATACTTTGTTCCGCTGGCTTCCAGCGCCATTACCGGTATATCCAATGCTTTGCGGCACATCCGCTCCAATGCCGGGAAATCGGTGGCGACCACCGCCGGAACCGGCGAACCGACTACCGCCATAAACTTGCGCCGGCTTGTTTGAGCTGCCGCAATGAGTTTTTCTGCCAGCTGACGGTCGCGCCCGAGAATGGCATCCATATCGCGCAAACCGGCACTGAACAATGCGCTTTTGCGCGTAAACCACCGCGGTTCATCAAAGCCGCAGATATTGCCGGTGCAGCCGCCGGCATCGCAAATAACGATCACGCCGTCAAGCTCGAAAAGCACCGAAACCGCCCCCGCAAGATCCGGAGCAAATGGCGAAAGATATTTCAAAAGACTCTTCATACAAGCTCCTTTCTGACCGCATCAACAAGATCGTTGACCGCCTGATACCCGAACTGCCGCACTTCTGAATTCCAGCGGATCCCCGGCTTATCCGGATGATAATACATGGCATCCTGACCAACGGCAAAATCGACCCGGGCATTTTTATTGTCATAATTGAGCATGGTCGGCGACAAATTGGAATATATGCGTGTTTCCGGCGAAATCGCAGCAAGTTTTTTCAGATAGACAAAATTGCTCCCGCCAATCGTGCCATATATTTCCGAAACCTGCAATCCCATTTCTGCCAGTGAAAGCGCCAGTTCAAAACTGTCGGCATTGAGCCATTCGCCCACCGCAAAACGCACATGGGCGTATTTACTCTTGAAATCTTTTATATTTTCAAGCGTTTTATCATAAAACAACGTATCGTCAAATTTTACATTCAAAGCTTGAGCAAGCGCCATATATTGCGCATGGATCTTATCTGCCCGGTGCAGATTGTTGAGTTCAATAAAGGGTATTTCCAGATTTTTGCTCATATCCTGCGCGGCATATCTGGCCTCGCTGTTGAGTACCAGATTGAAGTTGGCTTCGGCCATAAGCAAATATTCTTCAAAACTTTGCATACGCGATATTTCACGGATCTTTTTCACTCCGGCTTTTTCCAGCAGAGCATAAATTTCGCAATCATCGGCCAACGGCGAAAAATACCCGAGTATATTGCATGCGTCGCTCTTTTTGGGGCGCTTTTTCAACAGACTGTATACGCTTCGTCGTACCGATGCCATCGGCGGCAGCCGCCCTTCGCGCGTCAGGGCATACATATAGCAGGGTACTGTCGGCACACCGGCGACTTCCGTACACTTGCGGCACACCCGATCCATATCTGTACCCAGCAATGCATCCACACATGTAATGCATATCATTACCGCTTTGGGCGGCACGGCCCGAGATGAACAGATTTCTCTGACCGCTTCGGGTATACGGTTCAAATGCCGTCCGGTAACAATATCTGTATCATCCTGCAGAAGATAGTAAAAGCGGTCAGCATATTTACGGTCGCGCCCCAGCGCCGCGGTATTTCTGCCGCAGCATCCGGGAGACACCAGCAGCATAACACTTTCCGGCACCGCCAATCCGGCGCGTTTCACCCCGAATCCCTGCGCTCCGGGCGAATTGAATGCCAGAGTAGCCGGCGAACTGTAAATCAGATTTTTGCCGGACTGCAGCTCGTCAGGAATATTATCTTTTCCCAATGCCGACAGTTTTTCAGCAGTTATGTAAAAAGCGTTATCCATCATTCCTCAGCCTCTTCTATAAGCATTTTTGCCAAATCCAGAAATCTCCGGCTCACTTCCAGCGCAGGATCGCCTTCCACCACAGTCTTACCCCTATCTTCGTAGTGGATTATATCGTTGGAGCGCGGAATATCTGCCACGATATCCAGAGCATTTTCAACGGCAAACTTCCGCACTTTTTCTTCTTCATTTTCCACTGCGCGGCGGTTCATCACCACGCCGCGGACCTTGGCATAGTTGCGATCGGCAAAGTTTTTCACCGCGTTGTTGATATTATTCGCCGCATAAAGTGCCATTTTCTCGCCGGATGTTACTATCAGGACTTTTTCAGCATATCCTTCGCGGATCGGAGCAGCAAAACCGCCGCACACTACATCGCCCAGCACATCGTAGAGCACAAAATCCGGCTTGAACTGTTCAAAGAGTTCCAATTCTTCCAACAGACTGAATGTTGTGATTATCCCCCTGCCCGCGCAGCCGAGTCCGGGCGTGGGACCGCCGGTTTCGATGCACAGAACATTGCCGAAACCAACTTTGCTTATTTCCTCGATACTCTCCGGCTCCCGGTCATAATCGCGGATAAAATTCATTACCGGAGTCAGCGGTTCGCCGCCAAGCAGATTTACAGTGGAATCCGCCTTGGGGTCACAGCCGATCTGAATGACCCGTTTACCCAGCGTTGCCAACGCCGCCGAGAGATTGCTGGTAACGGTGGATTTACCGATGCCGCCTTTGCCGTAAATTGCTATTTTCTGCATATCAAACTATTCCAATCTATTTTTTTATCAATCAAATTCAAACGTTTTTTATGATAACACCGCCCCGAAAAAGCTTCGTGGGGCAATGCAATATATTTTTTTCCAGCCGGAACTATGGGCAGATACATATTGTCGCAAATTATCAATTCTGCCTTGGCAAATTCTGCAGCAATATCTTTTTCCGCCGCAATCTGAAGATCAGAACCGTTCAACACTCTTTTATCTCCGGACAGCGGATCGATTACCCGGCAGTTTATCCCCAGTTCCATATTTAATGTATACGCAAGACTCCCGGAGAAAACCGCTTCGCCGATAATAACACAACATGCATTTATCTGTTTCGCCCGGCCCGGGAATAAGTATGTTGTATTCTTCTGAATCAAAGCGTTTTTCAGCATTTCTGCACCTTTTATACCGATCGGAACACCGCAGACAAAGGGTATACCATATTTTTTCAGCATGTATTCGGCCAGAAACAAACCACTCAGCGAAACAACCAGATTTACTTCGGCATTGATCGATTTCTGTAAATCTTCAAGCGTATTATTCATCGCCCAGGTGGCCAGCGGTATAAAATCATTTTTCACCAGAAAATCCACCATGCTTTCCACATTGCCGTTAAGCGAAAAATCCAGCGGAGTAGCGCCCAGAATATTAACACTCCGGGGTATAACCTGTCTTTTTTCCTCCGGCAGAAAACGTTCAGCCAATGCTTTCCACGCTTTTCCGGCGCCCTGCCAATAATGATCCATACCAGAAGTCGGCACCGCAAAACAGGGTATATTGCTCTGCTCTTCAATAAGTCCGGCTATCGACTGCATATCAGTACCCACCATCAAAGGTATGGGTGAATTGCAGAGTGCTATGAAATACGGCTGCAATTCGCTGGCAGCGCGCAGCACATCGCCGACAAGTTTTTCATCGTTGCCGCACACCATATCCATTTCGGTCAGAGCCGAAATATAAACCATACTTTCCGAATTGAACCATCTCGGTTCATCATGTGTGGCATAAGTAGAATTACAGCCGGATGCGTCATGCACAATGGTCATACCGCCAAGTTCAAACAATGCCGAACAGACTCCGGCTGTATCCGCAGCATAACAGGAGATGATTTTTGCATAATTACTTTTCATAAACAGCTTTCGCACCCCCAGCCTTTCATTTGTATGACTTTTTCAGTATCACACAAATTTTGTTGTGCAGCTATCATAGCTCTGCACATTTGCGTTATACCGTCAAAACCGTACCAGCCGCCGCCGGAAACAATATTCACCAGATGACGCGTTCCGGTAAAGCAAGCCGCCTTCTGTCCGATGGCCAGAAAATCATCGCCGACTCCGGGTGTCTTGACCGCAAAACGCATTGCCGGATGCAAGGTAGGATAAATCATCAACTCCGGATATTTTTGCTGCAGATACTCAAAATCCGCCTTTTCTTCCGGAATGATCACATCAGTATAGATCCTTTGCACATTAAAACCATGATCCAGCAGCAGCCGGGCCAGCGAAAGATTACGCAATGTTGCAGTATAATCAATGGCAATGGGCATATTGCCGACTGTTTTGCGGGCTTCACGCAAAGCATTTTCAGCAGCTTCTTCTGCCGGTTCAAAATCTGCTTTGATATTCAGAGTTTCACATAAAACAGCATAATTTCCGGCAATTTCTTCCAGACTGTAACTTAAAGGCAAATGCAGAAATTTCCGGTTCAAACGGCCGCACAAAAATTCATTTGCCGCTATGGCCGTAGGGTAGTACGATATATTATACAAACTTTCTGCCATTGCAAGGTACTCATCGTAGTTTCTGCATGCGGCAATATCTTTAACCGTAAAACCGTTTTTTTCAAGCACGGTCAAAAGCTCGCAGGAGTCAACTGTAACACGGTCGTTGCCGATGATATTTACACAGCAATCATTAACGGATGTTGTTTCCCGCCATGGTGCATAAAGCTGTTTACGCATAAAGGCATCCGGAGTAAGGCCGGATTTCCGCATTGTCGGGTGCATCAGGCACTCAATGAAATCCACATCCGGAAAACGCTCACGCAATTCGCTGTACACCGCATTGGTATCGCAGCCGGCAAAAAGCTGTATGCAGCTTAAAAAAACCAATACCGCGCGGGGGCGGGTGCTCATTTCATTCAACACGGCACTTACGCCATCAACCACATTGCTTTCCAGCGTGTTATCAAAGAGGTCCTGTTCTGTGACCGTAACAAAACTCATGCGGTCCATAGCGTTCATTTCTGCCGCGGTCAATATCACACCGCGCAGACACCCCTGTGCACAAACAAATATCTGGTGCGACTGCGGCACGAGCATACCCGTATGCACAATGTTCCACATTCCACGTGCCGGAGCGTTGAACTCCAGCTCTGCAATAAACGGTTGCGGAAACTCTGCCTTGCCCACGGGCAAAGCAAAAGATTCGATATCCAGTTGTCTTCCAACGCTTTTAAGCATTGTGCGATCACTCCATATTCAACAGTTTTTCCGCCAAATGCCGATAAGCTCCGGCCATATCCGATTCAGGGAACGCACTCAAAACGCTCCGGTGCATTTCTTCGGCCTCAACAGCCAGACTGCAGCGGGGAATAATTCCGGCAATGGAACTGGAAAAATCCTGTGCCAGAGCCTGAACTTTATTTTTTTCATCCTTTACATCACGGCAATTAAGGATAAAACCACCCAGAGCAGCATAGTTGCGGTTTTGAAAATTTTTTACCGCCATAGCGATATTGGCCGCCGCGTAAACAGACATATTTTCTCCGGAAGTGATAATATAAACTTTATCGGCATAGCCATTACGCATGGGCATGGCAAAACCGCCGCACACCACATCGCCCAACACATCGTACAGCACCACATCGGGTTTGACGGCATCGTATGCGCCTTTGCTTTCAAGCTTTTCCAGTGCATTGATTATGCCGCGCCCGGCACACCCCATGCCGGGGACCGGTCCGCCGGCTTCCACACAGGCAATATTTTTTTCGCCGAACCGGACCATATCCTGCCACGAAAAATCATCATTATATTTGCGTATAAGCTCCAATACCGCCGTGGGGCGTTCTCCATTCAGATGCGATATGGTGGAATCCGCCTTGGGGTCGCAGCCGATCTGCATTACCTGCAAGCCTTTTTCAGCCAAAGCACAGGCTATATTGCTCACTGTAGTGGATTTTCCGATACCACCTTTGCCGTAAAAAGCCAATTTCAACATACTTTTTCTCCCAAATCGCCCCGGCTGAACTCAAACGCACAGCCGATGGACTGCAATTCTTCACTCAAAGACTTCACCGCATCCGCCACCGGTTTATCCGCAACACTTTTGGTATTATACAAAAGATAATCTTTCTGCACATCCTGCGGCGTAAGGTTGGGCATTATCACATTTCCGCCGGCAAGAATCCCCTGCTTTCGTCCGCCCGGCACCAGAGATCCCAGGGCAGTGGTTGCAGGCAGCAAAACCTTTTCCAACATAATGCGACACAAACTCAAAAGCATGAGTGTTTGTTCCACTCTTCCTGCCGGATAACTGGCAAAAGGGGTGTCTTTATGCGGCACAAAAGGCCCGATTCCGACCATTTCCGGCTGCAGTTTATGCATAAAAATCATATCCTTTGCCAGCGTTTCCGGAGTTTGAAAAGGCGAACCGGTCATAATACCGCAGCCGGTCTGAAATCCCAGTTTTTTCAAGTTGTACAAACACTCCATGCGGTCAGCCAGGCTCATACATTCCGGGTGCATTTTCCGGTAGTGATTTTCATCGGCGGTTTCATGCCGCAAAAGATAACGGTCAGCACCGGAGCGGCGTAAAAAATCATACTCCTCAAAACTCAATTCACCCAGCGAAAGAGTTACCGCACAGCCGGGAAATTCACTTTTGAGTTTACGCACCAATCCGCCGATTCTTTGAGTATTGAGTTTCGCCGCTTCGCCGCTTTGCAGCACAAAAGTTTTTATATTGTTCTGCCAGCCGGAACGGCAGCACTCAACAATAAGCTCATCGCTCATATTGTAACGCCTGACAAGTTTGTTGCTTTTGCGGATGCCGCAATAAAAACAATCATTTCCGCAGATATTGGAAAATTCCACAATACCGCGGATAAACACCTTGCGTCCGTAGTGCTTTTGCGTTATAGTACGGGCTTTTTCCGCAGCAAACAACCGATCGCACTCCGAATAGGAATTCAAAAGCGTTACCCACTCGGTAAAAGCGAGCTGTTTTTCAGCATCAAGTTTTTCAATCAAATTGCGGCAATCCATTTTCCACACCAACAAAAAAGACCGTATTCCTGACAATAGACAGCAATACGGTCAATAAGTATATATCGACTTTTTATTCATCATGCTTCTGCCTAAAAGCTCTGTACAAACAGAGGTTTTCAGCGTCAGGACAACTTTTATTATACTATTTTCAAACTGCCGAACAAACAGCTTTGGCCGTCACGCCATTGAGTCTGCCCAGTTTTCCGGCAATGGTATTGATCTTATCCACAGGCGCATCCAGCACAATATTGATTATGCTGATCTTGCGCTCCCGGTAAGGCAGCCCCATCCGCCCGATGACATATTCGCCGAATTCATGCAGTATGGCGTTGACTTCGGTCGCAGCATTCATATCCTCCACGATTATCGCCACCACGGCAACACGGTTTTCCGCCATAAATAAAGCCTTTCATTGAACATAACATTGGTATAAATTAGCATAAAAGTTTGCAAATGCAATACTCTTGTGCTATTATTTACTGAAAATAACAGAAAAAAACGGGGTGTTTTATGCAAATAGAGTTTGAAGAACTTTTTACCGTTGAAGATTTGGAAATTCTCCGCAAAGTGGCATTTCAGGTCTGGCCGCAAACATTTGCCAACATACTCTCATCAGAACAGATCGAATACATGATGAATATGATGTATGCCCCCGGAGTTCTGGCCGTAGAACTTGCCAATGGAGTACATTTTGAAATAATCCGTATCAATGGCGAACCTTCCGGTTACATATCCTACAGCGCTTATCCCCAAGAACAGGGTATGGCCAAACTGCACAAAGTCTATCTCCTGCCGGGATTTCACAGCCTTGGAATCGGCCAGCAAATGCTCGACCATGCACAAGAGCAATGCAAAAAACTCGGCTTTGATGCCATACTGTTGACAGTCAACAAGCACAACGAACGCGCCATAAAAGCCTATAAACGCAACGGATTTACCACCACAGCGGCAGTAAGCACCCCCATCGGAAGCGGATTTTTTATGGATGACTACATAATGCAGAAAGCGTTATAATATAAAAAGTGAGATATTTTTTTCTCTAACTCTTGCAAATAAACAATATTGTGGTAAATTAAAGACAGTATTTTTTAATTTTTCAACCAATAAGGATTAAGCAAGAGATTATGAAAAAGGTTTTGATTCCAACCAAACTCGACAAGGTGGCCGCTGAACTGCTGACCGCCAAAAATTACAACGTTGTACAGGATGCGGATACTCCGCTTGCCGATCTGATCGCCGCCAACAGCGATGCAGAAGTACTGATTGTCCGCAGCGAAAAAATCACCCCCGCAGAAATTGATGCTCTGCCCAACCTGAAACTGGTGGTCCGTGCCGGTGCCGGGTTCAATACTATCGACACCAAGTATGCCCGCAAAAAACATGTTGACGTCATGAACACTCCCGGCGCCAACAGCAACGGCGTTGCAGAAGAAGTTGTAGCCATGATGCTGGCCGCCAGCCGCCATGTGGTTGCCGGTGATATTTCCACCCGCGCCGGTTTGTGGGAAAAGAAAAAGTTTATGGGTACCGAAGTCACCGGCAAAACCGTTGGTATCCTCGGTTTGGGACATATCGGTCAGCTGCTGGTCAAGCGCCTTGCCGGTTTTGAAGTCAATGTTCTCGGTTTCGACCCCATGCTCAACGCCGAACGCGCCAAAGAGCTGGGTGTGGAACTCACCACCATCGACCGAATCTTTGCCGAAAGCGATTACATTTCGCTGCACATACCCGAAAATGACGAAACCCGCGGTATGATCAACGGCCGTTTGTTTGAAATGATGAAGCCCGGTGCCATGCTCATCAACTGCGCCCGTGCCGGAATCATCAACGAAGCCGATCTGCGTGCTGCCAAAGCGACCAAAAAGCTTATCTACTGCAACGACGTTTATCCCAAAGATGAAGCCGGCGAAAAGAGCATTGCCGATGTGGCTGACCTCATGCTGCCGCACATCGGGGCTAATACCCACGAAGCCAACTTTGTGGCTGCCAAGCGTTCTGCCGAGCAGACCATTGCCTACTTTGAACAGGGTATCACCACCTGGGTTGTCAACAAGGAACTTCCCGATGGCTTGGATCCGCAGTACCAGAAACTGGCTTACGCGCTGACTCTGGTGGCTCACAAATATCTTGCCGGTCAGCAGCCCGCCCGTATCGAAACGAGCTTCTACGGCAAGCTGGCCCAGTATGCCAAATATATGACCGCCCCCATCGAAGCGGCAATCTGCACGGCTTCCTGCGAAGACCTCCCGGCCCCCGCAGCGGCGGAAAAAATTCTGGAAAGCCGCGGTGTAAAACTGATCAACCGCGAAGTTGATACCAACAAGCAGTATGGTGAATCCATGACCATCGACCTTGTTGCCGGCGGCGATGAACTCAAACAGGTCAGTGTGCGCGGTACTATTACCGAAAGCAACATGATGATCTCGCGCGTCAATAACTTTGACAAACTCTATCTGGAACCCGCCGGTAATGTTCTGTTTGTTGAATATACCGACGAACCCGGTGTAATCGGCAAAATCGCCAGTATGTTGGGCGAAAAGAACATCAACATTATCGATCTGCGCGCCCCGCAGTGCCTCAAGAGCGGCAACTCGCTGGCAGTCTTCAAGACCAACGTGGCGGTGCCGGAACTTCTGATCGAACGTATCCAGAGCGTGATCAACGCCAAGCTGGCATTTCAGATCGAATTCTGATAATAAGTGCTTAAATCCGGATATCTTTCCAGCAGGATATCCGGATTTTTTTGACTGTATTTTTGCATTATTCAGGAAAAAACATGAAATATTTATTTTATCTGCTGCCCGGATTGCTCAATGTGGTAATGGGGCTGTTTTTCTTTATCACAGCCAAACGCATGGCGGATGCCGGATTATCTTCGCTGGCAGTAACCGCCACCATGCCGATGTGGGCGCTGGTATACGCAGTAAGTTCGTTTATTATCGGCAAATTTGCCACTAAAAACAATGCGGTCAGGATTATTGTGATCAGCCAGTTCATACTGCTCGGCTCCATGATCGGGCTGCTGGTAACGCCTTCGGTAAAACTGCAATACTTTTATCTGATCGGCAGCGGACTGGGTACCGGGCTCTTTTTTACACCGTTTCAGGTAATCGTAAAGCTGTTTGAAAAAGTGGAAATATCGCCCGAAACATTTGCCCGCAGCGCCGCGACTTACACTTTTTCGTGGAGCTTCGGACAGGGGTGCGGACCGATGATCGCCGCTATGGTCTGGGGGGCATTCGATCCGGTCAACGGTTGGAAATACTGTTACATGATCACCATTGCCATTGTTGCCCTTGTGCTGATAAGTCTGATTTTCATGCAGAAATTCATCGCGGGGCGCCTGAAAGAGGAAACGCTTGCCCCTGCCGGCCAAAGTGTTGCAAATGAAAATATCCAACTGCCTGATTTAATGAAAGCTACTTGGGTGTTGGCCATCGGAGGATATCTTTCGATAGCGGCAATCCGGGTCTATCTGCCGGACTACGCCACAAAAGTCATCAATTTGCCAACCTCCACTCAGGGTTTGATTCTGGCATTGGTAAGCATTGTGCAGGCTTTTGCTGCGCTGGCGTGCTGTAAAGTACGCAGTTTTCCGTTCCGGCCCTGGGGCGGAGCTGTTACCGCTTGCGGAGCGATCGCAGCATTGCTGCTGTTCGCCTTTTCCGCATCCGGAGCAATGTATTTGCTCGGAGCGGTGTTGTTGGGCTGTTTTTCGGGTATCTACTGCTTTAACATGACCTATCATGCATTAGCCAATTATACCAAAAGCGCACGATACGCCGCCGGCAACGAAACGATCGTGGGCGGCACCTCGGTCTTTGCGCCGATCGCTGCCGGTTTGATCGCCGATGCAAGTACTGCGCGGATGCCATTCTATGTGCTGGCAATAATTCTGGTTATAACGGTAATTATTTACTGCAAGATGAAGTGGCAATACCGCGACTTCAAATAATAAAAGCCTGAATAACTTTGACTCCAATAACTGGCTGGAAAATTTTATCTGTTTTTCCAGTCAGTTTTTTTCTATACCAAATACCTCTTATTATACGCCGCGACCGCTTACAGCATACGTTTTTTTCCACATTCGGTATTTCTTTCTATAAAAAAATGGGTTTTTCTGTAAAAAAACTGGATTTTTCCACACAAACTGTTATTTTAATAGTAGTAACGGAAAAAATTTCTGCAGTTTTTTAATTTTTGCATTACAACATTTTTTACAATGGGAAATATGGATAAACATAATATACTGGAACTGTTTCTGAACGATGATGTTCAGAAACTGCTCGATCATTTTGCAGGAATACTGGATTTGCGGGTCACATTTTTTTCCCGCTTCGGCCTGCCGATACGCCGCGGTCAGGAAATGCCCAATACCGCTTATTGCAAATTCATCCAGAATGACCTTGGCCATCTTGAACAATGTCAGGATATCGATCAGGCTATGCGCGAAAAGGTAACTTCAACCTGTCAGCCGTTATCCTATGTGTGCCATGCCGGATTGCGCGAAATCATTGCACCGGTGGTTATAGGCAACCGTCTGGCAGGTTTTCTGATGGTAGGTCAGTTCCGTACCGGCGATCAGGTTCCGCCCTGCGCGCTGGCCTGCTGCAAAACACCTGAACAGCGTCAGGAGTTGGAAGCCAGGTTCGCACAGCTGCCTAAAATCGCTGAAGACCGGCTGGAATCGCTTATCGGCACACTGCAGATGCTTATAGACTATATTGCCGCGCGTGAATTGGCGGTGTTCAGGCCGGATCCTTTGAAATCAGCTATCGATAAATATATAGATGAACATTATCAGGAAGATGTTTATTTGACCGATGTGGCAAAAATGCTTGATAAAAGCATATCCAGCGTGGCACAGTTTCTGCGTAATAAATACCACACCTGTTTCAAGGATCTTCTGATCGAAAGACGGCTTTGCGCCGCCGAAGAGTATTGGAAAAAGCACCCGTGTGCTTCGATCCGGGAATGCGCCGAAGCCGCCGGATTCAAAGATCAATTTTATTTTTCAAGAATATTCCACAAAAAACGAGCCATGAGCCCCAGAGAATTCAGGGCCCGCTGGAATCACTGATTTGGTAACAGCAAGATAAAATCGGGGGTACTGCAAAACGTTTTGAGGTTTTGCAACACCCCGCAAAGAATATCATCAGCTTGACTGCAGCTTAAAACCCGCGCAAATCGAAGTTGCGGAAATTGCAATTCGCCGGCTGATTGGATTGAATAACCAAGTTCAATGCCGCACAATCAGCAGGAATATTGAGCTGCATTTCATATTTCTTCCAATCCACATTTTTTCCGTTCAAGCTCAATACGGTCGGGGGAGCACAAGGCTTCTTCTGCGAATCGATCAGCTGCACACTTACATTACCGGAGAAACTGCCCTTATTTTCGAGCTGCAGCTTAACTTTGCCGCGGGGCAGACCGCACAACTCGGTAACTTTCAGCAACGCACCTTTGCCTTTAAGTACCACGGACTTACCGGCTTTATCCCACTTGCTGCCACGGCTGAGATAATAGCCGTCAGGCAAGTTGTTGCCGTCAATATCATTTGCCAGCGACGGCATAACATTTTCATTGGGATCGATTTTTGTATCGCGCAAATGTACGGCAAGTTCGCTCTGGGTCATGACTTTGATATTGTTTTGCTTTAGCCACGGCAGCAGTTGGTCATACACGGCAGCATATTCTTTGAGTTTGCCGAATTTGCGTTCCGGCGATACATGGCTGGAACAGATGGAAACCTTGCGGAGAGCAACGTTATTTGCAATACGGGTTTTGGGAATATCCAGCGAGAGTTTTTCCAGATTGAAATCCCCCCAGCGCATGGAAAACCGGCTGTTTTCAAAATCCGGATCGGCAAAACCTTTCATGGAAATATTCTGCGCGCAGGATGCCGAAAGATAATTGTGCTTACGCAAAGCCGCCGACAATTTTTCAAATCCCAGATGCGGATAATATCCTCCCGGCTGAATCCAGACCTGCGGCATCTTTTTCAGTCCTATCCGGCGGAAACCATCCTGCGAGCACTCGATAAGAAAATCATATCCGCCGTCGGTAAGCTCAAACCTTTCCCCCAGACAGCGGCGGGCAGATTTTTCGCCATCCGGTAAATTCACATTGTTTTCATTCCAGATGGTCAGCAGTTGAAAAACATCCTGTTTAGCAGTGGGCGCAAGATAATAGTGTTTGCCATCGATTTCCAGATTCATACGGCGGGCCATCTTGCTGGTACTGGAAACTTTGTTCCTGTCAAAGATCTTGACCGTAAAAGGTTCACTGTACTTACTGATGGAAGGAGAATACTTCAAGCAGACTTTGCCATTATTGATATGATCTACAAATGGAGCTGTTTTCAATTTTTCCAGCCGTGGATCATCTTTGGGCAACGTTACAGTAATGGTGGTGTGCTGCGGAGTATGGTCCATGATTTCAAAACCTTCGCTCTCCAACTGACAGATCTTTTGACACCAATCACTTTTCTTGATGTCATTATTCCAATAGGGAATGATCGAAGCACTGAACCGTGCATCGTGCTTGCGGAATACGCTTGCCAGAGTTTCCCAAATCCGGACGGTATGATTGTCATCAAACCGGAATGCCACTGCCGGCTGCGGCGCTGCGCTGCAGCAAATTGCAACCGAACCACAAATTATTGCGAGTTCTTTTTTCATTATAAAAATCCTTTCAATAAAAAACAGTTCCCTGTTCATAAAACACTTACACAAGGTGGCGGCATTAGCGATTTATGCCGTTATCCGCTCACCCGGGCCGGCAAAATCTACCCCTATCCCCCTGCCCCGCAATCAGCTGATCAATAAAGATCAATCCTCCTTTTTTATATCGTAAAATCTTTTTACCCAATCAATATTATCATCTGTAACACTTTCAACCATTTTACGGGTGTTTACAGCACCATCGGCAGATACCACATTACCGATCTTACCGTTTTTATGCGCGTTATTCATCGCTTTGTAACCATCTTTATAATCACGGCTGCACGAGGGCTTTATAAAGAAATTATGTCCCGAAACAAAGTTCATTTCAGAAAAGACACCGGTATCAGAGGGGGCTTCGATTTCTCCGATAACATGTCCGTGTTCGCCTCCATAATTTGGCCCCGGACTGCACAACTGCCCATTGTAAGCATAATTGGAACCCATCAGATCAGTATCTTTATTGTTAGCATTTTCCACTTGCGGAATAGCCGGACAGCTCATAGCATTTACAACTTCGTCCATATACCAGACGATTTGGGTGTGCCAGAAATAATTGCGAAACGTTGTTTTGTAATTGAAAAATCCGCGGCTCCAGTATGATGGACCCTGAATGGTGCTGTTGCCTTTGGCGTTACTGCTTTTATAGCCGGAACTGTTCGGCACATACTCATTATTTTCCTGAATATACTGACAAAACGCCAGCCCCAGCTGTTTCATATTTCCAATACAGGCAGTCATTTTTGCTGATTCGCGGGCGGATGATAATGCCGGCAGCAACATAGCAGCCAATACAGCAATTATTGCTATGACTGTCAACAACTCTATAAGAGTGAAATTGCGGCGAGCAACTCCTGTTGTTACCCGATCATATTCCATCAAATATCATCACTTTTATTTTTTAATCGTTTTAAGCCGCGATATTCGTTTATCTGTAAAAACACAATTCCTGCTGCTTTATATTTTTTTATCCATCCCCTGGCTGGAATTTTATTTTACTTGCAGCAAACCATTATCCGATATTGAAACTTCACGCTCAAAATCAATCAGGTAATTATTCTCCTGGTGCCCATATGGCAAATCATAATATACCGGGCACGTTACCTTGGCAGCAAACTCCCGGATGATTTTATCTATTGCGCTTTTTTTACCTTTGACATTACCGAAAACCACGCCGGAACATTTATCAAAACAGCCGCTTTTCCGCAAAAGCTCCAATTCGTTGGCTGCCAACTTCTGCGGATTGTTTGGCGTTTCCAGAAAAACTATTCTGCCTGCGGTCGATGGAGCATTGCCGGAGCAGAACGCCCGCTGATACAATGTAAGGTGACCGCCCGCCGGATAACCGCTGCACGCTTTGCCGCGGAGAACTTTAAGCTGAATTGCGTTTTGCTTACGGCCGGATATTGCGCGTGAAAACCATGCAATGGATTCAGCATCGCACTTGAGCATCTGGCTAAGCGATGGGCCGGAAAAAACATGTCCGACGTTATTCTTCTGCATCACACTCTGAAGTGAAGTTATATCGCTGAAGCCAATCACCGGAATTTTCCGGGTACGGAGTTTTTCCCAATCCAATAACTTTGCAACTTCCATTGAGCCTCTACCGCCGCGCACGCACCAGATTGCATCAACATCGCTATCAAGATATGCCCGAAGAAAATCTGCTGCCCGCAATTCTGCACTTACCAGTTTACCGGTATTTTCATTTTTCCGGGCATTAGGCATAACTTTCACCTTATATCCTGCCTCCGCAAGCAGTTTTAATGCTTTATCCACCTGGGCGGTTTTTGCGGGCATACCGGGAGCGCAAATGGCAATTGTTTTCATCTCGCCGAAAAGACCTTTCCATTCAGGAGCTGACTTTTCAGCGCCCATGCATGCCATTACCGGCAAAAATAACAGAATAAAAATTTTTTTCATAAACATTTACATCCCAATAGTTTTCTTACTTAACGCTCGATTGCAGATCTTTGAAGTTTTCCTTAAAGGCATCATTCAATATCTTGGCAACATCAGTTTTTACTGTATGTTTGGTGCTGGTCCGCAACAGTACGCGCGCTTTTTCCACCGCAGCTCCATGGCGATCGTAAAGACGTTTTTCCAATGCGGCAAGTTTATCTGCCGG